>NYTH01000058.1 GCA_002683405.1 Salinisphaeraceae bacterium | reverse complement strand
GTTCTTCGTGCTCTTTGTGGTTCAAATTCTTCATGAGCGCATTCGCCTTCGTTCGCTTATTCACCACAAAGTCGCAAAGGGCACAAAGTTAGGAAAGTCAGATCTCTGTGTGCTCTGTGCCTCTGTGGTTAATGTCTTTCATTCAAGCCTTCCTAAGGTCAATATCGCCATTCGCTGTCACGCTGAACGACCAGCCTTCGGGTACCGCGCAGGTGAACAATTCATCCTCGACAATCGCCGGGCCATCGCCGGTGTCGCCGGGCTTGAAGTTGTCCACCTTGTACAGCGGCATTTCGCCGAAGATGCCGGCGCGAGCGCCGTCGGCGGTTGCCGGCTGGGTGCCATCGGGCTCGCCCTGCTTCAGGGAGAAGTGGGCGATGGGCCGGGTGACCGTCAGTACCAGGCGGGTCCCGGCGGCGGGCTGGGCGCCGTTGATGTTCTGGATATCGATGGGCGTGGACTGGCGGTCCTCGCCCTCGCCGGTGACCAGCGCAGACGAGAGTTCGCAGTTGTCCAGGTCGAACCCTTCCGCCTTCATGCCGCGGCGGGCCTGCTTGAGCAGTTCGCCGGCCGCCGTCTGTATCGCCGCCGCGTCGGTACCGTTAAGCACTTCCACAAAGCTGTCGGCAATATCGGAAAAGCCGATGCCAAAGGCGCTGAACACGGCGGAGAGCCTCGGCACCAGCACGCGCTTCAGCCCCAGCCGATCGGCCACGCCGCAGCCGCTGATGGGGCCGGCGCCGCCAAAGGCCAGCAGCACCATGTCGGGATGGGCCTCGACTTCGGGGCGCATCGCGTCGGCAATCTTGTCGTGGTACGCGTCCGAGATGGCTGTCAGCGCATCCTCGAGAGACAGCCCCAGTGGCTCGGCCACTTTTTCCATGACGGCCTTTTTCGCACGCTCGGCATCCAGCGCGAGCTGACCACCGAAGTAGGAGGCCGGATCGATGAAGCCGGAGAGCAGGAGCACATCGGTGAAGGTGGGCGAGGTGCCGCCGCGGCCAAAACAGGCCGGGCCCGGTGCGGCGCCCGCGCTTTCGGGGCCCACCTTCACCTTCCCGTCGGCGGTGCTCATCATGGTCGAGCCGCCGGCGCCCACGCTGTGCATGTCGGCCAGCCGGAAGGGCACCGGTATGCCTTCGACCAGGCCGAATTCCTGCTCACGCACGCCGTTGTCGGAAAACACGGCGATGTCGGTCGTCGTACCGCCGATGTCCATCGACACCGCATTCTTGATGCCGTAGTGGCCCAGCAAGGTGAGCGCGCCTTCCACGCCGCCGCGCGGGCCGGAGCTGTAGGTGTTCAGCGCCACGGTACGCGCCACCCGGGTGGAGCCGCCGTCGTTACGGAAAATCAGCAGCGGATTGCGGGTGCGCAGGGCGCGCAGCTGATCCTCGGCGTTGTAGAGAAAATGCTCCATCGCCGGGTGCAGAAAGGAGTTGAGCATGGCGGCCCAGGTGCGCTTGACCCGGTCCTCGGTGGTACTCATTTCGGTGCCGAAAATCAGCGGCACGGCGCCCAGCAGATGGCGCGGGAATTCGCGGTAGATCAGCTTGCGGAAGCGGTCTTCCTCGGCCTTGGCGTTGTCGCCCGAGAAGCTGACGATCACCCGGTTGGCGCCGCGCGCGGTCAGGTCGTTCACGGTCTCCGCCACGCGACGGCGCACGGATTCATCGTCGCCGCTCATGTCGATGATGGACGTGCGGTCGGCGACGACGGCGGCGAACAGGTCAGCTTCTTCCTCGCCGGATTTGAGCGCATCGATATCCGCCTGTGAGCCGGCAATCACGCCCAGACGCGGACCCTTGCGCTGCACCAGCGCGTTGGTGCCCTGGGTGGTGGAATAGCGGATGTACTCGATTTCCGAGGCCAGCCGCTGCAGGTCGGCTTCGCCGTAAATGCGTTCGGAAAGCACCTTGAGCGCGTCCATGAAACACTGCGACAGGTCATGCGGCGTGGTCAGCGTCTTGCCGAAGAACAATTCCCCTGGCTCGTCGCCGGCTCTTTTGAGCGCGCAAACGTCGGTCAGGGTGCCGCCATTATCAATGCTGACGAGAATGCCCACGTGGTCTCTCCTCCGGAATTCGATGCTTTAGTACCACAGCAGCGTAGGACCGGAGAAAAGACCGCTCCCCACCCGAAAGAGTTGGAAGCGCTGCAGCATTTTCGCGCGCGCCCGGCGCGCATTGCGAGTGCCCCGGTGATGCCTTATTTTACGAGCCTCATCCGGTCTTCAGAGCAGCCCCATGCGAGACTCCCGCACCCGCCGATCGCAGCAAATCGATTGCTGGAGGCGGTTTCTGCTGCTGGAGCATCGTCTGATCACGGCGCTGGGCTGGGTGCAGCCCGACGACCGGAATTTCTCCTGCTATTCACGCGAACTCGCGGCGCTGCTCAAGGACACCTATCCCGAACTGGAGAACGCCGCGCTGGCTTTCGCGCCGGATACCACCGGCTTCACGCCGCGACCCGGTCAGGCCATATTCCACGCGGTGATCTGTCACTACTTCCCGGATATTCACAGCTACAGCGTCGGGCTGACCGGCTACGGTATGCGGGTTCGCCCCTGGGGCGCCTGGCGAGCCAGCGATGCGCTGCCGGATTGGTGGGTTGCTGCAGGCGAGGTGAATAATCGCGGCGGTGACGCCATGCAGCGCGCCACGCTGCGCAACGCCCTGAACGCCGTTGCGGGTTTGTTCGTCCTGCTACTACTGGGCGGCGCGCGCAGCGTGCCTCATCTGTCGCCCGGCAACCGCCTGCTGATTGCCGGCGACTACGTTGTGCGGGACGGGGCTCACGAGGTCCTGCGTCAGGCGCCCTCGCTCGGCCAGACGAAGAGCTAGTGCAGTGCGCCACACTGTCTGGCACTGATACCGGCCCCATTTCCCGCCATGCGGCGTTGCAGCTCCTCGCCATAGCTACGGCTATGACTCGTCGGCGCGCCTTGCCTGACGAAAAATGGAACTCGGTCTAATGTGCCTTCAAATGTGACGCACTACACTAGTCGATCAGGCCGAGATTTCGTGCCGCCGCAATGGCCTGAACCCGATTGCGGGTCTGCAGCTTCTCGAAAATGTTGCGCATGTGCCACTTGACCGTATTGGTCGACACGCACAACCGATCCGCCATCTCCCGGTTGGACAACCCGCGCGACACCTGCCGCAGAATGTCTAGCTCACGCCGCGTGAGCTGCTCGACCAGGGGCGCTGCCTGCGTCGTCTGCTCGGGTTTCGGGCTGGCGGCGTCTGCAGGGCCGTCTCCCGACAGGGCGAGCAGGTGGTCGAGATGTTGCTGCACCGGATCGGGCTGAACACCGGCAGGCAGTGCCGGCTGCGCTTCGCGCAGGGCCCGCAACAGCCGGGTCAGTTGCGGACCTTCGTCAAGCAGGCTGCGCACCAATCCCTGTGGCGCGGCGATTTCCAGTGCGCGCAGCATCGTCCGAAAAGCCATGCTCTGGTTCCCCTGGGCGAACTGCCCGAGGGCAAGCAGAGTCAGCAGCTTGAGCGCTCTGCGATGCCGTCTTTGTGCCTGAGCCTGCCGTATTTCCCGCTGAAGCACACCGCGCGCCTCGGCATATTGTCCACTGGCCATCAGCCATCGGCAGCGAGTGATCGTGACGCATTCGGTTTCGCCCGCGTGGAACAGCAGTGAGCCATCCGGCTGCAGTGACCGGCCGTCCTCGAGCATTTCCATGCGACGGCCAGCGCGCTGCAAATCCTCGTCCAGGGTGGCGTAGCGCAGCAGCTCGGCATTGCCGTAGGCCACCAGCCGGCCGAGCTTGTGCCGATGTCCGAAATACACCAGCCGCTCGATGCTGTCCTCCGCCAGTCGCATGTTGCCTCTGAGTCGGGCAATGCGCGCCTGGGTCAGCAGCATGACAGCCAGCGCATCCGCAATGGTCTGCTGCTCGGCAAACTGGCCGTAATCCGCGATGAGGCGTTCGGCGGCCTCCAGCCGGTTCTGTTCGTACAGGCCGTCAGCCAGGTAGGCCGCCAGCACAGAGCCGGCGGACGCGTTGCCGGCCGTGTCGCGTTCGGTCCGGCGCAGGGCCGAGGTCAGTCCTGCCAGGGCATCGTCGATCCGGCCCTGACCACTCAGGACCAGGGCGTGAACGGCCTCCTGATAGGCCTGGCCAAACAGGTTGCCGGCCTGATCGTGCAGCGATCGGGCGCGTACCAGCAGGTCGCGAGCGGTCTCGAAGTCGCTGCATGCGTAGAGCCACAGCGAGCGGGCATTCATGCAGATGGCCTGCCGGAAATTGTCGCCTTCAAATCGGTCCAGCAGGCGCTCGGCCAGTTCTCCAAGCGCCTGCACGCGGTCTTCGGCGGCCAGCAGGAAGAGCTCGGCAAAGTCGGGTCCGCTCGAATCCGGGTATCGCGCGCGGGCGTCGTCGAGCAGGCCGCGTGCCTTGTCGAAGGCGCGGCGGAACGAAAAGGCGATGATGGCGGCGCAGGTCAGGTCGTCGTGCTGAAGCAGAACGTCCCGCGGCAGGCGGTCGGCGTAGTGCTCGATCAGTTCCAGCCGCTCGGTGGCAAGCATCTGCCCGACCAGCTTGTTCAGCAGGGCCGCCGCCGGATTGGCGTCGCCGGCATCCAGAAAATGCTGAATGGCCTGCTCGGTCTGTCCCTTGCCGGCGTGCCATTCGGCAATCCGTCGCTGCCGCTGCCTGAGCTCGTCCGCCGGCAGCGTCACCGTCAGACGGTCCAGCAGGAACTGTCGAAAAAGATTGTGAAAGCGGAACCAGCGTCCCTGAAGGTCAATGGCGGCCAGGAACAGCCCGGACTGCTCCAGCTCGCGCAGATAGGCCTGGCCGTCACGAATACCCAGCAGATGCTGCGTCAATTCGGCGTCCAGCGATTCGGGGACGGCCAGATCGAGCAGCCGAGAGCGAGTGTCTGCGTCGAGGTTCTCGAAGACCTCGGCGGCCAGAAAATCCAGCAGTTCGGGCGTGACGCCCCGGCCGGCATAGGCCGCGCTCCGGTGCTTGCGGCCGCGCCGCAGGCACAGTCGGAAACACTGCAGCGCCGCCGGCCAGCCATCGCTGCCCTGGTGAATCTCGTCAATTTCGGCGGGTGACAGTTCCGGGAATTCCGAAAAGAAGGCACGGGTTTCGGCGGGTTCGAACCGCAGGTCCTCCTCGTCCAGCACAAGCGCCCGGCTATCGAGCTTGAGCGCGGCCAGGCGCGAGGCGGACAGCGAGCGGGCGCCCATGCAGAGCTGCACGCCCTCGGGCAGGGCCCGGATGAGCTGGGTGAGCAGGGTTTCCAGGCCGGGGTCACGGGTCTGGTCGTAGTTGTCCAGCACGATGACCCCGTCTATACCGGCCTGCCTCAGCCGCTCGCCCAGGACATGAACCGACTGCCTGTCGGCCACCTCCGGCGCCGCCGGCGAGCCGTCGAGCAGTTCCGCAACCGCCTGGTTGAGCAACGAAAGCAGCCGGCCTGGATGAGTGAAACGCGATTCCATGCGTACCCAGGCCAGCGCGCTGCCGGCAGCGCGGCGGAAATCGGCGTACTGGCGCAACAGGGTGGTCTTGCCATAGCCCGCCGGGCCGGTGACCACCACCAGCGGCAGGTCAGCGGCCTGCTTGAGCCGCGCCAGCGCATTTTGCCGCGTCACGCTGGCCGCTTCGGGCGGCGGAGTGGCCAGCGCGCCGGGTTCTTCACGCAACGTGGACATTGTTTTTCGTTCCCGGCCGGAGCGACGGCGCTTAAATTACCATCCTTTGGTGCGGGCAACCCGAGAGGTCAGGGCGCGCTGAACTGCACCATGAGCTTGCCGGTGTTGCTGCCGGTAAAGAGCATGGCCAGCGCTTCGGGCGCCGATTCGATGCCCTGGATGGTGTGCAGCCTGAAGTTGATCCGGCCGGCGTCCATCCAGCCGACGAGCTGCTCGTGGAACCGCGGGTAGCGATCCAGGTGGTCCAGAATGACGAACCCTTCCATGCGCAGACGCTTGAAGATGAGCTCGGCAAAATTGTACGGCCCGGGGACGGGTTCGCTGCCCGGCTTGCTGTAGGAAGAGATGAGGCCGCAGATCACCACGCGCCCGCCGTTATTCATGAAGCTCAGCCCGGCATCCAGTATGTCGCCGCCCACGTTTTCGAACAGCACGTCGATGCCGTCGGGGGCCTGTGCCCTCAGGTCGGCAAGCAGATTGCCCTGCTTGTAGTCCACGGCCGCATCAAAGCCGAAATCCTCGATCAGGCTGCGGCATTTCTCCTTGCCCCCCGCGATGCCGATCACGCGGCAGCCGTGAATCTTCGCAATCTGGCCGGCGACCGACCCCACGGCGCCGGCCGCAGCCGAGATGAGAACGGTGTCGCCGGCCTCGGGCTGGCCGATTTCCAGCAGGCCCACGATCGCGGTGGGGCCCGCGATGGCAAGAATACCGAACGCCTCGGCAAGCTGATCCGCCGGCATTTCCGGAAAGAGTGTCCAGGCCTCGTCCGGGGTGAGCACATAGCGCTCGGCCCATGGACCCAGTCCGGTCACGAGATGGCCTTCCGGATATTCCGGGTGGCGTGAGGCCTCGATGCGGCCGAGCGTGAAGCCCAGCATGGGCGCGCCCAGAGGCACCGGGTCCATGTACTTGTTTTCCCAGTCGCTCAGCCACACCCGATTGGTCGGGTCCATGGACACATAAACGGGCCTGACCAGAATCTGACCCGATTCGAGTGGCGGCAGCGGGTCATCCTGCAGCGTGAAGGTATCAGCGTTGACGTTGCCGGTTGGCCGCTGGGTGAAATGCCAGCATTTGGCGGTCTGCGACATGATTTTGCCTCTCCTCTGGCTCGCACTTTTTTCTTTGACTCATTACTGTTGAGCGCGGTCGTAAACCCCGCCCCACCCATAAGAGTGGGTCATGATCCCAGAGAAGTCGGCGTCGGACGAGCTATGAACGTAAACAATTCCTTCTGGCTGGACCGTTGGTCGGCCGGGCAGACCGGCTGGCACGAGGCCGATGGCAATGCGCTGCTGCGGCAGCACTGGTCGACGCTGGGTATTCCGCAGGCTGCGGCCGTGCTGGTCCCGCTTTGCGGCAAGGCGCGCGACATGGCCTGGCTGGCCGCGCAGGGCCATCCGGTGCTGGGTGTGGATCTGAGCGATCGGGCCGCGCGGGCCTTCTTCGAGGAGAACGACCTGGACTATACGGTCGAAGCTGACGCGGCGGGTCAGCGGTTTGCCGGTAGCGGGATTCAGATCATCGCCGGCGATTTCCTCTCGCTACCGGCGGACCGCCTGGGCAGCGTAACGGGCTTTTTCGATCGCGCGGCGCTGATCGCCCTGCCGCCCGAAGACCGCGTGCGCTACGCGGCCCATCTGGCGGACGGGTTACGCCCGGGCTGTCGGGGGCTGCTGATCACGCTGGCCTACCCGCAGGCTGATATGAGCGGTCCGCCGTTTTCGGTGGACGATGCCGAGGTGCGGGGCCTGTTCGGCCGCCATTTCGGCATTGAGCTGCTGACCGAGCGCGATGCGCTGGCCGGCAACGATCACCTGCGTGAGCGGGGTGTCACGGCACTGGTGGAGCGGGCCTACCGGCTTGAAAGAACGTCCGATTGAGCCGCGTCGAGGAACCCTCGGCGGCGTTCCAGCGTCCAAGACAACAAGACACGTTTAGCCGGAGACAATCCATGACCCGCACGACAGCCTGGTCGGTTGTACTGCTGACGCTGGCGCTGAGTGCCTGCGCGACCGCTACTCACTACAAGGCCGCCGGACCGGGCGAGGAATACGGCTATTCGTCCCAGAAGCTCGAGGACAACCGCTACCGGATCACCTTCAAGGGCAATTCGAGAACGGATCGCGAGACGGTGCAGAACTATCTGCTCTACCGCGCGGCCGAACTCGCCCTGGAGCAGAACGCCGATTATTTCATTGCGGTGGGCCGGGATACCGACCGCAGGACGCGCGAAACCACCCACTACACGGGCGTCGGCCTGTCGCCCTTCGTCTTCGGGATTGGTCTGGGCGGCGGCACGACCACGTCGTCTTCCGACGAATATTCCGCCTTCGGCGAGATCACCCTGCATTCGGGCGCCAAGCCCTCGGATAACCCCAACGCCTACGACGCCCGCCAGATCAAGGCCAATCTGGAAAGCGATATCCGCCGCAAGCCCTGAGCCGGTACTGCCTACTGTTCTTTCAGACGCGGCAGCAGTTCCGCGAGATTGCAGGGCCGGCTGCGGGTGTCGAGCTGCCGGCTGATGAGCTGGTCCCAGCCGTCGGCGCAGGCGCCCGACGAGCCCGGCAGGCAGAAGATGTAGCAGCCGTTGGCCACGCCGGCCAGACAGCGGGACTGCAGCGTCGACGGGCCGATCTTGTCCCACGAAAGTACCCGGAACATCTCGCCGAATCCGGGTATCTGCTTGTCCAGCAGCGGGATGACGGCTTCAGGCGTGCCGTCGCGTCCGGTCATCCCGGTGCCGCCCGTCGTGATGACGACCTGCGGACGCTCATCTGCAATCCAGCGGGCCACGCGGGCCCGGATCTCGTAGATATCGTCCGCGCACAGGGCGCGTTCAAACAGGCGGTGCCCGGCGTCCTGCAGCCGGCTGACCAGCAGGGCGCCGGACGTGTCGCTGCTTTCGTCGCGGCTGTCCGACACCGTCAGCACGGCGATATCAAGGGGCGTGAATTCGGCATCCATGGCGGGAACGCTCTCCTGCGCTAAAGGGCTCTCTTGCTGACATATCGTCAATACGACGGTCAGCGGATAGACTGCCAGCATAAATAAGAGGAGGAGGGCGGTCATGCCGGAAGATCAGGAAAACGGCGGTTTCGATGTGCTGATCGTGGGTGCGGGCTTTGCCGGTCTGTACGCGCTACACCGTCTGCGCGACCAGATGGGCCTGTCGGTACGGGTGATCGAGCGGGCGGCCGACGTGGGCGGCGTCTGGTACTGGAACCGCTACCCGGGTGCGCGCTGCGATATAGACAGCTATCACTACTGCTATTCTTTCTCTGACGAGCTGGAGCAATCCTGGTCCTGGTCGGAGCGCTTTGCGCGCCAGCCGGAGATTCTGCGCTATCTCGAGCATGTGGCCGACCGCTTCGCTCTGCGACCGGACATCCAGTTCAATACCGCCGTGGTCGGCGCCGACTGGGACGAAACCGCGCGCGAGTGGCGCGTGCGCACAGACCGCGGCGAGCGGCTGTCCGCCCGCTATCTGGTCAGCGCAGTGGGCTGCCTGTCGGAAGCCAACATCCCGGACTTCGAGGGGCTGAACGAATACGCCGGCCGAACCTGGTTCACGGGCCGATGGCCCCATGACGGCGTGGATTTTCGTGGTCAGCGCGTGGGCGTGATCGGCACCGGGGCCACCGGTCTGCAAATCATCCCGCATCTGGCCCGGCAGGCGGCTCAGCTATACGTCTTTCAGCGCACGCCCACCTACGCGGCGCCGCTTGGCAACTATCCGCTGGACGAGCAGGCCAACAGCGCATTGAAGGCCGATTACCCCGGCATGCGACAGCGGGAGTGGTCTTCCTTTGCCGGCGTGCCTTTCGATAACTGGCAGCCCTCCGCCCTGGCGGTGCCCGAGGCAGAACGCGAAGCCCGCTACCAGCAGGCCTGGCAGAAGGGCGGATTCGAGCTCTGGCTGGGCAGCTACATGGATATTCTTTTCGACGAAACCGCCAATCGAACGGCCGCAGACTTCGTGCGGCGCCAGATTCGCGCCCGCGTAAACGACCCCGATGTGGCCGAAACCCTCTGTCCGCAGGACTATCCCTACGGCACAAAGCGCCAGCCGCTGGAAGACGGTTATTTCGAGACCTACAACCGCGACAATGTGACGCTGGTCGACCTGCGCCGCTCGCCCCTGCGCCGGTTCGTGGCCTCGGGCATCCGGACCGACGATCGTCTTTACGTGCTGGACGCGGTGGTGTTCGCCACCGGCTTCGACGCGTTTACCGGGTCACTATTCAGAATGGATATCCGCGGCCGTGATGGGCTCAGGCTCGAGGATGCCTGGGCCGAGGGCCCGCGCACCCTGCTGGGGATGGCCACGCGGGGGTTTCCCAATCTCTTCATTGTCACCGGCCCGCAAAGCCCGTCGGTGCTGTTCAACATGCCGCGTTCGATCGAGCATGACGTGGACTGGATTGCCGACTGCATCGGCTGGATGGGCCGGCAGGGGCTGGACCGAATTGAGCCGCGCGAGCAGGCGCAGACCGAATGGGTGCGGCATACCGACGAAGTGGCGCACCAGACCCTGATGCCCACCGCCGATTCCTGGTATCTGGGCAGCAATATCCCGGGCAAGCCGCGCGTATGTCTGGTTTATCTGGGCGGTGGGCCCGCCTTTCACCAGCATTGTCGCGATCAGGCAGCCGGCGGCTACGCCGGCTTCGAAACCTCTGCCCGCCGAACCACGCCGGCCTGATTCGCGCTACAGCAGTTCCAGCTCGCGGGCCGCGCTGATCGCCTGCAGCCGGCTGCTGACCTGAAGCTTGGAATAGACGTTCTTCAGGTGATACTTGACGGTGTTTTCGGACACGAAGATCCGCTCGGCGATGTCCCGGTTCGACAGCCCTTCGCCCACGAGCGAGAGGATTTCCTGCTCGCGCTCGGTCAGGGGTTCGACCGGATCGGTGAACTGACGGTTGGCCGGCGTCGCGTATTCCGGGCCGGCGCGCTCCAGGAGCTGGTTGACCAGCGCCACCATGGGGCCCGCATCGGCCTCCGCGGCCGCCCCGTCCAGGCCGCTACGGTTGTCGCGTATAAAGCGCAGCAGCGCCGGGCCCTCTTCCAGGAAGTTGCTCAGATAGCCTTCCGGAGCGGCCGCCTGCAGCGCCTTGCGCAGCACCTTGCAGGCGTCCTGTGACCGGTCGAGCGAGCGCAGCGCCATCGCTTCGAGCGTCAGCAGCTTGATACGCCGCCGCAGCCGGGCCTGCGCGCTGGCGGCGTGAATCTCGTGGCCGATCTGCTCGAGCAGCTGCGCGGACTGTCCGTCATGAATGCGCAGGCGAATGCGCCCGATGAACTCGTCGTCGTCGTCCTCGGAAAACGGCAATCGGCCCGCCATGTCCTCGTTGCGCGGCTCGATACGGCTGGCAATGGCCTGCGCGCGATCCAGCTCGCCGCTGATCAGGGCGCGACGCACCCGCTCCCAGCCCACCCGGCGCACCAGCCGCGGCCACAGACTGGTGTGGGCCAGTGTTTCCGCCTCGTCCAGCAGCTCCTGAGCCCGCCCCGGCTCGCCCTGCGCATCGTGAATGCGGGCCATGGAGATATAGGCCACGGCCAGATAGTCCAGCAGCGCGGCATTGGCAATCAGGTCGTGGTACTGGCGGAACAGGGTCGTGGCCGCCTCGATGTCCTGCGCTTCGTAGAGCGCCTGAATATGGCAGGACACCATGACCGCGGACGCTACCGAGTCGTCCAGCGCAATACGCGGTTCCGCCATGCCGCGGCGGAATAGCTCCAGCGCCTCGCGCAGGCGCCCCTGCACCATCAGGTTCACGCCGGCCGTGCCGATCGAGTACGCCCAGCTGAAGGTCGCCCGAACCCGCTCGCCGTGCGCGCGGGCCAGCGTGAGCTGCTCGCGCGCCTGTTCGAAATCGGCGGTGGTGAGCGCCACGAAGCCCTTCAGGTTGGCGGCCGCCGCCAGCTCGAACGCGGTGAAGCCCTCGGCCTGCTGGTCACGCACGTCCACCGGCGCAATCCCTTCCGCCGCCGCGCTGATGTTGTCCTGGATGACGTCGATCATGGCGCGCACGATGCGCCGGCGCGTGGCCAGATCGGGATGGTCCGGATCGCTGGCGGCCTCCAGTTTTCGCAGGATCGGCCCCAGCTTCTGGCGCCGCCGCAGAAAGGCCAGCGCATAGGCAATCTTGACCGCGAGCTCGGGCAGATCGTCCAGCACATCCAGCGGTAGCCGCTCATACCAGTGCTCCACGGTCATGAGCTGCCCGTCCATGATCAGCTGGGCGGCCCACTGGTCCAGCGCCCGCGCCGCGGAATCGAAATCCCTCAGCGCCAGGGCATGCGGCATGGCCTCCTCGTGCATCCCCGCGGCCAGAAACCAGTCTCGGGCGCGCTCGTGCAGCCGCGTGATCGCGTCCGGATCCTGCTCCTGCAGCTGTTCCTGCAGGAACGACGAGAACAGCGTGTGATACTTGAACCAGCGCATGCCTGAATCGAGGCTGCGGATGAACAGCCCCGCCGACTCAAGCTGCTTGAGCAGCGTCTGGCTGTCGCTGCGTTCCAGCACCGCATCGCACAGGTCGGCGGACAGCCGCGACAGCAGCGAGGTATGCAGCAAAAAATTCTGAACCGCGTCCGGCTGCAGCGCCAGCACGTTTTCCGCCAGATAGTCGGCCAACTGGCTGGGGTGGTAGGCATCCAGATTGGCCAGCGATTCGCGGACCGCCGGGCGCGCCAGTGACAACCGATAGAGCTGAACGGCGGCCGGCCAGCCCTCGGTGCGTTCATGGATCGCCTCGGCCTCGGCGTCGCTGATGTCCAGATCGATCACGCCGGCGAAAAATTCGTCCACTTCCTCCGGCGTGAAGCGCAGGTCCTCGGCGTGCAGCACCAGCGCCTGGTTGTTCACGGCCAGGCGGGCCAGTCCCAGGTCGGGCAGGGTGCGCGAGCCGATGAACAACCGCGTGTTGTCGGGCAGGCGCGCCAGCAGGTGGCGAAAGAAGTTCAGGACCGACTTGTTGTGCAGCGTCTGGAACTCGTCCAGAAACAGGGCTACAGGTTGGCCGATCCGGCTCAGCCGGCTCACGAACCAGTTGGCGCGGGGGTTGTCACCGGGCTGCGGCGGGTGCGTCTGACTGTTGTTGCGGTCCGCCTGCTCCACGGTGTCCAGCAGCGCCTGCAGGTGGCCGAAAAGCCGGCCGATGTCGTTGTCGGATTCATCAAAGGACAGCCAGCCGGTGACCATGCCCTGCTGTTCGCAACTCGCCTTGGCCTGCTGCAGCAGGGTGGATTTGCCGTGCCCGGCGGGGGCCTGCATGGCGACGATCTGATGTTCGTCCGAAAGCAGCTGCTCCAGCAGCCGCGTTCGCACCACGGCGCCGCGCAATACCGGTGGCGCGTAAAGCTTCTGCCAGGCGAATGACTGATCGGCCGGCATGTCTGCAGAGACCGTCATGCGTGCCCGCCACCGGCACGCGCGCGGCCGCGCCGGCCGGCGTGCAAGTCATGCCATGGGGCCATGCTGAAGGGCGCGGTCATCAATGGCTGGGCCGTGCTGGGAACAGGTGCAGCCGATTGTACCCGCTCGCTGGCGCCATGGGGGCGGCCGGACACCCCGCGTGCTGCGGCTTGTGAATCCCGACAATCAGGCGGTCGGACGGCGGACGATTCAGCTCGGCCTTTCGGGCCGGCCTACTGCGCCAGCTGGTTGTCGATTTCCTGCTTCAGTCGCTCCAGCGACGTCACGCCGGAGAACACCCGGCGCCCCACGAGTATGGTGGGCGTCGACGCCACGCCGACCTGGATGGCCACATTCTGGCTCTGATTCACGGCTTCGGCGGTCGTGTCCTGTTCCAGGCACTGGCGGAACGGATTGACCGGAATGCCGCTCTCGACGGCAATATCGATGAAGTCCGATTGCGGGTTGCCCGACTGGGACCAGGCCTGCTGCTTGTCGAACAGGCGCTTGTGGAAGGGCCAGAATGCGTCGCGCTTGTCGGCACACCAGGCGGCCTGGGCGGCCGCGCGAGCGTGCTGATGCGAGCGAAGGGGAAAGGCGAAGAACACGAAGCGCACGTCGTCGTTGTCAGCATAGGCTTCCCGCAGCGCATGGGCAGTGGGCTCGAATATGGCGCAGGCCGGACACTGGTAGTCGGCGAACTCGCGCACAACCACGCGGGCATCTTCCGGCCCCTCGGCAATGCCGTGCTGGTCAAACTCGGCCGACAGCCGCTCCGCAAGTTGCTCGGGGATCTGGTTTTCCTGCGTTGTGCTCGGCGCCGCGCCGTTGTCGGCGCCGCCCGTGAACATCAGTACCAGCAGAGCGACCACGATCGCGCCGACGAAGACGATGCCGGGCACCATGAATTCCCGCGCCAGCGACTTGTGACGGGGCGGCTCGTTACGGGGCGATTGACTCATGCTGCTCGATTTCCTTGCTGACGATGGTTTTTTGCGCAGGGCCCCATTATGGCAAGCCTGCCGGTCCGTGACAGCCGCCGCGTCGCGCGCGGCTCGCCCGAACGGTCGCGTCGGGAAAGCCTGCGCCCGGCTTGGCTATTGTCGCAAGCCCATGACGCCTTCACATCTGCCAGTCGGACGAGGGCATGCGGCCGAGATGCACGTGCTGCGCAAGCCGCAGCGTCGGGCGAATCAGGAACTGGCCGCTGCCGATGATGAACACCCACACCGCAGTCTTCTCCCAGGCGGGAAAGAGAAACAGCACGCTGCCGAGCAGGAACCACAGGCCGATGAGAAAGTCGTTGACGATGCTGATGACATCATAGCGCTGGCGGATGCGCAGCTCTTCGTGTCCGAAGCGAATCACCAGGTCCCGGGTGGCCTTGTAGCCGGGAGTCGATGCCATATCTGCTCCTGCTGTCGTAAGTCGAAGCGGCGTAATCGCGCGCCGCGCAATAATCAGTTTACGCTGGGTGACTTGCCTTCCCGGTGCGACCTGCACAGCTTGGCCTCGAGCATCTTGCCGGCGGCCGACAGGGGACATTTCTTGACGACGTGCAAGGCTCCGGGGCACTTGTAGCCGGCCAGTCGCTGGCTACAGCGTTCCGGCAGCGCCTTCCGGGTCAGCTGTTTCGCCGTTCTTTCAGAACAGCCGCCGCATGCACTTTGGCGCGCGACCGCATCACGCCGGCGGTGTCGCCGGTGAAGAAAATTCCGGAAAGATCTTCGCTACCGGATTCGGCGGCGCTCACGGCATACGGTCTTCATGTGCATAAGGCGCATAAGGGTATGCCGGGTTCGCGGTACTCGCGGTGGAACAAGCTCTGGATCGCGCCTGGCGCAGCCGGGTAATATTAAACAGTTCACCCAAAACGCGAAGTCCGTTCGCGCCTCATTCGACGTTTCAGTGGTGCCGCATTGGCCGGCGCATGTCCGGCCAATGCTCTCGCGCCCTTACGGTCGCGGGCAGGCCATCCGCTACGCGGGCTCGCGTTGCTCGGGCCTGCATTATTGATCCGAAAAATTTGTCTATTTAATGC
>NYTH01000057.1 GCA_002683405.1 Salinisphaeraceae bacterium | reverse complement strand
GCGTTGTCGCTCGCTTATGTAGCTGTGCTACACCGCGCTCGCGACGCCTTGTCTCGGCGAAAAATGGTCTCCGGCGCGGCGCCGTGCTCATTGTTAACACGCCCTGAGAGCCGTGGACGCCGTCATAGTCAGCGACAGCCTGCACTTCTGGATGGTCGCCGGCACGCTGGGCGTGACCAGCGCCGGCCTGTTTACCGCAAGCTTTCGCAAGCTGCTGCGATCGCGGTTGATGCAGGATATTCCCACCTCGCGCATTCGCTCCGCACCGCAGGGCTATGTCGAACTCGAGGGCAGCAGCCGGCTCATGGAGGGCCCGCAGATTATCTGCCCGCTCAGCGCCACCCGCTGCGTGTGGTGGCGCTACACCATCGAAAAACACCGCCGCAGCGGCAAGCGCAGCTACTGGGCCACGATCGAGAAGGACAGCAGCGACGATCTGTTCCTGCTGTATGACGGCACAGGCGAGTGCATCATCGACCCCGAGGGTGCGCAGGTCATCCCCACCCGCAAGCGCACCTGGTACGGCAACACCGAGCGACCCAGTCGCGGCCCCGCGGCCGGATCGACCTGGCTTCAGGCGCTGTCCGGGGGCAACTACCGCTACCGCGAGGAACTCATCGATATCGGCGCGCACGTTTATGCCATCGGCGAGTTCCGCAGTCAGCGCGGCCGGCATGCCCTGTCCCGCGCCGAGCGCCTGCAGGCCCTGATCAGCGATTGGAAACAGGACCAGACCAGCCTGCTGAAGCGCTTCGATACCAACAACGACGGGCAGCTCGACGCGCGCGAATGGGAAGCGGCCCGCCGCGTGGCCCACATGCAGGTGGATCGAGAGACACCCGACGCGCCAACCCAACCCGCTGCGCTGCTGAACATCATGGGCCGAAGCGCCAACCGGCCATTTCTGCTGTCCGGCGTGGAGCAGCAGGAATTGGCCCAGCGCTTCAAATGGCAGTCGGTGATCAGCTTCCTTGGTTTTCTGCTTACCGGCTCCATCTTCCTGTGGATGATCATTCTGCGCTGGGCGCACTAGCCCCGGCGACATGCCCCACCCGCCACAGGATTGCTGAGCGCTTATGAATTCGAATAATCCGCTGCTCGAACGGCTCGCCCCCGAAGATTTGCCCGCCTTCTCGGCGATAAAGCCGGAACACGTCGAACCGGCGATTCGGCAACTCATCGATGAAGCGCGCCTGGCCGTCAATCAGGCCGCGGAACAGGACGAGCCGCGCTGGGATAACGTGGTTGCACCGATAGAAGCGGCCGAGGATCGTCTGGGGCGGGCCTTCTCGCCCGTGCGGCATCTGCACTCGGTCATGGATGCGCCGGCGCTGCGCGAGGCCTATCAGGCCGTCTTGCCGCTGCTGACGGCGTTCAGCACCGAAACCGGCCAGAACAAGGCCCTGTACGAGACCTACCGGGCGCTGGCCGACAGCGAAGCATTCGGGCGCATGGACGCCGCCTCGCAAAAGGTGCTGCAAGACGCCCTGCGGGATTTCCGACTGTCCGGCGTGGCGCTGGAAGGCGAGGCGCGCGAGCGCTACGGCCAGATCATGCAGCGTCTGTCGGAGCTGTCCACGCGCTTTCAGCAAAACCTCATGGACGCCACCAAGGCCTGGACCAAACACATCGAGGACGAATCGCTGCTCGCCGGCCTGCCCGAATCAGCCAGGGCCCTGCTAGAGCAGAACGCCCGCAACAAGGACAAGCCCGGCTGGCTGCTCACGCTGGACGCGCCCAGCTTCATGGCCATCATGGATTTCGCCGACGACCGCGCGCTGCGCCGGGAAATCTATACGGCCTACACCACGCGGGCTTCGGATCAGGGCCCGGAGACCGGCGACTTCGACAACAGCGCGCTCATGAACGAAATTCTCGAGCTGCGTCAGGAAGTATCCGCGCTGCTCGGCTTCGCCAACTACGCCGAATATTCCCTGACGACCAAGATGGCCAGCGATCCGGCCGATGTGGAATCCTTCCTGCTCGATCTGGCCGAGCGAACGCGGCCGCTGGCGGCCCGCGAACTCGACGAGCTGACCGCTTTCGCACGCCAGGCCGGCCTGCCCGACGAGCTGCAGGCCTGGGACGCCGCCTATTACAGCGAGAAGCTCAAGCAGGCCCGCTACGAACTCGCCAGCGAGGATCTCAAGCCCTACTTCCCCGCCCCCGCCGTCATCAACGGCCTGTTCGAAGTGGTCCAGCGGCTCTACGGGCTTCGTATTACCGCCACCGGCGAACCGGAGACATGGCACCGCGACGTCACCTGCTACGAAATTCGAGGCGAGGAGGACGACCTGCGGGGACTGTTCTATCTGGATCCCTACGCCCGCGAGGACAAGCGCGGGGGCGCATGGATGGACGAGTGCCGCGTGCGCCGCCGCACCGAACAGGGCGTTCAGCTGCCGGTGGCCTACCTGACCTGCAACTTCAATCCGCCGATCGGCGATGCCCCCGCCCTGCTCACGCATGACGAGGTCACCACGCTGTTCCACGAATTCGGCCATGGCCTGCACCATATGCTGACCCGCATGGAGCTGGCGCCCATCTCAGGCATCAATGGCGTGGAGTGGGACGCGGTCGAGCTGCCCAGCCAGTTCATGGAGAACTGGTGCTGGCACCGCGAAGCGCTGGACCTGTTCGCCCGACACCACGAGACGGGCGAAACCATGCCACAGGCGCTGTTCGACAAGCTGTCGGCCAGCCGCAATTTCATGGCGGGCTGGCAGATGCTGCGTCAGGTCGAGTTTTCGCTGTTCGATCTACGGCTGCACCGCGATTTCACTGCGGGCGACGATGACCGGGTGCAGAATACGCTCGAGCAGGTGCGTCGCGAAGTGGCCGTGCTCAGCCCACCCGCCTGGAATCGGTTTGCCAACGGTTTCGGCCACATCTTTGCGGGCGGCTACGCCGCAGGCTATTACAGCTACAAGTGGGCCGAGGTCCTCTCCGCAGACGCCTTCTCGGCCTTCGAGGAAACCAGCCTGTTCGACCCCCGGACCGGCCAGCGCTTTCTCACCGAGATTCTGGAACAGGGCGCCAGCCGTCCGGCCATGGAATCCTTCGTGGCCTTTCGCGGCCGGGAGCCGGATATCACGGCGCTGCTGCGCCACAGCGGCCTGGAGCAGCAGGCGGCCTGACGCGACCGGGCGGGCTTTTGCCTGCCGTGGGTCTCCCCTGCCGGGGCCGGCTCGCTTAGAATCGCCGGCCCCGGAAGCTTCCCAGTGCGTGCCTGCCCGATGAAAATTGCAACGTGGAACGTCAATTCGCTGAATGTCCGCCTGCCGCATGTGCTGGCCTGGCTGGAAAAGCAGCCGGTCGATGTGCTGGCGCTGCAGGAACTCAAGCTCACGGATCAGAAATTCCCGCGCGCCGATCTTGAGCGGGCCGGCTATCACGCCGTCAGCCACGGCCAGCCGACCTATAACGGGGTGGCGCTGCTGGCCAGAAACGGCATCGAGGATGTGCAGACCGGCATCCCCGGCTTCGAGGACGAGCAGGCCCGCGTGATCGCCGGGACGGTGGACGGCGTGCGCGTGGTCTGCGTGTACGTGCCGAACGGTTCGGACCTGGGTACCGACAAATACGATTACAAGCTCGACTGGCTGCAGGCGCTGCGCGGCTATCTGGCCGACCTTAACGCGGCGGAAAATCCCGTCGTGCTGCTGGGCGATTTCAACGTAGCGCCGCGGCCCGAAGACACCCACGATGCAGAAAAATGGGAGGGCGGCATTCTGTGTTCGCCGCCCGAGCGCATGGCTTTCCAGGCCCTGCTCGATACGGGTCTGACCGACTGCTGGCGGTTGTTCGACGACCGCGAAGGCCGGCACGCCTTCACGTGGTGGGACTACCGCAACGGCGGCTGGGCCCGCAATGCCGGCCTGCGGATCGATCACATTCTGGCCAGTCAGGCGCTGACTCGCGTCTGCCGCGACTGCCGGGCCGACGTGGGGGAACGCGGTCGCAAACGGCCGTCCGATCACGTGCCCGTTTTAGCGGATTTTGCGCTCTAGCCGAAAGCCGACTGCCTGCCGGCCGAATGAGGCTGTGGCAGGCCGGATTCGGCTGCGGGCATATCCGCAAGCCGGATGAAGCGCAGCTTAATCCGGCGCTTTCGGGCCGCGCCTCGAGCGCTGGAATACAGGCTGGTCATAAAAAAACCCCGGGGCAGTGCCGACGAATTCGGCCTGCCCCGGGGTCGATGGCTCAGATGCTGGCGCCTAGAAGCGGTAGCGGATGGCCAGCTGCGCGAAGTCGCGGTCGTTCAGCAGATTGAACTGACCGGCCCCGCGAAAGAACGTGGCGCCCGCCACGAGCGTCCAGTTGGACTGATAACGTACCTCCAGATTCACCACGTAAATCTGACGGCCCTCGATGAAGGGCTCGCCCGGGCCCGGCGCAGTGTTGTAGAAGTCGTGCCAGATCACGACGACCGGCTGGAAGGAAATGCCTGGGTAGACGTTTTCGTAGCGAATGAAGCTGATGATGCGGTAGCCCGCCGAGAACTCGTCGGCAAAGCCCTTCTGCTGCTGCGTCGGGTTGAAGCGCAACTGGAACTGGCCGCAGACCGTGCTGTTGGCCTGGCCGCCATCCGCCTGGCCCGAATCACCACGCAGCGTGCCTTCAGGACAGGCCTGCGCGCCGCTGCCGTCGTTGCCGACGCTGGCGTGGTTGAAGGTGCCCGGCCCTTCGATCTGCAGGTCCTTGCGGTTCGGCAGGTTCGGCACGTGGTTTGCGCCCAGCTCGAACAGCATGATGATCTGATCGGCCTTGAGCCAGTTACCCGGGCCAATGACGTAGGTCGCGCCCAGGTTGTACTGGATGACATCCATGCGCTTGTAGCCCTGGATGTACTGGCCCGGCTGAATATTGCCGGGGTCACGGCCGGAGTAGGCGTTCAGGAAATCCGGGAAGGCGTTACGGCGACCCGGGGGCTCGGCCAACACGACATCGCTGGGGATGCCGAGGTTGGAGAGCTGCATCGCCAGCGCACCCGCGTCCAGGCCCGCGTCGGAGAAGGCCGTCTCCAGCCCGGCCACGATGGCCTGGGCCTGCCCCAGGTCCACGCCCAGCGTATCGCCGATGGCGCCGACAACATTGCTCCCCGAGCCCAGCGTGCCGATCAGGCCCGTGATGGCCGAGGCGCCAATGACGTACACGTCGTCGAAGCTGCCGGGCTGGCAGCTGTCGCTGGCGTTTTCGCCGGCGCAGCCCCGCGGCGCAACCGGCTGCAGCGCGGCAAAGGCCACATCGACGTCGTCCACCTGCAGCGGCAGATTCGGCCGGTAGGCCACCTCACCCTGCACGGAAATATCGCCGAAGCTGGTGTTGAAGCTGATGCCGTAGAGGTTGATGTCTTCCGGGTATTCAAGCAGCACCCGGAAGCTGTCCAGATCATAGGCCTCGGCGCAGGGGCCCGTACCCGGCGCGGCGTCGGCCGGACAGGGCACGCCCGCCCCGCTCTGGCCGATCGCCTGATCCAGATTGGCGGCGTTGAGGGCGTTGCCCACCTGGGTCAGCTGGCCACCCGCATCACCGCCCACGCTCTCGCCGATGGCGCCAAAGAAATGTGCGAAATCCAGATTCGGACAGTTGGTGCTGAGCGAGATGGTGTCGACCAGCGCGTTGCGGGTGGGCGCGGCCTGCAGGCAGGACTCGTTGCCGGCGTAGGCCGAGATGTAGGGCAGCCGGCTATGATAGTTGGCGTAGTAGAAACGCAGCTCGGTGCCGTTGTTGAAATCCGGCAGGAACCAGGTGAAGGCCGCGCCGTACTGTCCGCCGTCTTCTGCGTTCTTCTCCGTCACCGGTATGCGCCCGGAGACGTCGGCAATGGGGGTGAGCAACTGCTGCTCGGCGCGCAGGTTGCCCTCCGGATCATCCGGGCCCTGACCGAACAGCGGGTTGATGGTGTTGTCGCTGGCGCCCAGCGTCACGTCCACGAACGACAGAAAACCGCCCCGCGGCGCGATCTCGACCTTTTCCCAGTCGTACTGATAGAAAATATCGAGACTGGTGTTCAGCGAAAGCGGCGCACCGATCTTGATGGCGCCCACCGGCTGGAACACGGTGGCCAGGCTCAGAAAGCCGGGCCGGAACAGCGCATTGAGATTGATCGGGTTGATGGTGTTGAGGCTATTGATCGAAATGATCGTGGATTCGCCCCAGTTGATGATCTGCTCGCCGATGGTGACGTTCAGATCGCTGTCGAGCAGACCGAAGCTGCTCACCTGGCCCTGCACGTAGAAGTCGAGCACGTCGATATCCCGACCCAGCAGCTCGTCGTACTTGCTGCCGTTCTCGCGCGAGACTTCGGAACCTACCGAGGCGAAACCGTAGTTGCCGGCCGCCCGCATCGCGTCGTCGCGCGCGCGGTCTTCCTCGGTGTAGTAGTTCGGGTAGCGCTGCTTGCGGTTGTAGTTTTCGAAATCGTAGAAGGCGCTGATCCGGCCGAAGAAGCGCAGATCACGCACGTGCCCGCCAAAGCGGTCACCGAACTCCAGCAGCAGGTCCTGGTCCAGGGCCAGCGGCGCCTGGGTGATGTCCCACTGATCGAAGTTATTGGTGCCTTCGTCGTTGTTCGCGCCATGGGCGCCGCCCTGATTGATGCCCAATTGATTGACGAAGTTGCCCTCGGCCTCAAGCCCCAGCTGGATCTTGCCGGGAATGTCGCCTGGCGCCGTCGACAGATGGGGCTGGCACAGTGAACGGCAGGTCCCCGGGGCCTGGTTGCCGATACTGACGATATCCGGGTCGGGATCTTCCAGACGGATCTGGGCACCCAGAGTGAAATTGGTGTTCAGGGCGCCGGTAATACCGCCCAGTCCGTCCCACTCAAAGGTAATCGCATTGGCCAGCGAGCCATAACCGCACAGCGCCAAGGCCGCGCCCAGCGCGAGCGCGCCGCGCCGCGAGAAAAGTTGAACTCCCATTTGTCCACTCCCCAAAAAAGACCGGCACCCCGGCAATACTTTTATCGTTTGACCGTGACCAAGGCGGTCACTGTCCCCTGTCCTATCCGGCGACTCTTGGCGCCGTTTATTGCTCTCGCCCCGCGTTATCACACCATGCCGCACCCTACCCCGGAAGAAAAGGCCGGCATGAAAACACGGGCGCCCTGCTCAGGCGCCCGTGCGTCGTCTTTTTAGCGAGATGTGCGCCGCTTGAGCGACTGCGGCGAGAAGAACTGGTCGTCATAGTCCTTCCTGAAGTCGTTCGGTACGCCCTCGTTGATCATCGCGGTGGTGAAATACAGAGCCGACTGCAGGTCATAGATGATCTCCGGCGCGCCGCCCGTAAACTGGCCAGTCGTCAGGTGCACGTTGGCCGCTTCCTGGTACTTCCACAGATCGTCACGGGTGTCGTAGGCGTCCACGGCAACAATGTTCCAGCCGTCCTCGTCGATATAGAAGGTCCGACGCTTGAACTGATGGCTCGTGCCGTCCCGCAGCGTCGAATCCACCACCCAGACGCGATGCAGCTCATAGCGCATCAGGTCCTGGTTGGGATGCTCGTCGCCCAGAATGTCCTCCTGATACTTCAGGTCGGGATCGTTGATCGCGTAGTTGTTGTACGGGACGTATAGCTCCTTCTTGCCGACCAGCTTGTAGTCGTAGCGATCCATCGCGCCGTTGTACATGTCGACCTGGTCGTAGAACTGCTGGCCGTCGGTGCCCTCGTAGGGGTTGTCGTAAGCCACGTTCGGCGCGCGGCGCACGCGGCGCAGGCCGGGGTTGTACAGCCACGCGGAACGGTAGCCCACGTGCTCCCATGCCAGCAGGAACTGACCGGCCAGTCGGGGCGGCGACAGCGTCTCCGACTGGTAGTAGATCATGATGTCGTCCTTGTCATCGATCGGCTGGCGCTTGCCCTCGTCGATGAGCGTGTACGGAAACTTCACCTTCTCGATCAGCTGGGTGATCTGGGTGGAGCCGTCCTGCTGGACGATCGCCTGGTCGTTACTACGCGTCACGTGCTCGCCGCGCCAGCGCAGGCGATGGTTCCACATGACTTCGGTGCCCGTTTTCGGAATGGGGAACGGGAAACCGAATTCCGCCTTGCGCAGACAGTCGTTGCAGCCGTCCAGATAGGCCGTGGTGGCGTTCTGCCTGGAGGTCTTGTAGACCAGCTCCGGGTAACCGACATTGCGATGCGTCGGGTAGACCTTCATCTCGAAGTCCGGGTACAGCTTGAACAGGGCCTTCTGGCCTTCTGTCAGCTTGTCCGAGTACTCCTGCATGTTGTCCGCGGTAATCACGAACTTGGGCTCTTCCTTGAGCAGCTTGCCCACGGTGTCCGGAAAGTTCTCGGCCGTGAGGTCCTCGCCGGTGAGATTGCCCTTCTGCGGCCAGGGACTCCACTCGGGGATCGTGCCGTCGGCGTTGCCCTTCTTCACCGCGCCCACCGGGGTAAGTTCACCGCCGAGCTTGCCGGCCTCGTCGGCCGAGACCTTGGCGTTTACCGACGGCGCGAAACCGCTGGCCAGAACCAGCGATAGCGCGCCGACAGTCATCGGTAGCTTCTTGATCATCACAGAACTGTCTCCTCTTCGAAATTTCGTAACGCTGACGCCGGCAGCGCCCAACCGGCTGATTTATGTACGTTATTTTTGCGCGATCGGATGCAGCTCACTATGCTGCGTTTCCATCGCGGCGTCAATCTCCCACGCTCAACTCGCGCCAACCCTGTTCGGCGCGCGGCCGATAGAGCCCTGGTGGCCTGTGCGATACGCCCCGCGTCCGACTGCTGCAGCAATACGGCCATAGCTTAATCATTGCAGCACGTCGTGACGGTAATTGCGGTGACGCATCGCCCCCGGGCGGCCCGGCCTTGGCTATACGGTTCGTCAACACCACGCCGGGCAATCAGTAGCCAGCCTTGATGCTCGCGTATTCCGACGCTATTGACTTGTCATTTATTGACAAATTAATGTCATTTTTTGCCACTGTGTGCCTGACACCCTCGATATCAGCCCACCATGCAACCCTGGAAACGCATTCCCGCGCGCTACTATCTGCGCCTCTGCGAGGTCATGGACCGACTGGGCGTGGATCCCGCCACGCTGCTGTCGCGGGCCGGCCTTCGGCTATCCGATGTGGCCCGAACCGGCGCTTCGCTCTCCGCCGACCAGGTTGAGCAGGTGGTCGAAGCGGCCATTCAGGCTACCGGGCGAACCGACCTGGGCCTGGAAACGGCCAAGACGCTCAAGCTGACATCCCACAGCGCCGTGAGTTACGGCATTCTCTCCAGCCCGACCGCCGGCTACGCCTTGCGCCTGGTGGCGCGCTTCTTTTCGCTGATTCTGCCCCCGTTCCGGCTGCAATACCGGCTGACAGGCGAACGAATGGAGCTGGCCATCAACCCTGCGTGGGCCATGTCTCACCACTGCCTGGTGTTTCATCTGGACCTCATCGTGGCGTCGGTGCATTGGGAACTGCGCGAGTTTCTCGGCGGCACGATACCGCCCTACCGGATCGAGTTCGCGCTGTCCGAACCGCCCCACATCGATCGCTATCATCAGCTGCAGGAAGCCGTCGTGCGTTTCGGCTGGGATGCGCAACTCGGCGTCAGCATGAGTTGGCCGGCGGCGGTGGCGGAGCAGGCTACCGATCTGGCTGATCCACAGGCGCTGAAGTTGGCCGAACAGCGCTGCCGCGAGCTCGTGCACAGTGCCCGCGCCACCGGCGACGTGGCCGCCTGGGTCAGCATGATGCTGCGCGAATCACGCGGCGCGCCGCCGTCCCGTGAAGAGCTGGCGGACAGTCTGGGGTTGTCCGCCAGGACGCTGGACCGCTACCTTGCCCGCGAAGGGGCCGCATTTCGGCAACTCTCCCGCCAGGCGATGTTCGAAAAGGCTCAAGCTCTGCTGCGCGACAGCCCCATGCCGGTAACCCGTATCGCGCTGGAGCTCGGCTACCGGGACTCGGCCAATTTCACGCGGGCTTTTCGCCGCGAAGCAGGCTGCTCGCCGCGGGCGTGGCGTGTCCGAAGAACGGATCGCTAGAGGCTAGCGCGCCAGCGCGCGGGTTACGCGCTCCAGCGTTTCGATTACGGCCAGGGCGCTCTCGCCACTGGACAGGGGAGTCTCTCGGTCGGCCATGCGGTCGAGAAAATGCTGCATTTCCAGACGCAGCGGCTGACCATGGCCGCGATGCACCACTTCGCTGCCCTCGTCGTGGTTCTGAAGGTCCGCATCAATCCATTTCCGGTGCAGCGTCACGGTCTGATCCACCTCGTCGTACACCAGCATGCCGCGGGCGCCGCGAACAATGGTCTGCCGGGTGGTTTCCGGCCACAGCCAGGAGCTGTGCAGATTGCCGCGCACGCCGTTGGCGAATTCAAAGTGCACATGCACTTCATCTTCCACGCCGAGCTTGAGCATGCGGTGTCCGCTCGCGCGAATATGTTCGGGTGCCTGCCCGACCAGGTAGAGCAGCACGGCGATGTCGTGAACCCCGATATCCCAGAGCACGTTTTCCACCGACCGTGCGCGCCCCAACGTCAGCCGCTCGTGGCGAATACCGAACAGCTCGCCCAGTTCGCCGGAGGCCATGAACTTGCGTATCCAGGTAATGGCCGGCTGATACAGCAGCAGATGGCCGACCATGAGCACGCGTTTTTCCCGCTCGGCGAGCTCGACCAGCGCTCGCGCGGTAGCGCTGTCCGGGGTCATGGGCTTTTCGATGAACACGTCCTTGCCGGCCCGCAGCGCCTGGGTGGCCAGTTCATGGTGTGTGGGGGTCGGCGTGGCAATCGCCACCCCGTCGATGTCGCTGGCCAGCAATTCATCGACGCTGCAGGCAGCCGCGTCGGGGTAGCCGGTTTCGAATTCCCGGCGGCGGGCCGGGTCCGTCTCCGCAATCGCTGCGAGGGCGCCAAGCTCCGCCAGATTGCGGATGATGTTCTTGCCCCAGGCTCCGGCACCGATCACGCCTACCTTCATCTGACTCTCGCTTGTCGCTGTGCTCGCTCCGGCCCGTCGTCGACTCTACGGGCACGCATACAGCCGCGCAGTGTTTCACATCTGCCGGTAAAAATCAGGCCGACTCAGGGGCGTGACACATACGATCGCCCTGCCCGCTCGTTGAGGACCGGCGCCTCGGCTTTGCGGCTCGACCGACGACAGCGCATGAAAAAACGGCTCCCGGAGGGGAGCCGCTGAAACGATCAATGATCCAGACCTGTTCCGTCGGACTCGGATCGGGACAGGCCCTGCCTTATCCGTCCTTGAACGCCGCCCCGACCCCGCGGTCGAGCATATCGTTGAGCCGCTTGCGCATGCGCGCGACTTCCAGTTCGGCCGGGTCGGACATGATGGTGGGCTCGATGGCGTCGGCCGAGCAGGTTCTGTCGGGCGAGCCCCGATAGAGCACCTCCGGATCACCCCAGCTGCCGTAGTAGGGCAGATGCTCGGGCGGCGCGTCGGTTTCCCACTCGGCAACGAAATCCTTGTACGGCTTGCCCCGGGCCAGGCGCTGCTTGCGTTGTGCGGCGCGGGCCTCGTCGGTGCCCTTGCGGTCCACCGCAGCGGTCCTAGGATTGAGAATGACGCCATAGATGTTTTCGGCGGTCCAGTTGCTGATCAACTCGTCGCGGTAGTCCTGGGCTACCATTTCCGGATCGCGTTCCAGCACATCGCCGTAGCCGGCGCCCGGGCCCATCTGGGTGCAGTACAACTCGCCGCGCTCGACCACTTCGGGCGGCATCCCCATGTGGGAGGTGATGTAGTCACCGTCCTTGAACGGCATGTCGTTCATCAGGTCCACGGTGTCATAGGACTTGAGGAACTCCGGATCGGCCTCCAGTTCCTTGAAGATATCCACACCCTTGACCTTGCACATGGGCGTGCAGCCCGAACCGTAGCCGCCGAAGGAGCCGATCACGCTCGGGAACTTGCCCATGTTGGCGGTGGTAATGAAGGCCCACTGCGGCGTGTCCTTGACGGTGGCGATGGTCTGCGCGCCGTGGCCACCACGGTACTTGCCGAAGCCCTGCATATCCTTCTGCAGCCGCTGCCAGGTGATGCGCATCATCGGGATTTCCTCCTCGATGAGTTCCTGCTCGCCCAGGTCCACGTAGTTGGCGAAGATCGGCGAAATGGCGTGCTCACCGTCGCGATTCCAGCGCGCGCTACCGGACATGCCGTTGATGTCGGAGGCGATGTTGCCTACGAACTCGCCGTGCTGGGTGATGCCGGCATACAGCAGCGTGTCGATCATGTGCCACCACGGTGCAATGATCTCGGTGGCGCGCTCGCCGGCGCTATACAGAAACTTCGGCAGGCCATGCTGAATGCCGCCGAACGCCGGGAAGATCGACATCATCGACTGTGCGGTGGCCGCATCGTCACTGCAGTGCAGGAACGAATTCTGATCGGTCTTCACCTTGATCGGCGCAAACACTGCCTGGTTGCGCGGCAGATCAGGCCAGACAAAGGTCAGGAACTGCTGCGCCAGCATGCCCTTGAGCGAGGACACAATGGTATTGACCGAACGGTTCCGGAACTCGGGCGCGGAGCCGTGGAAGTTGATGATCAGCTCATCGTCCTTCTTGGTCATCTCCACGTTGATCTTCGACAGCACCATTTCCCGCAGTGTCGTGTCGGCGAATATGGTGCTGCGGATAATGCCTTCCGGCCAGGTCTTCAGGCGCCGGCGCGCCTCGTTTTCGGTGTCGGTCAGCGTCTGGCGGATGGTCGCCAGGATGGCATCGGAGCCATAGGAATCAATCAGCTCGTTGACCCGCTCCTGCACCCGCATGCAGGCGAACAGCCGCGACTTCAGCCCCGCGAGCATGAGCTTGGGCTCACGGGTGGAATGCTGCAGGAAGGTCACCAGGTCGCGCTTGAGGGTGTAGTTCTCGCCGACGCGCATCGGCGACAGGCGCAGGCCCTCGTCAAACGGTGACTCGGCGCTGGGCGGAATGCCGCCGGGCTCGGTGGCCCCGCACTCGCCCTCGTGCACGATGCAGCCAGCAAAGCACAGCAGGGTGTCGCCGGCGAAAATCGGCATGATCACCGAGAAGTCGGCGTTGTGAATGTTGCCGTAGCGCGTCTCGTTATGGATGAAGATATCGCCGGGCTTGAGCCCCACGGTAGGCTCGTCCTTCCAGTACTTGACCATGAAGCGCACCGGCATCTGCGCCAGCACCGAAAACAGCAGCACGCCACCCGCGCTGGCCACGGAGAGATCGCCGTTGCGTGAAAACACGCCGACGATCATGTCGCCCCATTTCGCGCCCGGCGCCGCCCCCATGTTTTCCACCAGCTCGAACGCTTCCGTGCAGCCGGTCTCGATACGGGCCCGGATGATATTGCGGGTTTCGGCGTCGGGCGCATTCTCCAGTGCCCTGGCCTCCACATCGCTGATCTCGGAGACCTCGTGGTCCATCATGATGTCGCGATCCGGGCCGTAGAACAGCACGTTGTCCTTCAGAAACTTGTCGACAACTTCCTGGTCTTCGGCGCCCAGCTGGGCGTTCATCTGTTCTTGCGCTGTGCTCATGACTCTCTCCTCGCAATGTCCTTGTAGGCCGAGCCCCCGTTCCGCGGGGTCGGCATCGCCGGGTTGACCGGCGGTCGTGTCAACGCGCCCTCAGTGGCTGGACTGCTCCGGCTCGTCACGCTCCATCACGGCCGCGCCCTGCAGCCCGGTGGTGAGTTTCCAGCCGGGCTCGATCACGACCGTGCTGGTATCGGACTCGACCAGCGCCGGGCCGCGAATCACCGAACCGGGCTCGAGCGCGCTGTGGCTGTAGACGGGTGTTTCCACCGGATCGCTCTGGCCCTCGAAATAGCAGGGTCGGTGCCTGGGCGCGTCTATTTCGCCGGAGGCGCCGTCCCGGTACGGGTTCAGGGGGACCTGCTCATGCTCGACGTAGGCCACGACCCGGACCACCTGGATGCGGATGCCCGCCTCGGGCGCGCGACTGCCCTCGCCAAAGCGCTTCTCGTAGCTTTCCGAGAAATGCTGGACCAGCTCCATCAGATCGCGCACATTCTCGAAGCGGTCCTTCGACGAGACCACGGCCGTCTGCGCCAGCTGGTTGCCGTAGCGCATGTCCACTTCCACTCGAAGACGCACGTCAGCCTCCGCCACGCCCTGACGCCGCAGGTCCTCGCGGCCCAGGGCGCTGAGTTCCTCAATGGCCTTGTTCAGCTCGGTGGGGTCCGACAGCACGGCCCGGGTAACCGAGTCGTAAATGGTCAGGTACACCGACTTCTCGTGGATGTGGAGCTGGTCCATGTTGCCGGCGCCCAGCGCAGAGAATACCGACGAGAACGGCGGAATGATGATGCGTTTCACGCCCAGCACGCGGGCGTAGCCGCAGGCGTGCAGCGGGCCACCGCCGCCGTAGGACAGGATGGAGAAATCGCGCGGGTCGTAGCCCTTGACCGACACCTCCTTGAAGATCGCGTCCGCCATGTTGGCGTCCACCTTGCGGCGGATGGCCTGCGCGGCTTCCACGAGGCTCAGATTCGTGTGCTTGCAGATGCGGTCGTTGAGCGCCCGCTCTGCGCGCCGGACGCTCAGCGGGATGGACCCACCGGCGTAGTTTTCCGCGTCGAGATAACCCAGGATCAGATTGGCGTCGGTCACCGTGGGTTCGCGGCCACCGCGGTTGTAGCAGGCCGGACCGGGATCCGAGCCGGCGCTCTGCGGACCCACCTCAATGGCGTTCCAAAGCTGCTCGTAGCGGGCGATCGACCCGCCGCCGGCGCCCAGCGTATGCAGATACACCATGGGCGTGGAGACCAGGAAGCGGTCGATGATCGGGTAGAAGTCGTAGAACTTGACCTCGTCACCGGTCACGATGCCGATATCGAAACTGGTGCCGCCCATGTCGGTGGCCAGCAGGTTCGGCTCGCCGAACTGGGCAGCCAGGCTCTCCGTGGCGCCCAGACCGGCAACCGGGCCGGAATGAATGGTCTGCAGGGCGTGGGTGGAGTTCAGCTGCGCCATACCGCCCGAGTTGTGCGTGACCAGCATGGGCTGACTGTAGCCGTTGTTGCGCAGGGTCGATTCCAGGCCGGCCAGGCCGTGATGCATGCGGCCATGCAGGTAGGCGTCCAGAATGGACGACATGATGCGCGCGTACTCGCCCTTTCGCCCGGCCACCTTGTGCGACAGGATGACGGCGATGCCGCCGAGGAAGTGGCCCGGATACTCCTCGGAAATGATCCGTTCGACCAGCTTCTCGTGCTCCGGATTGAGCACGGAATTGGTCAGTCCCACCACGAAGGCCTGACAGCCGCGGTCCACCAGCTTGAGCACGGCGCGGCGAACGTCTTCCTCCACCAGCCTCTGTACCACCTCGCCTTTCCAGTCAACGCGTTCGCGAATGCCGGCAATCATGGTCTTTTCGACCAGCGGTTCGGGACGGTCAGCGCCGGACATGTCGGCCTTGTAAAGCTCGGGCATGCCGTCGCCGTAGCCGCGCGCACGCATGATCGGGACCTGGCTTTCGAAGCCGGCGGTGCAGATCAGGCCGATGCGCGGGCCCTTGCGTTCGATCAGGGCATTGGTGCCCAGTGTGGTGGCGTAACGCACCGCATCGACCTGCCCCAGAACGCTTTCCATGTCCTGGCCGACCGCCTGGCAGGCGCGGCCCAGCGCGTCCATGAAACCGGTGGACAGGTTGTTGTGGGTGGTCAGCGCCTTGGCCTGGGTGTACTGGCCACCAAAGGCCAGGAAGCAGTCGGTAAAGGTACCGCCAATATCGACACTCACGCGGTTCATTGTTCGGTCTCCTCCAGTTTGTCGGCGTGGCGGGCCTTCATCGCGTCAACATCCAGCTCGATGTCGCGGGTAATCGGGTGGCCCGGCGGCAGGTACTCCACCTCCATCAGGGTCGCGCAGCCGGGGCAGTAGAACTCCACCAGCCGGCACCACTCCGGGTCGGGGGCAAAGGTGTACTCGTAGCGGTCCTCGTTGATCAGAGGACGATGCACCTCCCGCGGATCCCGCTGCGCTACGAGCAGTCCTTCCTTGTAATTGTTGCGTGCCGCTTCGATATCGTGATTGCAACGCCGGCAGTGCCAGCGCTCCGTTCTGAGGTCGACTTCCAGATACTCTGTAATGGCCACGCGGCCGGGGCGTGCTTTGGTGTCGCTCATGTCTATCTGCCCTCTAGTACGAGATCGCGGTTGGCGGATACCTTGAAGCCCCAGCCGTCAGGCACGAGGCAGGTCAGGTAGGCGCCGCGCAAAAGTGCCGGGCCCTCGGCATGGTCGCCGGGCCGCAGGTTTTCGGCCACGTAGACCGGGGCGTCCAGCTGGCCACCCAGGTTGAGGCTCACGCGGCCCTCGCTGCTGGCCGCCTGACCGGCGCCTGTGTCGCCGCCGACCAGTTCGAACTTGGCCAGCGAGTAGCGGGCAGTCAGACGCAGTCTTTCACCGGCGGATGGCGCGGCGCCGTTGAGCGGCGTGCTGGCCGAATAGCCGTTGTCGTCCTTCCACACGGAGAATTCGTAGCTCGCGTCATCGGGGTCCACGCCCTCGCCGAACATGTCGCGACGAGCCCGGGTCAGGAGTGATTCCCTGGCAGCCTCCAGCCCCATTTCCTCGACATCCTCCGCTTCCAGGAAGTATTGCTGGCCCAGGTCGGAAAAACCGATGCCGTAGGCGCTGAAAACCGCCGACAGCTGCGGCACGATCAGCCGCTTGATCCCCGCCTTGGCGGCAATGCCGCAGGCGTTCATGGGCCCGGCGCCGCCGAAGGCCAGGAGCAGCGCTTCGGAGGCGTCGATACCGCGCTGATCAAGCATCTCGCTGGCCTTGGCCGCCACCTTGTCCTCGTAGGCGGAAATGCAGGCCGCGACGGCCGCATCCAGATCCACGCCCAGCGGTTCGGCGACGCTGGTTTGTAGCGCCTGAGCGGCGCGCTCGGCGTCCAGTTTCAGCGTACCGCCCAGAAAGCCTTCGGCGTCGAGCACGCCGGCCAGCAACAGCGCATCGGTGATCGTGGCTTCGGTGCCACCACGAGCAAAGCAGGCCGGCCCGGGGGCCGCGCCCATGCTCTGGGGGCCCACCTTGATCTCGCCGTTTTCAACCTTGAGCACCGAACTGCCGCCTGCGCCAATACTTTCCACTTCGCCCATGTCGAAGGAGAAATCCAGGCCCCCTGCCCGGCCGTAGGCCATCGAAGAAGCCTGACCGCCCACCACGGCCGCAAAGTCGGTGGTGGTGCCGCCAATGTCGAACGACACGACGGCCCTGGCGTCATAGTGCGCAGCATATTGGGCCGTGCCCACCAGCCCGCCCGCGGGACCGGAGCTGTAGGTCTTGACCGCCGTGGTCTTGGCCACGCGGGCGGAGGCGCCGTCGTTGCGGAAGATCAGCAGCGGGTTTTCCATGTGATGCCGGCGGCCGACTTCCTCGGCGCCAAACAGGAAACCCTCCATGACCGGGTGCAGGAAGGCGTTGAGCACGGCAGTCGACAGTCGCCGGCGGTGCTGGCGATCGGTGGACAACTCGAAGGAGAACAGCACCGGCACCGCGCCCAGCAGGTGCCGCGGAAAGGCGTCGAAAATCCCCGCTTTCACCCGCCGCTCGGCCTCGGGCGTGGACAGGCAGACCACCATGCGATTGACGCCGCGGCTGAGCAGCCCGTTGACCGCCGCGGTAATCTGCTCCTGCGAAACATTGCCCCCGGTCTGCAGTCCTACCGGGGCCGAGGGCACCATGGCCGGCCACAGGTCATTCCCGCCCAGTTCCGCGGTCAGTCCGTAAAGGTCATCCTCCTCTCCCGCGTCCACCAGCAGGCCGATGGCCGGGCCCTTGCACTCCACGACGGCGTTGGTACCGGCCGTTGTGGAATAACGCAGATGATCCGTTTCCTGCAGCAGCCGGCCCACGTCGTCCTCGCCGTAAAGCGATTCCGCCGCACGCGTGAGCGCCTCGACAAAGCAGATGGTCAGGTCATGCGGCGTGGTCGCGGCCTTGGCGTTCACCACGCGCCCACCGTCCGTCACGCAGATATCGGTGAACGTGCCGCCATTGTCGACATTGATCAGCAAACCCATGGGGTTCAGTCCTCCTCCGGCATGGTCCGGCATCCGAGGATAGACGCCGTTCGTTTTTATGGGCGACCGTGCATGCGGTCGCTTCTGATGCGGCTCAAACTATTCGCCGGCCGTCGACCCACAACCCCACAAACGGGTAATTAAAGGGTAGTCGTGGCGTACAGACGACCGGCATGCTGGCTCAAGCGCTTGATACTATTAAAATTACGACTCGGGCCCGGGTGGCCGGGTCATGGCGTCGCACGGCGCCTCGGGTAACAGACGAAGCCCGATCAGTCGAGGAAAAACCGCAGCGACAGGCTGCAGTCGTTGGCCTGCTCACCGCCCGTCCGCTCGTGGCTGCAGGCCGCGCGCAGGGCCGTGTTGCGTGACAGCGGCAGGTTGGCGGTCAGGCTGCTGCGCCGGCGCTGTCGGCCCCCGTCAAATTCGAGCCAGCGGGTTGTCAGACCGACCTGCAGGCCCGCCCCGTAAAAGAGCGCGCCGGCTTCGGCGCCGGCGCCCACATCGAACTGGGCGCGGCTGGTAGACGGGGTTTCGAGCCGGGCTACGCCAAACACGTAGGGCACAAGGCTGCCCCAGCGCCAGCTGGCGCCCGGACCGCCCTCGAGCAGAGGCATGAGCTCATCGTCATTCGTGTCGACCAGCCTTTGCTCCAGCCCACCCGCCACAAACCAGGAAATCGGCCGGTCGAACGTGGTCCAGGGCGTGAGCGAGCGGATATTCACCGCGTGCAGCCGCTCCAGCGCCAGCGACTCGCCATCGGCCCAGCGCAGCCGCAGATCAAGACCCTGTATGCCTGTTCCCGGCAGAAAGCCGCGGGCCCGGTCAAGCGGGTCGTGATAGCTCAAGCGGTAGCCAAACTCGCCGTAGGCGGCACCGTGGGCAACTCCGGCAGCCATGGTCAGCGTCTGGGTATCGTGGCCGGCCTCGGGCGGCGCGGGGGGCGGCGACTGGGCCATCGCGCCCGCCGGGGTCTGCTGCATCAGGCGCAGCAGGGCGAGGCTGCGGGTGGCCACATCGGTATCGCGCTCACCCTCGCGGTGATCCATGCGCAGCGCCTGATAGGCCGTGCGGGCCACCCGATGCTGCCGCGCCGGCGCCAGGGTCTGAAAAGCCGGCTGCCCGGCCAGCGACGGATCGCGCAGCAACTGACGGGCCAGCGACCGTTCGCTCGAACTCAGGCTTTCCGACAGCCGCGCCAGCTCGGTCGCCTTGGAAGGCCGAAACCGCGCGTCTGCCACCAGACCGGCGCGATACAACGCACGCACCGTCTTGACCGGCACTTCCGCAAATCGCCAGCCCCGCAGCAGATTGGCTTCGGGCCGCGCCACGTCGATCAGTTCGAGCAGACGAAACGAGCAGTTCTCGTCCAGAAAGTAGTAGTCGAAGTTGATGTCCCGCAGCGCCCAGAGATGCCGTGCCAGCCAGTCCAGCTCGTCGGGCGTCAGGTTCAGCGGGTATTCCCAGATATCGCGGTTTTCCACACGACTGTATTCCTGAATTTTCTCGGCATACGGCACAATCGAGAACTGCCCCGGATAGCCGCCCGCCAGCCCGCGCCACATGTACTGCAGCGAGTTGTCCTGCAGATTGATATTGGCGCCGAAATTGATTGCGTGGGATAACCAGGTGGAATCCGGATCGGGTTCCGGGTCCAGCCGCAACAGCGTGTGGCCGAACATCGACGACGGGCTGTTCAGATAGGCCGTCGGGAAGATCAGCACCAGCTGACCGGTAGCCAGCTCGCTACGGAACTGAAGGTAGTCCGCGCAGTGCGCCAGTCCCCGCCCCGCATCGGGCCAGCCGAGCTGCTCGGCGATGAATCGAAAGCGCGCCGGAAAACGGCAGCGCGCCGGACTGCCGGGCTCGCGCATCGCCCGGATGCTGGCCTTCAGCTCGGCCAGCGGACTGCGCTTGCCCTGGGGCGACAGGAAGAACGCGTCGTCATCGACATAGCTTTCGCCCACGTCGCGCCAGGTGGCGCCGTGGTTGACATGCATCAGCGCCTGCCAGCGCGGCAACTTGGCCAGCGTCGCCGGATCGGCACCGCTCGCGTTCGCGACGAAGGGCCAGGCCATTGCCAACAGGCCGGCGAACCACAGGCGTCTGAACTGCCGCACCAGGACACTCATCAAGCGTTTTCGCACCGAACGGACAGGCAAAAAAATACCCCGCCATGAGGGCGGGGTATCGCGTTGGTCGCGACTCGCCTCAGGAGAGGTAGCCGGCCATCGTGTCGTCGCCGCGCATCACTTCGACGATTTCGGCCATCACCTGCTCGGCCGTCACGTCCTGACGCGGGAAGATACTGTTGAAGTGGCTGTGCATCAGCTGGTTGAAGTGCGTCCGATGCTCCGGCGCGATGCCCATCGACACCGACAATGCAGTCAGCGCTTCACCCTGACCGGCCGCCATATCGTGGGCCACTTCCTCGAGCACGCCGTTCATGGCCAGCATGCTGGTGCCGTTGTAGCTGAGCGAGCCGCTGACATCACAGCCGTTGGTACCGCTGGTCATGCCGAAGGTCGCGTTGCCGGAGGTGCCGTTGGTGATGGTCGCCATCAGGTGGACCCCCAGGCCTGACTGGCCCTCGAACAGCAGGTTGCCCCAGCCGCAGCCCGGACCACCCGGTGCATCCGCGTGGGCGGCCAGGCTGGCCCCTAGAAGCGTTGTCGCTACAAGATACTTTTTCATTGTTTCTCCCTGAGCGTCGGTGCAATAGTTTAGAACCCGCCCCGCTGGCGGGTTCGTGCAGCATATGCCAGCCGGACGGCGTTTGCCCAGCCCCCCGAACAGAGGGTCAGGAGACCGTGAAACCGCTGTATCCCTCGGCCGCCGACTGCTGGCAGAGCTCGTCATACATCGCGATTCCGCCCGGGTAGTTGATGACCTCCCGCGGGCTGCCGGGAATGTTGTCGCGCATGTACCAGGAGTTCGCCTTTGGAAAGAGCGTCTGGTTGACGATTTCGCTGCAGTGTTCGCCCCAGGCCTTTTCCGCCGGCTTTTCCGCCTCGATGCGGGTGAGACCCTGCTCGCGCATGTATTTCAGACAGTCGGTGAGCCAGTCCACCTGGACCTCGATGGAGCCCGGACCATTGGAAAAACCCGATGGGCTCTGCGGGCCGTAGTGGAAGAACATGTTGGGAAATTCCGCACTGGCCATGCCCAGGTGGGTCTTCAGTCCGTCCGCCCAGCGCTGGTCCAGGCGGCTGCCTTCGCGCCCGGTCAGGTCGATCTGCAGCATCCCGCCACCGCCGGCATCAAATCCCGTACCCATGACCAGGATATCCAGCTCGTGCTCGCCGGCGGACGTGACCACACCGCTGCGGGTAACGTGGTCGATGGGTGTGGTCTTGAGGTCCACCAGCGTGACGTTGTCCTGATTGAACACCTCGTAATACCCCTGCTCGAGCGACAGGCGCTTGGTGCCGAATGGATGCGGCTTCTGCTCGGGCGCCAGAATGGCCGCCATGGCCGGGTCCTTGATGCGGGGCAGCGTCTTCTGTCGCCAGAAGCGGTAGGCCTCCTCGTTGGCGGCCTCGTCCACCATGACCTCGAAGAAATTGCCGACCCAGAAGTGCAGCCCGCCCATGCCCCAGATGGCCTGCAGCTTGTGACGCCGCTCCAGCGGTGACAGCGACATGAACGGCCCCTCGTCGAAATCGAACTCGAAGCCGCCAAAGGTTTTGCGGCGGCGCGCCAGAATCTCCGGGTACCAGGGTTTGAGTTCTTCCTGCGTGCGTGCATCCAGCGCCTCCTGCTGCATGGGCAGAGCCATGTTGGGCGTACGCTGGAAAACGGTCAGTTCTGCGGCATCCCTGGCCGCAGCCTGGATGACCTGAATCGCGCTGGCGCCGGAGCCGATCACGCCGACCCGCTTGCCGGCAAAGCTCAAACCCGCCTGCGGCCACTCGGCCGTGTGATGGCAGGCGCCTTCGAAGTCTTCCAGGCCCTTGAAGTCGGGCACATAGGGCTTGGAGGCAAAGCCCGTGCACAGAATCAGATAACGGCAACGCAGCGATTCGCCCCGGCTGGTCCGCACCCGCCAGAGATCGGCCGCCTCGTCAAAGGCGGCTTCGGTAATGCGCGTGCCCAGCGTGATGTGCGGCTTCAGGTTCAGCCGGTCGACCGCAAAGCGGAAGTAGTCGCGCACCTCCGACCAGGCGGGGAAGCGTTCGGTCCAGTTCCACTCCTTCCAGAGTTTTTCGACCGACAATTGATAGACCGGCACATGGCTATCCACCCGCGCGCCGGGATAGCAGTTCCAGTACCAGATGCCGCCCAGTTCTTCGGCCGCATCGTACAGATGGGCATCAAACCCGGCCTCGCGCAGCGTGTGCAGCTGGTAGATACCGGAAAAACCGGCGCCGACGATCACGGCGTCAATGCAGTCGCTGTCTGGCATGCGTCTCCTCCTTTCGTGCATTTCTTCGACACTTGTGTCCAGTGCCTGCGGTCAGCATGCCAGATGCGGCTGCAGGCGCACCCACCCGAATGGGGCGGCCGGGGTAGCCCCGTCCGGTCGCAAACCTGCAAGCATCCGCAAATGCCTGAATCCGCACATTTATTGAACAATATTTACACCACTGCGTCACAACCGTGAGCCGGAGGCGGCTGTCACACAACCGCCAAGAATTCATCACAAAAGGCTCATGCTCCTGTCATCTGGGCTGCTTAACTTCCCGGTTTTCAGCCAGCCAGGGAGCAAGCTAATGACGCGCAACAGACCGCCGGTCCCGTCCTTGAAGGGACAGGACGCATTCAAGACCGACAAGGATGTGTCGACCAACCAGAGTCCTTGTTTCTCCGAAATCCTCGAGGCGCGCGTGTCGCGACGCGATACCCTGCGTGGTGGCCTCGGCCTGGCGGCCACGACCATCTTTGCCGGTGCCGGCCTGTCTGCCTGCGATTCGTCCAGCAGCGGCAGCAGCGGTGGCACGGGCGGCGGCGCGGCCAGCCTGAATTTTCAATCCGTACCGGGCAGCAGCGCGGATGCCGTGACCGTGGCCGACGGCTACGAGACCCAGGTGCTGATTCCCTGGGGCACCCCGCTCAACGGCAGCATGCCTGCGTTCACCACCGACGGCATGGGCTCGACCAACAGCGCGGCCGATCAGGCGCTCCAGATCGGCGCCAACCACGACGGCATGACCTACTTCCCGCTGTCGCAGAGCGCGCCCTCCGACGCCGGCCTGCTGGTGGTGAACCACGAGTACAGCAACCCCACGCTGTTTCCGGGCGGCGCACGCACGGTCGACAGCAACGGCGCGCCGACTGTGCCGGACGAAGTCCGCAAGGACATGAATGCCCACGGTGTATCCGTGGTGGAAATCGCGCGCGACGCCAACGGCATGGTCTCGCTGGTGGGCGGCAGCGGCTTCAACCGCCGCATCACGCTCAATACGCCGATGCGCCTGTCAGGCCCGGCGGCCGGCAGCGAGTTCACCGTTACCGCCTACGACAACAGCGGCATGACCACGCGCGGCACCGTGAACAACTGCGGTCGCGGATTCACGCCCTGGGGTACCTATCTGACCTGCGAAGAGAACATCCAGGGCTACTTCATTACCACCGAGGCCAACCCCCCGCGCTCCAAGGACCGCATGGGCATGAGCGCCACCGGATTCGGCTATCTTTGGAGAAACGTCGCCGGCGATCCGAGTGAGGTGAACGGCGAGTTTGCCCGCTTTGACACCACGCCCAGCGGCGCCAGCGCCATGGACGACTACCGCAACGAATCGAACTGCTTCGGCTGGATCGTGGAAATCGACCCCTTCAATCCCGACTCCAACCCCGTCAAGCGCACCGCCATGGGCCGCTTCAAGCACGAGGGCTGCGAACCGGGCCGCGTGGTCGATGGTCAGCCAATCGCCTTCTACATGGGCGACGACGAGCGCTTCGACTATTTCTACAAGTTCGTGACCGCCGACGCCTACAACGCCGACCGGCCCAACCCCAACATGCTCGACAACGGCACGCTGTACGTGGCGCGCTTCGACGAGGACGGCACCGGCGAATGGCTGCCGCTGACGTTTGGCGAAGGCCCGCTGGTCAGCCCGCTGTTCTCCAGCCAGGCCGATGTGCTGGTCAACGCCCGCAGCGCGGCTGATGCCCTGGGCGCCACGCCCATGGATCGTCCGGAGTGGTCCACCACCGACCCCAACACTGGCGAGATCTACCTGACGCTCACCAACAACACCGCCCGCGATCCCGGCGACGAGAACGCCGCCAACCCCCGCGCCGACAACTCGCACGGCCACATCATCCGCATGGCCGAGATGGATGACAATCCGGCGGCCACCGGCTTTTCCTGGGACCTGTTCGTCTTCGGCTCCAACGCCAACGCCGATCCGTCGTTCAACCTGTCGGGCCTGACGCTGGACAACGAGTTCGGCAGCCCCGACGGCCTGTGGTTCGACCGCCGCGGCGTGCTCTGGATCCAGACCGACAACGGCGCCCCGCTGGACTCGGACTCCAACGACCAGATGCTGGCCGTCATTCCGGCCGAGCTGGCCGGTGACCGGACCGTGAACCCCGACACCCAGGCCTCGCTGCGCCGCTTCTTCGTGGGCCCGGCGGGCTGCGAGGTGACCGGCGTGGACATGACGCCCGACTACAAGACGATGTTCGTCAATATCCAGCATCCGGGCGAGAACTGGCCCGACGGCGGCTCGTCCGTACCGCGCTCGGGCACCGTGGTGGTCCGGCGCACGGACGGCGGCGAAATCGGTCTGGGCTCGAACAGCCAGACGACGGCGCAGGCCGTCAGCCGGCGCGATCTGTTCAAGCGCTTTGCCTGACGCACCGGCCAGGCCTGCCAAGGCCTGACGGCAAGACCCCGGCCTCGTGCCGGGGTTTTTTATGCGCCGCCTGCGGCTTTTTTGAAGATGCTCTTGTCGACCCCGGGCGGGCGATTGTTTGGGGGCGGTACACTCAGGGGCTTGTCGAAACATCACGCCCTTCACGCCCGACACACCCGCCACGAGAATGACCACCACGCTGCCACTGGGCACATTCGCGATCATCGGCCTGACCTGCGCGCTCTCCTTCGTTGCCTTCCGGCGGGAATGGCTGATGCAGCGGCTGTGGTTCTCGGTGCCCGCAGTACAGCAGGGCCAGTACGAGCGTTTCGTCACGCATGGCCTGGTGCACGCCGACGCGCCCCATCTGCTGTTGAACATGGTCACTCTGTTCTTCTTCGGCGCAGTCATGGAGCCGTTTTTTGCCAGCCACATCGGCATAACCGGCTATCTCGCCTTCTACGGCTCGGCGGTGGCGGCGGCGATTTTCCCCAGCTATATCGCCCACCGGCATGACCCGGCCTACCGGAGTCTGGGCGCGTCAGGGGCGGTGTCGGCCGTGCTGTTTGCCTATGTGCTGGTGGACCCGTGGTCGCTGCTGTATGTGCTGGTCATACCGGTGCCGGCCATTGTCTTTGCCGTGAGCTATCTGCTGTACGGCGTGGTCGCGGCGCGACGGGCCGGTTCGCGCATCAATCACAGCGCGCACGTGTGGGGCGCGGTCTACGGCATGACGTTTTCCCTGATCATGGCGCCCGGCCTGGGGATTCACTTCGTTCGCGAGATGGGTCGGCCGTTGGGCTGAGCCGTCAGGCGGCGCAAAAAAAAAGGCTCCCGAAGCGGGAGCCTTTTTCGGCACTATCGTTGTCAGACCGCCTTGCGGCCCACGACCATCCGGTAGATGAACAGCAGGATCAGCGCACCCACAATGGCGGTCACGATGCTGCCCAGACTCAGGCCGCCGACGGTGCCCAGCCCCACGAAGCTGCCGACAAAACCGCCCACGAAGGCACCGGCCACGCCGATGAGAATCGTGACGATGATGCCACCGGGATCATCTCCCGGCATGATGAGCTTGGCCAACGCGCCGGCCACGAGTCCCAGTATGATCCAAACGATGATTCCCATGATGTTCTCCTTTATTGTGTCTGTCCCACTCGCGACCCATCATGTTGCGCTGTCGCCGAAATTTCAATCCGGTTCATCCACCCCATTACCGATATCGAACGATCGGCGAGGCAAGGCTGCATGAAGACACTGCTTGTGCTGGGCGCCACCGGGCTTGTCGGCGGCCAGGTGCTGCAGCGCGCACTGCGGGATGAACGCGTGAGCAGCGTGGTGGCCCCCACTCGGCGGGCCCTGCCGACCCATTCGCGGCTGAACAATCCGATCGTCGATTTCGAGCAGCTGCCGGAACAGGCCGACTGGTGGCACTGCCACGCCGTGATATGCGCCATGGGCAGCACGCGTCGCAAGGCCGGCTCGGCGGAGGCTTTTCAGCGGGCCGACATTGACTATCCCGCGCATGCGGCGACCCTGGCCCGGGCAGCCGGCGCCACGTCACTGGCGCTGACGTCATCGCTGGGAGCGAATTCCGACTCCGGCAATCTCTATCTTCGAACCAAGGGCATGCTCGAGGACCGGCTGGCCGATCTGGGATTCCGGTCCCTGACCATATTGCGGCCGTCGATCATTGCGGGTGAGCGACCCGAATCCCGCCCGCTGGAGTCGGTGGGGCTGCGCGCGCTGGAGTGGCTGGAGCCGCTGGTGCCGGCGCGTTACCGGTCGGTAGCCGCTACCGATATTGCCGACTGCCTGCTGGCCCGCGCACTGGCGGATCGCGCGGGGCTGACCATCATCGAATCGGACGAGATTGCGCGCCAGGCCTGAGGCAAGTCTGGCGGGCGCAGGCTACTGGGTTTGTTCAGGCGTAAAGCTCACCAGCTCGGCGCCCTCATCAACCTGCTCGCCCGGCTGATACAGGAATTCGTCTACCGTGCCGTTGGCCGGCGCATAGATGGTGTGCTCCATCTTCATCGCCTCCATGACCAGCAGCGCGTCGCCCTGGCTGACTTTTGATCCCTGCTCCACAAGCAGCTCTATAACGGAGCCGGGCATGGGGGCGGTCAGCCCGCCTTCGGCCGCATCCTCCTCGAACACGTGATCAAGCGGGTCGGCATGCGTCAGCTGCAGGCTCTGACCCCCGGCATAAACCTCGATCACGTCGCCCCGGCGCAGCACCTGCGCCTCGCAGGTCAGGTCACCCAGCACGAGCTGGCCCCGCGTATCGTCCAGCGGTCGCCACTCGGCCGGGCGGGTTTCATCGTCAATGGTCAGCCGCGTCTGCCCGGCCTCGCGGTGCACCACGACCTCGTGCTCGTCGTCGCCCACGCTGAACGTCATCCGGCTGTCGTGGCCGGCGTTGGCGCGCCAGGCGTCGCGGATCAGCCAGGGGGATGCCAACGGTGTTTCCGCGCCGGCTACACCTTCCCGGTCCACCAGCCACAGCGCCGCGGCGGCCAGTAGTGGTGACGCGACCTGCTGCGCGGGCCGGGTCAGCGCGCTGCCCTCGCGCGCAATCAGGTGGGTATCCACTTCGCCCTGGCGGAAGGCTGCGTGATCCACCAGCCGCGACAGAAAGGCGATATTGTTGCCTACGCCCAGCACCCGAAACTCGGACAGCGCCTGGAGCATGCGCTCGGTGGCCTGCTCGCGGTTTTCATCCCAGACAATCAGCTTGGCCAGCATGGGGTCGTAGTGCGGCGATACGGCATCGCCACTCTCCACACCGGTCTCCACGCGCACATGGCGGCTTTCCCGTGGCGGCTGGAAATGCACCAGCGTGCCGATGGACGGGAGAAAATCGTTGGCGGGTTCTTCGGCGTAAACCCGCACCTCGATGCTGTGTCCGTCGATCCCGATGTCCTGCTGCGCCTGCGGCAGCGGCTCGCCCGCTGCAATACGCAGCTGCCACTCCACCAGATCGATGCCGGTGATCATCTCGGTGACGGGATGCTCCACCTGCAGCCGCGTGTTCATTTCCATGAAGTAGAAGTCATTGCGGTCGTCCACAATGAACTCCACCGTGCCCGCGCCCACGTAGTCGACGGCCTGCCCGGCATCCACGGCGGCGCGGCCCATCTCGGCCCGCCGCGCCGGCGTCATGTGCGGCGCGGGCGCCTCTTCCACCACTTTCTGGTGACGTCGCTGGGCCGAACAGTCGCGCTCATTCAGATGAATGATCTGGCCGTCGCGATCCCCGAAGATCTGCACCTCGATATGCCGCGGCCGGGTGATGTACTTTTCGATGAGCACCCGGTCATCGTTGAAGCTGGCGGCTGCCTCGCGCTGGCAGGACGCCAGCGCGGCTGCAAACTCGTCGGCCGACTCGACCACGCGCATACCCTTGCCGCCGCCGCCGGACACGGCCTTGATGAGTACCGGATAGCCGATGCGGTCGGCCTCTGCCGCCAGCTTTTCGCCGTCCTGATCATCGCCGTGGTAGCCGGGGACCAGCGGCACACCGGCCTTGTCCATCAGCGCCTTGGCGGCCGATTTGGAGCCCATGGCGCGGATGGCGCTGGCGGGCGGGCCAATGAACACCAGCCCGGCCTGCTCACAGGCTTCGGCAAACTCGGCGTTCTCGGCCAGAAAACCGAAGCCGGGGTGCACGGCCTCGGCGCCAGAGGTCCGCGCGGCCTCGATAATCCGGTCGATGCGCAGGTAGCTGTCCTTGGAAGGCGCCGGGCCCACGCACCAGGCCTCGTCGGCCATTCTGACCAGCCGGGAACGGGCATCGGCCTCGGAATAGATGGCCACCGTGCCCACACCCATCCGGCGGCAGGTATCGACGATTCGGCAACCGATTTCGCCGCGGTTGGCAATGAGTATTTTTTTAAACATGATTTATGAAAAGCCGCAGAGGCACAGAGCGCACAGAGCAAGACGCTGAGAATTTTTCACCACAAAGGCACGGAGAACACAAAGCTTTGATTGGCCTCAACCTGATGTCTCTTCTGAGCTGTACGATTTTCACAATGCTTATCCTTGTGCGCCTGACGAACACGAGCAAAACTATTCACCGCAAAGGCACCAGGAGCAAGTGAGGATTTTCTAAACATGCTTTATGAAGAGCCGCAGAGGCGCAGAGCACACGGAGGAAGACGCTGAGACTTTTTCACCACAAAGGCACGAAGGACACAAAGGTTTGACTTGAATAAACTTTATGCCTCTTTCGAGCTTCGCGATTTTCACAATTCTGATCCTTGTTTGCGCGCCTGACGAATACCAGCAATTTTCTTTCACCGCAAAGGCAACAGGCACATGAAGGCCTGATTTTTTTCAACTTTGTGCTCTTTGTGACCTTTGTGGTTTTCAAATTGCCTTTCTCTGTGTGCTCCGCGCCTCTGTGGTTTGTCTTGACTCTTTCTCTTTGTCTCTGAATTTCCAGCTACATCCGGAACACGCCGAACTGCGTGTCCGCAATCGGCGCATTCAGCGCGGCATAGAGCCCCAGCCCCAGCGTCCGACGCGTCTGGGCCGGATCGATGATGCCGTCATCCCACACGCGCGCCGTGGCGTAGTAGGGCGAGCTCTTGCTATCGATGCGCTCGAAGATCGGCTTCTTGAAAGCCGCCTCATCGTCCTCGCTCCAGTGCTCGCCGCGGGCCTCCAGATTGTCGCGCCGCACTGTCGCCAGCACGCGAGCCGCCTGCTCCGGCCCCATCACGGCGATACGTGAGTTCGGCCAGGTCCACAGAAAGCGCGGCGCGTAGGCGCGTCCGCACATGCCGTAGTTGCCGGCCCCGTAGGAGCCGCCCACAAACAGCGTGAACTTGGGCACCTGCACGGTAGACACGGCCGTCACCAGCTTGGCGCCGTGCCGGGCAATGCCCTCCGCCTCGTACTTTCGGCCCACCATGAAGCCGTTGATATTCTGCAGGAATACCAGTGGAATCTTTCGCTGGCCGCACAGCTCGATGAAATGCGCGCCCTTGGCCGCGGATTCGGAGAAAAGAATGCCGTTGTTGGCCACAATACCCACCGGGCAGCCGTGAATCGCGGCAAAGCCGGTCACCAGGGTATTGCCGAAACGGGCCTTGAACTCGTCGAATCGCGAACCGTCCACCATGCGGGCGATCAGCTCGCGCACATCGAAAGGCTTGCGACTGTCCGTGGGGATAACGCCGTACAGCTCTGCCGGATCGTAGTCCGGCTCTTCCGGGGACTCGAAAACGACAGACTGCGGCCGCGGTCGCGCGCAGTTGGCGGCAATCTCCCGAACAATGGCAATGGCGTGATGATCGTTGTCGGCGAAATGATCGGCGACGCCCGACTCACGGGTATGCACATCGGCACCACCGAGCTCCTCGGCCGTGACCTCCTCGCCCGTGGCTGCCTTGACCAGCGGCGGACCGCCCAGAAAGATCGTGCCCTGCTCGCGGACAATCACCGTCTCGTCGGACATGGCCGGCACGTAGGCGCCGCCAGCGGTGCAGGAGCCCATGACGCAGGCGATCTGAGGGATGCCCTTCGCCGACAGATTGGCCTGATTGTAGAAAATACGGCCGAAGTGATCGCGGTCCGGAAACACCTCGTCCTGCATGGGCAGGAAGGCGCCACCGGAATCCACCAGATAAATGCAGGGAATATGGTTCTGCAGCGCGATTTCCTGCGCCCGCAAATGCTTTTTCACCGTAATCGGGTAGTAGGTGCCGCCCTTCACCGTGGCGTCGTTGGCGACCACCATGAATTCCCGGCCGTGGATTTGTCCGATTCCCGCGATGACCCCCGCTGCCGGCACGTCATTGTCGTACATGTCCCAGGCGGCCAGCGGCGCGACCTCGAGAAACGGCGAGCCCCGATCCAGCAGCAGGTCGATTCGATCACGCGGTAGCAGCTTGCCGCGGCCCAGGTGCCGCTCGCGCGACTTTTCCGGGCCGCCTGGCTTGATCTGGGCGGTGCGGTCGCGCAGCTGATCGACCAGCTGTCGCATGGCCTGCGCGTTTTGCCGGAACTCCTCGCTGTTCGGACGCAGCTTTGACTTGATCTTGCTCATTGATGGCTCCGCCGGCCTGTTCGGGCCGGCTGTTTAGGTCGCGCGCGGCCTGTGCGCCGGGCGCCCGCTCGGGTTCGTCAGGCGGACTCGCCGAACAGTTCGCGGCCGATCAGCATGCGCCGAACCTCCGACGTGCCGGCCCCGATTTCATACAACTTGGCGTCGCGCCACAAGCGCCCGGTGGCGTACTCGGTAATATAGCCATTGCCGCCCAGCGCCTGAATGGCCTCGCCGGCCATCCACGTGCCCTTCTCGGCGGCCAGCAGAATCGCACCCGCGGCGTCCTTGCGCGCCGTCTCGCCGCGATCGCAGGCCCGCGCCACGGCGTACACATAGGCCTGGCAGGAAGTGAGCGCCACGTACATGTCGGCGAGCTTCGCCTGCATGAGCTGGAACTCGCCGATGGGCGTACCGAACTGCTTGCGCTCGTGCACGTACGGCACGACGATATCCATGCAGGCCTGCATGATGCCAAGCGAGCCCCCGGCCAGCACCACGCGCTCATAATCCAGCCCCGACATCAGCACGCCGACGCCCCCGCCGACCTCGCCCATGACGTTCTCTTCGGGCACCTTGCAATCGCGAAACACCAGCTCACAGGTGTTCGAGCCGCGCATGCCGAGCTTGTCGAGCTTCTGCGCCGTGGAGAATCCTTCGAAATCCTTCTCGATGATGAAGGCCGTGATGCCCCGCGAATTCGCCTCGGGATCGGTCTTGGCATAGACCACCAGTGTGTCGGCATCCGGGCCGTTCGTGATCCACATCTTGTTGCCGTTCAGAACGTAATGATCGCCCTGCTTCTCGGCGCGCAGCTTCATGCCGACCACGTCCGAGCCGGCACCCGGTTCCGACATGGCGAGCGCGCCAACATGCTCGCCGCTGACCAGCCTGGGCAGGTACTTCTGCTTCTGCGCCTCGCTGCCGTTGAGCTTGATCTGGTTGACGCACAGGTTCGAATGCGCGCCGTAGGACAGGCCGATGGAACCCGAGGCGCGCGATATTTCCTCCATGGCCACACAATGGGCCAGGTAGCCCTGTCCGATGCCGCCATAGGCTTCGTCCACCGTCATGCCCAGCAGGCCCAGTTCGCCCAGCTTGGGCCAGAGATCGCGCGGGAACTCGTTGCTGCTGTCCACCGATTCGGCCAGCGGCGCGATTTCGCCCTGCGCAAACTGGCGAATGGCCTCTCGCAGCTGCTCGATATCCTCGCCCGTCTCGTGTTTCAAACTCTTGTATTGCATCCAATTCTCCGGCAGTCAGGCCAGCAGGATGATTCCGCTTGCCTACTAATGCAAACAGAATAATGAATCATTATTCACAAAAAGAAAACCGATTCGCTTATTGGGTGAGGCAAGCCGACGACGGCGCGATGGCGCCGACCGGACTTTCAATCGCTTCGTGCCTAACCGCCCCTGCTGCGCGCGGCCGTAACGCTTAGGAGGCTGCCAAAATGCTAAGCATTTTGGCAGCTTCCGCGCGGTACAAGGACGTACCGCCAAAAACAGGCACACCAAGTGCCTGATTTTGGGAGCAAGAGAAAACCGCGTTTTCGCGCAGCGACACTGAAAAGAGCCAGGATGGCTGCTTTTCAGCAATGTCTTAGAGCCGACCGGCCTGCGCCAGGGCCGCAGCGCTTTTCTGCAGGGCGGACAGCCGCGGGATTTCCGGCTGCGCCAGGGTCAGCGCCTGAAAGGCCGGGCCGTCCAGATCGGGGTCAATGCAGTAGGCGGCGCCCAGCGCGCGGGCCGCCACGACGCGCGCGTAGGCCGCGCACTCGGCCAGCTGCCAACCATCCTCGGATCGGGCCCGACCGAAGCGCAGCGCGAGGCGGTAGGTCTCCTCGCTCAGATACCACCTGCGCGCCATCAGACCGCCCACGACTCCGGCGTGGCCGGAGGCGCTTTTGTAGAACATCATCGCGTCGACCTGCTGATCATCTCGGATGGCGCAGATGAGTACCGGCAGGCCGACGTTATGGAAAAGGCCCAGGGTGTAGGCCACGTCGGGCGAGCCGAGACTGCGGTCGTCCTGGGCGGCCTGCCGCATCAGCGAGGCCACGCCGGTACTCAGGCGCCATTCGGTCTTGAGCAGCTTGAGGGCGTGCCCGTTGCGGGGCGAAAAGGCTGATCGCATGGCGTGGCTGGACACCACATCGCGCGTGACCCGCACGCCCAGGCGGCTGACGGCTTCCCGAACGCTGCGCGCCTCGCGGCTGCCGACGTACAGGGCGCTATTGGCAACCGAGATGACGCGCGCGGCGGCGGATGAATCGGACTCCACGATCTCGGCCACATCGGCGGCCGAATAATCTTCGGTAGCCAGCAGACGCACCAGCCGCCCGATCAGGTCGGGTGGCGAGGGGATGGCGCCGTTGTGGGCAAGCGCTGCAATGGCCTGACTGTCAAACATGGCTGTTCGTCCGTCGAGTCTGGGAAAGTTGTCGCCCCATCCGGCTCAGCCGACGCGGGACGTTGTGTGATTCATGCCCGCCGCCGGCGCCGGGTCCTGCTCGCAATCCTCGTCCGCTCCGGCGCGCGCGATCACGTTGGCCGCGGCCAGAGTGATCGTGATAACGGTCCCGCCCGGCGAGGACATCGCCCAGATTTCCCCGCCGTAGCTTTCAACGATGCGGCGGCACACCGAAAGCCCCACGCCGTTGCCCGGGAATCGCTCGCGGGGATGCAGGCGGGCGTACAGTTCGAACACCTTCTCGATGTATTCCGCCGGAATGCCCAGGCCGTTGTCGCTGATGTACAGCGAGCAGTATTCCTCGTCCTGCTCGCACCAGATGCGGATGTCCGGCCGCGCCTCTCCGCGAAACTTCAGCGCGTTCTCGATGAGGTTGCGAAGGACCTCCTCGGCGTGGGTGGGACGCAGGGCCACCACCGGCAACGGGTCGATGGAAACACGCGCATCCAGCCGCCGGATGGTGAGTTCCAGTTCCTGGACCACCCGCACGACAATGGTATTCAGGTCGGCCTGATAGCAGGTTTCCGTGTCGCGCGGGACCGCGGCATACACCGCCATGGAGTCGATCAGCTCGCCCATGCGGTCCACGGCCTCGGCAATGTAGCGGGCGTACTCGCGCGCGCTGTCGTTGTCGGGCGGCACATGCTTCTGGACCAGCATCTGGGTGTAGCTGCTGATGGTGCGCAGCGGCTCCTGCAGATGGTGCGAGGCCGTCATGGCGAAGCGCTCGAGCGCCGCGTTGGCCCGTTCGATCTGCCCCGACCGCAGCTTCTGCAGGTCGCGAAACCGGTAGCGCTCGGCGGCCTGGCCGATGGACTGTGCCACCTGCTGCAGCAGATTGCGCTCTTCAATCAGGAAGGGGCCGACATGTGATTCGGGCCGCTCCTGCAGATAGACCACCTCGACCGACCCGGCCACCTCGTTGGCAATGACCACCTGCGACTTGAGTATCCATGGCGTGCGGCTAAAACCGGCGGTCTGCGCCGAACGGCCGGCCACGGCGATCCGGGCGGCCGCCACGTCGCTGTGCTGGAGTCCCTGCGGCAGCACCCGCACCAGATCGTAAAGCAGCACACTCAGGCTGGCGTAATCCTCGCCCAGGATACGCAGCACGTTGTTCAGGCACTGCATTTCCTTGACCCGTTCCTCCAGCTGCCGACTGGCCTTTTCGTAGCGGCTCTGCTCGCGAGCCTGGCGGCCACGGCGCCAGCGGTCCAGCCACCGGCTCAGCAGATTGGTCGGCCGCGACCGGCGCCGCAGCTCCTCGCGGGCCTGGCGCCACTGCGCGGCCTCCGCGGCATCGAACTCGTCGTCGTCATCGATTTCCACGCCGAAGCAGATCCGGGGCTCGCTGACGCCCTCGGCCAGAATCCGGATGTCCTCGCCGCTCATGAAGTCGCTGCGCAGACGGCTGTAGGGAGCCGGCCAGATGGAGGCGTTGCCGCCGCGGTCGCAGGTCTCACCCATGGCCATGCGTCCAATTGGCGATGGATGATGCGGGCCACCGCAGCCTGTCGCGGCTGCGATCGGGACAGTCGGGGGAAGACCGGTGTGTCATGTCATGCCCAGTGCGGTGATGTCGGATGCCCTGCCGGCCTGCCGATCAGAACAGCTCGACCTCCCCGGACTGCATGCTGGTCTGGGAGACGGGCTTGTGCGGTGTCGACGACCAGGTCTGGCGGCCCTGCTCCACCCGTTCGGCGGCCGCGTCCAGATCGCGGGCAGCCACGCCCTCGGCCAGGCGAATCTCGCCGTCCATGAGCTTGCGCAGCGCAAACGCCTCCTCGCTCATGTGAGTCAGGCGATCCACGTGGATTTGGGAGGCCGCCAGCGCCTGGGTGGCAATATCCTCGAACTGCAGCGAACGCACGGCCTTGTTGACCGCGCCATCGATCTGCGCGCCGCTCTGGGCAATCCGTTCGATGGCCGCGGCCAGACCCGAGTTGATACCGTTGATCCGGCCCACGATGCCGGACACCTTCTGCTCGGCGTCGCGGCTGGCCGCCAGGTCACGCGAGGCCATTTCCTCGACGGTCTCGCGCACGTTAGACACCGCATCACGCGAGCTGGTCACCAGCTTGCGAATCTGCTCGTTGAAGACCGTCGAGCGCTCCGACAGACTGCGCACTTCCTCGGCCACCACAGCAAAACCGCGACCGGCTTCACCGGCGCGCGCCGCCTCGATGGCGGCATTCAGCGCCAGCAGGTTGGTCTTGTCGGCAATCGTCTTGACGTCTTCCAGCAGCTCGAAGATGCCGTCCAGATGCCGCGACATTTCGTCGATACGCGACACCGTCACGTTGCTGCGCTCGCTCTCCTCGGCCAGCACGCGGACCATTTCGTTCATGACCTCGCCCACCGAATTGGCGAAGCCGCTGACGCCGACCGCGTCGCGGCCGTCGCCCTGCTCGTTCACCACGCTGGAGACCACCTGGCTCTGCTCGCGCGTGAGCGTGTTGATGTGGTTGAAGCTCTGCGACAGCTCTGCCACGGCTTCGCTTATGAGGCCCTTGACGCGGCCGATCTCGCTGGCGGTGCTCTTGAGCTCCTTGCCGTTGGCTTCGGCCAGCTCGTCGAGCAGCTGCCGGTTGCGGGCAATGGTGCCCGCCGAGGCCTGCGGTCCGAATTCGCGCAGCCAGACGTACCACGCCCAGGCCAGCACCACCGCGCCCATCGACGCGATGGACAGCCAGGTCGGCACCGGCTGGAACACCGTGATCACGTGCGCCGCGGTGGCCAGCACCGGAATTCCCGCTCCACCCATCAACTTTCGCCACAACATAAGTTCACCTCCACATGCTCAAGGACGTAACGGCGCGAGCGAAGCGAGTTTTAGGCGGATGAGTCGCCGCACCGGCGAACACCGGGGCGGCCGGCGCGCTGCGGGTCAGGCGGCCTTGCGCACGCGCAGGAGATACGGCGCGATCTGGTTCAGCGGCAGCACATGCTGGGCGGCGTCAATCTTCACGGCAGCCCCCGGCATACCCCAGACCACGCTGGTCTTTTCATCCTGAGCGAGAGTCAGCGCGCCGGCCTGGCGCATGGCCAGCAGGCCTTCAGCGCCGTCCTTGCCCATGCCGGTGAGCAGGGCGCCCACGGCGTTGCGACCACAGGCCCGCGCCACCGAGTTGAACAGCACATCCACGCTGGGTCGATGCCGATTCACGGGTTCGCCGCGATTCAAGCGCGTGTAATACAGCGCGCCGCTGCGCACCACTTCCAGATGCTGGTCGCCCGGCGCCACGTAGGCATGGCCGTGGCGCAGCTGAAGCCCGTCGCGTGCTTCGGCCACCGACATCGCGCTGCTGGCATCCAGACGACGGGCGAAGGAGTCGCTGAACTGGGCCGGAATATGCTGGGTAATCACGGTGGGCGGGCAATCCGGCGGCAGGCATTCCAGCACTTCGCGGATCGCTTCGGTGCCGCCGGTGGACGCGCCGATGGCGAGCACCTGGTCGGTGGTGCGGATCTCCAGCGCCAGCCGCTCGCGGCCGGTTCGGGGCGAGGGTGCTTCGCGCGCCCGCACCCGTGCCCGCGCCGCCGCCTTGACCTTGGTAATCAGTTCCTCGCCGTAGGCCTTCAGACCCTCGGCCACGCCGACCTGGGGCTTGGTCACGAAGTCGATGGCGCCCAGTTCCATGGCCCGCAGCGTGGCGTCCGCCCCCCTTGCGGTGAGCGAGGACACCATGATGACCGGCAGCGGACGCAGCCGCATGAGGTTGTCCAGAAAGGTCAGCCCGTCCATGCGCGGCATCTCGACGTCCAGCGTCAGTACGTCGGGGTTGAGCGCCTTGATCTTCTGCCGCGCCACGTAAGGGTCCGGCGCGGTGCCCACCACCTCGATCTCCGGATCGCTGGCCAGCAGTTCGCTGAGCAACTGTCTTACCAGCGCCGAGTCGTCGATGAGCAGCACGCGAATCATGAGCGGACTAATCAAACAGCTCGACTTCACCGCGCAGCGGCGTCTGCCGCAGGCGGGACTGGTATAGCGCCTCGTGCTCGACCGATTCACGCGAATCGGCCGGCCGCAGCGTCTTGACCAGCACCCGCCCCGTGCACGGAAAGAACATGATCTTGCGGCCGCTGTTGCCGCCCAGGTCGGCGGCCAGCACCTCGATCCGCTCGGCCGCCAGAAACGCTCGGGCGAAATCGATGTTGTTGCGTCCGACACCCATGCCGTTCATCCCGCCCAGCACCGCGCCACCGCCGAACAGCTTGGCCTGCAGCCGATTGCGCGAGGCCCCGGCCTTGAGCATGCCGTTGATCAGCAACTCCATGGCGTGCGTACCGTAGCGGCCGGCAGCGTCGGTGGCCACGCTGGTGGGGCCATCCTTGGGTAGCATGAAGTGGTTCATGCCGCCGATCTTGAGCACCGGATCCCGCAGGCAGACCGCCACGCAGGAGCCCAGCACCGTCATCAGAATGATGTCGTCGCTGGTCACGTGGTATTCGCCCGGCAGAATCTTGATCGAGTCCCGCTGGTGCTTGCTGTCGTAAAAGCGCAGCGAGCCCCAGCAGGGCGCGGCCGCATGCGTGGCGCCCCGCGCCTGACGGATGACATAGCCCTTCACGCGGCCACTCCCGCCGCGGCGCCACCATCCACCCGGGCGTAGACCGTCTGGCCGCGCGGCGTGAACAGTTCGGGCAGGTTCAGATAGCTTTCCGAATGCCCCGCAATGAGCAGACCGCCGCTCACCAGCCGGGGATGGAACTGCCGGAGAATCGCCGCCTGGGTCGGCTTGTCGAAATAGATCATGACGTTGCGACAGAAGATGACGTCTACGCCGCCACGCACCGGCCAGGCCCGATCGACCAGATTCAGCTGACGATAGGTAATCAGCTTCGAAAGCGCCGGCCGCACCCGTACCTGGCCCGTGTTGGGGCCGGTCCCCCGCAGGAAAAAGGCCTTGCGGCGCGTGGCGTCCAGATCGCCGATCCGGTCTGCCGCGTACACGCCGCGCGCCGCTTTCTGCAGCGCCTCGGTGTCCACGTCGGTCGCCAGAATCCGCACCGGCGGACGCATACTGCCGTAATGCTCGGCACAGGCCATGGCAATGGAATACGGCTCCTCGCCGGTGGACGCCGCGGCGCACCAGAGCGTGACCGGCCGGCCACGCGGCAGGCCCGCCAGATGCGACTTGAGCGTGTCGAAATGGTGCGGCTCGCGAAAGAAAGCGGTGAGATTGGTCGTCAACGCATTGACGAAATTCTGCCATTCCGGCGAATCCGGCGCCGCCTCCAGACTGTCCAGATAGCATCGGAAGCTGTCCGTATGCAGCGCCCGCAGACGACGCGACAGCCGACCGTAGACCATATCCTGCTTCGCCTCACTGAGCGAGATACCGACCCGCTCGTGGATCAGGCGCCGCACCCGCGCGAAATCGCGTGTCTCGAAGCTGAATTCACGATCGCGAGTCGCGCGGGTCATGCCAATGCCTCGGTGGCGCAGCGGACCTAGAACTCTTCCCAGTGGTCGCTACCCGACTCACCGGTCTCGCCCAGGCTCAGTGGCGGCACCGGCACCGCATGGCCGTTGCCGTTGGCGTGCCTGCCGTTGCGCGTGGCGCCGTTGCGGGCCGGCCCGTGGTGGACCTTCACGGGCACGCCTTTGGGCATTTGGGCATGCTGGACCCGCGCCACCGGCTCGGCGCTGCGCGCAGGCGGCAATGCCTGCCCGGCCTGCGCGTTGAGCACGAAAGCGCCGACCGCCTGCATGAGCGTGCCGGTCTGGTCGTCCAGAGACTGGGCGGACGCCGAAGCCTCCTCCACCAGCGCGGCGTTCTGCTGCGTCACCTCGTCCATCTGCGAAACCGTCTGGTTGACCTGCTCGATACCGCTGCTCTGCTCTTCCGATGCCGCGGTAATCTCGGCCATGATGTCGGCCACGCGCTTCACCGAGGTCACGATCTCCTGCATGGTTTCGCCGGCGCGCTGTACCAGTGAGGTGCCGTTCTCCACGCGGTGGACCGACTCGTTGATGAGCGCCTTGATCTCCTTGGCGGCCGCAGAGGAGCGCTGCGCGAGACTGCGTACTTCGCCGGCCACCACCGCGAAACCGCGGCCCTGCTCACCGGCCCGGGCAGCCTCGACCGCGGCGTTGAGCGCCAGGATGTTGGTCTGAAAGGCGATACCGTCAATCACGCCGATGATGTCTTCGACCTTCTTCGAACTGGTGGCGATCTCGTCCATGGTGGTGACGACCTGCCCCACCACCTCGCCCCCCTGCGTGGCCACGTCGCTGGCGCCCAGGGTGAGCTGGTTGGCCTGGCGGGCGTTCTCGGCGTTCTGCTTCACCGTGGAGGTGAACTGCTCCATGCTCGAGGCTGTTTCCTCGAGGCTGGCGGCCTGCTGTTCGGTGCGGGACGACAGATCCGCGTTGCCGGCGGCAATCTCGCGGGACGCGGTCGTAATGACCTCGGCCGATGCCTTGATGGCCTGAACAATCTCCGTGAGGTTGTCGATGGTGCTGTTCACGTCGTTCTTGAGCTGGCCGAACATGCCCTGGTAGTCGGCGTCGATGCGAGAGGTCAGGTTGCCCTGGGCCAGCTCGCCCAGCACGCGGGCAATGTCCTGCAGACCCACTTCGCTCGTGTCCAGCACCCGGTTGATGCCCTCGGCGAGCTTCTGGAAGAACCCTCCCTTGCCGTCGGCCTCGATCCGCTGCGAGAAGTCGCCATTGGCGGCCGCCTCGACGATGCCGGCAATTTCCGACTCCACGGCCAGTTCGGCGGTGCGGTCGTCCCATTCCACCACCGTGCCCAGTCGCTCACCCGACTCGCTGACCACCGGGTTGACCGCCAGGCCAAAGGTACGGCCGCCAACCTTGATCTGCGCCTGGTGGCGACTCTTGAGCCCTTCGAGCATGCGCTTCTGGTGCTCCGGGTTCTTGTGGAACTGGTCGATGCTGCCGTTGAGCACGCCGTCGGCGCGGAACTGCGGCAGATCCTTGCGGATGTCCGACTCGGCGTCGGCCAGCATCTGCATGACGGCGCGGTTGGCGTAGCGCACGGTGCGGTCGTTGTCGGCAATCATGACGTTGGTGCCGGCGTTATCCAGCGCGATGCGGATACGCAGATTCTCCGCCGCCACCTTGGCCTCGCGCTCGCGCTGGGCCTCCAGTTCGACTGCGCTCTGCTCGTTGGCCTCCAGGAAGCGGTTGAGCGAGGCGCAGAGCTTTTCCATGTCGCCGGACAACCCGGCCATGTCGATACGCTCGGCGAGCTGGCCTTCCGCCACCGCCTGCATGGTGCCCTGGGTGCGGCCGATGGCCTCTTCCATGACCTCTCGCGCGCGCACCTCGGCGGTGATGTCCGAGGCGTACTTCACCACCTTGAAGGGCTTGCCCTCCGGGTCGAGGATGGGGTTGTAGGAGGCCTGGATCCAGATTTCGCTGCCGTCCTTGCGCACCCGCTTGTACTGGCCCGCGTCGTATTCGCCCTGGCCGAGCTGCGCCCAGAACTGTTTGTATTCGGGGGAGTTGCGCTCGGCTTCGGTCACGAAGATGCGGTGATGCTGGCCCACGATTTCGCTTAGCTCGTAGCCCACCGCGCCCAGAAAGTTGGGGTTGGCGTGGCGGATGATGCCGTCCAGCTCGAACTCAATGACCGCCTGCGATTTGCTGATGGCGTCCATCTGGCCGGTGAAGTCGGCCATCTGGCGTGTCTGCTGCGTGATGTCCGAGGCGTACTTGACCACCTTGTAGGCCTTGCCGCTGTCGTCGAACACCGGATTGTAGGAGGCCTGGATCCAGATTTCCCGGCCGCCCTTGCCCACCCGCTTGTACTGGCCGGCGTCGTATTCGCCGCGGCCGAGCTTCTCCCAGAACAGCCGGTATTCGGTGGATTCGCGCTCGGCGGGGGTAACGAACAGGCGGTGATGCTGGCCGACGATCTCGTCCAGGCTGTAGCCCACGGCCGTCAGGAAATTGTCGTTGGCGTGGAGAATCGTGCCGTCGAGCCTGAACTCGATGACCGCCTGGGACTTGTTGATGGCGGCCAGCTGGCCTTCCAGATCCCGCTGCCGCTGACGCAGCCGGCGTGAGGCGAACAGATCGCCGAGTTTGAAAACTGACATGGTCGATAACTCCTTAGTCGTCTGCCTGGGCGACATCGTCCGTGGCAGACACCAGCGCCATTTCTTCGCTGTGCATCAGCCGCTCTATGTCGAGAAGAATGAGCATCCGGTCGTCGAGCGCGCCGAGACCGGTAATGAATCGCGTGTCGAAATTGCCGCCGAATTCCGGCGGCTCGCGCAGCTTGTCCGCGCCGAGCATCATTACGTCGGACACACTGTCCACCACCATGCCGACCACCCGATCATCGAGATTCAGGATGATCATGACGGTGAATTCGTTGTACTCCGCCTGGGGGAGCCGGAACTTCACCCGCATGTCGACGATGGGCACGATGATGCCGCGCAGGTTGATCACGCCCTTGATGAAATCGGGTGACTCGGGCAGCCGCGTGACCGCGTCACAGCCGCGAATTTCCTGCACCTTGAGGATATCCACGCCGTACTCCTCCTCCCCCAGGGCGAAGGTGAGAAACTCGCGGGCGCCCGCTTCGCGCTCGGCCGCGGCGGTCGCCGGCGTTTCCTGCGCCGGTGCCGACTGTGTTGCCTGCATGGCTTCCATAACCGTCTTCCTCAAGCCGCGGCGGCCTGGCTGCTGACCAGCACCAGCTCACCGATATCCAGAATCAGCGCCACGCGGCCGTCACCTAAAATGGTGGCGCCGGCAATGCCGCTGATGCGTTTGTAGTTCGCTTCGAGATTCTTGATGACCACCTGCTGCTGGCCCACCAGCTCGTCCACCAGCAGCACCGTGCGCCGCCCGCCCGACTCCACGACCACGAGAATTCCGTCGGCGGGATTGCTGGCCCAGGGGCGGCCGCCAAACAGGTCACCCAGCGGCACGATGGGCACGAATTCGCCGCGCACGCGCGCCACGTGGGCGCTGCCGGTCAGGCGGCGGATTTCGGTGGCGCCGGGCTGCAGCGACTCGACCACGCTGTGCAGCGGCACGATGTAGGTTTCCCGACCCACCGCGACCGACATGCCGTCCAGAATGGCCAGCGTGAGCGGCAGGCGGATGGCCACCCGCGTACCGCGACCGGCGACCGACGTCACCTCCACCTGGCCGTTCAGGCTCTGGATGTTCTGGCGCACCACGTCCATGCCCACGCCGCGGCCCGACACGTCGGACACGGCCGCGGCGGTCGAGAATCCCGGCGCGAAAATCAGCTGACAGACTTCGGCGTCACTCATGTCGTTGCCGAGCGGCAGCCCGCGCTCGCGGGCCTTGGCAAGAATCCTGTCGCGATCGAGTCCGCGACCGTCGTCCTGAATCACGATGACGATATGCCCGCCCTCGTGGCTGGCCGTCAGCGTGAGCGTGCCGGTTTCGGGCTTGCCCGCGGCGCGGCGCGCCTCCGGGCCTTCCAGGCCGTGATCGAGGCTGTTGCGCACGATGTGGTTGAGCGGGTCGGTGAGTTTTTCGATGACGCCGCGATCCAGTTCGGTGCCTTCGCCCACCGTTTCCAGCGTCACCTGCTTGCCCAGCTTATTCGCCAGATCGTGTACCAGGCGAGGCAGCCGGCTGAACAGGAAATCCACCGGCACCATCCGGGTGGCCATGACGGCTTCCTGCAGGCGGCGGGTGTTCAGGTGCAGCTGCGACAGACCGTTGAGCATGACTTCATCGCGCACCGGGTCCAGCCCGCTGCCCTGCTGCTGCAGCATTTCCTGGGTGATCACCAGCTCGCCGACCAGATTCATCAGCGCGTCGATCTTGTCGACGGACACGCGCAGCGACCGCTGCTCCGGCGCGGGTCGCGGCCGGGTGGTCGGCGCGGCGGCGGCCGGGCTAGCGGGCTCTGCCGACGAGCTGTCGGCCGCCGGGGCCACTTGAGGCTCGATCGGCTCCACCGTCAGGCGGCACTCGTCCTCGACCCAGGCAAACACGTCCCGAACCTCGGCTTCGCTGACGTCGCCCTCAAGGCGCAGCCGCCAGCTCAGATAGCAGCGCTCGGGGTCGATGTCCTCGAGATCGGGCAGCCGGTCGATATCGGCCTGGACGTCGAGCTCGCCCAGACTGGCCAGCTCGCGCAGCAGCCTGAGCGGCTCGTTGCCCGACGCGAAAATCTCTGCGTCCGGCTCGAACCCGATCCGCCAGCCGCGCGGCGAGGCTGCGTCCTGAGCGGGCTCGACGGCCGGACCCGGCGCCGCAGTCGCGCCGCCCTGCCAGTGGTTGAGCTTCTCGTGGGCCGCGGCCACGGCGGCGGCGTCGATGTCCGCATCGCCGCGCGCCGCGGCGAGCAGGCCGCGCGTGATGTCCACGGCCTCCAGCAGCGTCGAGACCAGATCATCGCTGGGCGGCAGCTCGCCCGCCCGTACCCGGTCCAGCAGCGTTTCCAGGCTGTGCGTGAAATCGGTAATGGCCGAAAAGCCGAAGGTGCCGGCGCCGCCCTTGATCGAGTGGGCCGCCCGGAAAATCTCGTTCAGAGTTTCGGTATCGGTCTGCTTGACGTCCAGCTCGAGCAGCCGCGATTCCATCAGGTCGAGCCCCTCGCGGCTTTCCTCGAAGAAGGTGTCCTGGAACCGGCTGATGTCGATACCCACGATCAGCCGCCCTTCAGGCCAGCACGCGCTTGACGACGTTGATCAGCTGATCGGGATCGAACGGTTTGGTAATCCAGCCGGTCGCCCCTGCCGCCTTGCCCTGCTGCTTCTTGTCGTCGCCGGTTTCGGTGGTGAGAATCAGCAGCGGCGTGAACTTGTACTGGTCCATGCCCCGCAGCCGTCCCACCATGGTAATGCCGTCCATGCGCGGCATGTTCACGTCCGCCAGCACCAGCGAGAACTGCTGGGATTTCGCCTTTTCCAGGCCCGCTTCGCCGTCTTCGGCTTCTTCGACTTCGTAGCCGGACTCCTTCAGCGTGTAGGCAATCATCTGCCGCATGCTGGTGGAGTCGTCTACTGCGAGTATCTTGCTCATGGGAGTCTTCCGGATTATCTAGTGCAGTCTTCCGCAATACGGCTCGAGTCCGGAAACTTTCAGTGCTTCGGACATGTTTTCGCTGGCATCGACCCATTCGGTCTCCAGCCCGGCCGCGGCGCGCTGGCGGATGAACACCGCCACAAGCTGCAGCACGCTGGTATCGATGCGCTCGACGCCCGCCGTGCGGATCTGCACGGTCTGCGCGTGCGCCACACAGTCGATCAGGCGATCTCGCAGCCCGGTGGCGGCGGCGACCGTCAGCGCGCCTTCCAGCACGATCACCGGCCCTTCAGCGGGAGCGGCAGTCTCTTCATGACTCATGGCGTTCTTCCTCGCGTTTTGACAACGCGCTTGATGGCAGTCAGGCAAGCGGCGTTCCGCCCAACGCCTGCCGGCAAATAAGTGCCCGAATTGAATTTTTCCGGCCCGCGTGGACGAGGCGCAGGCACCATGCCGACAGCGGCGTCAAACATCCGTCGTCTCCGCCGAGCCGGCCTGCACGAGGGCATCGACATCGAGCAGCACGAGCACGTCTTCGGACGAGGTCACGACACCGGTAATCGGGACGGCCCGCGAGCCCACCCGCGGCGGCTTCTCCACCGCCGAATCGGGCAGATCGATCAGCCCGGCCACGCTGTCCACCAGCAGGCCAAACGCCTCGCGCCGGGCTTCTACCACCACCAGACGCTCGTGCTCGGCCTGGGCGTCCACGGGCCGGGCATCGGGCAGTCCAAGCAGGCGCCGCAGCGAAATGACCGGAACGATGCGGCCTCGCAGATTCACCACGCCCAGCACCTGACTCGGCGCACCGGGCACCGAGGCGATGTCGGACACGCGCAGCACTTCCTGTATGCGCAGCACGGCAATGGCATAGCTTTGCGCCGCCACGTAGAAGCGCACGAAGCGTTCGGTGGGTTCGGGCGCGGCGGCCGCCTCTTCGTCCACGGGGCCGGGCGGCGTCAGACCGGCGCGTTCGAGCGCTCCGGCCGGAATGCCCGGCAGCATGGCGTCGTCCGCACGCGGTAACGGATTGGCGCTGGCCATGATCAGGCCACCTCGGCCGGCGAGGCCGCCGGCTGCGGCAGACGCTGGAGCAGATGACTCCACAGCTGCTCGTAGGCAGCCGCGCCGCGCGATGCGCCGCGGCACCGCGACAGCGGCAGACCGCGCGAGGATGCTTCGCGAAACTGTGTATCAACGGGAATCACGTCGGGCCACAGTGCGCCGCCATGGTCGGCGCTCAGCGCCTCGAAGCCGTTTAGACTGGAGCGCGTGCGCCGATCGTAGAAGGTCGTCACGATGCTGTGTCCCAACGGGATCGGGCGGCTGCGGTTGACCATGTCCAGCGTCTTGACCATGCCGGTAACCCCGTGGCGGGACAGCGGATCGGGCTGGGTGGGAATCACCACGTGATCGGCCGCGGCCAGGGCGTTGATCATGAGCACGCCGAGCGTCGGCGGTGTGTCCGCGAAGACCCATCGATAGGCGCCGGCCTGCGCCCGGCAGATCGTCTGCAGCCGTCGCCCCATGCCGGGACTGCGTCTCTGGTCGCGTTCCAGTGTGGCCAGCGCCGGGCCCGAGGCAATGATATCCATCCCGGCCACGGCCGTCGGTCGGGCCAGTTCACTCAGGCTCAGTGTCTGCGCCAGCAGCGCGTAGGCGCCGCCGCGGGCGTCTGCGGTTTCCAGTCCGAGCGAGAGCGTCAGCGAGGCGTGCGGATCGAGATCGACCAGCAGGACTGCATCACCCGCGGCCGCGGCGCAGGCCGCCAGACTCAGGGTGGTGGTGGTCTTGCCGACCCCACCCTTCTGGTTGCATACGGCAATGATCTGCATGGCTCAGCCTCCTACCGTGCCGGTGGGCCGGCCCACGAAGTTGTTGGCCGGCAGCTCGTCTGCGCCCAGCGCACGCACGAAGATCACCACGCGGCGGTTGGCGTTGCGTCCCTCGGGGCTGTCGTTGTCGGCCACGGGCTTGAATTCGCCGTGCCCGAGAATGGTCATGCGCTCGGGCTGAACGCCGGCCTGCGCGAACAGCGCCAGAACGCTGGCCGCACGGCTGGCCGACAATTCCCAGTTGGAGGGGTAGCGAGCCGTGCTGATCGGCAGATTGTCGGTATAGCCGTGAATCTGCATCGGGTTGCGGAACTTCTTGAGCGTTCGGGCCAGCTCGCTGAGCACGGGCAGCGAGCGGCGGTCCAGCTCCGCCTGGCCGCTGGCAAACAGAATGTCGGTCTTGATTTCCACTTCCAGCCCCGAGGGCAGCTCCCGCACGCTGACCTGCTGCTCTTCGATGAGCGCGGCCAGTGAATCGCGGATTTCCCCGGCCATGGCTTCCAGTTCGCGAAACCCGGCCGCGCCGGCCACTTCGGCCAGGCGGGTGCTGTGCAGGTAGGCCACCTGCGGCATGGCGACGACCGTATCGCGATCGGACACGGGCACATGGGGGCCGCCCATCTGCATGACGCCGGCCGGCTCGGAGAGCATCAGCCCCGAATCGCGTCTGGAGCCCCGGCGCGCCACCTTCCCCAACTGGATGGGCTCCATGGTGGTGGGGGAGGCCTTGAAAGCCCGGTTGAGCGCGTCCGACAGCGCGCGGTACTTGCCCTCGTTGACCGAGGACATGGAATACATGACCACGAAGAAGGCCAGCAGCAGCGTAATCAGATCGCCATAGGGAATCGCCCAGGCTTCATGATTGACGTGCTCCTCATGGGGTTTCTTGCGGCGGCTTCCGGCCGCCGCGGCATCCTGGAGCTTCGAGGAACTACCCGCCATGACCTAGCCCAGAAAGCCCTTCAGCTTGGATTCGATGTTGCGCGGGTTGTCGCCCAGGGCGATCCCGATCAGACCCTCGATGAGCATCTCCCGCTGCTGGGTCTGGCCGCGCACGGCGTCCTTGAGCTTGGAGGCCATCGGCAGAAAGATCAGGTTGGCCGAGCCGATGCCGTAAATCGTCGCCACGAACGCGGTCGCGATGCCGGGCCCGAGTTTTTCGGGCTCGGACAGGTGCTGCATGACGGCCATCAGGCCGAGCACGGCGCCCAGAATGCCCAGCGTGGGGGCGTAAATGCCCAGGCCCTCGTAGACCTTGGCGGCCTGCTGGTCGTGATGCTCGCGGGTAGACAGTTCCACTTCCAGCACGTTGCGAATGGTGGAGGGCTCGGCGCCGTCCACCAGCATCTGCAGGCCCTTCTGGGCGAAGGGGTCGGGTTCGGCTTCCACCAGCGGCTCGAGACCGAGCAGGCCCTCCTTGCGGGCCGTACTGCTCCACTCGAGGATGCGGTCGATGATCGCCTGGGGGTCGGATTTGGGGGGGCGAAACACCCACGCCGCAATGCCGGTGGCGCGGCGGAAGGTGTGCAGAGGCGTCTGGATGAAAACCGAACCGAAGGTGCCCACGAAGACGATCACGAAGGCGGCGCTGCTCCACAGGGCCGCCAGGCCCGACCCCTTCAGAATACTGCCGCCCAGAACCGCGACCGCAGCCAGCACAATGCCGATGATGCTCATCTTGTCCATGCTGACTCCCTAGCCTCCGGTTGCCTGAATCACCTCTCTCTTGCTTGACGGCAGGGGATCAAAAACTTTGAGCAGATTCGCCACGTCGAGGATCAGGGCCACCCGACCCTCGCCGGTCACGGCGGCGCCGGCGATGCCCGGGGTTCGCTCGAGCATCTGTCCGAGCGGCTTGATCACGACCTCCTCGCGGCCGTGTACCGTGCTGACGATCAGTCCGCGGCGCTCCTGCCCCAGATTGACCAGCACCACGTGACGCTCCGCGCCCTCGTCGGCGCAGTCGAGCCATGCGGCAAGATCGTGCAGGCGGATGATCTCGTCTTCCAGCATCAGCACGTCCCGGCCCTCGGCCCGGCGGACGTCGCGCGGATCGATGCTCATGACCTCGCCCACCAGCGCCAGCGGCAGCCCGACGATGCGCGGCCCCACGCTGGCCATGAGCGTGGGCAGAATGGCCAGGGTCAGCGGCAGCCTGATATGCAGCTGCGTGCCCTTGCCCGGCTCGGAATCGATGACCACGCTGCCGTTGAGCGCCTCGATCTTCGATTTGACCACGTCCATGCCCACGCCCCGGCCCGACACGTCGCTGACCTGGTCGCGCGTTGAAAAGCCGGGCAGGAAAATGGTCTGCAGGCACTCGCGGGCGTCCATCCTGGCCGCGGTATCGCTGTCGATCAGTCCTTTTTCCACCGCCTTGCGGCGAAGATGATTGGGGTCCATGCCCGCGCCGTCGTCCGCCACGGTCACCAGAATGTGATCGCCGGCCTGCTCGGCCTCCAGCCGCAGCGTGCCGCAGCGCGGTTTATGCCGAGCCGCCCGGTCGGCAGGCGTTTCGATACCGTGATCCATCGAGTTGCGGACCAGATGCACCAGCGGGTCCACCAGGCATTCCACCAGATTCTTGTCCAGTTCGGTGTCCTCGCCACGCATCTCGATCTGCACTTCCTTGCCAAGCTGACGCGACAGGTCGCGGACAATCTTGGGAAAGCGCGAGAACACCTTGCTGATGGGCAGCATGCGCATCTGCATGACTGACAGCTGCAGACCGGATGTGATCGCGTCCAGACTGCCGATGGCCTTTTCCAGTACCGGATCGTTGCTGCGATGCCGCAGCACCTTGAGCCGATTGCGCATGAGCACCAGCTCACCCACCTGGTTGAGCACCTTGTCCAGGCGATCGGTGTCCACGCGAATGCTGGTTTCCGCCGGACGCGGCCGGCCGGGCTGACTCTCGCGCGGCGCAGCCTGCGGCGTGGCGGGCGGTCTGGCCAGCGTCTGCTCGGCCATGGGCCCTGGCGTTGGCACGGTCTGGGCGCTTGGCGCGGGGTCGGGTTGGCATGCGGGCTCGGCGACCGCTGTCGGCTCGCCGCCCTGAGGCGCCGCGGCAGAAGGCCCGCCGCTGCCGTGCAGCTGATCCAGCAGTGCCTCGAATTCATCCTCGGTGATCTCGTCACTGTCCGCCGCGGTATTCGCGTGCGCAGGTGCAGGCGTTTCCGCGGGCGCGGCGTCATCACCGTCGTCAAGCCAGCCCGCCACCGTGGCCGCCACGGGGTCTGCCTCCACGGCGCACGCGGCGGGCGCGGGCGACGGGTTCGGCGCACTGGTCGCCGGCGCAGGCGCGGGCTTGTCCGGACTGGCCGCCGCGGATGCGGGCGCGGGCGTCTCGTGCGCTGCCGGGCCGCCTTCGGCTGCCTGGCTGATCGCGTCGAGCAGGCTGTCCGGCGCCGGTGTTGGCATGTCGCCGGCCCGCAGCGTATCGATCATGCCGACCAGTTGATCGACCACGGCCGACAACACATCGATTATTTCCGGCTGCACCTGCAGCGCGCCGCTGCGCAGCTTGTTGCACAGCTCTTCGGCTCGATGGCAGAGCACGGTAAGCGGTTCCAGCGCCAGAAAACCGGCACCGCCCTTGATGGTGTGAAACACGCGAAACACGGCATTGAGCGCCGCCGCGGTGGGCGCCGCCTCAAGCGCCAGCACATCGGCCTCGAGCGTTTCGACCAGCTCGCCCGCTTCGGTCAGAAAATCGGCCAGCAGTTCCGGGTCGTTGGTCATGGCGGGCTAAATCCCCAGATTCGACAGCAGGTCGTCCGCCTCGGACTGCGATACCGCAGCCGGGTCCAGCCCGGCGATGCGTGGTCCGCAGCCGGCCAGCGGGTCTTCGGCCGGCTCATCGTTTGCCGGCTCCATGCTAATTCCGGCGTGCGCCAGCACGGCCACCAGCGCGTCTTCCACGCCGCCCAGCAGATGGATGGCCTTCTTGATGGTCTGACCGTTCAGGTCCTGATAGGACTGCGCTTCAGCAATGGCCGAAAGGCAGCTTCGCAGCGATTCACAGCTGTCTGCCATCACGCTCGGGGCGTTGCTGGCCGCCGCGGCCCGCAGCGTCTGCAGTGCGGCCTGCCCCTGCTCGACCAGATCCAGCGTACGCAGCGCCGCGGCCTCGCTGCTGTGAATCACCGCATCGAGCCGGCCGACCAGGTCCGGCAGATCGGTGGCTGCGGCCCGGCTTAGCTGCTGGTCGATCGATAGCGCGTCCACGCCGGCGCGCATCCAGCGAATAATGGCCGACACTTCGGACAGCACCTCGGCCTCGCCGGCCTCGGCCAGGCTGCGCAGACAGCCATGCACGCGCAGGTCATCGCCCGCGTCCAGCGCCTCGAGGACGTCGGTCAGACGCTCCCGCAGATTGTCGCGGGCGGCGGCCTTCACGCAGCGGCCTCGATGCGCTCGAAGATGCGATCGAGCTTTTCCTTGAGCGTTGCGGCCGTGAAGGGTTTGACGATGTAGCCGTTCACGCCGGCTTGCGCCGCCGCCACGATCTGTTCCTTGCTGGCTTCGGCGGTCACCATGAGCACCGGCAGCTTGGCGGTGGCCGCGTTGGCCCGCACCTTCTGCAACAGCTCCAGCCCGGTCACCTCGGGCATGTTCCAGTCGGTGACGAGAAACTCGAAGTCGCCGCCGGCGAGCATGGGAAAGGCGGTGGCGCCGTCGTCGGCTTCCTGAATATTGCGATAGCCCAGATCGTGCAGCAGATTCTTGACGATGCGCCGCATGGTCGGGAAGTCGTCCACAACGAGAATTTTCATTTCCGGGTTCATGGTGTTCCTGATCTCCTGATAATCATGCGGCGCTGGCCTGCCGCTCCTTGCAAATGGCCGCCATGGCCGCGCGCAGACGCACGAACGCGTCCCCGAGCAGCTGGCAAACACGGGAATGGCTCACACCGACGACCTCGCCGATTTCGCCCTGGTTGAGTTCCTGTTCGTAGTACAGCGACAGAATCAGCTGCTGCCGTTCGGGCAGTCGGCGGATGGCCTCGGCCAGCAGCGCCTTCTGCTCGGCGTCCTCCAGCAGCGCTTCGGGACTGGCGGTGTCGTCCTGAACCGGAATTTCGCTGGCCTCGTCGCCCTCGCCGGGCGTCAGCGTGAGTATCTGCGCGCTGGCGGCTTCGGCCAGCACCTGCTGGTACTCACCCACCTCCAGGCCGATGGCGTCGGCCACCTCGCCTTCCCGGGCCGGACGGCCGGTGGACTGCTCGATGTCGTGAATGGCGCGGGCAGCCTGGCGCATCTGCTTGCGAACCCGGCGCGGCGCCCAGTCGTTGCGGCGAATCTGGTCGATGATCGCGCCGCGAATGCGGATGCCCGCGTAGGTTTCAAAGCTGCCGCCGTGGCCGGTTTCGTAGGTTTTCGCGGCCTCCAGCAGCGCCAGCATGCCGATCTGCAGCAGATCGTCGAGCTCGACACTCTGCGGCAGCCTGACCTTCAGGTGCAGCGCGATCTTGCGGACCAGACCGGCGTGCTCGCGGACCAGCTGGTCGTCATCGCGCTGCACGTTGCCAAGATAATGTGCGGCCATGGTCATGGGCTACCCCACTGCCGCCAGGTTGGGCATGCCCACCATGCGGTCGACAAAGAACTCCAGACCGCCGCGCGGCACGCGCGGTATGTCCCACTCGTCCACCTTGCGGGCAATATCGGCAAACGCCTGAGAGGCGGGAGAGCCGGGGCTGCAGTGCACCACGGCGAGCTGGCGCTTGACGGCGCTGCGCAGGGCCTCGTCGTGCGGCACGAAACCGAGGTAGTTCAGGGTGACATCCAGAAAACGCTCCGCCACGCGGTTCAGATGCTCGAAGACCTCGCGGCCCTCAATGCCGTTGCGCACGTCGTTGGCCAGTACCTGCACCCGGTGCACGCCGCAATCCTGCGACAGCACCTTGATCAGGGCGTAGGCATCGGTAATGGACGCCGGCTCGTTGCAGACCACCACCAGCACTTCCTGCGCCGCCTGGGAGAGGATCGTTACGTTCCCCGCAATCCCCGCCGCGCTGTCGACGACCAGCACGTCCAGGTCCTGCTTGAGCTGGCTGAAGCCGTGGACCAGCCCCATCAGCTCGTTGGCGGGCAGGTCGGCCATGCGCTTGCGGCCCGACGCCGCGGGGATGATCTGCAGCCCCAGCGGGCCCTCGATGATGGTGTCCTGCAGGGTGCAGCGCCCCTCCAGCATGTGCGAGATGTTGTACTCGGGCTGCAGGCCGAGCAGCACGTCCAGATTGCCCAGGCCGAAATCGGCATCCAGCAGCATGACCTTGCGGCCCATCCGCACCAGGCTCAGGGCCAGATTGACCGACACGTTGCTCTTGCCGACCCCACCCTTGCCGCTGGCCACGGCAATGACGCGGACCGGCGAGACCGGGTGCAGACGACGCAGGCCCGCGGCCTGATCGGACATGAATTCAGGCACAGGCATTGATGGCTTCCTCGATCGGCAGTTCCCGGGCGTCCGGGCGCTCTCTTACGACACGAATCGCCCGCAGAACCAGCTGATCGGGCCGTTCACGATGAATGTCTTCGGGCACCTTCTGCCCGTCGGTGATGTAGGCCACCGGCAGCTTGTGACGGATGACCGTCGACAGGGCCCCGCCCAGCCGGGCGGCCTCGTCCACCTTGGTCAGAATCGCGCCCGACAGCGGCGTGGCGCGGAACTGCTTGACCACGTCCTGCAGATCGGCCGGCTGCGCGTTGGCCGCCAGCACCAGATAGGTTCGCAGGCTCGCCCGGGCCGCCTCGAGCACGCTGAACTGTGCGGCCAGCCGCGTATCCCGCGGGCCCATGCCGGCCGTGTCGATAAGCACCAGCTTGCGCTGGCTCAGCTTGGCCAGTACCTGCTCGAGCTCCTCGCGATTCTGGGCCGTGAAGACGGGCACACCCAGCAGCTGGCCATAGGTGAACAGCTGCTCGCGGGCGCCGATACGAAAGCAGTCGGTGGTCACCAACGCGATGTCCCGCAGATCGAACTTGTCCGCGTAGCGGGCCGCCAGCTTGGCCAGCGTGGTGGTCTTGCCCACGCCGGTCGGCCCCACCAGGGCAATCACGCCGCCCTCGAGCACCGGATCGTCGTCGGTGACCGGGACATCACGGCACAGCAGGCTGGCCGGATTGGGTGGCCGCTCGGCGGCATTGGCGTCCGGCAGGTCCCGAGCGATGCGGCAGGCGATGGTCCGGTCGATACCCAGCTCGCTGAGCTGATTGACGGCCTTGGCCCGGTGCGGCTGCTTCTCGGTCCAGTCGCGCCAGACCATGGAGCCGAGCTGGCTTTCCATGGTGCGGCGCATCTGGCGGATTTCGGTCTGGATACGCTTGATGTGCGGGTCCTGCGTCCAGATGACCTTGTCCCGCGAGGCCGCCTTTGGCGCAGCCGCCGGCGGCGTGGTGCGGGCAGCGGCCGGCTTCGCCGGCGGCGCGGTTTCCGTCTGTCCGCCGTCGTGCGAGCGACGCAGCAGGCGGGCGCTGATGATGTTCTCGGTCTTGCGCCGGGGGCGGGCGGACTGCGCAGCCACGCGGTCGGCCGCGGGTGGCGCCGCCGGCTCGACCTGCGGTGCGGGGGCAGCTTCGGGCGACTGGACCGGCGGCGTCGGGAATCGGTCGACCCGGGTCGCCTGTTGAATCAGCGATTCGTCGTAATCCACCGCTGCCACGATTTCTACCACATCGCCAATGCGCTTGCTGGACAGGATGACCGCGTCGGGACCCTGGTCCTCGCGCACCTGCCGCATGGCGGTTCTCATGTCGGGGGCGGTATAGCGTTTGATCTTCATGCCTGGCTCCACTAGCCCTGGATGGCCTGAACCATGCGAACCGACTTGTCGTCAGGGATTTCCTGGTAGGTCAGCACGTTCAGCCCCGGAATCGAGCGGCGGGTGAAGCGGGAGAGCATGGGACGCAGCATCTGGGGCACCACGAGCACGGCGGCCTTGCCGCTGGTTTCCTGTCTGCGTGCTGCTTCGGTGAGTGCCTGATGCATGCGTTCTGCCAGTCCCGGTTCAATACTTTCACCGCCGTCTTTCAGGGACTCTAGCAACAAGCGTTCCAGGGACGGATCCAGGGTTATGGCGTCCAGATCATTGGCCATGCCATTGATTTCCTGAACAATTTGCCGACCCAACGAAATCCTGACGGCGCCGGTCAGCGCGACGGGATCCTGACTGTGGCCGGCCTGCTCGGCCAGCGTCTCGACGATGCCGCGCATGTTGCGCACGGCAATCCCCTCGCTCAGGAGGTTCTGCAGTACCTTGACCACCACGGCCAGCGTGAGCTGCTTGGGTACCAGGTCCTCGACCAGTTTCGGCGCGCTGCGGGCGAGGTTGTCCAGCAGCTGCTGGGCCTCGTCGTGCCCCAGCAGTTCCTGCGCGTGGGTCTTGAGCACGTGACTCAGGTGGGTGGCAATGACCGTCGTCGGGTCCACCACCGTCCAGCCCGCCTCCTGCGCCTTCGACTTCTCCGCCGGGTCGATCCAGTAGGCTTCCAGACCAAAGGCCGGATCCCGCGTGGCCATGCCCTCCACCGGCCCGAATACCTGGCCCGGATTCAGGGCCATTTCACGATCGACCTGGACTTCGCCCGCCGCCACCGGCACGCCGTGCAGGCAGATGCGATAGCCGTTGGGGGAAAGCTGCAAATCGTCGCGGATGTGCACGGGATGCACGAGAAAGCCCAGCTCGGCCGTCAGCTTCTTGCGCACCCCCTTCACCCGGGACATGAGCTCGCCGCCCTGCCGCTGGTCGGCCAGCTGGATCAGCCGGTAGCCCACCTGCAGGCCGATCACGTCCTCCAGCCGCACATCGTCCCAGCCCAGTTCGCGGTGCTCGTCCTCGACGACCGGCTCGGCCTCGACCACGGCCGCCTCGGCCGCGCGGCTGCGGGCCTGCATATCCAGCGCGTATCCCGCGCCGCCTGCCAGAGCTGCCAGCAGCAGGAACACCACGTTCGGCATGCCCGGGATGATGCCCGCCGCCGCCAGGATGCCGGCCGTTACGTACAGCGTCCGCGGCGTCTTGAAAAGCTGCCCGACCATCTGTGCGCCCATGTCCTGCGACTGGGACATGCGGGTGACCAGCAATGCGACCGCGGTGGACAGCAGCAGCGCCGGGACCTGCGCCACCAGGCCGTCACCGATGGTGAGCAGCGTATAGTTCTCCACTGCCTGCGACAGCGGCAGGCCCCGCTGCATGGTGCCAATGGCCAGCCCGCCGATGATGTTGATGAACAGGATCAGCAATCCCGCGATGGCGTCACCCCGCACGAACTTGCTGGCGCCGTCCATGGAGCCGTAGAAATCGGCTTCCGCGCGCACTTCCTCGCGCCGGTCACGGGCCTCCTCCCGAGTGAGCACGCCGGCATTCAGATCGGCATCGATCGCCATCTGCTTGCCGGGCAGTGCGTCGAGCGTGAAGCGCGCGCTGACTTCCGAAATACGCTCGGCGCCCTTGGTGACCACCACGAAGTTGATCAGCGTCAGGATGACGAACACCACCAGGCCGACCGTGTAGTCCCCGCCAATCACGAATTCCCCGAACGCCTGGATGACGTGGCCGGCCGCATCGGTCCCCTCGTGGCCGTGCAGGAGCACCACGCGCGTGGACGCCACGTTCAGGGCCAGCCGCAGCAGCGTCACCATGAGCAGCACGGCCGGGAAGATGCTGAAATCCAGCGGCCGCATCACGTAGATGACCGCCAGCATGATGGCCACGGCGAGCGCGATGTTGAAGGTGAACAGCAGGTCCAGCATGAACGGCGCCATGGGCACGACCATCATGGCCATGAGCAGCAGCATCATGACCGGCACGCCCAGCCCCAGCCGGCTGAACTGTCCCAGCCCTCCCCGCAGGTCGGCGGGCCGCAGCCCCGGATTAACGCTCTGATTCATGCGTGACTCCATCAGTGCCGCGTGGCGTCCGGCGGCAGGTTGGAAAGATCGAATTCGGGACACTCGGGCCGCTGCCGGCCCGGCGACGCGTGTTCAAGCTGGTAGACGTAGGTCAGCAGCTGAGCCACGGCCTTGTAGAGTTCGAGCGGAATTTCGTGGTCCACCTCACCCAGGTGATACAGCGCCCGCGCCAGCGGCGGCGCCGACACCATCGGTACCCGGTGTTCGCGCGCCAGCTCGCGAATGTGCGCCGCTACCAGATCCGCGCCGCGGGCCAGCAGCACCGGCGCCCGCATGCTGGCCGGGTCGTACTTGATGGCCACGGCGAAATGGGTGGGGTTGGTGACCACCACGTCGGCCGTGGGCACCGCCGCCAGGTTCTGGCGCCCCGCGGCCTCCATCTGGCGCTGGCGCTGCGCCTGCTTGATCTCGGGACGACCTTCGGTTTCCTTGTGCTCGTCCTTGACGTCCTGCCGCGTCATGCGTAGCTCCTTTTCGTGGCTATAGAGCTGCAGCGGGATATCGATCAGCGCAATCAACAGCAGGCCCACCAGCATCCACAGCCCCACCCCCAGGCACAGCGACAGGCCCTGGGCGATGCCCGCCATGGGCGACAGATAGCCCAGCCCCAGCAGGCGCTCGCCCTGGGTCCAGGCGAACAGCGCGGCCACGCCGGACAGGAAAATGACTTTCAGAATGGTCTTGCCGAGCTCCCCCGCCGTCTTGACCGAGAACATGCGCTTCACGCCGGACAGCGGATTCAGCCGGCTGCCCTTGGGCACGAGTGCCTTGCCGCTGAGGTTCCAGCCGCCCAGCAGCAGGGGCGCCAGAATGCTCATCAGCAGCGTGGTCGCCAGTACCGGCACCAGGATCCACAGTCCGCCCGCCAGGCCCGACGCCGTGGCCAGCACCATGGCGTCCGGCGCCAGCGCGTCGACCGACTTGAGCTGCAGGCCGGCACGCATCATTTCCATGGCCTGCCCCCCCACCCAGCCGCCAAAACCCATCATCGACGCCAGCGCCGCACCGACCAGCGCAAAGGCCGTCAGCTCCTTGGAGCGCGGAATCTGGCCCTCACTGCGGGCATCCTTCAGCCGCTTGAGTGTCGGCTTCTCGGTACGTTCGGCGGCGGACTTCTGCTCGGCCATGCGTCAGCCCCGCAGAATGTTGCCGATGAGCTGCCAGGCCTGCTCCAGCAGCTGATTGAAGCCACCGGCAAACCCGTCGAGCGTGAGCGGCAGCACCGCCAGGCCGAACAGCAGTGCCGCGGGCAGGCCGATGGAAAACAGGTTGAGCGCCGGCGCCGAGCGGCTGATCACACCAAAGGCGATATTCACCAGCAGCACCGCCAGCGTGGCGGGCAGCGCCACCTGGATGGCGCCGGCAAACATGTTGCTGGCAAAGCCGGCCACCGCCCAGGCCGCGCCCCACTCCAGCCCGGCCGGCCCGATGGGCAGCCACTGAAAGCTGTCCGCGGTGTAGCGAATAAGCAGCAGATGGCCCTGCAGGGCCAGAAACAGCAGCGACGCCAGAATGATGAAGTACTGGCTGACCACGGGGGTGGTCACGCCGCGCACCGGGTCGGTGAGCTGGGCGAAACCCAGGCCGGCCCCCATGGCGACGATCTGACCGCCGACGATGATCGCCTCGAACGCCAGCTGCAGCGTGAAGCCAATGACCAGCCCGATGAATATCTGCTGCACCACCGCCAGTCCCCAGGCGGCACTGAACAGCGCCGGCGTCTGCGGCGGCGGCAGCACGGGCACGAGCAGCAGCGTGATCATGATCGCCACCATCAGCCGCGCCCGCGGGCTGATGCTTTCCGACCCCAGCACCGGCGCCGCCGTGATCATGGCGGCCACCCGCAGAAACGGCCAGAAGAAGGCATGCAGCCAGTCCACCAGCTGCGCGGCGGTAAAGCTCACCCCAGGGCCCCGGGAATCGACAGAACAAGCTGCTGCGTATAGTCGATCAGCAGTCGCAGCATCCACGGCCCGCTCACCCCCAGCGCCAGCGCCATGGCCAGCAGCTTGGGAATGAAGGACAGGGTCATCTCGTTGATCTGCGTGGCGGCCTGGAAGATACCGATAAGCAGGCCCACCACCAGCGCCGTGCCCAGCAGCGGCGCGCCCAGCAGCAGGGACAGCTGCAGTGCGTCCTCGCCCAGGGTGATGACGAAATCAGGGCTCATGCGCTCAGGTATAGAAGGTGTTGGCGAGGGTGCCCATGACCAGCGACCAGCCGTCGACCAGCACGAACAGCATGATCTTGAAGGGCAGCGAGACCAGCATGGGCGAGAGCATCATCATGCCCATCGACATGAGCACGCTGGCCACCACCAGGTCGATCACCACGAAGGGGATGAACAGCATGAAGCCGATCTGGAAGGCGGTGGTCAGTTCGCTGGTGACGAAGGCCGCCACCAGCACGGTAAACGGCACGTCTTCCGGCCCGGCAAAGCCGTCCTTGTAGCCGGCAATCTCGCCGAACAGGATGATGTTGGACTCGCGGGTCTGGTCGAGCATGAAACGCCGCAGCGGCGTGGCGGCGGTCTCGATCGCCGCCTGCGCCTCCACCTGCTTGTCCATGTAGGGCGTCACGGCGCTGTCGTAGATCTGAGTGAGCACGGGCGACATGATGAACAGCGTCATGAACAGGGCCAGCCCTACCAGAATCTGGTTGGAGGGCGTCTGGCCCGTGCCCAGGGCGTGCCGCAGCAGCCCTAGCACAATGACGATGCGGGTAAAGGAGGTCATGGTCAGCAGCAGCGCCGGGAGCAGCGTGATGGCCGTCATGGCCAGCAGCACCTGCAGCGACAGCGTGTAGGTCTGGCCGTCGGCGCCTTCCGTGACCGTCACCGCGGGGAGCTGGCCCCAGGCGAGCGCCGGCAGCCCGGCCAGCAGCAGCGCGAGCAGACAGCGGGTCATGAGCGGTTCCGGTCGTGCTGCCAGCGCCTGAGCAGCGCCGGCACGCCGCCGGCGGCCGGGTGATCACGGCGGGGCATGTCCTCCAGCGCCTGCAGGAGGGTCACGCCGCCTGGGGAAACACCCAGCAGCAGCAGCTGGCCGTTGACGTCCAGCACCACCACCCGTTCCTTGCCGCCCAGCGACAGTCCGCCGGCCACACGCAGACCCTGCGAGCTGAAGGACAGCCCGCCCTGCAGCCGGCGCAGCAGCCAGAGCGTGCCGATCAGCACGGCCAGCACCAGCATGAGGCTGATGAAGACCTGCGCCCAGCCCGCCATGGGCGACGCCACCATGCTTCCGCCCTGCTCCATCGTCATTCAGGACAGCTTGCGAATGCGCTCGGCGGGACTGACCACGTCCACCAGCCGCACGCCGAACTTGTCGTTCACGGTGACCACTTCGCCGTGCGCCACCAGCGTGTTGTTGACGTACACATCCAGCGGCTCGCCCGACAGCCGGTCCAGCTCGACCACCGAGCCCTGGTTGAGCTGCAGCAGGTTGCGAATGGGGATGCGCGCGCGGCCGACCTCCATGGACAGCGTGACCGACACGTCGAGAATGACGTCCAGATTCACCTCACCCTTGTCGAGCGGCGCGGCGCTCTTGTCTTCGTTGAGCTGCTGGAAATCGGCGCGGTCGTAGTCGGCGCCATCGGGCTGCTGGCCGGAGGCCGGATTGCCTGTGGACATGCTGTTTCTCCTTAGTGCTTGGTGGGAGCCTGCGAGGCGCTATGCCGCAGCACTCTCTTGATCTGAATCGCGTTGAAGCCGCCGGAAGTGCCGAACACGCCCCGGAAGGTGGGAACGCCCTCCACACGCAGATCGATTTCGTCCGGCAGATCGATGGGAATCACGTCGCCGGCCTTGAGCTTGATCAGATCGGCCAGGCGCAGGCGCTTCTCGACCAGGAGGCTGCTGATGTCGACCTCGGCATCACGAACCTGCGCCTGCAGCGCCCGGCTCCAGTGGTCGTCGCGCTCCTTGCGGTCACTCTGGATGCCGGCGTCCAGCAGTTCGCGAATGGGTTCGAGCATGGCGTAGGGCATGGTCACGTGAATTTCACCGCCGCCGCCGTCCAGCTCCAGCCGGAAGCGGTTGACCACCACGATCTCGCTGGGGCTGACGATCGTCGCCAGATGCGGATTCACCTCGGACTGCTGGTGGGTGAATTCCAGATCGATCACCGCGCTCCAGGCCTCGGTGAGATCCTTGAACGCCCGCTCCAGGATGAGCTGCACCACGCGCATCTCGGTGGGCGTGAATTCGCGCCCCTCGATGCGGGTGTTGTAGCGGCCATCCCCGCCAAAGAAATTGTCGACCACCGTGAACACCAGCCGCGGCTCGAACACGATCAGCGCGTTGCCGCGCAGCGGCGCCATGCGCACCACGTTCAGATTGCTCGGCACGTAGAGCCGGTGCAGGTAATCGGCGTACTTGATGGTTTCCACGCCCTCCACCGTCAATTCCGGCGAACGGCGCAGCATGTTGAACAGGCTGACGCGAAAACCCCGTGCAAAACGCTCGTTGATCATTTCCAGGGTGGGCATGCGGCCGCGCACGATCCGGTCCTGACTGGCCAGATCAACCGGCACGGCCTCGCCCGGCACGGGCACATCGGTACTGGTGTCGAGCTTGCCGCTGTCAACGCCGTTGAGCAGCGCGTCGATCTCGTCCTGGGAGAGAATGTCCTGGTCGCTCATTGCATCACGAAGCTGGTGAACAGAACCGACTCGACGTCGCCGGCAACGTCCTGACGGGTCAGCGTGGCGCGAATCTCGTCCAGCGCGGCCTGCTGCAGGGCCTGTTTACCCTCCCGGCTGCGCAGATCCTCATAGCTTTTCGAGCCGAACAGCATCAGCAGGTTGTGCCGGATGGCCGGCATGTGCTCCTCGATGTGCAGCAGGGTCTTCGGATCGCGCGTGGCCACCTCCATCTGCAGCTGCAGGAAACGCAGCGCGGGCTTGTCGGCCAGATTCACCGTGAAGGTGGGCTCGATGGCGATGTACTGGAGCTTGGCTTTCGGCGCATCCTTCGCGCCCGCCTCGTCCCCCGCCGGCTGGGCCATCAGGACATACCAGGCCGCCCCGCCCCCGCCGGCCAGCAGCAGGACCAGCAGCGAAACCACCAGCCATTTCCGGCCGCCGCCTTTTGCGGGTGCGGGTGCCGCGGCCATGCCGGGCTCTACCGCTGCTTCGTTTGCTGCCATCTGCCAGATCCTGCGTTGAAGGGTGTTCGGTCAACAGGTAGCAAACGCTGTTCCACGGCTCACCGGGGGCATCCAGGTGCCCGGAGCATGTTCATTCCGAGCGTAGTGACGGGTATTTGGCTCCGCCCGCAAACCCGGGCGACGAAAAACCGACGGCCAAGAAAAAACCGCGGTCGGGCCGCGGCTTGGGTATTGAACGATGCGGTTTCAGGCGAAGGTGTCGAGCAGCCCTCGGGACCCGGCGGACGCGGCCAGCGGCGCGGCGCCGGGCGTCTCGTCGTCTGCCACGCCGGCCATGCCGATCGGGTTCGCGGGCCCGGTTTCGCGGTCTCGATGGTCAGGGCGGGCATGCGCCGAGCCGTCTGAAACATCGGATTGGGCGAGGTTGAGCCCCTGCTCCGCCAGCATGTCGCGCAGGCGGTGGAGCCCGGCTTCCACGGTGTCCCGCCCGGCCGCCGTCGAGGCCACCACCTGCAGGCTCACCTGGTCACCGTCCAGCCGCATGTGGATGTCCACGCGACCCAGCTTCTCCGGATGCAGACGCAGTTCGACTTGCCGCAGACCCTGCCTGAGCGACCATTCGACCTGATCGGCCACTGCGTCCGGTTGGCCCGCGGTGATGAACGACGGCGCGGCCGCCGGCACGCCGGCTGCGGTCGCCGAGGTCGCCGTCGTGGCCGGCACCTGGGCTATGGCAGTCGTGGGCGGGCCCGCCTGCGTGCCTGTATCCATTGGCGGGGCCATCGAAGCCGTATCGAGCCGGGCGAGCGGCGACGGGGGCGGGCCCTCGAGACCGGTCATCGCCTGGCGAAGCGCGTTGGCCAGCGCCGGCTGTTCAACCGGCAAGGCGCGCGAGGCAGGCGCCTGCTCGGCCGCCGGGGCCGGCGGTGCGAGGCCGTCACCGGATCGCGATTGCCGCGCCAGGTCCAGCGTCTGCTGTATGCGGTGCGGACCCTCCGGCAGCGTATCGCCGGCGCGGTCTGTCATGCCCGCTGCTGCCGTATCCCGGGGCATGGCGTGGGCGGTGGCGGCGGTGGCCGGCGGTAGCCCGGCCGGCCTGGCTGACGCCGCTGCCGGCGGGTCTGGCGCATCCGGTGCGGGCATCAGCGTCGAGAACAGGCCGGGCAGCCCTGCGGCGCTCTCCTGTGTCGGCGCGTCACCCGCGCTATCGGGGCGTGCGGAACGACCGCTGGCCGGCTCGAAGCCGGTCAGCGGCGCAGCGCCGCCCGTCTGGCCCATGATCATCCGCCGGCCAGCCCGTTCGCGCCGGCGCGACCGAACTGCAGCACGGCATGCTCATCCAGCGCGGACTGCTCGCGGCGATCCTGCGCCTGCTGCTGCGACTGCCGCTCATTCTCGAGCAGTCGGTCCACGCTCCGGGCATCCTGCCGGGTGGCCATCCAGCCCAGCTCGGCCTGGCGCACCCGGCTTTCGCTCTGCGCGACCACGGTGGTCTGCAGGTCCACGGCCTGATGCAGGCGCGTGATGAAATGCTCGCGATTCATGTGCACGGTCGGACTGCTCCCGCTCACCGCCAGCCTGCGGTAATCCTGCAGGTAGCTCGTGAGCTCCTGCAGCCTGGCCTGCTGCTGGGCGTGCTCGCTCTGCGCCGCGCCAAGCCGGCGCCGGGCCTCGTCCCGGGTCAGCGACTTGAGGCGACCCAGTGTGGTCAGCTGTCTTTCACGCCGCGTCATGAGCCACCTCCGCCTCGCGTTCGGCCGGCTGCAGCAGGGCCTGCAGCTGCCGCTCGCAATCCGCCAGGCTGGCCGGCTCGTGCCGCCCCTGCGACAGGTACTGGCGAATGCCGGGCCATTTGGCAATCGCCAGGTCGGTGTCCGGATCGGTGCCCTTCTTGTAGGCGCCGAGCTGGATCAGGTCGCTGCTGGCGGTGTAGCGACTGTAGAGCTGCCGGAACCGATGGGCGGCCTCGGCCTGCCGGGGCGAAACGATGTCGTTGGCCAGCCGGCTCACGGAACTTTCGATATCGATGGCCGGATAGCGGCCGGCTTCGGCCACCTCGCGCGAAAGCATGATGTGGCCGTCGAGGATGGCGCGCGCCGTATCGGCCACCGGATCATTTGGGTCGTCGCCCTCGGTCAGCACGGTGTAGATGCCCGTGATGGCGCCCTTGCCGCCCGAGGTGCCGGCGCGCTCCACCAGCTGCGGTATCCGCGTGAACACCGACGGCGGGTAACCGCGCGTGGTCGGCGGCTCACCCACGGCCAGGCCCACCTCGCGCTGCGCCTGGGCAAAGCGGGTAAGCGAGTCCATCAGCAGCAGCACCTGCTTGCCCTGGTCGCGGAAATGTTCCGCCACGGCGGTGGCCAGCCAGGCGCCGCGAATCCGCATGAGCGGCGGGCGATCGGCCGGCGTGGCGATCACCACGGCGCGCTTGATGCCCTGGTCACCCAGCACCTTGCTGACAAAATCCCGGACTTCACGGCCGCGCTCGCCGATCAGACCCACCACGATGACGTCGGCGGCGGTGAAACGGGTCATCATGCCCAGCAGGGTGCTCTTGCCCACGCCGCTGCCGGCGAACAGCCCGATGCGCTGGCCACGCCCCACGGTGAGCAGGCCGTTGATGGCGCGCACGCCCACGTCGAGCGGCTCGGTCACCGGCTCGCGGATGAGGGGATTGATCGGCAGGCCGGTCAGCGGCACCTGATGGTCTGTCCGAGGCGCGGGCTTGCCGTCCAGCGGCATGCCGGCGCCGTCAATGACCCGGCCCAGCATCGCTTCGCCCACCTGCACATTGCCGGCCCCCGGCAGCGGGCGCACGCGTGCTCTGGGGACCAGTCCGTCCATGTCGCCGGTGGGCATGAGAAACGTGCGCTCGCCGGCGAAGCCCACCACTTCCGCCTCGATCCCGCCGCCCTCCGGCCGGTTGATCAGACAGCGGGCGCCGATCTGCAGCTGGCAGCCGCTGGCTTCGAGGGTCAGACCCACGGCGCGCTGCAGCAGGCCTTCCACCACGAAGCCGTGATCCAGCGGCCGGCCGCCGTAGGCCGCGACTCGGCTGTGCAGCGGGACGGCATGGCCGGTCGTGGTGGTCATCCGCGCTCTCCCAGCAGCTGCTCACGCAGCCGCTGCGTGCGTGTTTCCAGGCGGCCGTCGATGGCCGCGTTTTCGGTGTGCAGAAAAAAATCGCCCCGCTCCAGCGCGGAATCGGAGGTGAAGGACACGGCCGAGAAATCCGGATCGCCGGCAAGCACGGGCCCCAGCAGTTCCATATCCTTCGGGTGCAGGCTGATCTCCACCCGGCCGCTGCTGCGGTCCATCATGCGCAGGGCGCGGGTCACCATGTCGCCGACAATTTCCGGGTCCTGTTCGATCTGACGGCACACCAGCGCCCCGGCCACTTCACAGGCCAGCGCGACGATTGCCTTTTCGGTTTCCACTTCGGTTTCGGCGAGCGGCTCGATGACCTGCCGCACCAGCAGGCCGAGCTGACGCCGCAGGTCGCGGACCTGGGTTTCACCGGTCTTCCAGCCCTCGGCGCGGCCCTGTTCGAAGCCCTCGCGATAGGCGGCCTGCTCGATCTCCTCGAGTTTCGCCACGCTCGGCGGTTCGTCCCGGCGCGCCGCGAACTCCGGCAGCGGCCACGGCCGGGCGTCTTGCGCCTGTTCGGCCAGCAGCACGTCAGACATAGTCGTCGCCGCCGCTGGCGATGCTGATCTCGCCGTCGTCCGCGAGCTGACGCGCCACCGCCAGCATCTCCTTCTGGGCGTCCTCCACTTCCGACAGCTTGAGCGGACCGGCGGCCTCCATGTCCTCGCGAATCATTTCGGCGGCCCGCTCCGACATGTTGCGGAATATCTTCTCGGCCACGCGCGACTCGGCGCCCTTGAGCGCTGCGCCCAGCACGGCCTTGTCGATCTCCCGCAGCACGCGCTGCAGGTCGCGGTCCTCCAGGGACGCCAGATCGTCGAAGGTGAACATCAGGTCCTGGATGCTGGTGGCCAGGGTTTCGTCGATCTTGCCGATCTGCCCCAGGATGGATTGTTCATCGCTGGAGGCGAGCATGTTCACGATGTTGGCCGCCGCCCGCATGCCGCCCACGTTGGACGACTGCAAACCCTCGTTGCCGGCGAACTGCCGCTCCATGATCTCGTCGAGTTCCTTCAGCGCGGACTGCTGAATGCCGTCCAGCCGCGCCACCCGCATGATGATGTCGTGGCGGTTGCGCTCGGGCAGGTGCATGAGAATCTGTGCCGCCTGATCCTCCTCCAGATAGCTGAGCACGATGGCCACGATCTGCGGATGCTCGTTGCGAATGAGCTGGGCCACCGCGCGCGGATCCATCCACTTGAGCGACTCCAGACCCTTGCTGTTGTGCCCCATGAGCACGCGGTCCATCAGACCGCTGGCCTTGTCCTCGCCCAGGGCCTCGTAAAGCACCTTGCGCACGTAGTCCTCGGCCCCCACGCCCAGGGCCGTCTGCTTTTCCATGGTGTTCACGAAATCCTGCATGACGGATTCGGCCTGCGTCTGCGACACATCCCGAATGGCCGCCATGGCGGACCCGAGCTTCTGCACCTCGCGGGCACCCATGTGCTTCATGACCGCCGCCGCCTGGGACTCGCCCAGCGACAGCAGGAATATGGCGGCCCGCGCCGTGCCGTCCGGCATGTCCGCGGTCTTGGCTGCTTCAGGCATCGTCACTCACCCACTTCTTGACCACCTGCGCCACTCGCCGGGGATCCTGTTCTACTGCCTCACGCGCCAGCATGAGCTTCTGGTCGAAGGCGCCCATCGGCGCCGGCTGCGGCGCCGCGCTCCGCGCAGCCGTGCCGGCGGCGGCAGCGCCCGCGGCACCCGACAGGCTGAGCGAATCGGCGCCCAGTTCATCATCGCGCGGCGTCACGTCGCGCAGGTCGTGCCAGTTCGGCTGGGCCATGAACTGCCGGATCATCGGCCGCACCACCGCCAGCAGGAGAATCACCACCACCAGCAGACCGAAAATCTGCCGCGCCCAGGCCTGCAGGGCCGGCGTCTCCCAGAAGGGCGAGCTGAAGGCATCGCCGTCCTCGATGACCTCCTTGACGAAGGGGGCATTGACCACGCTGAGCTTGTCGCCGCGGGCCTCATCAAAGCCGACCGCCTCGCGCACCAGACTGCGGATCTCGTCGAGCTGACCGGCGGAGAGCGCGGCGCTGACGGTCTTGCCCTCGGCGCCGGGCTGCGGCACGTGGTCCACCAGCACCGCCACCGACAGTCTGCGAATGCGGCCGGGCGGCTCGCGGTTGTGCTCGATGGTCTTGTCCAGCTCGTAGTTGCGCGTGCTTTCGCGCCGCATGTTCTCGGCGTCATTCAGGCTGCTGCCGGCCTCGCCCGCGGTCGCAGCCGACGCCCCGCCCGGCTGATTGCTGGCCGCCCCGGGCACGCCGCCGGCGCCCTGGGCCCCGCCGACGGACCGCGACGAGCGGCTACCGCTGCGCTCTTCCACCAGCTTCTCGCTGCGCATCAGGGCCGGGTCGGACTGATAGGCCTCGCGGGTCTGCTCGCTGGCGGTGAAATCCATGTCCACCGTCACCTGCGCCCGCACCCGGCCGGGGCCGGTGACCGGGGTCAGCAGCGCCTCGACCCGGTCGCGATAACTGTCTTCCACACGCTGCACATGCTCGAACTGGGTAGACGACATCTGGAATTCGTCGTCGCGGGCCGGGTCGTTGAGCAGCCGGCCATGCTGGTCCACCACCGTGACCTGTCCGGCCTCGATATTGGGCACCGAAGACGCCACCAGATTGGTGATGGCCGCAATCTGCTGCGGCTGCAGGCTGTGTCCGGCGTACAGCTCCAGCAGCACCGACGCGCTGGCGGGCTTTTCGTGCCGGGCGAAAGCGGAACGCTTGGGAATGGCCAGATGCACGCGGGCCCGTCGCACGGGGCGCATCTCGGTAATCGTGCGCATCAGCTCGGTTTCCAGAGCGTGCTGGTAGCGCGCGTTTTCCACGAACTGGCTGACGCCGAATCCCTGGTCTTCCTGCATGGTTTCAAAGCCCACGCCGGCGTTACCCGACACGCCGCCTTCGGCGGCCTTCAGGCGGGCGCGATGCAGATCGGAACTGGCTACCAGAATCGTGCCGTTACGGTTGAGTTCGTGCTGAATACCGGCCGAGTCGAGCAGTTGCATGACGTCGCTGGTATCACCCGGCGACATATCCGAGTACAGCGGCACCATGCCCGGCTTGTAGGACCACACGAAAACCGACACGCCCACGGCCACCACCGCGGCCAGGCCAACCAGCATCGCGAGCTGGCGCACGAGGGTGTTCTTGGACAGACGCTGGAGGCTGATTTCAGACACGATTGGGTTTCCTCAGCCTAGACCGGCATGTTCATGACTTCGCGGTAGGCCTCGACCATGCGGTTACGCACTTCGGTCAGCCCGCGAAAAGCCACCTGGGAATGACCCGAGGCCAGCATGACGTCGGTCAGCTTGATGTTCGGATCGCCCTGCACGAAGCCGGCCGACAGACTGGCGGATTTCTGCTGGGTCGCGTTCACCTCGTCCAGGGCCCGCTTGAAGGTATCGCTGAAATCCACCGGGCCGGTGGCTGCGGCGGCGTTTGTCGATTCGACCCCGGTGCGCGCCTTGATGGCGCGCATCTGGGCCAGTACGGAATCGATGTTCATGTCACTCATGGAGCTGTCCCGCTAAGCGCTTGTCCTTGATTGGACTAAGGCAAGTGGCGTTCCACCCCGTGGACGGGATTTTGTCGCGGCTCAGAGAGGCCGGTGACATGTTTTTGGCGTCAAATCTACGACGCGCACTGACGGTCGATGTCGTACTTGCGCAGCTTCTCCGCAAGCGTGGTGCGGCGTAGGCTGAGCAGTTCGGCCGCGTGGGCCACTACGCCGTTGCTGCGGCGCATCGCCTGACGGATAAGCTTGGCTTCGACTTCGGCCATATAGCCTTTCAGATCAATCCCCTCCTGGGGAAAGTCGGCCACCGGTGACGGCGACAATTCATCGTCATCGAGGTCTGCCGCTGGCAGATACTTCGCCGGCAACTGGTCGGGGGCGATCTGCTCGCCCGGGTAGAGCACGGCCAGCCGCTCGAGCAGGTTGGACAGCTCGCGAATGTTGCCGGGCCATTGATGCTTGAGTAGCGCGTTCACCGTCGCCGGCGCCAGGCTCACCTCGCCACGACGACTATCGTGCAGCTGCTTGGTGATTTCACCGACCAGCAGAGGCAGGTCTTCCAGGCGTTCGCGCAGCGGCGGCACGTCAATGGGAAAGACATTCAGGCGATAGAACAGATCCTCGCGAAAGCTGCCGCGAATCATGCCCGCTTCCAGGTCGCGGTGCGTGGCGGCAATGATGCGCACGTTGCAGCGCTGCGTGGTGGTGCTGCCGATCCGCTCGAAGCTGCGCTCCTGCATGACGCGCAGCAGCTTGACCTGCATGTGCTGGTCCATGTCTCCGATTTCGTCCAGAAACAGTGTCCCGCCCTCGGCCATTTCGAAGCGGCCGGCCCGGCTGCAGATCGCGCCGGTAAACGCGCCCCGCTCGTGCCCGAACAGCTCGGCCTCGATGAGGTTCTGGGGAATCGCGCCGCAGTTGATCGCCACGAACGGGCCGTTGGCCCGATCCGAAGCCAGATGAATCGCGCGCGCCACCAGTTCCTTGCCGGTACCGGATTCACCGCGAATCAGCACCGTCGCGTCGCGGCCCGCCACCTGACTGACCAGATCACGCACCCGTCGCATGCCGGGCGAGTTGCCGGTCATGCCGGTGGGCACATCGGCCGACACCGCCCGCGCGCGGGCCTTGCCGTCCACCTGGCAGAGCACGTCCGCCAGCTGCTGATAGCGCAGCGGTGCGTCGATTTCCCAGCACTCGTCGGTGTGCAGGCCGAATTGGCGTCCGTGATGTTCTTCCAGCAGCAGCAAAGGCGGGTGGCGAGGATCGGCGCGCAGCCAGTTCAGGAATGCATCGACCGGCGGGTCGCCTGCCTGCGCGCCAAGAATCACCGCCACCCAGTCACGCGGCTTGTGCTCGTCCTTGGTCAACGCGCTGACTGCGGTAATACGCAGCGGCGTGTAACCGATGAACTCCAGCGCGCTGACAATGGACTGCGCGCGCTCATCGTTGTCGTCGAGAACAAGAATTCTGGCCTGACTCATGACAGCGGTCTCTAGCTGGCGTGCCGGGCCGCTTCGCGACGGTCCTCGGCGCAGGGAATGCCCATGGCGTGACGGTACTTGGTAATGGTGCGACGGCCGAGCTTGATGCCCCGACGCAGCAGGATGGCGGAGATGTCACCATCACACAGGGGCGCGTCCGGCTGCTCCTGATTGATCATGTCCCGCACCATGGCGCGCACGGCGTTGCCCGACACGTCCTCGCGGCGCTCGCCGCCCACCTGGGCGGAGAAGAAGAACCGCAACTCGTAAATGCCGTGCGGCGTCTGGGCGTACTTGCCGCGCACGGTCCGGGAAATGGAGGATTCGTGCATGCCCACGGCGCCGGCAATCTCGCGCAGCGTCATGGGCAAAATGCCGGTTTCACCTCTCTCGGCAAAGCCGGCCTGGCGCTCGAAAATGGCCAGCGCCGTCTTCAGCAGCGTGCTCTGACGCATTTCCACGCCGCGCAGCAGCAGCCGTGCTTCCTGCAGCTGGTCGCGCAGGGCCTGTCCGGAGGTGCCGCACTGCCGAAGCGCCGCCTCATAGGCAGAGTTGATCTGCAGCCGCGGCAGCGCATTGTCGTGCAGGCGGACCTGCCAGCGACCCTGCTCGTCGGCTTCCACGATGATGTCGGGGATTACATACTCGGCTTCGCTGACCGTCGCGCCCGGCTTCGGGTCGAGCGACTGGATCAGTCCGATCGCCTGCGCCAGCGCCTCCGGCGTTACGCCAACGGCTACGGCCAGTGCGGCGTCGTCGTGGCGGGCCAGATCGTCGAGATGATCGCGCACGAGCCGGCGGGCCAGATTGCGGCCCGGCTCGCTGGCCGGCAGGCATTCGAGTTGGCGAATCAGGCACTCGCTCAGACTCCGCGCGCCAAAGCCGGCGGGCTCCAGCCGTTGAATCCGGTGCAGCAGGGTTTCCAGCAGCGCTTCGTCGACCCGCCATGCCTCGGCCAGGACATCGAGGCCCGTCTGCAAATAGCCGCTGTCCTCGACCTCGTCCACCAGGGCAAACGCCAGCATCAATTCGTCGGCGGACGGAAATTCGTCGGCAAGCTGGTCGATAATCTGCGTGCGGACGCAGACGTCGGGGCTGGATTGATCGTCATCGGCCTCGAGCACCAGCCGTTGCCGGCTGACCGGCGCCGCTGTCAGGCGAACCTCGCGACGGGCGGCCGCGTCGGCGTCCTCACCGACGGCCTCCAGCATGACGTTAGCCTCCAGGCTTTCCTGCAGCGACTGCTCCAGCTCGATGGTCGGCATGGCCATGAGCCGGATCGACTGCAGCAGCTGCGGCGTGATCGTCAGCTGTTGCCGGATTCCAATATCGAGTGTCTGTCGCATATTCCCTCCCCGTGTGCCGGGTTGACCGGTTGAACACACAAACTGGCGTTCCTGAGAGGTTATCGACTGTCGTGTTTTTGGCGCGTATCGGAGTGAAGGCGTAATTTTGTGGTTATATTCCGGTATCGCTTTTCAGGAAAAACCTGACACGAGGTCCGGTATTCACTTGCCGGATCAGTGCGCTACGTCAAATCTCCGGCGAATGGCGTACTGCAGCAATTGATTCGCGTTGTTCAGGCGCAGGGTCTTCATCAGCCGGGCACGATGGGTCTCTACGGTTTTGACGCTGATACTCAGCTCGTCAGCGATTTCCTTGTTGGCCTTGCCCTGGGCCAGTCCGCGCAATACGTCTCGCTGACGCGGCGTGAATGTGACGCGACGGCCGTTGTTCTCCCCTTTCTTGTCGGCCTCGCGGCGCACAAAGCCGTTCACCAGGTATTTGGCGGCATAAGGGCTGATGAACTGCTCGCCGCGACTGATCGAATCAATGGCGAAGCGCAGATCACCCGGACTGCCCTGACACGCAAGCACACCCTGCACGCCCGCTTCCAGATAGGCCCGCATGCGCTGGGCATCATGCCGGGCGACAAACAGAATGATCTGCACCGTAGGATGTGATTCGCGCAGACGTTCGATCTGCTCCAGGCCCTCGTTGTCCACCACCCCTTGATCGATCAGCACTATGTCGGTGGGGCTGCGGTCGAGCAGGGCCTGGGTTTCTTCAATGCCGGCGCTCTGGCCAACAACTTCGCAGTCCGCGTGCTGCTCGCAGAGCAGCTTGAGTCCTTCACGGATCAGTCCGTAAATCTCAACAATGACAACACGTTTAAACATGGTTACCCGCACACGGTTTTGGAACGAGGGCCGTGGTGTCGGAGTGGGACAGCTCCTTTTTTACCAGCCTATCTGACTCATCTCTATTATCGGCGCTGAGCGCCGATTCATTAAACCCCTGAGAGTCAGAGACGGGTCAGCGGGACTGACGCCCGCGGGAAACCTCGCGCCGGTGCTGGCGGAAGACGTAGCGCTCCCACGCTGCGCCCAGCTCGCCGCTGAGCGTTTCGATCTCGAAAACGGCCGTTTCTTCAGCGGGTTGCCTGTCCACCGGCAGACGCGTGGCTGCCAGCACCAGCGGCCGGGCGATCAAGGGATGCAGCCAGAGCTCCAGCAGCACCTGTACGCCCGGCCAGGGCAGATCCGCGTTGTCCAGCCGCAGCTGGCGCCACGTCATCTGCACCTGCCGCGACGACACGCTGCCCTGCCGTTCATACAGGCCGGCCATCATTTCGAGCATCAGGTCGACCTTGTCGTGCAGACGCGCGAATTCCTGGGCCAGCGGGTCATCCTCGGCGGGTTCGTTTTCGCGGGTTTCCAGGGTAGCAATCACGCGCAGCATCCGCAGGTTGCTCTCATGCCGCGCAGGCGATTCCGCTGCCGGCGTCCAGGCCTGCCAGCGAAACGGCATCCAGGCCTCGAAACCGGGCCCGGCTTCGCCCGGCGAGGCTGAATCAGCGGTCGCCGGTCGCATGGTCGACAGCTCCGTATTGCTGGGCGGCGCGGTTCTGGCGACGCAGCTGCTGCAGCGCGCCAGCGACTTCTTCACGAGCCGCAACCACTTCATTCATCAACGCTTTTTCGGCCTTCTGGACCTGATCGAGCTCGCTGGCAAGCTGCGCCTTTTGCGTTTGAGAGGCGCAGTGCCACAGCTGCAGCAGCGCATCATGCCGGGCCTGCGCTGCCGCTTCCGCCTCGCCCCAGTCCTGACAGCCAATGGCGTGCCGCAGGCGGGCGTTCTCGCGGCGGAACAGCTCGATGCCGATGTCCTGATTCACTAGGCCGCCTTGTCCGCCATGATCTGCTCCCAGGCGCTGCGAATCTCGCCCAGCAGACCGCGAACTTCATCCAGACCCGCCGCATCCACCTGGCTGTTGGCCGTGACAAGCCGGCGGGTAATGTATTCATACAGCGAATCAAGCCGGGCCGCGATATCGCCACCCGCCTCATGATTCAGCGAACCGCGCAGCTCGGCCACGATATTCAGCGTTTGCCGTACCCGCTCGCAGCGCGGCCCGATCTCGCCACGCTCCATATGCCCCTTGGCCGCCGCCAGACGCTGCTCGGCGCCCTGCAACAGCATCAGCACGAGCCGCTCGGGACTGGCCGACGTGACGCCGGTATTCACTTCGATGTTCTGGTATTGCCGCGCTGCGGCGCCGTTGTAGCCATACATGATGCTTACCTCAAGCCGGGACTATTTCCGTGAAGACGGATTGGTGATGTTGTTGATATTGGCCAGCTGCTGCGTCAGGAAACTGCCCGTGCTCTGCAGCTGCGAGACGAGCGCATCCATGGCCGAAAACTGTTTGAGCAGACGCGCCTCGATATCTTCAAGACGATTGGCCAGGCGCACGCGACCGTCATCGATACGCTCCAGACGAGTGTTCAGCCCGTCGGTGCGGGCCTGGATCTGACCGCCCACGCCGACCAGCCCGTCGAGCAGCGTCTCGAGTTCCTCCGACAGGCTGCCTTCGCCGCTGAATACGGCGGCAATGCCGTCAGGGTCGTCCTGGATGGCGGTGTTGAAGCTGCCGGTATCGAAACTGAGCTTGCCGCCGACATCGGTGGAGAACCCCAGATCGGCGAGGCTGCCGATTTCGCCGCCGATCAGTCCGCCCACCACGCTGCGCAGGCTATTCTCGATACCGCGCGGTAGGGGATCACCCACCAGCGCGCCGCTCTGCCCGTCCGGGTTGGCCGCGCTGACCTTGCCCAGCACCTCTATGACGGTGTTGTAGGCTTTCACAAAGCCGCTCATGGCGCTGGTGACGCTGCCGGCGTCGCGCGCGACGGTCAGCGTCGTGGTTTCATTCGGCATGGCCTGCTTGAGGGTCAGCGTTACGCCTTCGATGGCGCCGTCAATGACGTTATTGCTGCTACTCACCTGTACGCCATCGATGTAGGCCACGGCATCCAGCGCTTCACGCACCTGCGTCAGGTTTGTCAGCGTGCCCGGATCGTAGACCAGCTGATCCAGGCCGCCGTCGCCACCCGCCGCCGTTACGGTGATCGCGTTGTCGGCGCCGGTCTCGTCGGCCGTGAGCACCAGCCGGGGACCCTCATCGCCCGTAATCAGGCTGGCGGAGATACCCACATTGTCGTCGGCACTGTTGATGGCATCGCGAATGCCCTCCAGCGTGTTGTTTTCGGCATCAAGGTCGAGCGAGAAGCTTGTCCCGTTGAGGCTGAAGGTCAGCGTCCCGGTGCCCACGACGGTGTCGGCCGAGGCGAAGGCGGCCGACTGCAGGCGATGACTCTGGGCCAGCGACTCAACCTCCACTTCCACCGCGCCCAGGGCCGCACCACTGCTGGCCGAGGCCGAAAACCAGTCGCTGTCGGCCACGCTGGCGCTGCGGCCTTCGTAAAGCGAGGCGGTGTTGATCTTCCCCACCGCGGCTTCCAGCTCCTCGAGGGCATTTTTCATGCTGCCGAGCGCCGACATATCCGCCTGGATGTTGATTTCCTTGCGATTCAAACGGTTCTGTACCGGTGCCCGCTCTACGGCCACCAGCTGACTGACGATGCCGTTCACGTCCAGCCCCGAACCAATACCCAGAGATTGAATCGCCATCGGGTCGCGCTCCGTTAGATTTTCACGTCAAAAAGACCGCGCCCGCTCTCGTTGAGCTGCTCGGCCAGGGCCAGCATTTCCTCCGAGGGGATCTGCCGGAGGACTTCACCACTGTTACGGTCGACCACGCTGACCACCAGCTTTTCGGTCTTGTCATCCACCCGAAACTGCAGCGTGGTGTTGGGGCCCAGGTTCAGGTTGGCGCGGGCCAGCGCCTGCTCCAGCTCCCGGCTTTTCAGCCCGGCCGCCGTGACGTCGTCGTCACCGCCCTGCTGGGGTGATCGTTCCTGCGGCCGCTCGAAGCGGGTGGCCGTGGTGGGCGTGACCGGCCGGACACCGCCGACCTGGGCTACACGCCAATCGGATTCAGTGCTCATCGCCACTCTCCTGTCTTATCCGAAAACAAGAAGACCCGGGGCACTGGCGTACCCCGGGTCATCACCTTGGCGGACAGTCCGCTCATGCTTACTGCAGGAGGGAGAGCACGCTCTGCGGCGCGGCGTTGGCCTGAGCCAGGATCGAGATACCGGCCTGCTGCAGCACCTGGGCCTTGGTCAAGGCCGCGGTTTCTGCCGCGAAGTCGGCGTCCTGAATCTGGCTGCGAGCAGCACTGAGGTTTTCAGAGGTGTTCTGCAGGCTGGACACCACCGACTCGAAGCGGTTCTGGACAGCACCCAGATCAGCTCGGCCGGAGTTGATCGAGCTCAGAGCCGCGTCGATCACGTTCAGAGCGCCGGAAGCGCCATCGGCGGTGCTAACGTCGATCAGTGACGCAGAGTTGAAGCTGGAGACCGCGCTTGCAGAAGCGAAAACGTCGGTTTCCGCGTTAGCCAGGGAAATCTGTCCCTTGGTGCTGGACAGTTCGACGGTACCAGCCTGCACGCCTGAGTCACCTTCATCCAGCGACACATCACCGAAGTCGATCGTCTCACCGGTGACTGCACCGCCGACACCAAACGTTCCGATACTGATGTCGCGTCCGTCAGACGTGGTCAGGGTGATGGAGTCCTTGGAGGACGAATCGGTAAACGTGGCGGTAATGCCCGTGGTGGAGGCCTGACCGTTGATGGCAGCCACAAGGCTCGACAAGTCTGAAGTATCCGTGACTTCAGCGGAAATGGAAGCCGTATTGGCATTACCTTCAGCGTCCAAACCGCCGAGAGTGAAGCTGACGGTGCCAGCATCTGACAGGCCACTCAGAGTGGTTTCGTTGCTGGCAGTGGCGGTCACGCCAACACCAGCCGCAGCGGTGTTAATGGCGCTAGCGATTTCTGCAGCACTTGCGTTGGCGCCGTAGGCGATCGCGCCTGTCGTGCCGGCGTTGGTGGTGATGGTCAGATCGGTTTCCGCACCGATTCCATTCGCCGTGCCGGTGTCAAGCGTGGTTTGCGTGTTGGTCGTCAGGACATTGCTGCCCAGCGAAGTCGTCCGCGAATCGACGATTGAATCGATCGAGATGGTTTCACCGGCGTTTGCGCCCACCTGGAAGGTTTGGCTGCTGAAGCTGCCGTCAAGCAGGCTCACGCCGTTGAAGGCGGTCTGACTGGCGACGCGGTCGATTTCCGAAAGCAGCTCGGAAACTTCCGCCTGCAGGGCGGCACGGTCAGAGGAGCTGTTGGTGGCGTTGGCCGACTGGACCGACAGTTCACGAATGCGCTGCAGGTTGTCGGTGACCGAGTCCAGCGCGCCTTCAGCGGTCTGGGCCAGGGACACGCCGTCGTTGGCGTTACGCACAGCCTGGTTCAGGCCGCGAATCTGAGCGGTGAAACGCTCGGAAATGGCCAGGCCGGCAGCGTCGTCTTTGGCGCTGTTGATCCGAAGGCCGGTGGACAGGCGCTCAAGCGCGGTAGCCTGGGCGTTGTTGGTGGCGCCGAGATTACGCTGTGCATTCAGAGACGCCAGGTTTGTGTTGATAACTTGCATCGTTATGATCTCCTAGATTTTGGGTGACATGGACACGCGTCTCGGCGTATCTCGGTTACGGTGCCTGGCCCGTTTTGGCTTTGGCTTCCGCTGTCAGGAGTCATAACGGTAGGTCGTCACCGACTTTTAGCGATTTAGCGCAAAAAATCGAAAAGTGACAAATTCTGGACGCGGGCGAAGGCCGCCTGTGCCGCTTCCAGCGTGGTGGCCTGCTGCGTCAGCCGGCCAATGGCTTCCGCCATATCGACATCGCGCAGCCCGGACAGACTGCGCGCGATCTCGAGTTCAGAGCCCTCATTAATACTGTCGCTGCGCTCGATGGCATTCATGCGAGCCCCGACGGTGCCGCGTATCTCATTAATATGGCCCAGCGCCGCATCCAGCCCTTCCAGTGCGTTGTACAGGCCCGTGCCACGCTGTGCGGCATCGTCGAGAGACAAGGCATTGACGGCCGCGCCGGCCAAGTCGAATACGCTCTGTCGGCGCAGCGGGTCCAGCGAAAAATTGTCGCCGGCGGCCGGCGTGCCCGAAAAACTGACGCTCACGCCGCCAAATTCGATGACGCTGCCCGGCTCATATTCGGCAGCCGCCTGAACCACGGCCCCGCCTTCGTCGAGCACCTGGTAGCCGCCGCCAACAAACTCGATATCGAACCGCTGGCTCGAATAGGCGCCGCTGCCATCAGGCTGGGCGGACTTGAGCGTGGCACCGCCCTGATTGGCCGGGTCAGCGGTGACCTGAAACAAACCGTTGCCACTGGGCACTCGCATGAATACGGCATCACCGGAATCGCCGTCGGCGACGCTGCGGCCCTGGCCGATATTGACCTGCCGCTCACCGCCGTCGCCGCCATAGCTCACCTGCCCGCCCGCCGAACGGCTGAAAGGCAGACCGGCGTCGGACAGACCCGCAAACAGATAGCGGCCACGGCCGTCCTGCGCATTGGCCACCGACAATAATTCGTCTTCGAGCGCGCGCATCTCCGTAGCAATGGCCGAACGGGCTTCGCCGGACGCCGTGGCGTTGTTGCCCTGCACGACCAGCTCACGCATGCGCTGGAGAATATCGCCCGCGGTATCCAGGGCGCCCTCTTCCAGCGTCAGCCGCGAAAGCGCCGTTTCGCCGTTGGCGCGGTACTGGCCGAGCTGGCTAAGCACCGAATCCAGCCGCGCGGCGGTGGCGACGGCGCCGGGGTTCTCCGCAGCGCGGGTATAGCGCTGCCCGCTGGCCAGCGAATCCCGGGTCTTGGCCAGCTCGCCCTGCTGGCGGAGCATCTGGTCAATCGCGCTCTGGATCAGGCCGGTGGTAGAGACACGCATGACGATTACCTCGAAACGGCCGACAGCAGCGACTGGAACATCTGGTTGGCCACGTCGATCACGCGGGCCGCAGCCTGATACCCCTGCTGAAACCGCAGCAGATTGGCGGCCTCTTCATCCAGATTTACGCCGGAGACCGAGTCACGCTGGGCGCGGTCCTGCGCCAGAATGGCGCCGGTGGCCTGGGCCTGGCGCTCGGCCTGGCGCGCCCGGTCACCCGCGCTGGCCACCAGACCCGCGTTTTCGTCACTGAAGCTGCGGGTGCCGCCGGCCAGCGACGCGCGGTCGCCCAGCGCCGCCATGGCCAGGGCGTTGCGGTTGTCGCCTGAATTCGGCCCTGCGGCGTTCAGGTCAAAGCGATCACCCGCCACCGGGTCGCCCTCCAGACGCAGATTGAACCCGTTGACGTTAATCCCGGCGGCCGCGTCATAGGCAAAGGCGCCGGCCCCGTCGACGCTGTAGGTATTGGCGTCGATGAATTCGATGCTGGCCGGCGTTTGCGCCACCGCGGTGGCCGCATCATTCACGGTCAGCGATGCCTGGGCGGTGCCGATATTCTGTGTCGCCGGCTCGGCGCGCATCAGCCCCGCAGCAGCCAGGCGGGTCGGGTCGCCAAACGCCACCGACAGATTCATGGCCGCGCCGTGGGTGGGCTGCAGGAGGAAGCGGTCGCCATTGGCCGGCGTGCCGGGCACGGTGATGCTGAACCCCTCGCCCACCAGCGGATCGGCCGGCGTGCCGGAGCCGGTCAGGGCAACCGGCTCTCCGGTCCGCCGATTGACCAGCTCGTAGCCGCCATTAAAGCGAAGATCGTAGCTGTCGCCGGTCAGCGCGGAGACGTCCGTCAGCGAAATCTGCGGCGTGGCCGTGCCGGTATTGGTGCTGGCCGCACGCACTTCGGAAAGCGCGCCGCTGAACAATTCACCGCCCAGCTGGCCACGGGCATCCACGCCCTGCTGATGCTGTTCGTTGACCTGCAGGGCCACGGCCGCCGCCATGCGGCCCAGCCGGCCCTGATCCTGATCCAGCTCGCCGCGGACATCGAGCAGACCGCCAATGCGGCCGCCGCTGATGCTGTCGCCCAGCGGCACGATCTGGCCACCGGCGCGCAGCACCACTTCGGCGCGGCTGCCATCAAATTCGTCGGCACGCAGCCCCAGCGCATTGGCGTTGCCGCTGAGCACCAGCGCCTGGCCGCTGCCGGTAAAGACATTGATGTCACCGCTGTCCTGCGTAACCGTCTTGATGTCGACCAGATCAGCCATTTGCTGCAGGGCCAGATCACGTTTGTCGAGCAGATCATTGGGCGGCGTGCCGGTCCCGCGGGCCAGCGCGATCTGGCTGTTGAAGCTGGCAATATCCTCGGCCAGCCGGTTGACTTCGGACACCGACACCGACAATCGCTGCTCGATCTCCTGGCCGTAATCGTTCAGCGCGGTACCAATACGGCGGAAATTGGCGGCCAGATCCTCGGCGGCGCCCAGCACCTCGGTGCGTACGGCGCTTGATGCGGGATCACTGGACAGCCGCGAGAGCCCGGCGAAAAAACTGTCGATGGCCCCGCCAATGCCCGTATCGGCGTCGGAATACAGTCGGTCGAGGCGGGCCGTGTAGTCTCCGTACACATCCAGACGGCCGCCGCTGCTGGAACCGCTGAGCAGGCGCTGACCCACAAGCTGGTCGACCACGCGTTCCACATCCTGAAAGCCCACGCCCAAGCCGATGCTGCTGCCCGCGGGCACGCGTGAGGAAAATTCCACGCGCTGGCGGGAATAGCCTTCGGTCGCCGCGTTGGCCACGTTATGGCTGGTCGTGTCGAGCGCCTTTTTGTAGGCGTTGAGCGCGGTGCTGCCAATACTGAGCATGTCGGCCATCAGTCAGCCCTCGAGTTGTTCACGAACGCGACATCCACCGGGATTTGCGAGGCAATCTGCATCAGCTTGTCGGCATAGGCCGGGTCCGTGGCATAGCCGGCGGCCTGCAGGCCACGGACATAGGCCCGGTCATCGCCATCGTGCTCTAGCGCAACGGCATAACGCGGATTGTTTTTAATGAACTGCACATAATCGTTGAAGCTCTCCGCGCTGGACGCGTAATCGCGGAAATCGGCCCGCTCGGCGCGCATGGCACCGTCGCGGAATTCGTGGGTGGCCTGCTGCGTACTGGCACCTGACCAGGCGCGGTCAGCCTTGATGCCGAACAGATTGTGGTTGCCCGCCGGCGAGCTGCCCCAGCCCGACTCCAGCGCGGCCTGGGCCAGCACGATTTGCGGTGACACACCCAGTGCACGCGCTGCACGCCGGGCATCGGGCATGTAACGCTCCACGAATTCGGCCGGCGAGCCCGACAGCGGCTCGCGATGGGCCGACGGCTGGGCAGGCTTCGTCACCGGCTGAGTCGGCGCGGGGATGTACGCCGCCGCCGCGCTGACCGGACCGCTGCGTAATTGCTCGACCAGCATATCGGCAATGCCCAGGCCGCCCTGCCCGCCCACGGATTTGGCGAATTCGCCGTCCAGCATGTCGCGATACAGGCTGTTTTTCTCGCCGCCGGTCAGGTCCGGACCGAAGCTGGCGGCCCGCATGTTTTTCAGCGCCATTTTCACGAACACCGCCTCGAACTGGCGCGCCGCCTCCTTCAGGGCGGCATCGTCCGGACGCGAGCCGGCCGACGGCTTGTCCGCCGTCAGCGACGTGTTCAGGGAGGTGGTAACCGGCGTGAGCATGGCAGGGGCGGCGCGCTAGATGACAACCAGCTCGGCGCGCAGCGCACCGACCTTCTTGAGCGCTTCGAGAATCGCCACCAGGTCACCCGGAGCCGCGCCCACGCGGTTCACCGCGCGCACGATATCTTCGAGCGTCGCGCCCGGTTCGAAAAGGAACATCCGGCCGTCGCCGCCCTGATTGATCTGAATCCGGCTGTCCGGCACGACCACCGTGTTGCCATCGGAAAACGGCGCCGGCTGGCTGATGCCGAAGTCTTCGCGAATGGTGACCGAGAGCGACCCGTGGGTCACCGCGGCCGGCGCTACGGTAACGTGCTGACCGATCACGATGGTGCCGGTGCGCGAATTGATGACGACCTTGGCCGCGGCCTCGCCCGGGTCCACGTTGATATTTTCCAGCATCGCCATGAACTGCACGCGGCGGCTCGGATCCTGCGGCGCGGCAACCGCCACGGTGACGGCGTCCAGGGCCCGCGCGGATCCACCGCCCAGGCTGGCGTTGATACCGTCGACCAGCCGGCTGGCGGTGGTGAAATCGGGCGAATGCAGATTCAGCAACACGTCGCCGCCAGCCATGGCGCCGGGAATGCTGCGTTCGACCATGGCGCCGTTGGGAATACGGCCGGAACTGGGAATATTGATGGACACGCGCGAGCCGTCGTTACCCGACACGCCCAGCCCACCGACCACCAGATTGCCCTGGGCAATGGCGTAGACGTTGCCGTCGATACCGCGCAGAGGCGTCATGAGCAGGCTGCCGCCGCGCAGGCTTTCCGAATTGCCAATGGACGACACGGTCACGTCGATCTGCTGGCCCGGCTTGGCGAACGCGGGCAGCTCGGCGTGAATCGCTACCGCGGCCACGTTCTCGAGCTGCGGATTGATGTTGGGGGGTACCACCACGCCCAGCTGCGAGAGCATCGCGCGCAGGCTCTGCACCGTGAACGGCGCCTGGGTGGTGCGATCACCGCTGCCATCCAGACCCACCACCAGGCCATAGCCCACCAGCGGGTTGCTGCGCACGCCGGCCACGGAGGCCAGGTCCTTGACCCGGTCAGCCCAGCTGGCGGTCGACAGCAGGCCCAGCGTCAGGAGCAGGATGAATCGCAATCGGGACATGGCGCCCTCCACTAGAACGGCCAGAACGGCGAGTTGAAAAAGCGTGCGCCCCAGCCCATGGCGTTGGCGTCGGCCACGGCGCCACGGCCGTTGTAGGTGATCTTGGCCTGGGCGATGCGGGTGGAGGCGACGCTGTTATCCGGATTGATGTCGTCGGGCCGGATCACGCCGCGCAGCTTCACGAACTCCTGGCCCTGATTGATGGTGATCCATTTTTCGCCCTGCACGACCAGGTTGCCGTTGTTGAGCACGTCGACCACGGTCACGGTGACCGAGCCGTCCAGCTGGTTGCTCTGGCTGCTGGCGCCGCTACCGGAGAAACCGTTCTCGCTGGAAATGGCGGTCTCGAACAGGGGCTGGCCATCCAGCGTCGGCGTGCGGCCGAAGAGCGTGGGATTGGCAATCGCCACGTCGGTGGCTTTCGAGGTGGTCGTGGCCGCGCTCTTCTGCGCCTGGGTCCGCTCGGTGAGCAGCACGGTCAGGGTGTCGCCGATCTGACGCGCGCGCCGGTCCTGGAACAGGCTGATGCCGTAGCCGGGCGAGTAAATGGCGCCCGCGCTGGCCGGCACCGGCGGCGGCGGGTCATAGATGGCCGTTTCCTCGGGCACGGTCGGCGGATGGCTGGCGCAGCCCAGCAGCAGCGCCGGCGCGATCAGCAGAACCCATCGAAGCTGCTTCATCGCGGCGCCTACAGGTTGTTGCTGACGTAGGCCAGCATTTCGTCGACGGTGGAGATGGCGCGCGAATTCATCTCGTAGGCGCGCTGGGTTTCGATCATGTTGATCAGCTCTTCCACCACGTTGACGTTGGAGCTCTCTAGGCTGCCCTGATTGAGCGAGCCCAGACCGTTCAGGCCCGGCGTGCCGGCCTGGGGCGGACCGCTGGCGCCGGTTTCCACCAGCAGGTTCTCGCCGCGCGACTCCAGCCCCGCCGGGTTGACGAAATCAACCAGCTGCAGGGCGCCGATCTGCTGCGGCTCGGCCTGGCCGGGCAGCTGCACGGAGACCGTGCCGTCGGCGCCGATGGTCAGGCTCTGGGCGTCGCCCGGCACGGTGATGGAGGGCTCAAGCAGCATGCCCCGGGGGGTGACGAGTTCGCCGTCGGCGCTCAGGCGGAAACTGCCGTCACGCGTATAGGCGGTGCTGCCATCCGGCATCAGCACCTGGAAGAACCCGCGGCCATTGACGGCCACGTCGAGCGGATTGTCGGTCTGCTGCAGGTTGCCCTGCCCGTAGAGCTTCTCGGTGGACTGCACTTTCACGCCCGTGCCCAGCGACAGGCCCGTGGGGTCCTTGTTCTGCTGGGTCACCTGAGCGCCGGCCTGGCTGACGTTCTGATACAGCAGATCCTGGAACGCTGCCCGGCCCTTCTTGAAGCCGGTCGTGTTGACGTTGGCCAGGTTGTTGGAAATGACGGTCATGCGCGTTTGCTGCGCATCCAGTCCGGTTTTTGCGACCCAAAGGGTTGAATCCATGATGATGTCTCCGGTTGCCTGGCGTCAGGTCTGCCGCAGCAGGCTGGCGCCCGCCTTGGCGTTATCTTCCACGGTCCGCATCATGCGAACCTGCATTTCGAATTTGCGCGACAGCTCGATCATTTCGACCAGCGTCTGCGCCACGTTCACATTGCTCGACTCCAGCGCGCCCGACACGACGCTGTCACCGGCCATGGGCAAAACGTCTTCACCCGGACGCGCCTGAAACAGGCCATCGGCGCGGCGCTCGAGCTGGTCAGCCCGCGCTTCCACTACTTTCAGCCGGCCTACGGTGGCCGTGGTTTCCGGCCCTACGCCCTGCGGCACGATGGTGATGGTGCCGTCGCTGCCAATCGTCATGGACGAATGCGGCGGCACCGCGATCGGGCCGCCATCGCCCATGACGGGCAGACCGCTGCCGGTCAGCAGCTGTCCGGCCGCGTTGACCTGCAGATTGCCCGCCCGCGTCAATGCCTCGTTGCCGTCGGGCGTTTGCACCGCCAGCCAGCCGTCGCCCCGCATGGCGATATCCAGATCGCGGCCGGTGGCGCGCACCGCGCCGCCGGCGCCATCGAAGCCGGCGCCGGTATCCACGGTGTTGTAGCGACTGGCCATCCCGTTGCCCTGAATCGCCTCGGCCCGGGCCTGGGCAATCTCGGCGCGAAAACCGGCGGTACTGGCGTTCGCCAGGTTGTTGCTGGTCACGCCCATCGACTGCAGGGTCTGCCCTGCGCCAGTCATGGCGATGTAGAGCGCGCGGTCCATTAGCGGATGTTGATGATGGTCTGGGTGATTGCGTCAGATGTGGAAATCATCTGGGCGTTCGCCTGGAAGTTGCGCTGGGCCGTAATCATGTTCACCAGCTGCTCGGTCAGGTCGACGTTGGACGACTCCAGCGCGCCCGACTGGATCACCCCCAGGTCGGCCGAGCCCGGCGCGCCGCGCAGCGCCTGCCCGGCGGCAAAGGTGTCGCCCCAGGTGGTGTCACCCAGATGCTGCAATCCCTGAGCGTTGGGGAACTGGGTCAGCGCGAGCTGGCCCAGCGGTGAGGACTGACCGTTGGAAAAGCGGGCCTGGACGACGCCCTGTTCGGTGATCTCGATACCCGTCAGCCGGCCTGCCGCAAAGCCGTCCTGGCGCAGGGAGGTCACCCCGAACTGGCTGCCGAACTGGGTGGAGTCGGACAGGTCCAGTGTGATCGACAGATCGTCGGCGCCGTTGCCCAGCGCGTGGGCCGGCAGGGCAATCTCGCCGTTGGCCGGCGTGACGATCTGGCCCGACGTCGAGTAGGCCAGCGGCGAGGCGCCGCCGACGACCTGGCCGTCTACTGCCGTGTGCACGTTCCAGGCATTCGGCCCGGCTGCATCGTCCTTCACGAAATACAGGGTCGCGGCGTGCGAGGCGCCCAGCGAGTCGTAAATGGTCGCCGAGGTGGTGTGGTTGTAGGTCTCCGCGTCGCTGATGTCGAACGCGGCTGCCGGCTGCACGGCATCGGCCGGCAGGTTGGCATTGACGTTGATGCTCGATGTGGCCTGCGGCGGATTCTCGGAACTGGACAGCGCCAGATCAGCCAGCGACCCGGTGTCGAAGCTGCCGTTGGCCGAAGGCGGGAAGACCTGCAGGCGCTGATTGCTCTGATTCACCACAAAGCCCTCGCGGTCCACGCCAAAGGCGCCGGCGCGGCTGTAGACCAGCGTGCCGCCGTCGTCCAGCGTGAAGAAGCCCGAGCCGCTGATCGCCAGATCGAGCGAATTGTCGGTGAAGTCGATGTTGCCCTGATCGAACTGCTGGGCGATGCCGCTCACGCGCACGCCACTGCCGATCTGCGAGCCGCCCAGACCCTGGCCCTGCGTGGGGAACACGTCGGCAAACTGGGCCCGCGATTCCTTGAAGCCGGTGGTGTTCGCGTTGGCGATGTTGTTACCCGTGGTGCTGAGGTCGGCCGAGGCGGCGTTGAGGCCGCTGAGCGCAATACTGAATGCCATGAGCTATCTCCTGTAAAAATCCGTGTGCGGCGCGCTAGCGGATCTGCCGAACCGCGCCGAATGAAACTTCGCCCAGACCGGCCACGTTGAGCACCGGCTCGCCGCCGTTGGGCGCCACGCTGGTCACGCGGCCCAGCGCGTAGACCGGGACGGCCTGCTGACGGTCGGCCGAGCCCACGGTGGCGACCACGCTGTAGCGGCCCTCGGGCATGACGTCACCGGCGGCGCTGCGGCCGTCCCACTGAAAGTCGGCGAAACCGGCCGCGTTGCGGCCCAGGTCGAGCGTGCGGATGGTTTGGCCCGTGGCGTCCTGAATGTGCACGCGCAGCTCGCCGGCCTGCGGCAGATCGACCACACCGCTGGCGCCGTCGGCCGTGAGGTTCACTTCGCTGGCCGACAGCAGCACGTCACGGCCCACCAGCTGGGCGGCGGACAACCCCTGATTGCCGCCCAGCGAGCTCACTAGACCCTGAAAGGAATCCTTGAGCTCCTTCATGCCGGTGGCGGTGCTGAACTGGGCAAGCTGACCGAGAAACTCGCCGCTTTCCAGCGGTTTCATCGGATCCTGGTTCTCGAACTGGGCCAGCATAAGTTTGAGGAACTCGTCCTGGCCCACGTCATCCTTTCCGGCTGGCTGCGTCGAGCGGTTGACCGACAGCCCGGCGCTGTTGATGGCATCCATGGAAAGACTCATCGGCAATACTCCTAGCGGCCCAGCTCGAGGGTCTTGAGCATGAGGTCCTTGCTGGTATTCAGGACTTCCACGCTGTTTTCGTAGGTCCGGGCGGCGGAGATCATGTTCACCATCTCCTCGACGACCTTGACGTTGGAGGTGTAGACGTAGCCGTTCTCGTCAGCATCCGGGTGACCGGGCTGGTGGCGCTTGCCGATCTCGGCGCCGCTTTCCACCACGTCGGTGACCTGTACACCGGGCTGGCTGGCGCCTTCGGCCATGAGCGTTTCAAATCGCGGCATGCGGGCCCGGTAGGCGGTATCGGCCGAGCCGGTCACCGTGTCGGCGTTGGCAAGATTGCTCGCGACGGTATTCAGTCGCACCGACTGCGCGGACATGGCGGAGCCGGCAATGGAGAAGATGTCGAAATCGGCCATATCAGCGGCCTCCCGTAATCGCGGTGAGCAGCGACCGCAGGCGGCCGTCTGCAAAACTCAGGCTGGCGCGATAGCGCAGTGCCGCATCGGCAAACGCCGCCTGCTCGCGGTCAACATCCACGGTGTTGCCGTCGGCGCTGGGCTGAAGGGATTCGCGTTCAAACAGGGCGCTGTCGGGCAGGCCGCCGGCCGAGGCGTTGCCGCCAATGTGGCCGGCGGACGTGGCCTGCATCTGGACATCGTTGGGCGCGTAGCTGTCGAGCACGCGACGGAAATCCACGTCCTGGGCCTTGAAGCCGGGGGTGTCGGCGTTCGCGATATTGGCCGACAGCGTTTCCAGACGCTGACGATTCACCGTCAGTGCCTGGGCGTGTACGCCGAAGATCGGATCGTTGAGCTGACTCATGACTGCCCGTGTGTTGGCCTTGAACGCCACTAGGCAAACGGCGTTCCACGCAGCGACCTCGTGGCCTGCCGCTGGCAGCACGATGGCCCGCGCGCCGGGCGCGGCCGCCCGGCGCCAAGCGGCGCGATGGAGTCAGCCTTTAGGTAGTCAATTCAGCATGTTGAGTCGTTCCAGCACGCCGCTGGCCAGCCCGTCAGAACTGAACTTCGGCACGAACCGGTCGGCCCCGACCTGCGCCACCATCGAGTGATTGAACATGCCGGATAAGGAGGTATGGAGCAACACGAACAGGCCCGAGAGCTTGGGATCGCGTCGGATTTCCGTCGTCAGCGTGTAGCCGTCCATGTCCGGCATCTCCACGTCGGAGATCACCATGAGCAGCTCGCGGGCAATGTCGGGCACGGTCTCGGCCATGGATTTGAGCATCTGCAGGGCTTCGCGGCCGTTGTTCACCAGCACGACCTCCAGCCCCAGCTGCTCCAGCGTGTTGGCGATCTGACCTCGCGCCACGCGCGAGTCATCGGCGACAAGAACCCGTCGCGGCGCGTTGCCCAGCTCGCGCACGGCGTCCACCAGGCCACCGGCCACGCGGTGATTCTGGACCAGCACTTCGGCGAGCACCTTCTCCACGTCGATGACCTCGACGAGCATGTCCTCCAGACGGGTGACGGCCGTCAGGTAGCAGTCGTCGCCGTCTTCGCGCGGGGGCCGCACGTTGGCCATGTCCACATTGATGATGCGTTCCACCGCTTCCACCTGAAATCCCTGGACCGAGCGGTTGAACTCCGTCACCACGAGATGGCCGCCCAGCCGCTGCGAGTCACCCGCAACGCCGATGGCCTGGGCCAGATCCAGCACGCTGATCAGCCGGTCACGCACGCAGGCCACGCCGCGCACGATCGGATGAGCGCCCGGCATCCAGCGCAGGTCGGGCATGGGAATGACTTCCCGCACCTTGAACACGTTGATGCCGTAGTGAACGCCGTTGCCCAGCCGGAACAGCAGCAGCGCCAGCCGGTTGTAGCCGGCAAGCTGGGTTCGTTCGTTGACGCTGTTGATGATGCCTGCGTGCATGGAGACCTCGCCTGTTGCCCAGCGTGACGGCCGCCCGGCGGCAGGTTTTAACGCGCTGAGCGGGAACGGCGTTTGCTTCAGACCTGTTGTCATTCAAGAACGCCGTAACGCGCTGCCACCTCGCGCCGGAGCCCTGATGCCGTTAACGATCAAGAAAATCCTGTGTCGAGCGCTGCCGCGAGCCGTCGGTTTCGCGCTGGCGGTCTGCCTGAGCGTCAGCTTTCCGACGCTGGCGGCCGATCAGCGCTGGCAATCGGTGGACAGCATTCGACAGGCGGCGCAGGCCGCCGCCGGCGTGGCCGGTGCCCGCGCCCATCTGGATGATCGGATTCGCATGCTGGCCTGCCAGTCGCCGCTGCAGGCCCGGCCGCGCGCCGCGGGCCAGCGCGCCACCAGCCGGACGGTCCAGGTGCAGTGCGCCCGGCCCGCCTGGACGCTGTACGTGCCGGTCCGGGCCGATGCCCGGCAGTTCGTGGTGGTGCTCGATCGCAGCATGGGCCGGGGCGAAGTGGTAACGCCGGCCGATCTGCGCCTCGAGCGTCGCCCACAGTCGGCCGGCTATGCCTATATAACCAGCGTGGACGCAGTGGCGGGCAAACGTCTCACCCGTCCGGCCGCGCAGGGCACGGCCCTGACGCCAGCCTGGGTGGACGACCCGCTGGCGGTCTCCCGGGGCCAGGAAGTCACGGTGCTGGCCGCCGCCGGAGGGCTGAAGATTCGCACCCGCGGCGAAGCGTTGTCCGAAGGCAGTCTGAACGACCGGATTCGCGTCCGGAACCTGTCCAGCGGCCGGGTCATCGAGGCGGTTATCCGTTCGGCGGAAACCGTGGAAGTCATTTTCTAGTCACCGGTGACAAACAGATGATTAAAACTTTGGCGCGCACGTCCGATAAGCTCTACCGAAACACACGGGACAAGGAATGATCGTGACGAACAGAATTGACGGGCCGGGGGTATCGCAAACTGCCCAGGCCGGCCGAACGCAGGGCAACAGCGCCCCGTCGGGTGCGCGCGCGGACGCGGCGCCGACGGCGGTCAGGGGCGCTGACCAGGCTAACTTCACGCGCGACGGGCTGCAGATGCAGCAGCTCGCCGAACAGGTCTCCGCCGCCGGGTCGATTGACTACGACAAGGTGTCGGCGGTGAAGCAGGCGCTGGCCAACGGCAGCTACCGGATCAACCCCGAGGCTATTGCCGACAGCCTGGTCGGTCTGGAGAAAGGCCTGTCGCGCTGATGCATCCGGCCGATCCGACAGCGCAGCGACGTGTACTGGCCGCCCTGCTGCGCGCCTGCCGTGGGCTGCGCATCCGCCTGCAGCAGCAAAGCCGGCACCTGAGCGCGGGTGACTATGGCGATCTGAATACGGACAGCAGCGCTATCGAGGCCGGTCTGGTTCGCGTGGCCGAGATACTTCGCCAGCTGCAGCAGCAAGTTGGCTGTAACGGCGTGACCGAGCTGGACGGCCGGCTGCAGCGCAGCGAAATCGCGCGTCCCTGGCGCCGGCTGGTGCGTCTGATGCACACCTGCGACCAGCAGAACCAGCAGAACGGCGTCCTGCTGCAGCAGCGGCAGATTCAGGTGCAGACCGCGCTGAACGCGGTCATCAAGCGCGGCGACGCCAGCCTGTACGGGCGGGCCGGCCGTCAGCATCCCGCGCCGGTCAGCTCAAGACTGCTCGGCCTGGGCTGATCGGCCCCACGGCCTTGCGGGCGCCCGTCCGGCGTCCAACCCTACCGCCCCACGAAAGTCGGGTCCCCAAAAGCTCGCGTTGATGGCGTAATCTGTGCGGCTGTTGCGGAGCCGATCCGCCCGTATCACTCGATTCATTCCAGCGTGAGCGCCGGTGCCTATCGGCATGATGACAACGCGCTGTGTCCAGCTCGAAACAGGGGAGATTCAATGAAAACGCGCATTACCGAAATGCTTGGCATCCAGCACCCGATCATCCAGGGCGGCATGCACTACGTCGGTTTTGCCGAACTGGCGGCGGCCGTGTCCAACGCGGGCGGGCTGGGCATCATCACCGGGCTGACCCAGAAAACGCCGGATAATCTGGCCAGGGAAATCGAGCGCTGCAAGGCCATGACGGACAAGCCCTTCGGCGTGAATCTCACCTTCCTGCCGGTCGTGGACGCCCCCGACTATCCGGGCTTCGTGGACGTCATCTGCGAATCCGGCATCAAGATCGTGGAAACCGCCGGTAACAACCCGCAGGAGTACCTGCCCAAGCTCAAGGAAAACGGCGTCAAGATCATCCACAAGTGCACCACCGTGCGCCACGCCAAGAAGGCCGTGAGCATCGGCGTGGACGCACTGTCGATCGACGGCTTCGAGTGTGGCGGCCACCCCGGCGAGGACGACATTCCGAACATGATCCTGCTGCCCCGCGCAGCCGACGAGCTGGATATTCCCTTCGTGGCGTCCGGCGGCATGGCCGACGCTCGCTCGCTGGTGGCCTCGCTGGCCATGGGCGCCGAGGGCATGAACATGGGCACCCGCTTTGTCGCCACGAAAGAAGCGCCGGTGCACGACAACGTCAAGCAGGCCATTCTCAACGCCACCGAGCTGGATACACGCCTGGTCATGCGGCCGCTGCGCAATACCGAGCGCGTACTCACCAACGATGCCGTAGAGCGGCTCATCAAGAAGGAAAAGGAACTGGGCTCGAACATCAAGTTCGAGGACATCGCGCCGGAAGTGGCCGGCGTGTATCCGAAAGTGATGCTTGAGGGCGACATGGATGCCGGCGCCTGGTCCTGCGGCATGGTGGCCGGTCTGGTTTACGACATTCCCAGCGTTCAGGAGCTGGTCGACCGCATCATGCGCGACGCCGAGAGCATGATTCGCGGTCGCCTGACCGACATGCTCGACTAGCGCTCGCGCGCAGTCGCTCGCGCGCCCGGCCCCATCCGGGCGGCACCTGTCACGCCCCGTGTTTCGCACGGGGCGTTTTTTCTGGTAGCGCAGACAGCGGCCCCGAATACCTGAACTTCAGATATTTGCGGCCTGATGCGAAAAAGCATGGCGCAAGCTAATCAGAAGAATGATTCTCATTTAAATTGCGCCGCCTGCAGCCCGGAACTTATGTTTTTGACTCATCCATTTCATCGGCTATAGTCGCAGCAAGGGAGAAGGGGAACGCTCCCGGGGGGGGACGAACAGCCGTGGCTGATTTTCATATTGCGGTACTTGGGGCAGGCCCGGCCGGCCTGAGCGCTGCCGCGCGCGCCGCTGAATACGATCGGGAGAATGCCGCCAGCCAGCCGACGCACGTGCTGCTGGAAGGCACTGCGGCGCACGCCAACACGATCCAGCGCTACCAGAAAGGCAAGCACGTCATGGACGAGCCTGGCTATCTGGATCTGCGCAGTCCAATGGATTTCGAGGCAGGCACCCGGGAAGTCATTCTGGATGACTGGGCGCAGGGCCTGAAGGCCATCGGCGTGAACATGCGCACGGGCGCTACCGTGAACCGCATTGAAGGCACGCGCGGCAACTTCACCATTCACCTGGCCGGCGGCGAAACCGTGACCGCCGAGCACGTCATTCTGTCCATCGGCACGCAGGGCAACCCGCGCCGGCTGGGCGTCGCAGGCGACGATTCGGCCTTCGTGCAGTACCAGCTGGATGACCCCGACGAATACGCCGACGAGGACATTCTGGTCGTGGGCGCCGGTGATGCGGCAATCGAGAACGCGCTCGGCCTGACGCGCCAGAATCGCGTCACCATCGTCAACCGCAAGAACGAGTTCAGCCGCGCCAAGCAGGGCAACCTGGACGGCATCCTGGCGGCCATCAACGATCCGGCCACGCCGCTGACCTGCCGCTATCAGAGTCAGGTGAAAGCGCTGCAACTGCCGACCGCCGCCGGTCAGGCCGGGTCCGTCATTCTGGATACGCCGGATGGCGAGGAAACCCTGCCCTGCCACCGGATCATCGCCCGGCTCGGATCAATTCCACCGCGCGGCTTTCTGGAAGATTGCGGCATTGCGCTGCCCAACGCATCCGCCGAAGCGCTGCCGGAACTCGACGGACAATACCAGTGCAACGTGGCGGGGCTTCACGTCATCGGCGCGCTGGCCGGGTATCCGCTGATCAAGCAGGCCATGAACCAAGGTCAGGACGTCGTGGATTTTATCCACGGCAAGGCGGTCAAGCCGGTCGAGCACCCGCTGCTGCAGGTCAAGTTCGGCCTGCTGCCCTACGAAGCCGACGTCGACGAGGTGCTGGCACTCTACCAGCAGCGTGTGCCCATGTTCGCGCGGATGAACGCGCTGGCCTTCCGCGAACTCATTCTGGAAAGCGACATTCTTTACGCGGTGGACGGCCGCGCGGCGTATACCGGACTGGAAAAGCAGGCGCGGACGCTGCGCGCGCAGCGGCTGGACGACATTGAGCACAGCCGGCGGAACGAAGACCGCAAGCGCCACGAGACCGGCATGAAGCCAAAGCAGTGGCGCGACATCGAGGAGCCGGCGCTGACCGGTATCCTGCGCGCAGGCGAAGCGGTGTATCGCCACGGGGAATACAGCACGACCTTCTACACGATCGTGGAAGGCGAAGTCACGCTGAAGAGCCCCGGCGGCCCGGAAACCCGGCTGCAGCCAGGCCAGTTCTTCGGCGAAATGAGTCTGCTGTCGGGGCGGCCGCGGCTGGGGGACGCTGTCGTCGCGCCCGACACCATACTCATTGCCACACCGCGCCGCACCATGCTCAAGCTGATGGCCGCCAACGGTGAAGTGGCCACCGGTATCGAAACCGTCTTTCTGCAGCGCACCCTGCAGCAGTGCTTCGCGCCCTCGCTGAGCTATACAGCGCTGCGCGACATCGCCCGCCGCGTGGAGACCCGGCATTTCAATCGCGGAGAAGTCATTTATGAACAAGGCGATAGCGGCGACTGTTTATACCTGATCAGAAGCGGCACTGTCGCCCTCACCTACCGGGAAAACGGCCGCAGCATCGCGGTGGGGCATCCCCAGTCCGGCGAGCTTTTCGGCCAGCTTGCGCTGATGGGTGACGCGGTACGTCGCGAGACCGCCCGCGCGGCGGTACGAGTGGAAGTCATCGCCATCAAGCGCGCCGAATTTCTCGAACTGCTCAAGCGCTCTCCCGATTCGGTGCCCGCGCTGCAGGCAGACACGCGGGACCAGCTGCTGCATGCCTCCCGCATGGAATCGGTGCCGGAGGCCAGCGACGTGATCAGCTTTCTGCTCGGCCGGGGACTGGGCGAGGCCACCGATGCGCTGGTGATCGACGAAAATCTCTGCGTGGGCTGCGACAACTGCGAAATCGCCTGTGCCGAAACCCACAACGGCATTTCTCGCCTGAACCGCAAGGCCGGTGCGCGCTTTGCCCACATCAACCTGCCCATCGCCTGCCGTCACTGTGAGCAGCCGCACTGCATGAAGGAGTGCCCGCCCAACGCGATTCATCGCAAGCCCAGCGGTGAAGTCTTCATCGATGACAGCTGCATTGGTTGCGGCAACTGCGAGACGAACTGTCCCTACGACGTGATCCGTATGGAATACCAGGCCCCGCCCAAACCGGGTCTGCTGCAATGGCTGCTGACCGGCCGTGGCCACGGGCCGGGGGAGGACGCAAAAGCGCAGCCCAGCAAGAAGGCCAAGGCGGCGGGCAAGAAGGCCGTGAAGTGCGATGCCTGCAAGGACCGAAAGGCCGGTCCGGCCTGCGTACAGGCCTGCCCCACCGGGGCGGCCGTCCGACTCAGTCCGGCTGACTTTGCCGACCTGGTGGAAGACCTCTGACCATGTATCAGGGCATTCTTGGTCATGGCGGACGACGCTATGCCTGGTGGGCAGCCTTTCTGATCGTCACCAGCTTTGCCGTCTACTGGACGCAGGCTGCCAGCGAACCGCCCAGCGGCGGCACCTGGCAGGGGTATGGGCTCGGCGGCCTGGGCGTGCTGCTGATTCTGTGGCTGTCCTGGCTGGGAATTCGCAAGCGCAGCTATCGGCGCGCCAGCGGCACGCTACGGGGCTGGGTGTCCGCCCACGTGTACCTGGGTCTGACGCTACCCGTGATCGCCACGCTGCACTGCGCTTTCCAGTTCGGCCTGAACATTCACACCCTGGCCTACGCGCTGATGATGGCGGTCATTCTCAGCGGCGCCTACGGGCTGTACGTCTATCTGCGCTTTCCCAACCGCCTGGTCGCCAACCGCGAGGATCAGTCCCGCGATGATTTGCTGGCCGAGCTCGACAGCCTGGACCAGACCGCGCTGGATGCTGCCGGACAGTGCGACGACGGTGTGTACGGGGCGGTGTGCAGCGCGCTGGAGATGAGCACGGTGGGCGGCAGCTTCATGGACCAGTTGCTCGCCCGCGATCGTTCCCGGGCCCGGCTGCCCGAGCGCGGACTGGTGGACAACGCGCAGCAGCGCGCCGTGATCGACCATCTGGTCGAGCGGATTCCGGATACCTCGCGCGGCGGCGAGGCGGAAAATCTGCGGGCCCTGCTGCGGGTATTCGGTCGGCGGGCGGAACTGCTGAAGCGGCTGCGTCGCGAGCTGAGCCTGGAGTTGCGGCTCAAGCTCTGGCTCGTGTTTCACGTACCGCTGACCTTTGCCCTGCTGGCCGCGCTCATCGCTCACGTCGTCGCCGTGTTCTTCTACTGGTAGGCCATGCTGATACTGCTACGCAAGACACGGCATCGCGGCAACCGGGTCGCCGACCAGCGGGACGCGGAGCTGCGCGGCAAGCACCTCACCGTGGGCTGCGGCGGTGACCAGCGGCTGCAGCTTTTCGGTGACGGCGTCGGCGCCGCCCACGCCCGGGTCACGCCGCAATCAGGCGGCCGGCTGCTGATCGAATGCACCCGCGGCCACAGCGTCAGCGTCGACGGTCAGCAGGCCCGCAAGGTCATCATCGGCGCGGGACAGACCGCCCGTATCGGTCCCCACGCGATCAGCCCGCTGGCCCCGCCGGCGGGTTTCGAGGCCGGCATCGAAGCGCATATCGATGCCGACGTCCCGCCCTCGGCCAGGCAGCGGCTGGGTCACAACCTGATCCCGCGTGTGCCCGGCCGACGCGGCCTGAGCTATCTGCTCGGGCTGGCCACCCTGGCGGTTGCGCTGGGTCTGCCCCTGCTGGCGGTCTATCAGCCCGAGACCGCCGAAAAGCTGGCCGAAAGCGGCATTGCCACGGACGGGCTCTGGACATCGGGACCGCTGGCCGATGCCCATCATCTGCCGGGCATCGGCGACGACTGCACGGTCTGTCACGCGGTGCCGTTCCAGCGGGTGCGCAATCAGGCCTGCCTGGATTGCCACGACACGACCCCGGCCCACTTCGCCCAGGGCCACCCGGTGATCGCGGGTTTCGACGACCGCTGCACCAGCTGCCATCTCGAACACAACGAGCCGTCTACCCTCGTGCGCCAGGATGACGGTCAGTGCACCGACTGCCACACGGACAGCCTGCAGCGTTCGCTGGCGGGCGCGCTGCCGGTGGACGGCATGCGGGTGGACAGGGCGCCGGCCAATATTCGCCCCGTGCAGGGCTTTGCCACAGGCGAGCATCCGCAGTTTCTTGCGGCGCTGGTCAAGTTCTCGCCGGCCGACGGCTGGCACGTACAGCGCCAGCTGCTGGGCTCGGCGGACAGCCGGGAGGCGTCCAACCTGAAATTCCCGCACGACCTGCATCTGGATCACGCCAAGGTTTCGTGGACTGACAGTGGCGCGTCGGATGATCGCGCCCTGCAGTGCGCCGACTGCCACACCCTCGAACGCGAAGGCGAGCACTTCAGGGCCGTCACCATGGAGAGCAGCTGCGCCAATTGCCACACACTGGCCTTTGATGATGCCCAGCCCAACCGGCAGCTGCCGCACGGTGAACCGGAAACCCTGCGCAATCATCTGGAAGAGTTCTACGTAAAGCAGGCGGCCCTGAGCCAGCGCGCCGGCGGCGCCAGCCTCAAGCGCCGGGTGCCCAACGTAACCAGCGGCCCCCGCTGCAGCGGCGACGTGCTGGCCTGCGGCGAGCGCTGGGCCGACCGGGAAATGGACAAGCTGTTTACCAAGGCCGGCTGCGTGAGCTGTCACGAAGTATCCCGCGACGACGGTGAGTGGCAGGTCAAACCCGTACGTCTGGCCTACGACTGGTACCCCGGTGCGCGTTTCGACCACGTGCCGCACCTGGTCGGCAGCCTGCCCGCCGACGGCAATCGCTGTGCCAGCTGCCATGAAGCCGGCCAATCCTCCGACGCCAGCGACGTGCTGATGCCGCCGCTGGAGAACTGCACCCAGTGCCACGCCAGCACCGCCGCTGCCGGCGTGCCGCTGCAGTGCCTGGATTGCCACTCATTTCATCAGGCCGGACGGCCGCTGATGACGCCCTGACCATGCGATACGCTTTCCTAGCCAGCCTGTTATTCGGACTCGCCGCCTGCACCGGCGGTGGCAGCAGCGACAACGGCGCCGCGGCCGGCGGCAATGATGCCACCGACTGCAGCGGCAGCTGCGTGGACGCCAGCAGTTTTCTGACCCCCGCCGACGTGCGTCAGATCATCTCCCAGGCCGTGGCGCAGGCGCGCGCGCTGAACGTGGGGGCGACCATCGCGGTGGTCGACCGGGTCGGCAACGTGCTGGCCATCTTCCGCATGAACGAAGTGCTGGCCGGCGGAGACCGGGTCGTGACGCTGGTCACCAACCCGGGTGGCCCACCCATCGACGGCGGCGTCGAGCGCCTGCAGCTACCGGTGAGCGCCGCCGCCACCAGCGACGGCATCGCGGCGCTGGCCAAGGCCGTGACCGGCGCCTATCTGTCCAGCGAGGGCAACGCCTTCACCACACGCACGGCCAATCAGATCGTGCAGCGCAACTTCAACCCGGGCGAGATCAATCAGCCCAGCGGGCCGCTGTTTGGCGTGCAGTTCAGCCAGCTGCCCTGCTCCGACTTCTCGCAGGACGCCAGCGACCCGCTGAACACGCGCGGGCCGAAGCGCTCGCCGCTGGGCCTCTCGGCCGATCCCGGCGGTTTCCCGCTATACAAGAACGGCACGCCCGTGGGCGGTGTCGGGGTCATCAGCGACGATTTCATCTACGGCATCGACCCGGACATCAGCGATTTCGACAGCGATCCGGACGAGCTGATTGCCCTGGCCGGGGTGTTCGGCTTTGCCGCGCCCGCCGACCGCGAAGCCAGCCGCATCACCGTGGAAGGCAAGACCCTGCGCTTCAGTGACGTCGACTACGACGCGGTCTCCGGCAACGCCGCCGCCGCGCCGCTTGTTGCTGACGGCGTCGACGGCGAACTCATTGGTGTACGCGACTATTACGATCCGGCCAGCGGCTTTCTGGCGGGCCAGGCTTTCGGGCAGCCGGGCTCGGGTATTCGCGCAGACATGTCCGGCCTCTACCCCGGCCGCGACGCGTTCGTGTTTGTCGACGACGCCAACGCCAATCGCTATCCACCCACGGCGGGCAGTTCGCTCACGGCCGAAGAGGTCCGCACGCTGATCGACCAGGCGCTGGGCGTGGCCAATGCCGCCCGTGCGCAAATCCGGCGGCCGCTGGGCTCGGCCGCCCGCGTCACCATCTCGGTGGTGGATACCGACGGCACCATCCTGGGCATGGCCCGCACGCGTGACGCGCCGGTATTCGGCGCCGGCGTGTCCCTGCAGAAGGCGCGCACCGCGACGCTGTTCTCGTCGATGGACGCCGGCGATTACATTAACGCCTTGCCCGACGCGCAGTATCTGACGCCCGACCTGATGCCGTCCCGTGCCATCGTGTTCGCCGATTACGTGGATCGGGTCCGGACGTTCTTTGACGACCCGACCGCGCTCGCCAACGGCATTGCCTTTGCCGATCGCTCCGGCGGCAACATCTCGCGGCCAAACTTTCCCGACGGCATCGAAGACAATCCTCCCGGGCCGCTGAGCAAGCCGCCCGGCGAGTGGAGCCCGTTCTCGACCGGGCTGCAGCTGGACCTGTCGTTCAACGCCATCGTCAGTCACCTGCTGTACCTGCTCGGCGCCAGCGCAAGCGATGTGGAGAAGAACTGCGTGGGGGTGCCCTTCGCGCAAACCGCGAGCACGGCGCCGCCGCGCATTGCCAACGGCATTCAGATCTTTCCCGGCAGCGTGCCGGTCTACAAGGGCAATCAGCTGGTCGGCGGTATCGGCGTGTCGGGCGACGGCATCGACCAGGACGACATGATCAGCTTCCTGGGCGTGCACCGCGCCGGGCAGGTACTGGGCACGGTGAACAACGCGCCGCCCGAGATCCGGGCTGACACCCTCACGCCGAAGGGCGTGCGGCTGCGCTACATCAACTGCCCGCAATCCCCCTTCAACGACAGCGAGGAACAGAATGTCTGCGCGGGCAAGTAGACGGTTCAGGCTCTTCGGGTCGGCCGCGCTGATCATGGCGGGCGTCTGTCCGGCCGCGGTTGCACAGCCTGAAGCCGCGAACGCCCCCTCGAACAGCGAACAGGCCCGGCTGAACTGCGACCCGGATGTCGGCCCGGGTGACGCCCGTCGCCGCGTACCCGGCAAGACCCCGCGCAGCCGGCGCAACGAGCCGGGCGAGCGCCGCTTCGAGTGTCTGCCCCGGCCGGCCCAGGACGACTACAGCCCGGCGGACGCCCTGCCCGATCGCTGGCGTATCGTCGAGGGTCTGGGCTACGAGGAGAACTGGTACGACCCCTACAACCGCAACGTGCTCAAGGGCGACCGGCCGGTCCACGACGACTGGTTTTTCAGCGTCACGGCCATTTCCGACACCATCTACGAGGATCGCGACGTGCCCACGCCGGTGGGCGTGCAGAGTTCGGATCGCGCCGGCTCGCTGGATCTGCTGGGGCGCACGAGCCAGACGCAGCTGATCGAAACGCTGGCCGTCGAGCTGGTCTACTACCAGGGCGACACGGTCTTCAAGCCACCCGATTGGGAATTCCGGATCACGCCGGCGTTCAACTACAACCGGACCGAGCTGGACGAAGTGCTGGGCGTGAATGTCGACCCGGGCGAGGGTCGCGTGCGTCACGATCATTTCGTGGGCCTGCAGTCGGCCTTCGTGGACTACCACATCCGCAACGTCTCGGCCCGCTACGACTTCGACAGCATCCGCCTGGGCATACAGCCTTTTCAGGCCGACTTCCGGGGCTTTCTGTTCCAGGACGTGCCCTTCGGCGTGCGTCTGTTTGGCACGCGCGACAACAACATCTTCCAGTACAACCTGGCCTGGTTCCGGCGGATGGAGAAGGACACCAACAGCGGCCTGAACAAGCCGACCTACCTGCGCGACGACGACATCTTCGTGGCCAACCTGTACTGGCAGGACGCAATCTTCAAGGGCCACTTTCTGCAATTCACCGCGCTGTACAACCGCAACCGCGAGGATGAATTCTTCTTTGACGAGAACGGCTTCATCCAGCGGCCCGCCTCCATTGGCGGCGAGCGCCCGCGCACCTACGACGTGGGCTATCTGGGCTTCAACACCGACGGTCACATCGGCCGCCTGAACCTCACCACGTCCATCTACTACGCCCATGGCGAGCAGGACCGGGCGCCGTTTACGGGCGAGTCAAGCGATATCCGCGCGCTGTTTGGCGCCGCGGAACTGTCGGTGGATCAGAACTGGATACGCTGGCGCGCATCCCTGCTGTATGGCTCGGGCGACGACGATCCGTTTGACGACGAGGAAACCGGGTTCGACGCGATTCTGGAAAACCCGCTGTTCGCCGGCGCCGACACCAGCTACTGGATTCGCCAGGCGGTACCCCTGATCGGGGGCGGCCGAGTCGCCCTGTCACAGCGAAACGGTCTGCTGAATTCGCTGAAATCATCGCGTGAACACGGCCAGAGCAATTTCACCAACCCGGGCATTCTGCTGGCCGGCCTGGGCGCCGATCTCGACATCACGCCCGAGTTGCGCCTGAGCTTCAACTTCAACCAACTGCGCTTTGACGAGACGGCCGTACTGGAAGTCGCGCGCCAACAGTCCGACATCAGTAACGATCTGGGCCGCGACCTGTCGGCGTCGGTGATCTACCGGCCGCTGATGTCGCAGAACATCGTGCTGCGGCTGTCCTACGCGCAGTTCCAGCCGGGCGACGGCTATGGCGAGCTTTTTGACGATGACGACCAGAAATCGATCCTGTTCAATGCCGTACTCACCTACTGACATGCCAACGCGCCACGCAATACTGCCAAGCCTGCTCATGGCACTGGCCGTAGGCTGTTTCAGCGCGCCGGCGCTGGCCGACACCACCCCCGGTGATCCGCAGCGCGCCGGCAAGAACCGCGGCGGTGAGACCCCGCGCTCCACCGCCGGCGAGCCCGGCGTGATCATTCCCGGCCCCGCGCCGCAGCCGGGTGACGCAGATCATCACGGCAGCGATCACGCAGCCGATCATCACGACGCGGGCCACGACTACGGTCACGGTGAGTATCCGGTCGCGCGCAGCTACGACAGTGCACCGCCGGCGCCCGCGCACCAGACCCTCGAGCAGATGCAGGCCAAGAGCGCGGGCTGCATGACCTGTCACACGCAGACCGACAGCCACACCATGCACGCCAGCCCGGCGGTGCGGATCGGCTGCACCGACTGCCACGGTGGTGACGCCACGGTGCGCAAGGCCGCGGACATTCCCCTGGATGCCCCGGTGGCCCGGGCTCTGCTGGAAAAGGCGCACGTGCTGCCCCGCTACCCGCATACCTGGAACTGGCCGGCTGCCGCCAACCCGGAGCGCAGCTACACCCTGCTCAACAAGGAAGCCACCGAGTACGTGCGCTTCGTCAATCCCGGTGATTTTCGCGCGGCCGAAGCCGCCTGCGGCGCCTGCCATGCCGACGTGATCGACCAGTCCAAACGCAGCCTGCACGCCACCGGCGCCATGTTCTGGGCAGCCGCGGCCTACAACAACGGCATCCTGCCGTACAAACGGTCAATTCTGGGCGAGGTCTACGACAACGACGGCAACACCGCGAAGCTTGAAGCCCCCATCGAGCTCACGCCCGAGATGCGGGAAATGGGCATGCTCGACGAGATCCTGCCCCTGCCCGCCTGGGAAACGGTCATGCCGGGCGACATCTTCCGCGTGTTCGAACGTGGCGGCCGCAACATCCTCAACCTGTTTCCGGAAACCGGCATTCCCAACGCACTGGGCCTGATTCAGCGCCTTGAAGAGCCCGGCCGGCCCGATATCCGCCAATCCAACCGCGGCCCCGGTACCGGCGCGCGCATTTCCGTGCCCCTGATCAACATCACGAAGACCCGGCTGAACGACCCGATGCTGTGGTTCCTGGGCACGAACGACCAGCCGGGCGACTACCGCAGCTCCGGCTGCAGCGCCTGTCACGTGGTCTACGCCAACGATCGCGACCCGATTCATTCGGGCCCCTGGGCCGATGCGGGGAACATGGGCCACTCGCAGACCGCCGATCCGACCATCGACACCGACGAACCCGGCCACCCCATCGCGCACCGCTTCACGCGCGGCGCGCCCACCGCGCAGTGCATGGTCTGCCACATGCATCAGCCGAACATGTTCGTGAATTCCTATCTGGGCTACACCATGTGGGATTACGAATCCGACGCGCCCCACATGTGGCCCGAAGAACAGCAGTATCCGGATCACGACCGCCGGCGCGAAGTGCTCGAGCGCAATCCCGAGGGCGCCGCGCCGCGAGGCAAATGGGCGGATGTGGATTTCCTGAAGGACGTGTCGAAACTCAACCCCGAGCTCAGCGACACCCAGTTTGCCGACTACCACGGCCACGGCTGGAATTTCCGCGCGGTATTCAAGCGCGACCGCGAGGGCAATCTGCTCGACGACGACGGCGACATCGTGGCCGAGGACGATCCGCAGAAGTTCGACAAGGCGGTGCACATGCGCTCGATCCATGCCGAGGTCGGCATGCATTGCGTCGACTGCCATTTCGGGCAGGACAACCACGGCAACGGCCATCTCTACGGCGAGGTGGCAGCGGCGGTCGAAATCGACTGCGTGGACTGTCACGGCACGGCCGACGCCTACCCCACACTCAAGACATCGGGTCCGGCAAGCGCCACCGGCAGCCATGACCTGAGCCTGCTGCGCAATCCCGACGGCCAGCTGCGATTCGAATGGCGGGACGGCAAGCTCATTCAGCGCTCGCTGGTCAATCCCGGCATGGAGTGGGAGATGTCGCTGGTCAAGGACTCGGTCGACCAGGGCAGCGACCACTACAACGAGAAAGCCGCCCGCGCCAAGCTCATGTCCACCGATACCGACAGCCAGCACTGGGGCCCGGACGTGGCGCAGGCGGACGCCGCGCACAACAACGAGAAGATGGAGTGCTATACCTGCCACACCTCCTGGACCACCAGCTGCGGCGGCTGCCATCTGCCCATCCAGGCCAACGAGTTGAGCGAGCGACATCACTTCGAGGGCGGCTACACGCGCAACTACGCCACCTACAATCCGCAGGTCGCGCGCGACCAGATCTTCATGCTGGGCAAGCGAGCCGACTACAAGGGCGGCAAGTACGCGCCCATCCGCTCCACCTCGGCGCTGGTGCTCTCGTCGACCAACGCCAACCGCGAGCGCATCTACATCCAGCAGCCGCCCGTGGCGTCAAGCGGCTACAGCTCGCAGGCCTTCAACCCGCACTTCCCGCATACCGTGCGCAAGACCGAGACCAAGGGCTGCAGCGATTGCCACCTGTCGGCGCAGGACAACAACAACGCCATCATGACCCAGACGCTGGGCTACGGCACCGATTTCATCGACTTCGTCGGCCGCAACCTCTGGGTGGGTGAGGCAAAACACGTGGAAGCCGTGCGCGTCACCGAATGGGACGAGCCGCAGGCCGTCAAGGGCAGCTACCTTCAGCGCTACGCCTATCCGGACTGGTTCGCCGAGCATCAGGCCAACGACGGCGTGCTGCAGGTGGCGCACGACCATCGCGCCGGGCGCGTAGGCTGCCTGCAGCTACGCGGCGAGTATCTATACACCGCCAGCGGCGAGGACGGGTTCCGCGTGTTTGATGTGGCCTCCATCGACAACAAGGGCTTCTCGCAGCGCATCATCACCGCGCCGTTCAGCGCGCTGGGGCACGACGCCCACGTGGGCACGAAGAACGCCACCTGCCTGACGCTGTCCACGACCCAGCCGGTGGCGCCGGAGCGCAATCAGGGCGAGCTGATGCGGGTGACCAACAAGGAACAGCCCTTCCATCCGCTGTATCACTACGCCTACATCACCGACGCCGAAGAGGGTCTGATCGCGGTCAATATCGACACCTTCAGCGACGGCGAGCCGCGCAACAACGACCTCACCCGCGCCATGACCTGGAATGCCGGCGGCGTGTTGGACGGCGCGCGGCACGTCACCCACGGCGGCCACTATCTGTACATCACCGCCGACGCCGGACTGGTCATTATCGACATCAACAATCCGTTGGAGCCCCGGCACGTGCGCACCGTGCCCATGACGGACGCGCGCGCCTCCGCGCTGCAGTTCCGCTACCTGTTCGTCACCGACGCCGACGGGCTGAAGGTGGTGGACGTCTCGTCGCCCGACCGCGCCCGGCTGGTGCCCGGTGCGTCGATCGCGCTGGACAACGCCCGCGGCCTGTCGCTGGCCCGCACCTACGCCTATGTGGCCGCGGGTGAGCAAGGGCTGATCATCATCGATATCAGGCAGCCGGAAAAGCCGGCCCGCTTCAAGGCCTTCAACGCCGACGGCCGCCTGCGCGACAGCCATGACGTGGTCGTCGCCACCACCAACGCCTCGCTGTTTGCCTATGTGGCGGACGGACGGACCGGAATTCACGTCGTCCAGCTGACTTCGCCCGAGCTGCAGCCGCGCTTCTACGGCTTCAGCCCGAAGCCCAACCCGAAGTGGATAGCCGGCCGCGCCACCCGCAGCCCGGCACTGAGCCTGTCCCGCGCGCTCGAGCGGGATCGGGCCGTGGACGAAACCGGTGGCCAGGTGGCCGTGTTCGGTCGCCGCGGCTCCCGCCCGCTGAATCACGAAGAGATGAAGACGCTGTTCCTGAACGACAGCGGCGAGCCCTGGTACGTCACGGATGAGCCGCGGCCGGCCACCGAGGAGGCAGCGCCATGAATCGTCATTCACTGTCCCGGCTGCTTGGGGCCGGCCTGATTGTCCTGGCGAGTTGCGGCCCGGCGGGCGCAGCGGACGAAGCGCAGCGGCTGGGCGTGGCGTCCTGCGCGTCCAGCACCTGTCACGGCCGCGTCTCGCCCGCCAACAATTCGTACGCGCAGCTCAACGAGTATTTCCTGTGGAGCAAGTACGATCGCCACGCTCAGGCCTACCGCACGCTTGAGGGCGACTGGTCGAAGCGCATTGCCGCCAACATGGGCATTGCGGATGCCGCCCGGGCGCCCGAGTGCCTGGTCTGCCACAGCGATTACGTACCCGAGGCGCAGCGCGGCCCCCGCTTCCAGCTGAGAGACGGCGTGGGCTGCGAGGCCTGCCACGGCAGCGCCTCCGGCTACATCGATGCGCACTACGGCCCCGACGCCAGCCACGCCGAGAATATCGCGCTCGGGCTGACACCCAGCGAAAACCCGCGCGTTCAGGCGCAGATCTGCCAGTCCTGTCACGTCGGGGACAAACAGCGCCTGGTCACTCACGAGATCATGGCGGCCGGCCATCCGCGGCTGCGTTTCGAGCTGGACACCTGGCTGACCAACATGCCGGTGCACCACAGCGAGGACGCCGACTACGCGCAGCGCAAGGGGATCACCAACGGCGCGGATCGCTGGGCCGCGGGTATTGCCGCAGCCGCAGTGGACTACATGGACATGCTGCAGGCGCATCTGGACGGTCACTCGCTCACCCCCGAGCTGGGCCTGTTCGACTGCCACGCCTGCCACCGGCCGATGGACACCACGGTGCGCCGAACGTCCGGCGAAAAATGGCTGACGCCGGCCGGCAGCATCCGCCCAAATGATTACGCCATACGCACGCTCGCCGTGGTGGCCGGCCTGCGCGACGCGGCGCTGGCCGACCGCATTAGTCAGCAGAACCGCACACTGCATCGCAGCACCTCGCAATCGGTCGCGCGGTTCAAGAATCGCAGCGCCGACCTGCGCGACACGCTGACCCGGGCGCAGGCCGTCGTGGCCAGCCGGCCGCTGTCCGCCAGCGAACGGGCTGCCGTGCGGCGCGCCCTGCTGCAAACCGCGAGCGAGGGCTATTTCCGGGACTACGCCGATGCCGAACAGCTGTTTCTGGCGCTGCAGGCGCTCGCCGCCGTGAGCGAGGCCGATCGCGCCGGCCAGTACGATCGTCTGTTCGGCCTTTTGACCAACGAGCAGAACTTCAAGCCTTCGCGCGTGGCGGCCGAGGCTGGCAGTCTATTGCGCTGAATGCGCCGGATGTCGGCAGGATGATCAGCATAATCGGAAAAACCCACGTCGGCCGGCGCGCGCTGAATGAAGACCGCTTCGTCGCGGATGCCGGCTGGGGCATTGCCCTGGTGTCCGACGGCATGGGCGGACCGGCCGCGGGCGAAGTGGCCGCCGATATCGTGGTGACGCACATGGTCGACTATCTCGACCAGGCCCTGCCGATCGCCGAGGCGGTCAGGCAGACCAATGATGCGGTGAAGCAGGCCGCCGAGCACGGCCAGGGCAAGCCGGGCATGGGCGCAACGCTCGTGGCGGCCCGCTTCGACGGGCACGACTATGAACTCACCTGGATCGGCGACAGCCGCGCCTATCTCTGGCACGGGGAGCTGCGCCGCATCTCGCGCGATCACTCCCGCGTGGAAGCGCAACTGGAACAGGGCGAAATCGACCTGGCCGAAGCGCGCGCCAGCGGCGAACGCAACATCATCACCCGCGCCATGGGTCTGGACGAGTCAGCCGCCGGCCCGGTGCCGGTGGTGCGCAGCACCCTTTGTCAGGGCCAGCAGCTTCTGCTGTGCAGCGACGGTATTACCGACGTGCTGTCCGGCGCGGACCTCGCGGCTCATTTCGCGGCCGGCCACGCGCCACCCGCGTTCCTGGACGCGATCATCCAGGCCGCGCTGGACGGCGGTGGCAGCGACAACATCACGGCCGTCCTGGTCACCGCCGACGACGACGCGCCGGCGCCGGACAGCGCGCCCCTGCCACCGGCCGCCGCGATCACCGTGCCCGGCGCGCAGTCCGTCTACTACCCGCCCGACCCCGAAAACCACTGAATCAGGCAACGACTATGGCCCGCTTTGTACTGTTCGACATCACCAACAGCATTCGGCACGACCTGAACGACGGCAGCACCGTCATCGGCCGCGGCGCCGACTGCGACATCCGCATCCTGAGCTCCAGCGTCTCGCGAAAGCACGGCGCCCTGGAGCTGTCCGGCGACACGCTGAAGTACTCGGATCTGGGCTCGAGCAACGGGTCGTTCGTCAACGATGTGCCCGTCAAGGCGCCGGTGCAGCTCACGCCGGGCGACAGGCTGCTGCTGGGCGATTTCCAGTTTGCCGTGGAGGGCGATGCGCCATCAGCCTCGCCAGCCGCAGCACCGGACGACGACGCCACGCAGATCGGCGCGCCGGCCGGGGGGAACGATGTGCCCGCAGCCTGGTCAGAGTCTGCGGGACTGGAAAACGCATCGGGTACGCAACTCGGGAGTTTCAGCGGACAGAGCCAGAGCAGCGCTGCCAGCGCCTACAAGGCCGGGCAGCTGGATCTGCCGCCGCCGGGCAACGAGGCGCGGGTCGTGGTCATCAACGGCGCCCGCGCCGGTCAGGTGCAGGCGCTGCCGCTGGAAGCGGCCCGGCAGACCTGGAAGATCGGCCGCGATGGCGCCACGACGGACATCACGATCGACGACCCCAGCGTCTCGGGTCAGCATGCACAGCTGGTCGCCGAAGAAGGCCGCTGGAAAATCGTGAACTGGATGTCCACGAACGGCACGTTCGTGAATGGCCGCAAGGGGCTGTCCACGTTTCTCGGCCATGGGGATGTCATCCGGCTGGGCGACGTGGAGATGGCCTTCGAACTGCCCGGCAAGAAAGCGCGGAACCGTCCGGCAGCAGTGGCGGCTTCGACCGCACCGGATGGCGGCGGCGGCTTCATGGCGTTTCTCAAGCGTCTGTTCGGTGGCGGCAGGGGTTAAACTACGTCGCTGATACCCCGGGCCGGCTTCCGTCCCGCAGCGTTGCCGCCAGGGCAGCGCGACCGTGTTACATCCGGCCGCCGGCCGGCCGGAGCAGTCGCAGGATACAGCCCGACATGATTGCCGAACTAGGTGTCTTCGCCCTTATTCTCGCCCTCTGTCTGACGACGGCGCAGGCGCTGTTTCCGCTGGCCGGGGCCTGGCGCGGCGACAGCCGATGGATGCGCGTGGGCAGCGCCGCCGCGGCCGGTCAGTTCGTGTTCACCGGTCTGGCGTTTGTCAGCCTGGCCTGGTGTTTTTCGGTGGACGATTTCAGCGTCCGCTACGTGGCGGAAAACTCCAACACGAATCTGCCCATGGCCTACAAGCTGGCTGCGGTCTGGGGCGGCCACGAGGGCTCGATGCTGCTTTGGGTGTTCGTGCTCGCGGCCTGGACGCTGGCGGTGGCCGCCTTCAGCCACAGCCTGCCGGCCCTGCTCAAGGCGCGCATCCTGGGCATACTCGGGCTGGTCAGCGTGGGCTTCTACCTGTTCATCCTGCTCACGTCCAACCCCTTCGACCGGCTTTTCCCCGCGCCGCCGCACGGACAGGATCTGAACCCGCTCCTGCAGGATCCGGCCATGGTGGCGCACCCGCCCATGCTGTACATCGGCTACGTTGGTTTTGCCGTGGTCTTCAGCTTTGCAGTGGCCGCCCTGATGGGCGGCCGGCTGGATGCCGCCTGGGCGCGTTGGTCCCGACCCTGGACCACCGTGGCCTGGCTGTTTCTGACCGTCGGCATCCTGCTGGGCAGCTACTGGGCCTACTACGAGCTGGGCTGGGGCGGCTGGTGGTTCTGGGACCCCGTCGAGAACGCCTCCTTCATGCCCTGGCTGGTGGGCACCGCCCTGATCCATTCGCTGGCCGTGACCGAGAAACGCGGGGCGTTCAAGGCCTGGACCGTACTGCTGGCGATCACCGCCTTCTCGTTGAGCCTGCTGGGCACCTTCCTGGTCCGCTCGGGCGTGCTGACCTCGGTGCATTCGTTCACCACCGACCCCACGCGGGGCGTTTTCATCCTCGGGTTTCTGGGCGTTGTGGTTGGGGCATCGCTCACGCTTTACGCCTGGCGCGCCCCCGCCATTCGCAGCACCGCCCATTTTGCGCTGCTCTCGCGCGAGAGCCTGCTGCTGGCCAACAACCTGCTGCTTATCGTGGCCTGCGCCTCGGTGCTGCTGGGCACGCTCTATCCGCTGGCGCTCGAGGGGCTGGGCGGCGGCAAGATTTCGGTGGGGCCACCCTACTTCAACACGGTTTTCGTGCCGCCCATGCTGCTGCTGGCGCTGCTGCTCGGGCTGGGGCCGCTGGTGAGCTGGCGGCGCGGCGATCGGGCGCAGCTACTGCGGCGCATGCGCTGGCTCGCCGCCGGTGGCGTCGTGGCGGCCGGACTCGCCGCGGTGCTTGCCCTGGGCGGCGCCGGTCTGGGCGTGCTCATTGCGCTGTTCATGGCCGGCTGGATTACCGCCTCGGTCGTCTACAACCTCTTTCTGCGCTCGGCGCCCGGACGGCGCCTGGCCAGCCTGGCAAACGTACCGCTGGGGGTCTGGGCGATGAATCTGGCGCATCTGGGCATGGCCGTGTTCATTGCCGGGGTGGCGGTCGTCAGCGTGTATGGCGAAGAACACACCATCGGGCTGGCACCCGGCGAAAGCGACGATATCGCCGGCTATCATTTCGAGTTCACGTCGCTCAAACCGGTCCAGGGGCCGAACTACGAGGCCATGCGCGGCGAGTTCCGCATCTTCCGGTCCGGCGAGCATATCGGGACGGTCTACCCGGAAAAGCGCCGCTACGAAGTGCAGCAGTCGGCCATGACCGAAGCGGGCATCCAGGGCAATTTCAGCCGCGACCTGTTCGTGGCGCTGGGTGAGCCGCTCAGCAACGGCGCCTGGAGCGTGCGCATCCAGTACAAGCCGATGATCCGCTGGATCTGGCTCGGGGCGCTCATGATGGCGCTGGGCGGTCTGCTCGCCGCCAGCGATCGGCGCTACCGGATCAGCGCGCGGCGATCGCTGGCACGCCAGGCAAATATCGAGCAAGGCGCCACCCCATGATCCGCTTTCTGCTGCCCCTGGGCCTGCTGCTGGCCCTGCTGGCGCTGCTCGGCTACGGTCTGACGCAGGACCCGCGGGAATTGCCGTCAGTGCTCATCGACCGGCCGGCGCCGCAGTTCGAACTGCCGCGCGTGGCGGACGCGAATCAGCGGCTGACCACGGCCGATCTGAGCCGGGAGCCGGTGGTCCTGTTCAACGTCTGGGCCTCCTGGTGCGTCGCCTGCCGGCAGGAACATCCGCTGCTCATGCAGCTGTCCCGAGAAACCGACGTACCCATCTTCGGGCTGAACTACAAGGACGAGCGCGGCAACGCGCAGGCCTGGTTGGCGCGCTTCGGCAATCCGTATCGCGCCAGCGCGCATGATCTGGCGGGCAAGGTCGGGATCGACTTCGGGGTGTACGGCGTGCCGGAAACCTTCGTGGTGGATGGCCGCGGCATCATTCGCTACAAGCACGTGGGGCCCATCACCCGCCGTGACTGGGACGATACGCTTCAGCCCATCGTGCAGCGCCTGCGTGGAGACCAGCCGTGATACGACGGCTCACCCTGTACGCGCTGCTGGGTCTGGTTTTGTGCGGCCCGGCTGCCGCGCTCGACCCGCTCGGCTTCGAGGATGCCGAGAAACAGGCGCGCTTCGAGCAATTGCTTGGCGAATTGCGCTGCCTGGTCTGTCAGAACGAGTCGCTGGCCTCCTCGGGCGCCGGGCTGGCCAGTGATCTGCGGCGCGAGGTCCACCGCATGGTGGCGCAGGGCCGCAGCAATACCGAGATCAAGGATTATCTGCTTGATCGCTATGGCGAATTCGTGCTGTATCGGCCGCAGGTCTCGGCCAAGACCTGGCTGCTATGGTTCGGCCCGGCGCTGCTGATTGGCATCGCCGCCATCGCCGCCTTTATCACCATCAGGCGCCGAGCCCCCAACCCCGACGACGAGGAGTTGAGCGAAGCTGACCGCGCGCGTCTGGACGCCTTGCTCGACCGTTCTGACGACAGGGATAACCCGAACGATCCATGAACAGCCTGTTTTACATCCTCGCCGCGGCCATGGCGCTGCTGGCAGTGGCCTTCCTGCTCATGCCTCTGCTGCGACGCGGGGTGACCGCCTCCGGGGTCAGCGCGCGGCAGGCCGACCTGGCGATCTACGAGCAGCGACTGGACGAAATCCGGCAGGAACGGGACGCCGGCAGCATCACCGCGGAACAGTATGACCAGACGCGGGCCGAGCTCGATCGCCAGCTGCTGGCCGATACGCAGGACAGCGAAAGACAGACCCTGCCAAGCAGCCAGTCCCGCTCGGTGGTGGCCGCCGTTCTGGCTGCGGTCCTGCTGCCGCTGACCGCCGGTGGTCTGTACTGGGAACTGGGCGCCGGTCCGGCGCCAGAGCCGGTCGAATCGCTTTCGCCGGACGATGTGGAAGGTATGGTCCGGCAGCTCGCGCAGCGTCTGGAGCGCGAACCCGACAATGGCGAGGGCTGGCTGATGCTCGGCCGCTCCTACACCGTCATGGGCCAGCCGGAAAAGGGCATCGAGGCGCTGACCCGAGCGCGGCGCCTGCTCGGCGATACGCCCGAGGTACTGGTCGCCTACGCGCAGGCGCTTGCCGCCGGCGGCGAGGAACCGGCGCTTACCGGCATGCCCGCGGCGCTACTCGACCAGGCCCTGGAACAGGCGCCCAACCACCAGCAGGCGCTGTGGCTGTCGGGGCTGGCCGCGGCGCAGGCGCGTGATCCGGAAAAGGTACTCGACCGCTGGGGCCGGCTGCTCCAAACGCTGCCGCCGGACAGCGAGGACGCCACGATGCTGCGCGAGAACCTCGCCAGCCTGCGTGACGGCATGAACCAGAGCGGCACTCCAGCCCCGGCCGAATCCGGCAGCACGACAGATTCGGACGCCGGCGTGGGGGTCCAGGTCGAAGTCACGCTGTCGGACTCGCTGACCGACCGGGCATCTGCGGGGGATACGGTCTTCGTGTTCGCCCGCGCACCCGGCGGGCCGCCGATGCCGCTGGCTGTCGCCCGCCATCGCGTCAGCGAATTGCCGCTGACCATCACCCTGGACGACGGCAACGCGATGATGCCCGGCAACCGGATTTCCATGCACGAGGCGGTGGATATCGTCGCGCGCATCTCCGCCAGCGGCAACGCCCAGGCGAGCAGTGGCGATCTGCAGTCGCCGCCGGTACGCGTCCGGCCGGGGCCGGACGCGTCGATTCAGGTCGTCATCGACAGCGTGGTGCCCTGAGGCAGGATGTTCAGTCGCCGCGGCGCAATCAGTTGAGGGCGCCGAACAACGCGTCCGATTGCCAGTAGCCGGCCAGACGGCTTTTCGGCTCTTCGCCGTTCCAGCGGACCTTCGCGTTTTCCGGCACCAGGAAGAAATCGCCGCCCTCGTGGCCCGCTGCCCGGATGGGCCGCATTTCGGGATTCTGCTCGATGGACAGCCGGGCCGCCTGCTTGCGTACGCCTACGGCCACCCGCGCGAACAGCATGTTCTCCCGCATCACCTCGTTATTGCCGCGCAGCACTTCGAGCAGCGACTTCGCGAACAACGAATTGGTGGCGTCAGCCGAGTCGATGACCGGTTTCACGCCCCCGGACGAGATCACCATACGGGACCGCCGCGACAATCCCGACTGAATGGCCTCCGGGCTTAGTTTGGCCCTCGCGCTGCCCAGCAGCAGCGCGCTCTGCTGCGACGCCATGGTGCCGGCATAGCAGGAATCGGCAAGCACCAGCACCGAGCGGGCCTTCAATCGATCCAGGTGGTCGCTGACCACCGAATTGTTGATCCAGCTCGTCAGACTGTCGGCCTTGGCTTCCACGGGCAGCCAGTAGCCACGCAGCCGGTCGCCACTGCCCTGCGAGCTGAGATTGCCGTGACCGGCGTAATAGACAAGCAGGTTGTCCTCGGGCCCCACCTCGTTGTACAGGTCATTGAAGGCCGTAAGAATGTCCCGGGCGTTGCCGTTGGGCACCACGTAGGTCTGGAATCCGTAGCGCCGCTTGAGTACATCGGCCACTTCCCGGGTGTCGTTCCCCGGTGAATCGAGATCCTGCAGGAACAGATAGTCCTGATTGCCGATGATCAGCGCGAAATAGCGGCCGAAGTTGAGATTGCGCAGCACCAGCGGCGGGCGATCGGAGCTGGGCTGCACCGGCTGGGCCTCGCCGGGCGTGCGCAGCTTGGGCATACCGCTCAGGTCGGCCGCAATCCGGTCTTCCTCGACCTTGGCCCGCGTCTGGATCTGCCGCATGGTCGCCATCTGCTGACGCACGCTGGCCAGCTCGGCCTCGTAGCGGGCCGCCGCATCCTGCGCGCCCTGCTGCCGCGCCGCCACGGCCTGCTGCTGCAGCCGCTGCTGGTCGGACTCCAGCCGCGCCACCTGACTCTGCAGGACGTCGACCTGAGTCCGCGCCTGGGACAGCTCGGCCTCGAGCTCTTCGCGCACGGCCTCCATTTCGCTTTTCCACACGAGATCGTCGCCGCTCTGGGCCACGCCGGAGGCCTGACGGTAGAGATTCAGCGCCTTCTGGACGTTCTTCTCTACCCCCAGACCGGATTCGTAGAGGAATCCCAGGTTGATCTGCGCGCGGCTATAGCCCTGCTCGGCCGACCGCTGGTACCACGCCGCTGCCGACACGTAGTCGGCCTGGCGACCCAGCCCCTTCTCGAAGATTTCCCCCACGTAATTCTGCGCTTCGGCGTCGCCCGCCTCGGCCGCGGTCAACCACACCTTGAGCGCCGACCGGTAGTCGGCGCGGTCGTAGGCCACGTATTCGCCGCCCCGAATCTCGCAGTCCCCCGCCGTGGTGCGTATGGGCCGGCGCTGGGTCTTGTAGACGGTATTGCCCAGCTTGCGAATCTGCCCGGGCAGCAGACAGTCCACGATCAGCAGTTCGTCGACGGGCTCGTAGCCTTCGGCCGCCTTGTCCGAGGACCGGACGTTGGCCGACGAGGACGCACCCGGCGCCGCGCCGCTGGAGGCGCAGCCGGTCAGCACGGTGACCGCGAGGGCGCCGCACAAACTGATCAGCCGCGTCCTGACATCGTCAAAAACAACTTTGTTCATCGCTCTACCCCCACCCGGTTGTCAATTTCATCTTATGCCTGCGCCCGGTAGCGAACAAGGCTCATTCAAGCCATTGTCAGGATTCTTCGGCGAGCCGGCGGTCAATTTCGGTCAGCGTGTCCCCGATCTGCGGATCGAGCGTGCCCAGATCGCTGTCGCGCAGCGATTCAAGGCTCATCCTGAGCACTTCCAGACCGAAGGGGTCGGTGCCCGGCTGTTCGGCTTCGTCCAGGAATCGCTGGATGACGGCATTCACGCGGCGATCGACCACCACTTTCAGTCTCGAGCGCTCTCGCTCTGCCACGTTCGGACTCAGTCGTCCGCTATCCCAGGCCTGCGCGTAGGCCTTGTGCGCCTGCTCGACGTCACCGGCCTGCAGGAACTCGTCGCCCTCGCGGATGAGGGTCTTGGACTCGCTCAGGTCCGCGGAGAGGCCTTCGAGGGTAACCGCCAGGTCGGACTGCTCGTAGCTCATGTACAGGCCGCCCGCCGCCACCAGCGCCAGCACCACCGCCACCCCGCCAAGCACGCGCTTGACGCGCGAGGGCGGCTGGATGGCCTCCAGGAACTCGCCGGCGTGCGTGAACCGCTGGCCCCGCCGAAACGCCAGTCCCCGGGCAACAGCCTTCTGATAGCGCCGGGGTACGTTCTTGAGCGGCGCCGGCCGCAGATTGATCTTTTCCGCCTCGTTGGCCGGCAGCTTGCGGCCGTCGTGAAGAAACGGATGGCGGCCGGTGAACAGTTCGTAGGCGGTACAGGCCAGCGCGAAAACGTCGTCGGCGGCTTCGGGCGCCGTGCCTTCCAGCATTTCGGCGCTGGCGTAGGCCGGCGTGATGGCGCCGAGCGTGGTGGGGTCGAAGCGCGTCTGCTCGCCGCTGCCCCCGTTCTCGGCATCGGCGGCTTCGTTCTTGCCGACTTCGGCCGCCGCGCGGGCAATGCCGAAATCCAGGATCCGGACGTTGCCGTTGCTGCTCAGAAAGACATTACCGGGCTTGAAATCGGCGTGCGCAAAGCCCTTCTCGTGCGCATAGGTCAGACCCCGGGCCATCTGTTCGACGATATCCGTGGCCTGCTCGATCGACAGCCCGGACGGATTGGAACGGATGAGCGCGTCCAGCGGCTGGCCCTGCAGATAGGCCATGCTGAGAAACAGGGTGGCGCCGTCCCGGTCGAAATCGTAGACGGTGACGATATTGGGATGCGCGAGCGTCTGGGCCTTCTTGGCCTCCCGCTGCAGCGAGACGGCGGCGTCCGGATGCCGCTGGAAGTCGTCGTTGAGCAACTTGACCGCCACGTGGACTTCGCGGTCTCCCGCCTCCTCACGACGCAGGTCGCGGGCGCGGTACACGGCGCCCATGCCGCCCTTGCCGAGCATGGCCTCGAGCACGAAGCGCTCCTTGATGACGCTGCCCACGCCGATACCCGGGCGGCTTGCCGGCGCCGAACTGCCGCCTGCATCGGCAGCCGTGATCTGGGTAGCGGCGTCATCCGCTCCGTGGCCGCCCGGCCGGGTCATGACGGTCGCGTCATCGGCGGGTTCGGGCCGCGTGATCTGCGTGGCCGCGTCCGCATCCGGCTCACTGCGCGTGATCTCGGTAGCGTCATCAGCGATCGGCGTCGCCGGACCGACCCGCGTGGACTCGTCTTCATCGCCGCTGGCCGCCAGCGCGGCTTCCAGCCGCCTGTGCGCGTCCGGCTGCAAATCCACAGCGGTGGCCGCTGCGCCCAGCTTTTCCAGGCAATCGGTCGGGCTCAGCCCTGCCTGCCGACCCTGCCTGATGATGTCATCCGCTGCAGCGGCCTCGGTCAGATCACCCCGCTGGTAATCCTTGAGAATGGCTTCAAGATTCATGACCGCTTCACTCGCCCCCGTTTTGCATCGGCTGTCCTGTTATCGACCGTCCACGACGGGTTGCAACCCCCAAGCCTGAATACGTCCGAACGCCACCCCCCAACGGGTCTATGGTGAGGTCCAAATGGCGCTGCTATAGTGCCCCGGGTATTCAGTCGTCGTCATCATCTTCAGGGGATGCAGGGGGGATTTTCAGATGATTACACGCTTTATGGCGCAATCCGCGCCGCTACGCTTGAAAACTGTCCGCGCGCCGGCCGCGCTGCTGGCTGCCACGGCCGTCGGGCTGCTGCCCATGAGCCTGCAGGCGCAGCCGCAGGACGATTTCGTGGTTATCGTGGGCAACCCCGGAGAAGTGCTCGAAGAGGGCATCGAGACCTCCGTTCAGGGGCGCACCGCGCTGGATGCCGTAGAGATTCAGCTGGTGGGCCTGCAGCGCATCCTGGACGATATCCGCAATCGACGCCGCGGCGACCGCGCCAAGCTCGAGCAGGCCGAGGAAGAAGAGGCTTCCGCCGGCTTTGGCAAACCCTCCATCGCCGGGCGAGCATTCGAAGACTTCGTGGTGCAGACCGGCGCGCCGGCCGCGTCTGACGGCGACGGCAGCGAAATCGGGACGGCCTTTGGTCGCCTCAACCTGTTCGGCGATGCCTTTACCAGCACCGGCGAACATGACGGGTCGCGCTTCACCCCGGAGCACGAAGCCGACGCCATCGGCGTGAACTTCGGCGCCGACTACCGTATTGGCAGCGATCTCGTCGTGGGCGGCGTGGTGGGCCTGATCAACCGCGAAACCGACTTCAAGCAGCGCAACAGTCAGATCGAGCTCAACGGCATCAACATCGCCGCGCTGGCAAGCTGGTACATCACGCAAAGCTGGTATCTGGACGGTATCGTCCGCGCCGGCTGGAATGACTACGATAATTTTCGCGAAGTGGCGCCCGGCGTCATCGCCGACTCGAAGAACGACGGCTCCGACTACGCCGCGAGCCTGGCGACCGGCTTCGAGTTCTACCGCGGCGGCCTGACGATCGGCCCGCGTGTGCGCGTGAACTATACCGATGCCAGCATTGACGGCTACACCGAAAACGCGCCCACCGGCGCGCTGGCCTATGGCGATCAGGACGTTGAGTCGCTGACAACCAACGTGGGCGTCGAAGCGACCTATGCCATCAACCGCGAGTTCGGCGTACTGCTCCCGCAGATCGATCTGGAATGGGTGCACGAGTTCGAGGACGACCGGCGCTTCATCAAAGCGCAGAACGCCGGCGGCGGCCCGATCTTCTTCATCCCGGTCGCCGAACCGGACTCCGACTACGCTCGTGTCGGGCTGGGCGCCACGTTTGTCTATGCCGGTGGCGCCATCGTGTTCCTGCGGGCCGATGCCGAACTGGCGCGGGAAGATGTGGACGAGCGCCTGATCACGCTGGGCACGCGGCTGGAATTCTGAAGCGCGCAGGCAAGTCAGGCGCGGCCGCTACCCACCTGTTCCGGACCGGCACTCAGTCGGCGTACATGGCCTTGCCTTCCGCCAGGCGCAGCCACCCCCTGGCGATTCGGTAGATGTACCAGATCGCCAGTACAAGGAAGATCAGAAAGCCCACGAGAATATAGACCGTGATCGACGCCACCACGAACCACAACAGGCCCCACCAGAAGGTGCGGATCTGCCAGCGGAAGTGCGATTCGAGCCAGGTTCCCCGCACCTCTGAACGTTTAACGTAGTTGATGACAATGGCTACCAGAACCGTAATGCCCGCGACGAAAAACGCCGCCTGAAGGGCATAAACGGCAATCGCGACGGTCTTGTTCGGGTCCGATCCGGGCTGCTCCGGCGGCAACAGCTGCGTTTCGTTCATGTTCTGCTCGTGTCTTTTTTATGGCCAGCCAAAATCCTAGCGATTCGCGCAGGATTTATCATGGGTCAGCCCGGCGCTGACCGGCCGGCCCCCTCAATCATTGTAAAAAAATCCTACGGAGGAGAAGACCATGCCCCTGCCCGATCTCGCCCATAACGACGACGAGCTGCTTACGCTGAACATGCACGATCTGCCCGTTTACGAGGACTTCATACCCGGCATCCCCGGCGTCGATGTTCAGCCCCTCATGCTGGATACCAACCGCGGCATCTGGGTGGTGCGCGCCTGGTTCCATCCGGGATTGCGGCTGCCCACCCACTTTCACACCGGCTGCGTGCACCTCTGGACGCTATCCGGCTGCTGGTACTACGAGGAATATGCCGAGCAGCCGCAAACGGCGGGAAGCTATCTGTACGAGCCCGGGTCTTCTGTCCATACGCTGGTGGCGCCTGAAAGCAACGACGGACTCACCGAAATCATTGTCCACGTGGAAGGCAGCAACGTGAATTTCGATGCGAACGGCAATTACGTGGGCCTGCTCGACGCCAACAGCATCACGCTGGGCATTGACCACCTGATTCGCGAGCGCGGGCTGGACCCGGCCCGCTATATCCGACCGGGCCAGCCCGACTACACGAACCGGTAGACCGGCATGCTGTCCGTTCAGCTCGGACCGCTGGCGCTGGGAACGACCCAGGTCAGCCTGCTTCTGGCCATGGTGGCCGCGCTGAGCGCCGGCGCGGTAGCGGGCCACCGGCGGGGCGTAGTGGTCTCCAACACTCTGTTTGGCGTGGCCCTCTCGGCCGCAGTCGCGGCCCGAGCGATATTCGTGCTGCGCTACGCCGATCAGTACGGCAGTCACCCACTGGCGCTGGTTGATCTGCGCGATGGCGGCCTGGATGCCTGGGGCGGGCTTGCCGGCGCCGTGGGCTATGCGGCCTGGACGTCATGGCGAAAACCCGCTATTCGCGGGCCGCTGGCCATCGCCCTGCTGGCTGGCGCGATCGGCGGGTCGCTCATGCTCGGCTGGGTCCGTATGGTCAGCAGCCCCGATGAAAACGCGCCCACCGCCCGGCTCACCACGCTGGCGGGGCCGGCTGTCGAGCTGCTGGAATATCAGCGACTGCACGGTAGCCGCCCCATGGTGGTCAACCTGTGGGCCACCTGGTGCCCGCCCTGCCGTGAAGAGATGCCGCTGCTCGAATCGGCGCAGAAGGCGCGCGCGGATGTGCTGTTCGTGTTTGCCAATCAGGGCGAATCGCGCGACGCCATCCGAACGTTCCTGACCGAGCAGGCGTTGGCTCTCGATCATGTCCTGCTCGATCCGGAGGCGACCCTGGGCCGGGCCGCCGGCTCGACGGCGCTGCCCACAACGCTGTTCTACGATGCCGAGGGCCGGCTCGCGGACGCCCATCTGGGGCTGTTGTCTCAAGCGACGCTGACGCACCGCCTGAAAAGCATTACCCGAGCACCGGAAGCCGAAACCGGCCCGTGACGCCTGGGGGCGGCCGGAACTTACCCGGCCTGGCTGGCATCCAGCGGGCGTTGTTCCGTTGCCCGCTCGAAACGGTTGGCGCGACGGAACGTGCCCACATCGTTGAAGCGCACGCCCATTTCACGCATGACCCGATGTGCGGTCGGTGCCGTCCATTGCCGCACGTAGAACGGCTCCTTGACCGCAAAGTGGTGAATGGCGTGGGTCGAGCCGAAGTTGAAGCAGAACAGATTGAACGGCGCCATCCACCAGGTGTTGAGCACCTGCGTCTGCTGCATGACGTTGCCGTCTTCGACATCGCCGTAGTAGTGCATGTTGGAACTGACGAAATGCAGGCAGAACGTGCGCAGGAAGCTCGGCAGAAACCACACCACGGCCAGAAAGTTGAGCACGGCAACGGTACTGGCCGCCCAGCCGCTCAGCGAGAAGGGATAGCCGGCCAGGCTGGCCAGAAAACTCAGGCTGGTGAACACCAGAAATCCGTGCCAGGCCAGGTAGTAGAGATTGCCCACCGGAAAATAGCCGCGGCCCTGCTCGCGCTTCAGCTTGTCGAATTCGGCTTTGGATTGCGGGTCCTGGGCCTTCACGAACGCCTTGACCATGCGCAGGGTCGTCTTCGGCCGCAGGAAGACCGCCAGCATGTTGTCGCCCGTCATGATCAGCCGCCGCAACCCCCAGGGCTCGCCGTTGGTGATGCCGCGCTCCTCCAGATCGGACTCGGTACCGGAATGCTTGTGGTGGTGCAGGTGCAGGCGCCGGCGGACGAGCGGATTGATCGTGCTCGGCCGGGCCAGCCAGCCGATAATCAGCATGAAGCTGTTGATGGCCGGCTGCTTGCGGAAATACATCAGGTGGATCAGATCGTGCTCGAGCTCATGTATGAACGATGCGAAGATCGCCACCAGGGGAATGCACAGCCACCAGGCAATAACGCCGTGGTAATAGAGCATCGCGCTGCCTATCATGCCGGCGAGCGACAGCAGCATGATGCCGACGCCAATGGCGTTCTGATGCCTCAGCCAGGGCTGGCGCTCGCGCAATTGCTCGCCGGCGTGCAGCACCACGCGCTTGATATGCGCCGCTTTCTGACTATCGTTCATCTGATCGGCGGAAACGGTGGGGTTCGGGTTGCTCATGAAGTCTTGTCCAGGCGCGGATTGTGTGTGTACGCATGTGCACTTTAGTGGCCGGGCCGGTAGCCTGCTCGGCGCAATACGCCAGTTTCTTGACTCAACACGCCAACATGGGCCTGACTGAATGCCACGCACAGCGACAGCACTGACCAGCTGGTGCCGCGCCATTAAGTCGGCGCTGGAAGAGTCAGGTGTCGACAGCGAGCAGCTGTTCAGGGAGTCGGGGCTACAACCCGAAGCACTGAAGGACGCCAACGCGCGTTATCCCGTGGAAAAGACCATTCGGCTCTGGCGCCTGGCGGTCGAGGCCACGGGCGACGAGGCCTTTGGTCTGCGCGTCAGCCGGCATATCCGGCAAACCACTTTTCACGCTCTGGGCTATTCGCTGCTGGCCAGCGCCACCCTGGACAAGGCGTTCGAGCGGCTGATCCGCTACTTCAGGATTGTGACCGAAGCCTACGAGCTGGACTGGCATCGCGAATCGCAGAGCTTCGTTTTTTTGATCGGCGTGGACGGCCACTCACACCGGCCCACGCACGAGGCCATCGATGCCTTTGCGGCCGTTGCGGTGCGCCTGTGTCGCGCCCTCTACGGCGAATCATTCGCATGCGAACGGGTGGAGCTGGAGCGACCGCCTCCGGACAACGCCGACTTCTGGATACGGGCGCTACGCGGCCCGGTGCAGTTCGGCGCCCGGCGCAACGCCGTTCATATTGGTGTGGACATCGCGCAGGCGCCGCTCGAGAACGCCAACCCCGATCTTGCCGTCATGAACGACGAGATCGTGCGGCGATACCTGGCCGAGCACACCCAGGCCAGTATCGTGGACCGCGTTCACTCGCTGCTGGTGGAATCACTGCCCAACGGCGAACCCGGACAACAGGCCGTGGCGGACAGCCTCCATATGAGCCTGCGCAGCTTGCAGCGCCGACTCGCCGAGGAAAACACGGCCTATCAGCAGGTTCTGAACGATGCGCGGCGGGAACTGGCGCTGGCTCATGTGGCCAACGCTCGATACTCGTTGAGCGAAATCGCCTACCTCGTCGGTTTTGCAGACTCGAGCAGTTTCAGTCGGGCGTTCAAACGCTGGACCGGCGAATCACCCAGCCAATACCGGAAGGCGCGAACCTAGCCGCGCCCGGCGGCCATCCGGCGCCGTCCGGCACGCATGCCGGATGCGCCGGACGACAGATCAGCGCCTGCCCGGCGTGCCGCGCCGCCTGAGGATGACGAGCGTCGCCAGGCCTGCGAGCAGCCAGAGCAGCGGATCAGTACGGGCCGATGCGCTGTCGGTCAATGCGCAGCCACCACCGCTGCCGCCCCCCAGCGTGGCACCGCCCCCGGAGGCCGTTCCGCCGTTGCTGCGCGCCACGCTGCGGACGCGTATTTCCGTCTGGCCCCCGGTCGAATCGAAGGCGAACACGGTCACCACCGCGACACCCTCTTCGCCCGGAATGAGCGTGAGGATGCCCAGCTCGTTGTCGATTTCGACGGTGACCACGTTTTCGTTACTGGAACTTGCGTCAAAGAACAGCGGGTCGCCCTCCGGATCTTCAAAAATGCCGTTCAGGTCCACGTTCACGCTGTCCCCGCGCACCGGCAGGAACTGATCGGACAGCCCCCCGACGACCTGCGGCGGCTGGTTACCGTTGGCCGGCTGGACTTCGAATTCGAAGCTGATGGTCGTATCCTGCTCGGCGTTATCAAAGGCCGTCACGGTGATCGACGTGGTGCCGGGAGCGACCGGCGTCACGCTCAGCGTGCTGCCGTCGACTGCGGCGGTGGCCACCATGGCATTCTCGGCTTGCGCAATAAAGAACAGCGGCCCGCCCTCGGGATCCGCAAACACGTCGCTCAGGTCCACCGTGAACGGCGGATCATCCACGCCGCGCGTCTGGTCCGCGATGGGGCTGATGACGACGGGCGGCAGATCCTCGACGAATTCCACGGCCCCGATATCGCAGACCGGCGCGCCCTCCGGCAGGCCCTGCTGTGGACGATCCTGGCCAATTTGGTCCACTGCGGCGCAGCTACCGGCCTCGCCGGTGGGCGTGTCGGGGCTGCCGGCATCAATGACGGGGCTGCTCGACAGCGGCAGCCGAACGCGGGTCAGGGCCTCGCCAACAAACATGAGCTCGTCCAGCCCCGGGTCGATGGACAGGTCCGAATTCCCGAGCTGATCGCCCTGGGCCGAATTGAAGCTGCAGCCGCTGGTGTCGCTGATGAAGTTGTAGCCGAGCGAGCCGATTGAAGAGTCTTGTGCGCTGCAGTCGTCGGCAATGCCCGTGGCGCTGTTGAGCGCCACGATGCTGTTGGCCAGCACCGCCGTGGCGCTCGGCGCGAACGCAATACCGCCGCCGTTGCTATCGTTGCCGCCGCCGCTGGCCTGGTTGTCGGCGACAGTGACGTTGTTAAACGTGGCGTTCACGGCTGCGCCAAAGGCGATGCCCCCGCCGATGGCCACGCCGTTGGGTACGGACAATGCGTTGTTGCTGATGGTCGAGTTCACCACGCTCACGCAGGGCACTTCGACATCCAGGCATCCGGCGCTCGTGAAATCCGTCGGCACGCCGTCGAAATCGGACAGGTCGTCCGCCACCTGCAGGAGCAGGCCGGCGCCACGGCCCGTGGGGGCGCCAATCTCGATATTGCTCTCTGCCGGGTTGGAGACGCTGTTCTCGCCGAACTCGCTGCTGTCGATGCGGAACACCGGGGCGCCATCGCTGCTACCGAAGGCAAGCAGCACCGCAGCGCCGCCGCCGTCCGCCGAGCCGGCGACAAACCCCTCCGCCTGTGCGGCCGTATTGCCTGCCAACTGCGAGCCGATGATCGCGCCGCTGGTCACGCCGTCTGCCTGCAGATATAGCCCGCCCCCGATGACGTTCGAAACGCCGGTCAGCTCATTGTCCGAAAAGCGGTTGAAGGCGGCATTGAACGCCAGCCCGAGCTGAGCGGTGGACAGCTGCAGCGATGCACCGCCGCCGGCGGCATCGTCGAGCGATTCCACGCTATTGCCAAGAAAATCATTGCCGGTCAGATCAAGCTGCGACAGCGACCGGCTGCGCAGCGCCAGGCCACCGCCAAATGCAACGCCAGTGCCGCCCTGGAGCGTATTGTCGGCGAAACGGTTATCGACCAGCGACACCGGGTAGCCGCCGAACTGACCGCCGGCCTGCAGGTCCAGCAACACGCCGCCGCCGTCTGCGCCGCTGCCCGCGACGACGTCGTTGTCTTCGATGTCATTGCCCGTCAGCGACAGGCCGCCCTCGCCGAGGCCTTGGCTGATGAGGTTGTCCGCGACGATCAGCAGGGCGCCGGCCCGGGCCGATCCGCCTTCGCTGGTCGCGTCGTTACCGGAAAAGTCGTTGCCGTCAATGCTGAGCGTCAGCGGCGGGCCGGAAACCTCGGGGCCGTCCAGGCGCAAGCCCAGGCCGCCCGCTTCAGCCAGGTTGGCGCCGGACGCGCTGTTGCCGCTGAACACGCTGCCGCTGACAGTCACGCTGCCGGGCGGTGTGGGCTGCTGGTCGAACAGCTCGACCACATCGAGCCAGAGGCCACCGCCGCCGGCGTCGTTCAGATTACTGCTGACGCTGTTGCCCATCGCCTGCACGTCGATAAGCAAGACGTTGCCGCTGCCGAACTGAACGCCTACCCCGCCGCCGCGCACGTCGGCATCCGACGATTCGATGCTGTTGCCGGTGATGACGGTATTGCCTCCCTCGACCCCGACCAGACCAAAGTCCAGATCGCGGGCGGTCAGGCTCGCGCCGGCGCCGCGGGCAATCAGGCCAAGCGCGGTTTCAGGCGATTCCAGCGTAATGATGCGGTTGCCGGACAGGGTCAGCTCCTGTCCCTGGAAACTCGTGACGGAATCCGGCGTGGCGACATCCAGACCCGCGCCGGACACGGTGCCGAAGCCACCGCTGCCAAAGGAGAAACAGCCGGTGCCGCTGCTGCCGCTGGTATCGGCCCGGTCGGGGCTGCATATCTGCAGCGTATTGGCCTCGAAGCGGCTTTCCGAAATATCGATGTCGAACGGCGCCGCCGTCTCCACGCCGGCCGCGATCGACAGGCCCGCACCGGAGATCGCTTCGTCGGGCTGCACGGGAACCACGTCGATCAGGTTGTTCGAGAAATCGCTGTCGCTGACGCTGACCGTTCGGGCCTGGGACTCCGGCGCGAAGATGTCGACACCGGCGCCGCGGACGTCAATGGTATTCGGCCCGATCAGCAGATTGCCCGTGGCCGACACGCGCGTGAGCGTGACGTTGGGTGCTTCTGTTGATAGCCCGCCACCGCTCAGCGGAATGAAACCGCTGCTGCCGGCATCCACGGCGTTGTCCATCAGCGCCACGTCCTGCAGCTGCAGGATGGCCAGCTCGGGGTTGGCGGCCCGCACGCCACCGCCCCGGAGCCCCTGCTGAGATGAAAACATCGGGCAACCGTTGCGAATGGTCAGGTTGGATAGCGCCAGCCCGGTGGTGCCGGCGCCGGTATGGAGCACCCGGTCCGCAGCCGAACAATCGACCGCGACCAGGCTGCCATCGCCACCGGCCAGCACGCTGCCGCCGTCGATGATGATCGAGGCGGGATCGCCCTCGACCGGACCCACAATGGCCAGGGCTTCGGGGCTTTCCGGGCTGAATACGTCCAGATCGCCGCAGACGTTGTTGTCTTCCGGACCCAGCTCGCAGGTGATGGAATCCAGCTCGATGACCGATCCGGGCTCGAGATCAAAGCCGATCACATCGTCGCCGGTGCCGGCCGCGCATCCGTCTACCGCGGTATTGGTATTGGCGGCCTGGATGGCTTCGCGCAGCGTGCAGTTGTCGTTGGGCTGCTGCGACAGAATGTCGTCGCCCGCCGAATCGACGATAATATTGGGGCCCACTTCTACCAGCTGAGCCTGCCCCGCCGTCGCTGCCAGCGCGAGTGCTGCCGCGACGCCAGCCCGAAGATTACGAATACGCATGTGCCTGTTCCCCCACCGGTCTGCTGTTCCGGGCGGGAAAGGAGCCAGGATGCTCCAATCCCTGTTCCCCCTGCTGATTGTCCTGATCATAGCAACAGGATTCGGCGCCGCGCACGCTTCTGCCGGCTACCGCGTGACGGACGGTCGAATCACGCATGACGGGGCCGAAATAAACCTGAGGGGAATCAACTGGTTCGGCTTTGAAACCGCGTCACTTTCGCCGCACGGCCTGTGGCGACGCTCATGGCAGGAATTACTGGACGAGATCGAAAACGCCGGATTTAACGCAGTCCGGCTGCCCGTGTGTCCCGCCACGCTGCGCGGCCGCACCCCCAGCGCCATCGACTACGACCGGAATCCCGATCTGCTGGGTCTGGATTCGCTACAGCTGCTCGACCGGCTGATGACCGCGCTGAATGCCCGGCAGATTCACGTTCTGCTCGATCACCACCGGCCCGACTGTCGCCGGATTCCGGCGCTGTGGTACACCGACGACTATCCCGAGTCGCAGTGGATCGCGGACCTGGTCTTCATGGCCCGCCGCTACCGCCACCTTGACCACTTCATGGGGCTGGACCTGAAAAACGAGCCGCACGGCGAGGCCACCTGGGGCGCCGGCGATCCGGCCACCGACTGGAACCGCGCCGCCGAGCGGGCCGGCCGGGCAGTGCTGGCCGAAGCACCCGACCTGCTGATTTTCGTGGAGGGCATCGAGCGATCGGGCGATTGCCGGCCCGATGTTCCGCAAGCCTGGTGGGGCGGCAACCTGTCGGCCCTGGCCTGTCATCCCCTGGAGCTACCGCCCGACCGGGTGGTGCTGTCGCCCCACGTCTACGGACCGGACGTCTACGCGCAGAAGTCCTTCGAGGCCGACGATTTCCCGGCCAACATGCACGCCATCTGGCAGGCGCATTTCGGACGGTTCGCGGACGAAGGGCACGCGGTGGTCATCGGAGAGTTCGGCGGGCGCTACGGCCACCACGGCGATAGCCGGGACATCGACCTGCAGAACGCGCTGGTGAACTATCTGCGCAGCATTCCCATTGCCGGCAGCTTCTACTGGGCGCTCAACCCGAACAGCGCCGACCTGCACGGCCTGCTGCGCGACGACTGGACGCGCCGCTGGCCCACCAAGCTCGCCCTGCTCGAGCATCTCTGGCACGGCACCGGGCTGCCTTCGAGCGAACGCAGCGATTCCGATCAAAAGATCTGGTCGCCCCGCGACGGCACGCCACCGCATCTTTATTCAAGACATGTCAACATCGAGCTGGCCTACGAATCCACGCCGCTGAGCGCCAATCCGGAGCGCTACTGCGCCGATGTCCGGGTGCACAACGTGACCGACAGGCCGCTGACCTGGGATTTCCGGATGCCCGTCATCGGCCGGCCCACCGAAGTGTGGAACGCCGACCACGAGCCCGTCGAAGGCGGCCTGAGGGTCCGCGGCCGGTCACACAACCGGCAGATCGCGCCCCGCGAATCCGTTCACTTCGGCTATTGCGCAGACCGCCCGGCCACCGCCAAAGCGCCCTGAGCCTCGCGCCCGGCATCAGGCCGATTCGATCAGCGCCAGCGTGCCCAGATCGATCATCTGCCGGGCGTGCCGGTTGACCATGGTGCTGAGCATCCGATCGCCGCGCTCGGTCGGCGTGGTAATGGCCGTGCCGACAATCGACATGTTGAGTCCATGGGCGGCGTGCAGCCGGTAGTCGTGCCAGCACTGCGCCCACGAGTAGTCGCTCACGCCCTGCGCCTGGAGCGCTTCGTGATAAAGCCTCGCCAGCGACTCCTCGTGCTGGCGCCGGTCATCCGGCAGCAGACCCGCCCCGTTGAAGTACGACACGTCCAGCGCGCCCGGGCCGGGCACGAAGGTCTGCCAGTCCAGCACCGCCAGCGGCAATGCACCGCCGCGCGCGTCGAACATCATGTTGTCCAGCCGGTAATCCTGGTGGGACACCGTCCAGGGGGCCGCATGCAGCGTGAAGTATTTCTCGATGCAGGCGGCATAGCCCTTGGCCACATTCATGGCCTCGGGCTCGAGCAGGTGCTTCATGCGCTTTTCGAACTCGGGCAGGTAGTTCGGCAGCGTTTGCTGGTACAGCGCGGTCACGGTAGACCGGTCAATCCATTCCATCTTCGGCAGCGCCGGGTCTTCCCACAGCGGCGCATGCAGAGCCGCCGCCGTTTTCATGGCCGCGCGGGCATCCGCGACGCTGCAGCCCTCGAGCTGATCGCCCATGCGGGCCGGCGCCATGTCTTCGAACAGCAGGCAGAACGTCCGGCCGTCGTCGCTGTGGTCCGCGAAGAAGGCCCGCGGCAGGCCGGTACGAATGCGCGGCGCCAGCTCCTGATAGAAGCGGGTTTCGCGCATGTAGAGATTCAGCGAAGCGCCGGATTCGCGGCTCTCCTCGCCCAGCGCGGCCATCTTGGCCACCAGCCGCTCGGGCGCACCGGACGCGTCGCCGTCGTAAGTCAGCTTCAGCCGAAGATTCAGACCCAGCATGCCGTGACCGATCGGCTCCTGCGTGACGCCGGTAACGGCGCCATCACTCAGCACGCCGGCGGCGCGCAGGACGGCGGTCAGCCATTCGGGCGTCAGGCCGTCGCCATCGTGGATCAGCGGGTGGCCGGCGGCCGGGTCATGCCGCAGCGGCTGGTCGGGAAAATGGGTCATCGCAAATCTCCTCCGGATGGTCTGGCTGCCGACGCTTCATGGGCGCCGCTGTCGCTGGACAGATTGTCCAACACGCTTGGACACTCTGTCTAGCGGCCGTATCATGACCAAAACCAAGCGCCAAAGAGCCATGCCGGCGAACAAATCCCGCGCAAAACAAGTGCCGCCCGATCACCTGCGACGGCGTGGCGAGCCGCCGTCCGCCCATGTCGAAACGGGGCTGTTGAGCGCCATCGAGCGGCTGCTGCGGGACGGTCGCCGCTTCGGCGCCCTGTCCGTTGAGGAACTGGCGCGGGAGGCCGGCATCGGCCGCGCCACCTTCTATCTGTATTTCAGGAACAAGGGCGAACTGATCACCCACCTCATGCAGCAGCTCACCCGCGAGGTGGAAGTGAGCGCCGGCGACTGGTTCCGCGACGCCGGCGAGGTCGATCATCAGACGCTTCGACGGGCATTGCACGGCATCGTCGGCACCTTCAGACGGCATCAGGGCATCCTCGCAGCGGCGTCGGATACCGCCGCCACCGATCCGCAGATCGAGACGGCCTATCGGGCCATGATGGATCGCCTCTGCCAGCTCAGCCGGCAGGCCGTCCGTCAGGTGGACCACAGCGGGCGCGGCACGGGGGTCGACCCGGACCGGCTGGCCGATCTGCTGACCTGGTTCATCGCCCTGTACTGCGCGCGCTTCATTGCCGACCACGACGACGCCGAAATTGCCCGCCTTATCGATCTGTTCGTCCACGTGGCGGGACGGTCCATTTTCCAGGACCCGGCCGCGGCCTCATCCTGACACGGCCGGGGTGTCCGCCAGCGAGCGGGCCACGGCCAGAAGGGCCTCAACCAGCGGCGATTCATCACCGGCGCGTCGAATCACGCAGAGATTGACGGTGGCCACATTGGCCGGCGTCAACGGCACATGCGTGATGCCGGGCAGACTCAGGCCCCGACCCGAGTCGGTGATCAGCGTCAGCCCGAGCCCGGCCGACACCAGCCCGCTCGCGGTCAGCACGTCGTCAACCTCGATCACGCGGTCCGGCTGCAGGTCGCGATCGGCGAACAGCCGCAGAAGATGATCGATGAAACCCGGCCGGGGCGCTCGGGGGTAGAGGATCAGCGTCTGCGCCGCGAGCGCCTCGAGATCGAGCTGCGGCCGAGTGGCCAGCGCATGATCCGCCGGCACCACAGCGTGCATGGGCTCGGTCAGGATGACTTCCCATTCCAGATCAGGCTCCGGATCGAAGAACCGGTTCAGCCCGACGTCTATGCGGCGCTCGCGCAGCGCCTTGATCTGGGCCCCGCGATCCAGGCTGTGCAGGACAATCTCCACGTCGGGATAGCGCTCGCGGAACTCGCGCACCACGCGGGGCACCGGCCCCAGCACGGCCGATCCGAAGATCCCGACATCCAGCCGGCCCATCTGCCCCTGGCCCGCCAGCCGCACCCGCTCGGCCGCCTTGCGGGCCAGCGCAAGAAGGTTGCGAGCCTCCTCGTAGAACATGAGGCCGGCACTGGTGGGCTCGGTGCCCGCGGGACCCCGGGTGAGCAAACGGGTTTCCAGCGATTCCTCAAGCAAATGAATTTGCCGGGTCAACGGCGGCTGCGACATATGCAGAGTCAGCGCGGCGTTTCGGAAGCTGCCCTGCTCCACCACTGCCACGAAATAACGCAGCCGCCGCAGTTCCATAAACCCGATAGATCGCCGATCCGACATGAATAGAAACGCTATCTTCCGGCCGTTTGCTATACAGCTAATGTATCACCTCGGCTTCGGGAAGGTATTGGACCGTGCCGCCATGCGGCTCTTACATTCGTCCGGGTTATTCAACGCCGGGACAGGCAGGCAGGCATGCCGATCGTGCATATCGAGATGATGGAAAGGCGCAGCACCGAGACCAAGCGACGTATGGTGGCTGCCGTCACCCACGCGCTGTCGAACTCGCTGAACGCGCCGCCGGAATCGGTGCGCATCGTCATTCAAGAACTGCAGCCGGATCACTATGCCGTTGGCGGCGTCACAGCCGCGGAACAACCGCTGGCAGACCGCGCGGCCCAATTACAGGGCGGCGGCCTCGCAGAGCCAATGCATCCAGTCGAGAGCTCAGGCCGGGGCTGAGTGCCCACCCAGCCGATTTCAGGCGCAACCGCTCGGCAGTCGCTCAGGAGGACAGGCCATGACAGACAAGAACATCCTGCCGGCAGGCTTTGAATCACTCGAGCCCTTCGTCGAATACTGGGCCGGCGAGACCAACGACATCCGCTGGGACCGCCGCTCGCGAGCATCCATGCCCGACATTCAGGCCTTCTACGACGCCATGCTGGCCCGCGCCGAAGACGCCATCCAGCACCTGGAAAAGTTTCCGCTGGGCGATATGCCGCCGGCGGAAGAGCGTCTGTTCTGCCTGACGCTGTCGCTGGTGCACGCGTCCATCGCCGTGGAACTGCATGAGCAGCCCCGCGCCATCGACTCGCCCTTCCCGCACGGCCTGCACGTCACGCGGGGCCCCTGGCCGCACGGCGGGGGCATGGGCCAGAGCGCCTGATACCGCGCGTTTTCAACAATGACACGCCGCCTCGAAACAAGATAAACCACCGAGACGCAGCTCGGAGGAGCACCCATGGCCTACGACACGGAAACCGCAAGACCCGATTTCGCCCGCATGACACCCGCCGACCTCGACACCGGTCCCGTCCCCTGCGCGCCGTATATCTCGCCGGACTGGTTCGAACTCGAGCGCGAGCGGGTGTTTGGCCGCGCCTGGCTGTGCATGGGCCGCGTGGAACAACTGCCCGAGCCCAACAGTTTCATTACCCGCGAGGTGGAAATCTGCAAGGCGCTGGTGCTCATCACGCGGGACAAGGACGACAACATCCGCGCGTTTCACAACGTCTGCTCCCACCGGCTCAACATGCTGGTCACCGAATCCAGCGGCAAGCGCAGCATCTTCAACTGCCGCTATCACAACTGGACCTACCGCAATAACGGTGACTGCACGGGCATTCCGGACATCAAGAACTTTTTCGGTGTCGACAAGAAGCAGTGCGGCCTCACGCCAATTCACTGCGACGTGTGGCAAGGCTTCATCTTCATCAACCTGCAGGCCGAGCCCGAAGTGACGCTCAGGGAATTCCTGGGCCCCTATGCCGAGGCTTATGAGGGCTTTCCCTATCCGTTCGCCGACAACGCATACGTCATCGAATCCAACCTGAACGTCAACTGGAAGCAGATCGCCGACGCCTTTGCCGAGTCCTATCACGTGGCCGCCATTCATCCGGCGACCATCGGCAACACGTTTGCCAGCAAGAGCCTGAACCCCTTCGGCCGACCGCTTTCGGGGCACGCTTACGGCGCGCACCGGGTGATGTGCACCTTCGGCAACCCGGACTACGTGCCCCCGGAGGACGCCCACGTCGAGCGGCTCGCCTACAGCGGCATGGACACCGGCAACGTGCTGGGCGGCTCGGATTCGAAAAAACTGCAGGACCTGGCCAATCATCCGGCAGCCAACCCGACGAAGCGGCCCAACTGGGGCGCGGATGTCAGCTGGATATTCCCCAACTTCAATATCGACTACGGGCCGGGCGGCTTCTGGACCCACGAATTCTGGCCAACGTCCGTCAACTCGACCCGCTGGATACTGCGCGTGCACGTCCCCGAAGCCACCAGCGTGCGCGAGCGCATCATGCAGGAACACTTAGCCTGCCGCTTCGCCGAAGTCATGCTCGAGGACGTGACCAATACGCAGGCCCAACAGAGAGCCATGGAGTCGGGCGCCAAGACGCATATGCACCTGCAGGATGGGGAAATGCTTATTCGCCACTCCAACGCGGTGATTCGCAAATGGGTCGAGTCCGGCTCGGCGCGCGAAGCGCTCGATCTGGACTGAAGGCGGTCGCGCGCGGTCAGCTCGCCATCGACCTTCGCGCCTGATTCAACCGGCTGCGCGCCTTCACCGCGCCCGCCAGATAGCGCCAGACGGACTCGTGGTGCATGAAATTCAGGCGGGCACCGCGTAGCCAGAAGGGCATCTTGGGCGTCAGCTGCAGCAGGTTGTCCACGCTGGTCAGCAGCGCCGGCACGAGATCTTCCTTGAACTCCGGATGCGGGATGACCTGCACCAGGGCATTGAGCGCATCGTCATCCAGCTTGAGCTGCGACATGCGGCCGATGATGGCGGCGCTGAGCACCTGCTGACACATGAACAGCGACTGCAGGGTAATGCGCCCCGGCTCGAACAGCGGTCGCGGCGGCAGCTTCGCCAGCCCATCCGCCGTGCAATCCACGTGCAGCGTGGCGGCATCCGTGGGCACGCTGCCCTGCTCGAGCTGCAGTTCGGATTCGGTGATGCGATGCACGCGGCCCAGCCGAATGACGTTCTCCACCGTGCGCAGCGCGGCAACTTCCGCGGGATCGACCGTGGCACAGCGCCATTTGACCGGCTGCACGGTCTGGTCGATGCGAAGAATGCTGCCCTGCGCCTCAAGCGCCGGGAATATGCGGTCCGGATCGCCGCGATGATCCGCCACCGCCTGCAGCTGACCCAGAAACATGTCCAGCGCCAGCCCCGGCTGGATGAAGTCACGATTCCACAGCCAGGCCTCGTTGGGCACGATCCAGCAGATGCGGCGGGCCGACACGCCCTGCGCCAGCAGAAACAGAATGGCGTCCATACCCGTCTTGCCCGCGCCGATGACGGTATAGCGTTCCCAGGGCGTTTTGAGCTGCGCCAGCCGGTTGGGCGGGACGATCGTCATGCCGTCCGCTACGGCGTACCTGGGGCGGTGCGTGGCCGGCACTTTCACGGTCATGTGACCGGCGTCGACCAGCCGCTCGCGAATTGCCACCTGACAGGCGCCCCCGGCGTCGAGCAGGGATTCCAGCCGCCCGTCACCGTGGTGCTCGTACTGGGCCATGAACCGGACCCGGCCGCTGGCAAGCATGCGCTGCAACGCCCGGTGGTAGTAACCCACGATCTCCGGACCGGAAGCCAGATCACGCCCGCCGGTACCCAGGCGGGCGGAATTCAGACCGTAGAATGCCGCCGGCTGATGCAGCGCCACGTACGGGTAGGCGTCGTTCCAGTGGCCGCCCGGACGCGCCCGACGGTCCACGAGGATTATCTCGGCCGATGGCTGCTCGTGAAAGACCACGTCCGCAAAGGCCATGCCCATGGCCCCGGCGCCGATGATCAGATAGTCGGTTTCCAGCGTTCTGGGCGTCCCCTCGCCCGGCTTGATCGGCTCCATCTCCCCCTCCTTAGTTTTATGCGGCTCAGGCCTGAGCCGGCGCGGCAGCGCCCCCTGCGGACCGGCTGCGCTCAGCCGACCGCCGTGACCTCGAGTTCCACCATGATGTCGGGATGAAAGAGCTTTTCCACCCCCAGCAGCGTGCTGACCGGCTTGCAGCCGGCACCGGCCCAGACGGGCACGATCTGCTCCGCGTGGGTCATGAAGGCATCCACATCCGTGGTGTAGATGCTCATCCGCACGATGTTGTCGGCGGTCATGCCGGCCTCGTCGAGCACCTCAATGATGTTGTCCCAGGCCTGGCGGGTCTGCGCCACAATATCGCCGGCGTGCAGGGCATTGCCCTCGGCGTCGTTGGACGTCTGTCCAGAAATATAGAGGGTTCGGTCACCGCCGCTTACCTCGATGGCCTGGTTCATGTGAAACCCGCCCAGCCAGGTCTGCGGGTTGATCGGTCGCTTTTGCATGCGTCTCCTCCTTTTCGAGCCACCGCGACAGCTTAGCGCCTGCCGGCGGCCAAGTGGATAGCCGCCCTCACCCGGCGGCGCAGGCGCGCGTGCGGCGATAACAGACACTGACCCGCGCCGCCTCTTCGGGTAAGATTTCTTACCCGTATGATCGCGGCGTTTCGATGATTCGGCGCCGGACCGCAGGCCCGCTTTTTGCGGACCGCTGGCCGGAACACCCGCCCCGGGCCGCCTTCGGCCGACACCAGTTTGATTTACACCATGACGCGGCACAATCGGCACAGCCGGATGCCCCCTGTGGAGATAGACATGTTGTTTGACGGAACAAAGCTCACCGTGAACGTGGATGGCGATATCGCCGTACTCAAATTCGACGCCCGCGACGGCTCGGTCAACAAGTTCGACCAGGACACGGTCCAGCAATTGGGTGAGGCTGCGCAGGCGCTGAAAGACGCCTCGATCAAGGGCCTGCTGGTCACCAGCGGCAAATCGGTCTTCATTGTCGGCGCCGATATCACCGAATTCGGGGCGCAGTTCAAGAAGCCAACCGACGAGATCGTCAACTGGGTCGCGGAGGCCAACAAGGTCTTCAACGCCATCGAGGACCTGCCTGTCCCCACCGTCACCGCCATTAACGGTGTCGCTCTGGGCGGTGGTTTCGAGATGTGCATGTCCACCGACTATCGCGTCATGTCCAGCCAGGCGGTGGTCGGCCTGCCGGAGACGAAACTCGGCCTGATCCCCGGGTTCGGCGGAACGGTTCGCCTGGCGCGCCTGATCGGCATCGACAACGCCATCGAGTGGATTGCCGCTGCCGGCCAGCAGAAGCCGGCCAAGGCGCTGAAAATGGGCGCCGTCCAGGCGGTGGTCGAGCCCGACCTGCTGGAACAGGCCGGTCGCGACCTGCTGCAGAAAGCCATCGACGGCGAGTTCGACTGGCAGGCTGACCGCGCCATCAAGACCGGCCCGGTCAAGCTGAACAAGATGGAGTTGACCATGGCCATCGAATCCGCTCGCGGGATGGTCATGCAGCAGTCCAAGGGGCAGTATCCGGCGCCGGTCGAAGCGGTCGACTGCATCGCCGCGGGCGCCCACGAGGACCGCGCCGGCGCGCTCAAGATCGAGCACGCCAGCTTCGCCAAGCTGGCCAAGACCAGCGAGGCCGACGCGCTGATCGGCCTGTTCCTCAACGACCAGTACATCAAGAAGACCAGCAAGGGCTGGTCAAAGCAGGCCCGCGAAGTGAAGACCGCGGCCGTACTCGGCGCCGGCATCATGGGTGGCGGCATCGCCTACCAGTCCGCCCTGCGCGGCGTGCCCATCCTCATGAAGGACATCAACGACGAGGCCATCGGCCAGGGGATGGACGAGGCCGCCAAGCATTTCGAGAAGCGGCTGTCGCGCGGCAAGATGGATGCCCGCGCCATGGCCACCGGCATGGGCAACATCCGCCCCACCCTGACCTACGGCGACTTCGCCGAGGTGGACGTGGTGGTGGAAGCCGTCACCGAAAACCCGAAGATCAAGAAAAGCGTGCTGGCCGAAACCGAACAGGCCTGCGGCGAGCACACCATCATCGCGTCCAACACCTCGTCCATTTCCATCGACGAGCTGGCCGGCGCGGTGCAACGGCCCGGCAATTTCCTGGGCATGCACTTTTTCAACCCGGTGCACGCCATGCCGCTGGTGGAAGTCATCCGCGGCGACAAAACCTCCGAAGAGGCGATCGCCACGATCGTGGCCTACGCCAGCCGCCTGGGCAAAACGCCCATCGTGGTCAACAACTGTCCGGGCTTTCTGGTTAACCGGATTCTCTTCCCCTATTTCTTCGGCTTCCAGGCGCTGGTCAGCGACGGCGCCGATTTCGCGAAGATCGACAAGGTGATGGAAAAGTTCGGCTGGCCCATGGGTCCGGCCTATCTGTCCGACGTGGTCGGCATGGACACTTCGCACCACGTGGGCGAAGTGCTGGCCGAGGGCTATCCCGACCGCATGGCGCCCGAGGGCACCTCGTCGCTGGACCTGATGGTCGACGCCGGCCGGCTGGGACAGAAATCCGGCAGCGGTTACTACAAGTACGAAAAGGACCGCAAAGGCAAGCCCCGCAAGACTGCGGACGAGGACGCCTACGCCCTGGTGGCCAAGGTGCAGGAAAATGGCCAGAAGGATTTCGACGCCGAAGAGATCATCGACCGCATGATGCTGCCGATGATCATCGAATCCGCCCGCTGCCTGGAGCAGGGCATTGTGGACACGCCGGTGGAAGTCGACATGGGCATGATCATGGGCACCGGCTTTCCGCCCTTCCGCGGCGGCCCCTTCAAGTATGCCGATAGCCTGGGCCTGGCCGCGGTCTGCGAAAAAGCCGACCGCTACCAGCACCTGGGCAAACTCTACGAGCCCACCGAGAAAATGCGCGCCATGGCCGAGGCCGGCGAAAAGTATCACGGCTGAACGAAGCGAAAAGCCCGATAGCAGGCGACACCACGGCGCCGCTTCCACAGGAGATTGAATATGCAAGAAGTAGTCATTGTCGATGCCGTCCGTACGGCCATGGGCCGCTCGAAAGGCGGCATGTTCCGCGACGTACGGGCCGAAAACATGTCGGCCGAACTGGTCAAGGCGCTGCTCGAGCGCAATCCGGCCGTTGAAGCCGGCGAGATCGAGGACGTCATCTGGGGCTGCGTGCAGCAGACGCTGGAACAGGGCGTGAACGTGGCCCGCAATATCGCGCTGCTGGCCGGCCTGCCACACGAGGTGCCCGGCCAGACGGTCAACCGCTTGTGCGGATCCTCCATGCAGGCCATCCACAGCGCCGTGGGCGCCATTGCCACTGGCCACGACGGCGTCTATCTCTGCGGCGGTGTCGAGCACATGGGGCACGTCCCCATGATGCACGGCGTGGACATGAACCCGTCGTTATCCCGCCACATGGCCAAAGCTTCCGGCATGATGGGGCTGACGGCCGAGATGCTGGGCAAGCTGCACAAGATCACGCGTGAAGAGCAGGACGCCTTCGCGGCGCAGTCGCATCAGCGCGCCCATGCGGCCAATGTGAACGGCGATTTCGACAGCGAAATCGTTGCCGTGGAAGGCCACGACGAAAACGGCTTTGCCCAGCAATGCCGCGTGGACGAAGTGGTGCGCGGCGACGCCACCGCCGAAACCCTGGCCGCCCTCAAGCCGGCGTTCGACCCGCGTAACGGCACGGTAACCGCCGGCAACTCCTCGGCCATTTCCGACGGTGCCTCGGCCGTGCTGGTCATGTCCGCCGACAAGGCGAAGGCTCTGGGCCTGTCCCCCATGGCGAAGATTCGTGGCCTGGGCGTGGCCGGCTGCGACCCGGCCATCATGGGCCGCGGCCCGGTGCCGGCCTCGGAGAAGGCGCTGAAACGGGCCGGCGTGAGCCTGTCCGACATCGATTACATCGAGCTCAACGAGGCCTTCGCCGCCCAGTCGCTGGCCGTGCTGCGCGAAATGAAGCTGGAAGACCGGCAGGACGTGATCAATATCCGTGGGGGCGCCATTGCCCTGGGACATCCGCTGGGCACCTCCGGCGCGCGAATAACCGGCGCGCTCGCCCACATCCTGCAGGACAAGGACGCCTCGCTCGGCCTGGCCACCATGTGCATCGGCATGGGTCAGGGTATTGCCACCGTCATCGAACGGGTGAACTGATCCCTTGCGCGAACGCCGTCAGTCCGGCGGCGTTTGCGCAAGTCTGTGCAGCCGTTGCGGGAACTCGGCCCGCAACGCCGCGACGTGCCGGGCGGAATACATCTGCTCCAGCGTGGTGGTCGATACCGCGAAGTAGTTGATGGCCCCCAGCAGGTTGTATACCTGTGCCGCCGCCTGGGCTTCATCGGCCTGCGCCCAGGCCGGCGTCTGCATCAACAGTCTGCGCAGCTCTTCGAGAAAGGGCCGCAAATACCAGACCTCGGCTTGCGCGGCGCGGCGCTTGTTGTCCAACAATTCTCGCATCAACAGCTGGGTGTCGTCGGCATAGGTCAGCGTGTGCTCAAACAGGCGCTGGATGGCGTCGGCAAAGGCGTTCTTGCCCGATGCGCCGCTGTCGGCCTGCTGGTTATTGACCTGCTTCAGCAGCCGCTCGGAAATCTGCGCCAGTACGGCGCGGTACAGCTTTTCCTTGGTACCGAAATGATGGATGAGCGCCTGCTTGGTCATGTCCAGCTCGCCCGCGATTTGATCCATGCTGGCGCCGTAAAAACCCTTGTCCGCAAACAGGCGCAGCGCGGCTTCGATGAATTTCTGGCGGGTGTCGATGGCAGTCTCCATGCCTTGTTCCGCTGATTAAGCCTTGACAGCTTACCAGTTGGTAAGCAAAAGTATACCTACCACTTGGTAGGACATGCTCATGGAACGCGCGGAAGAAATCGGCTTGCTGCAGGAATTGCTGGGCCTCAAGGAGCGCAAGGCCCTGTTCCTCGACGAGCACACGACAACCAATCTGGTGGGAGACTACATAAGCGAGACCCGTTTCGAGAGTGAGCGGGCCGGCATCTTCGCCGCCCATCCGGTCATGCTGGCGCACGGCAGCGAACTCGACGGCCCCAACAGTTTTCTGCGCAGCAATCTGCACGGCCGGCCCATGCTGTTGCTGCGCGGGGACGACGGCCAGGCCCGCGTGTTTCTCAATGTATGCCGCCATCGCGGCACACGGCTGGTGGATGCCGACGCCGGCTGCCAGAGGCGCTTTTCCTGCCCCTACCACGCCTAGACCTGGAACAGTCGCGGCGAGTTTGTCGGCGCACCGCATTTCGAGGCCGGTTTTCCCGGCCTGGAAGCGGACAGCCTGGGCCTGAAGCCCCTGCCCTGCGTCGAGCGCCACGGCTTCATCTGGCTGCTGCCGGAGCATGGCAGCACGGACATCGATGCGTATCTTGCCGGGCTGGCGCCGGATTTGGCGTGGGTCGGCACACGGGGCCTGCGGCTATTCGCCGCCGAAGAACAACTCTGGCAGGCCAATTGGAAACTGCTGGTCGAAGGCGGGCTGGAGGCCTATCACTTTCGCGTGACCCATCGCGACACCATCGCCCGGCTGTTCAACGACAACCTGTCCAGCTACCAGTGCTTCGGTCCCAACTTCCGCTCCATCCTGCCGCGCGCCGGCCTGCTGCAACTCCAGGACAAGCCGGAGGATGAGTGGGATATCCGCGAGTGCAGCAACCTGCTGTACACGATTTTTCCGAGCAATTCTCTGCTGGTGCAGTCCGACCACGTGGTCTGGATTCGCAACGAACCCCTGTCTGCCGGCCAGACCCGCATTCGCGTGGCCACACTGGTGCCGCGCGAATCCGCGCGGCCGGACACGTACTGGCAGAAGAACCACGCATTTACCGTGAAAACCCTGACCGAGGATTTCGAAATTGCCCAGAGCATTCAGTCCGGGCTGGACTCCGGCGCCAACACGGTGCTGAACTTCGGCCGTTTTGAAGGCGCGCTCGCCCGCTTCAACGAACAGGTCAGACAACGCATCTAGTAAGTCGGATAGAGCAAAGCGAAATCCGACATGGCCCATCTGCCGTCGCCGGACCGAGCAGAAAATCAGCCGGTACGGTCCAATCAGGTATTCGGATATGTGGCGTTTCGGGTGCACCTCTACCCGACCTACACAACCATGTGACACAAACCGCAGAGGAACGCCGATATGGCCGTCGAAATCGAAAAACAGGGTGCCGTGTGGACCATTATCCACAACCGCCCCGAAGCGCGTAACGCCGTCGACCCGGAAGCCGCGGAAGCCCTTACCGCGGCTTTCCGGGAGTTCCAGGCCAGCGACGCCAGCGCCGCCGTGTTCTGGGGCGCGGGCGGCAGCTTCTGCGCGGGCTGGGACCTGAAGTTTGCCGCGTCGCTGGCCGACCCGGAAAAGCGCAAGAAGGAATTCGAGTACCTGAACTTCCCCATCGGTTCGGCCCCCGCCACCCGTGGCCCGCTGGGCCCTTCGAGGCTGGAGTTGTCCAAGCCGGTGATCGGCGCCATCGAAGGCCCGGCGGTGGCTGGCGGCATGGAGCTGGCGCTCTGGTGCGACATCCGCATCATGGCCGAAGACGCCTATCTGGGCGTGTACTGCCGGCGCTGGGGTATTCCGCTACTGGACGGAGGCACCGTGCGACTGCCGCGGCTCGTCGGCCAGGGCAAGGCGCTGGAAATCGCCATGACCGGCCGCCAGGTACCCGCCGAGGAGTGCTATAGAATCGGACTGTGCGAACAGGTGGTCGAACCCGGCGGCACGCGCGCGGCCGCCGAAGCCATGGCGCAAGAAATTGCGCGCTTTCCACAGGAGGCCGTGCGGGCTGACCGTCGGTCCATCATCGAAACCCGGGGCCTGCCGGTGCGCGAAGCCCTGCGCCTGGAATGGGCCAACGGGATCGATGCCGTGGCCAATGAGGGCACGGCGGGCGCGGGGCGTTTCAGCGCCGGCGCAGGGCGGCACGGGGATTTCGAACGCATCTAGTGTAGTGCGCCGCTAGGCGAGGCCCGACCGGGCGGGCGGGTTCGGACCGGTGCGCTCACGCAAATGTCTGAAGCCGTCCCAGCACAGGGCTACCTGATATTCCACAATCTGCGCGCGGGACACGTCCGGTTGCGTGCGCCACCATTTGGCCAGCTGCTCGCCGCAGCCCGACATGGCGTGGGCAAAAGCTTCCAGATCGCGATCGGTCAGCACCGGCCCGGTTTCGGCCCGGAGCATGGCGGCAATCCGCGACACGGTTCCGAAGCGCATGTCCCTGGCCTCTTGTGCCGCGGGACCGGCGGTACCATCGTCGCTGTCAAACAGCACGTCCCAGGCTTGGGCGTGTTTTTCCACGAACTGAAAGTAGGCGTCCGCGACCCGCGCCATCCGCTCGCGCAGATCCTGAGCCGACGCGGCCGCCGTTTCCATATCCGCCTCAAGCTGCTGACGGGCTCGCTGCACGCACTGCAGATAGAGCTTTTTCTTCGAACCGAAATAGTTGTAGACCATCGGCCGGGTCACGCCGGCCGCTTCGGCCACCGCTTCGATGGACGCGCCCTGGTAACCCAGCTCGCCAAATATACGGTCGGCCACATCGAGCAGCTGACGCTTGCGGATTTCCCGAGGCACCCGCCCGTGGCGATGCCCTTCCAGGCTCATCTGTTCAGTCGAATCCATTGACGGTCCCTGCTGTGCTTGCCCCGGAGGCACGACCCGCCGCACCCCCTGCCCATCGGCCCGAAAACGAAAAAACCCGGCGATTCCATTCACCGGGTTTTTCGCGCATTGTCCTGCCTGCTACTTGAAGGCGAAAGTCTGAATATTCCGCGGGTTGAAGTAGCGGCTCGGGTTGTCCATCTCGTCGTCGATCGAGTAGATCTCGTCGCCGTCGTTGTTGAACGCCATACCCAGATAACGCCGACTCTGCAGATCGTAGACGGTTTCACCGGCCGAGAACTGGGTGACGTAGATATTCGGATCGTAGGCCATGATCGGATGGGCCTCCTGCACGCGCCACAGTTCATCGCGCTGGTCGTAGCAGTCCACCAGCAGAATCTGCCAGGAGTCCTCGTCAACGTAGAAGGTGCGCCGCTTGTAGATGTGGCTGGTGCCCTCCTTGACGTAGGCATCGACCACCCAGACCCGGTGCAGCTCGTAACGGGTGAGGTCCTGGTTCAGGTGGCCCGCCTTGAATATATCGTCGTAGGACAGCTCGCCGCTGTGCAGGCGATACGAGTTGTAGGGCACGTAGATTTCCTGCTTGCCCTGCAGCTTCCAGGTGTAGCGGTCCATGGCGCCGTTGAACATGTCGAGCTGATCATTGGTGCGCAGACCGTCCGACGCCGTCCCCGGGTTGTCATAGGCCACGTTCGGCGCCCGGCGCACGCGGCGCTGCCCCGGGTTGTACTGCCAGGCCAGTCGCGACTGCTTCACCTGGTTGGCGGTGTCGTGCACCAGCAGGATCTGGCCGGCCAGCCGCTCCGGCGCGCGGATAATCTGGAGGAAGTAGGAAATGACGTTGTTCTCTTCCACTTCCGCGGGCGTGGTGTCGGGGTCGCTGTAGGGGAAGTACACGTCTTCCCGCAGCTTGACCGCGTTGAAGGCACCGCCCGTGGTCACGGGGAACTGGTTGTTCCATCGGCGGATGGAAACGCCGCGGTAGCGTACCTTGTGGTTCCAGATGACTTCCCGCCCGTTCTTCGGAATGGGGAAGGGAATGCCCACGGCCGCGCCGGCAATACCCTCGCCATCGGCCACCAGTTCGGCCCGGGTGGCGTTTTCAGCCGTGGCCTTGTAGATGAACGCGTCATTGGCTGCCGTGCGCCGCGTCTTGTACACGGGCATCTTGTAGGCGTCGAAAGTGGCGAACAGGCCGAGCTGTCCCGGTGTCAGCTTGTCCTTGTGCTGGTCGAGATTGCTGTTGGTGATAGTGAATTCGGGCTTGTCCTCAGGGAACGGGTCGACAAAGCGATCGCCCTTGTCGCCCTTGTAGCCGGCCGATTTCGCGGCCTCGGGAATCGCCGTCAGCCCGCCGTCCCAGGCCGGAATGCTGCCGTCGGCATTGCCGGCCTTTTCCGCCCCCAGCGGCGTGAGCGACTGGCCGAGCTTGCCGGCCTCCTCCGCGGATACGGCGGCATGGCCGGTGAATGTCAGGGGCAGCAGCGCCGCGGCAAGCGCCACGCGGGGCAAGAATTGCATTTTCATGTTCTTTCAACTCCTCACTGGGACAGGCGTCAGAATGCGTAGGCGGCGAACAGGCTCAGGAAGTCGCGGTCACGCTCGGTGTGGAAGCGGTCATCGCCTAGCTTGGTAAAGGTGGTATAGCGAATTTCGCCAGACCACTTGTTCAGGTAGTCGAAACGCAGACCAGTGATCAGCTGCACCCGATCTTCCACGAATAGGCCACCCGGCCCCGGCGTAGTGCCTTCGAAGTCGTGGAACACCGCCAGCAGTGGATCAACGTTGATACCCATGAATGCGCTCTGATAGCGGGGCAGCATGATGAACCGGTAGCCCATGGACAGATCGTCGGCAAAGCCGCCGCGCTGCGTGGTGGGGTTCTGCCGGCAGGCGTCGGTGCACATGGCAATGGGCAGCGTACCGGCGGGGTTCAGCGTGGCCGAATCGAAGCCGGCGCCGGCCGCGGTGCCGTCGGCGCCGGCGCTGCCGTGGGTGTCGGCACCGGGTGCGGCGAACTGCAGCTCGCTGTGATCGGGAAAATCGAGCACATGGTTCACGCCGAACTCGAACAGCAGCACGATCTGGTCGGCGGCCAGCCAGTTGGTTCCGCCGATGGTGCGGGTGAATGCGAAATCGAGCTGAGCCACTTTCATGCGCTCGTAGCCGCGAATGTACTGGTTGGGCTGAACCGGGTCGTTGCGATAGAGGGTCTGCACGAAATCGGGTACCGCGGCGCGGCGGTTGGGAACAATCACGCCGGCGCCTCCGCCCGGCGGCGCAATGCCGGTGTTGGCCTCCGGAAACGCCGGCTGCAGGGCGGCGAACACGATATCGCTGGTCAGAATCTGCAGCGGCAGGTTGGGCCGGTAGGCCAGCTCGCCCTGGAACGACCACTCGCCCACCGGCGTATTCCAGCTGACGCCGTAGAGCCTGATGTCCTCCGGATGCTCGAAGAACAGCCGCATGGTATCCACCGGGAGCGGCTCGCCCAGGAAATTCAACTGGCCATTGTCGCCCAGCCCGGGACCGCAGGCGGCCAGGTCGGCCACGGTGCCGGTAGTGCCGCTGATACAGGTGGCGTCGGCCGCGATTGCGCTGGCGAGCGGAAACCGCGAATGGTAATTCAGGAAATAGAAACCCAGCTCGGTGCCGTTGTTCAGCCACTCGGCAAAGTAGCGCAGCGACACGCCGAACTGACCGTGATCGTCGGGTTCTTCGACCTGATTGAAAAAGACGGTGCGGCTGGAACTGGAGATCAGTCCGGTCGGATCATCCGGATTCTCGGCCGGGTCATAAATCCCCATGGGATCTTCCGGCGCCTTGCCGAACGACAGCATGGCGTAGCGCTGATCGGTGGCGCCCGCCACGTCGGAGCTGGACAGATAGGTGCCCACCGGGTCCGGCGTCACCGGCTCCCAGTCGTAGTTGTAGAAGGTTTCCAGGGTGAGGTTCAGAGACAGCGGATACTGAAAGAACGCGATACCGACGGGCTTGAAGACCTCGGCGATATCCGATCCCGGCAAGCGCAGCCGCGCGGCGTCGGGCGGCGCGATGGTGTTGAGGCTGTTCAGCAGCAGGAAGGTGCTCTCGCCCCAGTTGACGACCTGATCGCCGATACGGAAGAACAGATCGTTGTCGCCCACCGGCAGCGAGCCGGAGACGTAATAATCCAGCAGAGCAAGGTCGGTTGCGGCCACGTCGACCACCGAATCGGCCCGCTCGGTGCGACCCGGCTGGAACGTGGTGTCGGGGTGGGTTTCCTGGAAATCGCGATTGACCTCGTCGATGAAGCCCAGGCCACGCGCGAAAAAGTTGAAGCCGTTCCAGCTCAGGCTCAGCTCGGACGTCAGCTTAGCGGCAGCCGATACGAGATCGTACTTGTCGTAGTTCAAGTTGCCGTCATCACCGTTGACCGAATAGGCCCCCGGCGCGTCCACGAAAGCCTGATTGGGCGCAGGGTCTGTCGTGGAATTACAGGTATTGCCCTGCAGATTCCCGGCGTCGTCGCGCCCCACGCACAGCCCCGGATTCAGGTTGCTCTTGCCGACAAGCTCGTCGTCGCGACTTTCCATGCGCACGGCGGCGCCCACGGAAAGACTGTTGGTGAGGGTGCCGCGCACGTCGCCGTATTCAAAGACATACGCCCCCGCAACGCCCGTGGTCATCAACCACAAACCGGCGCCAGCCAGGCCCGCCCCGGCCCCATGTTTCCTGTTTCGAGCCCCCGTCATCAGTGTCTCCCTATTCTTGTCCATTCCGGGACGGGGCCGGCGCTGGCGGATTTTCTCGCGGACGAACAAGTCGCGGCCATGCAGCCACGCTGCCTGTTCGTCAAGAGAAAAAACATTCCCCGGCGACCGCCAACCGGCAGCCTCTACCCGCTTTAATTCGATTATGTCGTCGCAACTATCAGTTACGTCACCGTAATTTACGATGATGTAACCCAGTCCGCAAGCAGCCGCTGCCGCAGGCATCACTGGCGGCTTGAAAAACCTGACGAGAAAAGCGCCGACGCAAGTCCGACGACGGCCGCGCATCCTTCGGCAGTTCGCTGCACCGGCCCGTTTACCGAACTCGCAGCGCCCCGATCAGCGTCAGCAATCGCGGCAGTGACTCAGCGGGATTCCGCACCCGGCACCAGCAGCCGCCCCGTGCGAATCCGCTGCGGATGATTGCCGACCGGCACGCTGGCCACCTCCTCCGCCGTGTCGAAATCGATAACCGACACCCGATCCTGCTCGCTGACGGACACATAGCAGTGCTTGCCGTCCCGGCTTTCCGTAGCCCAGTAGGGCTTCGCGCCAAGCGGGTCTTCAGAGAGCGTAACGATGTCGTACTCGAAGGTCTCGCGATCAACAATGGCCGCGTAACCGGACATGGTGGCGGCCACGCACAGCCGGGTACCCGCGTGGTTCAGCGCCAGCCCGTGATGCGCCGAATTCAGCTGGTACTGACGGCGCGGCAGCCGCTGAATCGCCTCCGGCACGGGCAAATCGACGTGGCGGGTAATGCGGTGTTCGTCCAGGTCGTACTCGAAAAAGCCATGGAAGAACGACACCTGCAGGTAGGCATAGCTTTCATCCGGCATGATCGCCATGGGCCGCACGGCGGAATCCACCCAGTCCAGCCCGTACTCCTCGAGCTTCTCGCCCATGTCGACGCTCTTGATGATCTCGTAGCTGTCGGCATCCGCGACCACAAAGCGCCGCTCGCCCTTCAGCCAATCCAGCCAGTCCGCCGTGGTGGGAATGAACACGCGACCAATGGTGGCGTGGTAGATACGCTCGCCGTCCTTCGAATAATTGCTCTCGTGCGGCTGATCACCCGGATAGAAGTTGTCGACAATCTTGCCGGTGGCCGTGTCGATGGCGTGCACCACGCCGCCGGTGGATGCGGAAATCAGAAACGTCTCGCCATCAGGCGACAGCGCGGCGTGGTCGGACCGCACGCCTTTTACCGGCGTGCGCCAGGCGATCCGGCCGGTGACCACGTCCAGGGCGATGGCGTCGGCAAAGCTGGGGCGCGACACATAAAGATAGCGACCGTCCTTCGAAGGAAACAGATCGTCGACAAGCTGGTCGTTGCCCTCGCCGATCACGTGGCGAATGAAGCGGGCCGCGATGCGCCGATAGTAGCTGTCGTTGATTTCGGCGAAGCGCGCCTCGAGGTCGGGCACCAGATTGTAGGTTGCCAGTATCTCGAACGATTCCGGGTCGAACACCTCGGCGGTGCCGTCCCAGTTGCTCCCCACTACAACCGCATCGCGCAGGGTGGCCATACCGTCGGGCAGCACCGGGTTCGGCCCCGGCGCGGTGGCCACCGGCGCCAGCGGGCGGGCCATCCAGACGAGCAGACCGGCCACGCCGACCAGCAACAGAATAAGCAGATACTTGAAGATGCGCATGGCGCCCCCGGGTTGTTTGAATCGCGGGTCGGTCGGATGTCCGCGGACCAGGCGGAGCCTCCCGGGTCATCCGCTTCATTGTGATGTGGCCACCCTGGCCTGTCGATCATGCCCGCTTCGGGCGCGGCACATGGCGATACGTCGCCTATTCGGCATACCCCACCGGATGATGGGCTCTTGTCCCCCACTGGCGTTCTAGGCTTGGCGTTTTCGATAAACAAGAACAGCCGCGCCCGAACTCGATCCACCGCGGCAGTGCAGATAAGAAGCAGGAGTACGCATGCATCTGGCCCAAATGATTTTCCGCAATGAGGCGCTGTACGGTGACCAGCCCGCATTCGACTTCCACGACCGGCGGTGGAGCTGGCGTGAAACCGCGGGGCGGGTGCGACGCCTGGCGGCGGCCACACGGGGGTTGGGGCTGCAGACCAATGACGCGGTCGCCGTGCTCAGCCTCAATAACACGGTCTATTGCGAATCATGGTTCGGTCTGCCGCTCGCAGGCCTGCGCATCGTCCCGCTGAACATTCGCCTGGCCGTGCCCGAGTGGCAGTACCTGCTGACCAACTCCGACAGCAGGGCCCTGCTCTTCGACGAAGGCATGCAGGCGGGTGTCGAGGCGCTGCGAGACGCCGACGTCCCGGTCGAGCATTACCTGTTCATTGGCGACCCCGCGCAATGCCCGGACTGGGCCACATCCATCGAATCGCTCATGCAGGCCGCCGAGCCGTTCAACGAGGAACTCACCGCGGATCAATCGCTGCTGGGCATCATGTACACCGGGGGGACCACCGGGTTGCCCAAGGGCGTCATGCTGCGTCACTCGGCGCTGTATCTGAATGCCATGGCCTGTCGCGAGCATATTCATGTGCCTGCCGACGGCGTGCAGTTGCTCGCCGCGCCCCTGTTTCACATCGCCGGCTTCACTTCCATGACGCTGTCGGTCATGAGCGGCGCCCGCACGGTCATCCACGAGAGCTTCGACCCCAAGCGCGTCATTGCCGACTGTGGCAGGCACGCCGCCACCAATCTCACGCTGGTTCCCGCCATGATTCAGCTGACCTTCGACCATCCTGATATTCGGACCACGCAGATCTATACGCATGTGCTGGGTAATCGCTTTGCCGGCGTGAGATCGCCCCTCGGGTAGCGTTGAAAGTCCTCGATAGACTTAGGCAATTTCTGGTCGAGAACGGTGTTTTTACACCGAAATTATGGTGCTCAACACGACAGACCTTATTCTCGATCAATAAACTTTATTGTCCGTAATAAACCGCGCAGACCCGGCGCGGCTTTATTCGACGGTGACGGACTTGGCCAGGTTGCGCGGCTGGTCCACATCCGTGCCCCGGGCGACGGCCACGTGGTAGGCCAGAAGCTGCAGCGGCACCGTGTAGACCAGCGGCGCCTGCAGCGCTTCGATGTGTTCGGGCATGGTGACCACGTTCAGGCCCTCCTCCGGCTCGATGCGTGTGTTCGGGTCGGCCAGCACGTAAAGCTGGCCGCCGCGGGCGCGGACTTCCTGAAGGTTGGACTTGAGCTTTTCGATAAGCAGGTCGTTGGGCGCCACGGCGACGACGGGCATATCGGCATCCACCAGTGCCAGCGGGCCGTGCTTGAGCTCGCCGGCCGCGTAGGCCTCGGCGTGGATGTAGGAAATTTCCTTGAGCTTGAGCGCGCCTTCCAGCGCCACCGGATAGCTCGGGCCGCGTCCCAGAAACAGGGCGTGATGCTTGTCGGCGAAGGCTTCCGCCCAGTGCGCCATCGCTGCGTCCAGCGCCAGCGCCTTTTCGACCAGGCGGGGCGTCTGTGAAAGCTGGCGGCCGTAGATGCGCTCCATGCGGGCATCCAGCCGGTGGTGGCGCGAGATGACCATGCCCAGCAGGCAAAGCGCGGCGAGTTGAGTGGTAAAGGCCTTGGTGGACGCCACGCCAATTTCCGGGCCGGCGCGGGTCATCAGCGCCATGTCGGATTCGCGCACCAGCGAGGACTCGGGCACGTTGCAGATGGCGGCGCTTGCCAGATAGCCGTTTTGCTGTGCGTAGCGCAGCGCGGCCAGCGTGTCGGCCGTTTCGCCGGATTGCGAAATAGCCACGAACAGCGTGCCGGGCGGCACCACCGGGTTGCGGTAGCGGTATTCGCTGGCCACTTCCACGGTGGTTGGCACACCGCCGCCCTGCTCCAGGTAATAGCGCGCCACCAGACCCGCGTGATAACTCGTACCGCAGGCCACGATATGCACCTGTCGTACGCGGGGCAGCAGATCGGCCGCCTTCGAGCCCAGACAGGCTTCCAGCGCATGCCCGCGAAACAGCCGTTCCGACAGCGTGTTGCCCAGCGCGGCCGGCTGCTCGTAGATTTCCTTGAGCATGTAGTGACGGTAGCCACCCTTGTCGGCAGCGTCGGCCGACAGGCTGGATTCCTGGACCTTGCGCTCCACGGCATCGCCGTCGGGATCAAAGATATGGAATGCATCTTCACGCACGTCCAGCCGGTCGCCTTCCTCCAGGAACACGAAATTCCGGGTGACCGGCAGCAGCGCGGCGGCATCGGATGCAATGAAATGCTCACCAATACCCACGCCGAGCACCAGTGGCGAGCCGCTGCGGGCAGCGACCACGCGGCCCGGCTCGTCGGGCGCCAGAATGGCCACCGCGTAGGCGCCTTCCAGCCGGGCAAGCGCGGCCTGCATGGCGTCGAACAGGTCCGGCACGGTCTTGCGGCAATGGTCTATCAGATGCGCAATGACCTCGGTATCGGTCTGAGACAGGAAGCTGTACCCCAGCCCTTCCAGCTCGGTGCGCAGCGTCTCGTAATTCTCGATGATGCCGTTGTGGACCACGGCCAATCGGTTACCGGACAGATGCGGATGGGCGTTGCTTTCGGAGACGCCGCCGTGCGTGGCCCAGCGGGTGTGCGCAATACCTGCATGGCCGGCCACCGGCGTGGTCTGCAGGCGCGATTCCAGATCGGCCACCTTGCCAACCGACCGCGCCGAGCGCAGCGATGCGTCCTCGTCCACCGCGGCAATGCCGGCCGAGTCATAGCCCCGGTATTCAAGCCGCCGCAGCCCCTCCAGCAGGATGGGAACCACGTCGCGCTGGGCGACCGCGCCAACAATGCCACACATGAGTCGATCTATCCCCGGCTACTGACTGAGTTTCTTCCTGGGCCGGCTCCAGCCGTCAATACTCGACTGGCGATTGCGCGACACGGTCAGCGTGTTGGGCGGCGCGTTCTTGGTGATGACAGAGCCGGCACCAATGGTGGCGTGGCTGCCGATTTCCACCGGGGCCACCAGCGAGCTGTTCGATCCCACGAATGCGCCGTCGCCCACGATCGTTTCGTGCTTGTTGGCGCCGTCGTAGTTACAGGTGATGACGCCCGCACCAATGTTCACATCGGCGCCCACGGTCGCATCGCCGACATAGGCAAGATGGCCCACCTTGCTGTTCACGCCGAGGCGGGACTTCTTGGTTTCGACGAAATTGCCGACCTTGCTGCGTGCTTCCATGACCGTGCCGGGCCGCAGACGGGCAAACGGCCCCACCTGGCAGTTGTCGCCAATGACCGCATGCTCGATAACGCTGCTGGGCAGAATGTTCGTGCGGTTGCCGATACGGCAGTTTCGGAGCACGCAATTCGGACCAATCGTTACGCCGTCGCCCAGAATCACTTCGCCTTCCAGCACCACGTTCACGTCGATGCTGACATCGGCGCCGGCGGTAACCGTTCCGCGTTGATCAAAGCGTGCCGGATCGCGAAGCGTCACGCCGGCCTCCAGCAGGGCCTCGGCGTGCTGGCGTTGCAGCACGCGTTCGGCAACGGCCAGATCGGCCTTGTTGTTGATGCCCTGTACCTCATCGGGCGAGCCCGCCTGACCGGCCACCACGCGCGTGCCCGCTTGCGCCGCCAGCGCGACGACATCGGTCAGGTAATACTCGCCCTGGGCATTATCGTTGTTCAGCTGGGCCAGCCAGCTGCGCAGCTGCTTCGCTGGCGCGCACATGATGCCGGTATTGATTTCGTTGATGAACAGCTGGTCGCGCGTGGCGTCCTTGGCTTCCACGATACCCACTACGCGGTTGTCATCGTCACGCAGGATTCGGCCGTAAGACCCCGGCTCGTCTACCACCAGCGTCAACAAGGCCAGTGCCTCGTCGCTGCCGGCCGTCAGCAGATCCTTGAGGCTGTGACTCTTGATCAGCGGCACATCACCGTAGAGCACCAGCACTTCGCCGTCGTCGGGCACGTCGGCCATGGCCTGGTCAACGGCGTGACCGGTGCCCAGCTGCTGCTCCTGCAGGACCCAGTTCACGTCCAGATAGCCCAGGGCCGACTGAACCTGCGACGCGCCGTGCCCGTAGACCACATGAATACGCGCCGGCTCGAGTGCTTCGGCGGCTTCGACCACGTGCGTCAGCAGGGGGCGCCCACCCAGGGGCTGCAGGACCTTGGGTAGCGAGGAACGCATGCGCGTGCCCTGCCCCGCGGCCAACACGATGACGTGCAGGCTTTTACTCACGGCAAGAACTCCAGAATTGGAACCTGAAAAAAGCGGCTCATTGTTGCAAAAAACGGGGGTCTGCGCAGGTTATCGACCTGCGGCGCGCCGAGCCACAGGAAACCGGCGCCACATACAAAAAACGCCGCGCGGTGGCGGCGTTTGAATGCTTATCCGACCCGACGGGCATCAGTTCCCCGTGGTGCCCTTGAGCTGCTTCACGGCGTGCAGGCGCGCGGCGGCTTCGGCAAGCTGGGCCTGGGCTTTTTCCAGGTCCACCTTGTCGTCGGCATTAGCCAGCGCTTCCTCGGCGCGCTTCTGCGCTTCCTGCGCGGCCGCCTCGTCGATATCCGCAGTGCGTTCGGCCGTATCCGACAGCACCGTTACCAGATGCGGCTGCACTTCCAGAATACCGCCGCCGACAAAGAAGCTCAGCTGCTCGCCGTCCAGGTCCTCAACACGAACCTGCCCCGGCTTGAGCTGCGTGAGCAGCGGCGCGTGACGCGGGGCAATGCCGACCTCGCCCATCATCGCCGGCGCATAGACCATACGCGCTGCGCCCGAGTGGATTTGCCCCTCGGCACTCACAATGTCGATATATAGCTTCATAGACTCGGCCACGGTTATAGGCTTCTAAAGGCGAATGTCAGTGAAGGCCGCTGCTTAGGCCGCCGCCTTCTTCTTCATGCCTTCGGCCTTCTCCACCGCTTCCTCGATGGTGCCGACCATGTAGAAGGCCTGCTCGGGCAGGTGGTCGTATTCGCCGTCCACGATGCCGCGGAAGCCGCGGATGGTGTCCTTCAGCGACACGTACTTGCCCGGCGAGCCGGTGAAGACTTCGGCCACGAAGAACGGCTGCGACAGGTAACGCTGAATCTTGCGCGCGCGGGACACGGCCTGCTTGTCTTCCTCGGACAGCTCGTCCATGCCCAGGATGGCGATGATGTCGCGCAGTTCCTTGTAGCGCTGCAGGGTCTGCTGCACTTCGCGGGCGCACTGGTAGTGCTCGTTGCCGATGACGTTCGGGTCGAGCTGACGCGAGGTGGAGTCCAGCGGATCCACGGCCGGGTAGATACCCAGCTCGGCGATGCCGCGCGAGAGCACCACGGTGGCGTCCAGATGCGCAAAGGTCGTGGCCGGCGAGGGGTCGGTCAGGTCATCCGCCGGGACGTACACGGCCTGGATGGAGGTAATGGAGCCGGTCTTGGTGGAGGTAATGCGCTCCTGGAGGATGCCCATTTCCTCGGCCAGCGTCGGCTGGTAACCCACCGCAGACGGCATACGACCCAGCAGTGCGGACACCTCGGTGCCGGCCAGCGTGTAGCGGTAGATGTTGTCGATGAACAGCAGCACGTCGCGGCCTTCATCACGGAAGAACTCGGCCATGGTCAGGCCGGTCAGCGCCACGCGAAGACGGTTGCCCGGCGGCTCGTTCATCTGGCCGTATACCAGTGCCACCTTGTCGAGTACGTTCGACTCCTTCATTTCGTAGTAGAAGTCGTTGCCCTCTCGCGTACGCTCGCCCACACCGGCGAACACGGAATAGCCTGAGTGCTCGGCCGCGATGTTGCGGATGAGCTCCATCATGTTCACGGTCTTGCCCACGCCGGCACCGCCGAACAGGCCGACCTTGCCGCCCTTGGCAAACGGGCAGAGCAGGTCGATGACCTTGATGCCGGTTTCCAGCAGTTCGGTGGCCGAGGACTGCTCGTCAAAGGTCGGCGCGCTGCGATGGATGGGCGCACGTTCGTCGGTGCCGATGTCGCCCTGGTTGTCGATGGTTTCGCCCAGCACGTTCATGATGCGGCCCAGTGTCTTCTGGCCCACGGGAACGGAAATCGGCGCGCCGGTATTGGTCGCCTCGGCGCCACGCTTCAGGCCGTCGGTCACGCCCATGGCGATGCAGCGCACCACGCCGTCACCCACCTGCTGCTGCACTTCCAGCACCAGGTTCTCGGATTCGATGATCAGCGCATCGTAAATCTTCGGCAGATTCTCGCGATCGAATTCCACGTCGACCACGGCGCCGATGATCTGGACAATTTTACCGTTGCTCATAGCGATTTCCTTGATCTCTCTCTTCTCACCACGAAGGCACAAAGAACACAAAGGAGAAGCCGGATGTCCCTTTGTTCAAAAACTTTGTGCGCTTTGTGTCTTTGTGGTTAAAACTCTTCTTAACTGACTGCGGATGCGCCCGCCACGATTTCCGACAGCTCTTGCGTAATCGCTGCCTGGCGGGCCTTGTTGTACTGCAATTCCAGTTCTTCGATGATGGTGCCGGCGTTATCCGATGCCGACTTCATGGCGACCATTCGCGCCGCCATTTCGCAGGCCACGTTCTCCACGACACCGCGGTAGACCTGCGACTCCACGTAACGCGTGAGGATGAAGCCGAGCAGTTCGTCCGGGTCGGGCTCGTACAGATAGTCCCAGTGCTCCGGCAGTTCCGGCGCTTCGACCGGCTCCAGCGGCAACAGCTGCCGCGCTTCGGGACGCTGCGTCATGGTGTTCACGAACTCGTTGCCCATGAGCACGACCTTGTCCACGCCGCCGTCACTGTAGGCGTCGAGCATGACCTTGATCGAGCCAATCAGATCATCCAAGTGCGGGTTGTCGCCCAGGTCCGAAACCTCGGCCTTGATGTCGGTCAGCCGCCGGAAGAAGGCAATCGCCTTGCGCCCCACCACCGAAACATCCACGCCGATACCCTGCTTCTCGTATTCGCGCATCTGCTGCACGGCGCTGCGGAACAGGTTGATGTTCAGGCCGCCGCACAGGCCGCGATCGGTCGAGATGATGATCAGCCCGACCCGCTTGATCTCGCGTTCCTCGAGGAACGGATGCTTGGAAAACGGGTTCGCCTGCGACAAATGGCCGATCGTGCGGCGAATCTTCTCGGCGTAGGGTCGAGCGGCTTCCACGCGCTCCTGCGCCTTGCGCATCTTCGAGGCGGCCACCATTTCCATGGCCTTCGTGATCTTCTGCGTATTTTCAACGCTTCTGATCTTGCCTTTGACTTCCTTCGCGCCTGACATAGCTTAGACCGTTGGGAGTGAGGAGTAAGGAGTGACGTCCTTCATCACCACGTGTGCGTTTCCTTGAACTCTTTGAGTGCGGCGGTCAGCTCGGACTTGATCTCGTCGGAGTAGTCGCCGGACTTGTTGATCTTGTCCATGAGCGCCTTCTGGTCCGACTCCATGTACTGATGCAGCGCGGCTTCGAAGTCCACGACCTTCTCGGTTTCCACGTCGTCGAGAAAACCTTCCTCGGCCGAGAACAGCGACACGGCGGTCAGCGCGACGGACAGCGGCGCGTACTGGCGCTGCTTCATCAGCTCGGTCACGCGCTCGCCGTGCTCCAGCTGCTTGCGCGTGGCCTCGTCCAGATCGGACGCGAACTGCGCAAATGCCGCCAGCTCGCGGTACTGGGCCAGCGCCAGGCGAATACCGCCGCCCAGCTTCTTGATGATCTTGGTCTGGGCCGAACCACCCACACGCGACACCGACAGACCGGCGTTCACGGCCGGGCGGATGCCGGAGTTGAACATGTCCGACTCCAGGTAGATCTGGCCGTCGGTAATGGAAATCACGTTGGTCGGCACGAAGGCCGACACGTCACCCGCCTGGGTTTCAATGATCGGCAGGGCGGTGAGCGAGCCGGTCTGGCCCTTGACCTTGCCGCCGGTGATCTCTTCCACATAGTCGGCATTGATGCGCGCGGCGCGCTCCAGCAGACGTGAATGCAGGTAGAACACGTCACCCGGATAGGCTTCACGGCCCGGCGGACGACGCAGCAGCAGGGAGACCTGACGATAGGCCACGGCCTGCTTGGAGAGATCGTCGTAGATGATCAGGGCATCTTCGCCCTTGTCGCGGAAGTACTCGCCCATGGAGCAGCCCGCGTACGGCGCGATGTACTGCAGCGCCGGCGAGATGGAAGCACCCGCGGCCACCACGATGGTGTGGTCCATGGCGCCTTCTTCTTCGAGCTTGCGCACCACCGAGGCAATCGACGAGTTCTTCTGCCCGATCGCCACGTAGATGCATTTGATGCCCGTGTCTTTCTGGTTGATGATCGCGTCGATGGCGATAGCGGTCTTGCCCGTCTGACGGTCACCAATGATCAGCTCACGCTGGCCGCGGCCGATGGGGATCATGGCGTCGACCGACTTCAGGCCGGTCTGCACCGGCTGGTCTACCGACTGGCGCTCGATCACGCCCGGCGCGACCTTCTCGATCGGCGAGGTCTGCGAGGTGTTCAGGTCGCCCTTGCCATCGATCGGCTGACCCAGCGGATCGACCACGCGGCCCAGCAGCTCCTCGCCCACCGGCACTTCCAGAATGCGCCCGGTCGTCTTGACCTGGTCGCCCTCGGAGATGTGCTTGTAGTCACCCATGAGCACGGCGCCAACCGAGTCACGCTCGAGGTTCAGCGCCAGGCCGAAGGTGCCGCCCGGGAATTCGAGCATCTCACCCGACAGACAGTCGGCCAGCCCGTGGATACGAGCAATACCGTCAGCCAGGCTGACGACCGTACCCGCGTTACGCGCTTCGGTAACGGACTCGAAATCGGCGATCCGCTTCTTGATCAGATCGGAAATTTCGGACGGATTGAGTTGCATACCGGATTCCTCGTTGTCCTCGGCCGGTCGTCCGCTATTTCGGACACCGGATGGGGCGCCTTCGCCCCGGATTATTGATTAAGCCCTTGGCTACTTGCGTACCCAGCGGCCTTCGAACTAATGCGTAACCGAATGATCCAGCCGCTCGAGCTGGGCCCGAACGCTGTTGTCGATGACCATGTCGCCCGCCCGCACGATTGCGCCGCCGATCAATTCGGGGTCGACGCTCACGCTCAGGCTGATCTCGCGGTTGAACCGCTTCTTCAGCGCCTTGGCCAGCGCCTCCTGCTGCGCTTCGGCAATTTCGGACGCAGCCGAGATTTCCACATCGATGCGGTTTTCCGCGGCCGCCCGCAGCACGGCAAACTGCTCGCAGATCGCCGGCAGCAGCCGCAGCCGGCCGTTGTCGGCCAGCACCTTTACCAGGCTGCCGGTCTGCGGCACGACGCCCTCGCCCGCCACATCGATGATGGCGTTGGCCATCTGACTGTCATCCACCAGCGGGTTGCCCAGCAGGCGGGAGACGTCCTCGTTGGTGACAATGGCGGACAGCCGCTCCAGCGTCTCGTGCCAGCCGGCAAGATCGCCTGCCTCGGATGCCAGCTCGAACGTCGCCTGGGCGTACGGCCGTGCCAGTGTGCGCTCTTCTGCCATGTGCTATGCCTCTAAAGCCCTGGCGATCAACGAATCTCGGCGACGAGATCGTCGATGATGTCGTTATGCGCTTCCGCGTTGATTTCCCGACGCAGGATGCGCTCGGCGCCGGCCACCGCGAGGTGGCCGACTTCCCGGCGAAGCTCTTCCTTGGCGTTGGCCACGGACTGCTTCACCTCGTCGCGGGCTGCCGCCACGATGCGCTCGCCTTCGGACCGGGCTTCCTCACGCGAGCGATCGATATTCTCGTTCGCCTGGCGCTGCGCATTCGACAGGATTTCCTGCGACTGATCGCGGGCTTCCTTGAGCAGCTTGTCGGCCTTGTCCTTGGCTTCGGAAAGCTCCCGCTTGCCGCGTTCAGCTGCCGCGAGCCCCCCTTCAATGCGTTTTTGACGTTCACGCATCGCCGTGGTCAACGGCGGCCAGATGTACTTCATGGTGAACCAGACGAAAATCCCGAAGACAATCATCTGGCCCAGCAGAGTGGCATTAATACTCATGCCGCACTTCCTTTAATGGGTGGCAAATCGGTCAGCACCGGATCAAGAACCGTAGACGCCCCGTTCTTACTGAACGGCGGCCAGGAACGGGTTGGCAAAGGTGAAGAACAGCGCGATACCCACACCGATCATCGCCACGGCGTCCAGCAGACCGGCAATCAGGAACATGCGGCCAGTCAGCATCGGAGCCATTTCCGGCTGGCGGGCAATACCTTCCAGGAACTTGCCACCCAGCAGACCAAAGCCGATGGCGGTACCCAGAGCACCCATGCCGATCAGCAGGCCAACGGCCACGGCGGTCAAACCAACAACAATCTCCATTTCTTTCCTCCTGCGAAAAAGGGTCAAACGAGGCCCGGAAAGCCACCGACCGGAAGCAGCCGGTGACCAGATCAAAAATCAGTGATGTTCGTGCGCCATGCTCAGGTACACGATGGTCAGCATGCCGAAGATGAAGGCCTGCAGCGTGATGACCAGAATATGGAAGATGGCCCAGGCCGCGCCCAGCGCCACCTGCAGCCCGAACAGCGGCACCGTCATGAGCGACATGCCGGCGTTGAGCGTGAACAGGGCAATCAGTATGAAGATCAGTTCACCCGCGTACAGGTTGCCGAACAACCGCAGCGACAGCGAAATGGGCTTGGCGATCTCCTCGACCAGCTTCAGCATCAGGTTGAACGGCGCCAGCCACCAGCCGAAGGGGTGCGTCAGGAACTCCTTGGCAAAGCCCCAACCGCCCTTGATCTTGATGGAATAGAAGATCACCAGCGCGAAGACGGTAAGCGACATGCCAAAGGTGATGTTCGGATCCGTCGTGGGCACGACCTTCATGTAGTCGATACCCACGCCCATCGCGGCCGCCGGGATCAGGTCGACCGGGATCAGATCCATGAAATTCATCAGGAATACCCAGACGAAGATCGTCAGGGCGAGCGGCGCGACCAGCGCGCTCTTGCCGTGAAATACGTCACGAACCTGGCTGTCCGTGAAGTCCACGACCATTTCAACAAAGTTCTGCAGGCCACTCGGCTCGGCCGCCGTCGCCTTGCGCGCAGCCGCCCGGAACATCCACAGGAACAGACCGCCGAGGAAAATGGAGAAGAACAGGCTATCGACGTGCAGGACCCAGAAGCCCTCGGCGTAGGAGTCGAACTGCATGGAGGACAGATCGAACTTCAGATTGGTCAGGTGGTGACCAATGTAGCTGCCTACGACGTCCCCGCCGTTTTCCCCGCCTTGTTCGGCACTTGCCATGTCCAGTTTCCCTAACGGTGTCGGCAGTAGCGCAAAATTTGCAGCGCTACCGGTTCACGGCCATGACCAGCAGATAGCAGGCCAGACAAACCGCAAAAGTCGAGAGAAGGGGCAAAAAATTAGCGCCGAACCACACCACCCCTCCGTAGAAGAGGCAGATGGTCAACGCCAGCTTGCCAAACTCTCCGATGTACAGCGACCGCGCAATGTGCCTGGGCGATGCGCCGGCCGGTTGCCAGAGCAGGCGCAGGGCAAAGAAAAAACCCGGCACGACCGCAATGACGATGCCGTATAAAGACGCCAGACCACTGTCGGCACCTTGGCCAAGCGTCCAGCCCCCCGCGGCAATCATTCCCACAAACACCTGCGTGGCAAAGACCGCGTAAGCCAGCCTCATCCCGCGCAGCCGCAGGCGTTTCATGAAAACCTCCCGCGACGTTGTACCAGGATGATCAGCATGCGCAGCAGCGCTTGCCCCCTTGACTACGGCGGCGAGACTATAAAGAAAAGCGGGGGTCGGGTCAACGCAAAATGTTGCAGTGAAGCATGAAAATACGCAACGAAATGGCCCCGTTAGCCCGGCAGCGTCCGGCGACGCGACGTCGCGCCCGCAGCGGACCAACATTCGCCATCGGCACTAAATACAAAGCGCGTCAGGCAGTCACGGCCAGGCGTTGACGCGGATTCTCGCCGCGTCGAGACGGTCAGCCGAAGCGATTGAGCAAGCGGTCGAGCTCGCCCGCATCCCGGTAGCGAATTTCGACGCGTCCGCCGCGCCGGCCGGGCTTGATGGCGACGGGCGCCCCCAGCGCCTGCGCCAGGTCCTTTTCGAGCTCCGCAATGCGCGGACTCTTCGGGGCACCGGCGCGGTCCCGCGATCCGCCGGTCTGCCCCTGCTTGACCAGTTGCTCGGTCTGACGCACCGACAACCCGCGAGCAATGACCTTCCGCGCCAGATCCACGCGCTCGGCGGCATCCGCGCCCAGGAGCGCTCTGGCGTGGCCCATCTCGATTTCGCCCTTGCGCAGCATGGCCTGAATCTCGTCATCCAGGTCGGCCAGACGCAGCAGATTGGACACGGCTGCGCGCGAGCGGCCCACCGCGTCCGCACATTCCTGATGCGTCATTTCGCATTCGGTAATCAGCCGGCGCAGCGCCGCGGCCTCTTCCAGCGGGTTGAGGTCCTCGCGCTGGATGTTCTCGATGAGCGCCACCGCCATGGCCGCGGTGTCGTCCATTTCGCGAACCACCACCGGCACGACGGACAGGCCGGCCCGGCGCGCCGCGCGCCAGCGCCGCTCACCCGCGACAATTTCGTAGCCGTCGGTGATTTCGCGTACCAGCAGCGGCTGCACCACCCCGCGACTGCGGATGGATTGCGCCAGCGACTCGAGCGCCTCGTCATCCATGTCCTGGCGCGGCTGGTAGCGCCCCGGCCGCAGGTCGTCCAGCGCCATTTCCTGCAGGCCGGCCTCAAGCACCGCCTGCGGCGTGTCTTCCAGGTCCTTGCTGAGCAGGGAGTCCAGACCGCGCCCGAGCCCGCGTTTTTTCTGTGCCATGCGCGAAAACCTCTGATTGGCCGGGACGCCGCCTACGCCCGGGCGCGCCGCTTGAATATGGAGGAGACCGCGCGGCGCGCGCCGTCGCCTTCGGAATCCAGAATTTCGTTGTCGTCACGCCCCAGAATCTCGCGCGCCAGCGCGCGGTAGGCCACGGCGCCGGCGGCGCCGGAGTCGTATTTGGTAATCGGCAGGCCGTGACTGGGCGCTTCGGCCAGCCGCACGTTGCGCGGGATGATCGTCTTGTACACGGCATCACCGAAATGCTCGATGAGCTGGTTGGACACCTCGCCGCTGAGCCGGTTGCGGGGGTCATGCATGGTCCGCAGCACGCCCTCGACATGCAGATTCCGATTCACCACGTCGTGCACGCTCTCGATGGTCTGCAGCAGGTCGCTCAGACCTTCCAGGGCGTAGTATTCGCACTGCATGGGAATGATGACGCCACGCGCCGCCGACAGCGCATTGATGGTCAGCATGGACAGCGTCGGCGGGCAGTCGATGATGATGTAATCGAAGCTGTGCTCGATTTCCTTGAGCGCCGCGCGCAGGGCCAGCCGGCCGGCCTTGCGCTCGCGCAGGCCAACTTCGGCGGCCGTCATGTCGGCGTTGGCGCCAAGCAGGAAAAAATCGCCGTCCTGCACGACCTGCAGCGCATCGGACACGCCTTTTTCGCCCAGCAGAAAGTCGCAGACGGTGGCGGGCAGCGCCTTCTTGTCCACGCCTACGCCCATGGTGGCGTTGCCCTGGGCGTCCATATCCACCAGCAGCACGCGCTGCTCGGCTTCCGCCAGGGCAGCGGCCAGGTTGACGCTGGTCGTGGTCTTGCCCACGCCCCCTTTCTGATTGGCTATCGCTATGGTCTCGGACATAAGGCGTGAGAGTTTACTGGATGACGCGACCCGAATGCCGCCCCGGACCACGCGGACCTACAACAATCCCGGCGTAAGCACGGCCACATGCCGCTCGGCGTCCAGCCCCGGGACCAGCACCGGTACGGACTCCACCACCATGAATCCGGGCGGCAATTCGGTGAGCTCGGCTTCCGGGCTGCGACCCTTCATCAGCACGATCCGCCCGCGGGGCGCGCACAGATGCCCCGCCAGACGCACGACTTCGGCGGCCGTACCCAGCGCCCGGCAGATCACGGTATTGAAGCGCTGATCGGGCTTGAAGGCCTCGCAACGCGCCTGCTCCACCGCCACGTTGGGCAGCTTGAGGGTACGCACCACGTGGCGCAGAAACGCCGCCTTCTTGCCGTTGGATTCGACCAGCGTGAAGCGCTTGGCCGGCCGCAACAGCGCCAGCGGAATGCCCGGCAATCCCGGACCGGTGCCAATATCGGCTACTCCGGCGCCGTCCAGAAACCGCGCCACGGCCAGGCTGTCCAGCAGATGGCGCACCACCATGTCCGGCGGCTGCCGCACTGCGGTCAGGTTGTAGCTGCCGTTCCAGGATTCCAGGTGTTTGAGATACTCGATCAGCGCCTCGCGAACGGACGGCGCCGCGCGCAGCTGCAGCGTACGCATACCGTCGGTCAGGGTCTTCAGGCAGGCATCCCAGTCCACCGGACCGAGGTTGCGCCGGGATCGGGTATTCAACTCAATCTCCAGAGAGCGCTCCGGACAGCACCGGAGCAGACGGTTTCGGCGCCGCATTGTAGCCGACGCGCCGCGCCCAGCGCGCATCGAAGAAAGCGCCGGATTACGGTCTTGCGACCTTCATACAGCCTACGGCCACCACCGCACCCCGTAGGCCGGATGCAGCGCAGCGGAACCCGGCGCAACCGCCCCGACCCAACGCGCAGCCGCCTGCACGAGACAATGCGTATCGAACAGCCTGCCGGATTACGGTCTTGCGACCTCCATACGGCCTACGGCCACGGCTTCGCCCCCGTAGGCCGGATGCAGCGCAGCGGAATCCGGCGTGGCCGGGACGAACCGCCTCAGTCGCCGGACTTGCCCCAGGTATCGCGCAGCGCCACCGTGCGGTTAAACACCGGATGATTAGGGCCGTGATCGTAGCGATCAGCCACGAAATAGCCGATGCGCTCGAACTGAAAGCGGTCTTCGGGCCGCGCTGATGCCAGCCCCGGCTCGATGGGGCAGTTCTCCCGCACGTCCAGCGAGGCCGGGTTCAGGCCAGCCAGCATCTCGCCGACGTCGCCGCGACCGGGATTCTCGTCGGCAAAGAGGCGGTCGTACAGGCGGACGGTGGCCGTGCGTCCATGCGTGGCGGAAACCCAGTGGATCACCCCCTTGGGCTTGATGCCGTCGGCCGGGTTATCGCCCAGCGTGTCCGGGTCGTAGCGGCAGTGGACGGCCACAATCTCGCCCGCTTCGTCCCTGACCACATCCTCGGCCTCGATGACGTAGGCGTTTCGCAGACGCACGCGCTTGCCCAGCACAAGTCGCTTGTACTTCTTGTTGGCCTCTTCGCGGAAATCCTCGGCCTCGATCCACAACTCCCGGGTAAAGGGCAGCTGCCGCGACTCGAATGCGTCGCTGTTCGGATGTCCGGGCGCGGCCAGCCATTCGACGCCGTCCTCCGGGTAGTTAGTGATGACCAGCTTGAGCGGATCCAGCACGCACATGGCCCGCGGGGCGTGCTCGTTGAGATCGTCGCGCACCGCGTTTTCCAGCAGCCCGGCATCGATCACGCCGTCCGACCGGCTCACGCCAATCGTGTCGCAGAAATTCCGGATGGCCGCCGGCGTATAGCCGCGCCGGCGAATACCGGCCAGCGTGGGCATGCGCGGATCGTCCCAGCCGTCTACATGGCCCTCGTCGACCAATAGCTTGAGCTTGCGCTTGCTGGTGACCGTGTAGTTGAGGTTCAGCCGCCCGAACTCGTACTGGCGCGGCGATGCCGGCAGCGTCAGGTTCGCCACGAACCACTCGTAAAGCGGCCGGTGATCCTCGAACTCGAGCGTGCAGATGGAGTGCGTCACCCCTTCCAGCGCGTCCGACTGACCGTGCGCGAAGTCGTAGGACGGATAGATGCACCACTTGTCGCCCGTCTGATGATGCGCGGCCTTGCGGATGCGGTACATGACCGGATCGCGCAGATTCATGTTGCCTGCACGCATGTCGATCTTTGCCCTCAACGAGCAGCTGCCCTCGTCGAATTCGCCGGCCTTCATGCGCGCCAGCAGGTCCAGGCTTTCCGCTGGTGGCCGGTCGCGAAACGGACTGTCGGTGCCCGGCGTGTTCCAGTCGCCGCGGTTCTCACGCGCCTGCTCGCTGGACTGCTCGTCGACATAGGCCAGGCCGGTCTCGATGAGCTGCTGCGCCAGCGCGTACAGGTCGTCAAAATAATCCGATGCGTAGCGCACCGGGCCATCCCACTCGAAACCCAGCCAGGTCACGTCGGACTGGATGGAGTCGATGTATTCCTGGTTTTCCTTTTCGGGGTTGGTGTCGTCAAAACGCAGCCGGCAGCGGCCGCCGAAGTGCTCCGCCAGGCCGAAATTCAGGCAGATGGACTTGGCGTGCCCGATGTGCAGATAGCCATTGGGCTCGGGCGGGAAGCGCGTTACAACTTCGCCTTGATGTTCGCCGCTGTCGATCTGCTCGCGAATCAGATTGCGCAGAAAATTGTTGCCGCCTGAAGGGGCGCTTTGCGTGGACATACTGGGCCGAATCGAACCGGTTCAAGTGAATAGCGGCGGCATTATATAGAGCGAGCGGAACGGGCTCGACCACTCGGCCCTGACTGCGGCGAGTACGCAGGCCGTCTGGACCATCCGGAAAGCTTTCTTGCACAATCAGGCAGCACGGGTCGTGGCCGTTGCCCCACCACGACCCGGCCTGCCTGATCACCGTCCGCCTCTGGTCCGCCCATGAAACACGCCAACCGTACCTGCCGCTTCGCCGCCCTGCTCGGCCCGCTGCTTTGCCTGGCCCTGCTGTCTGCCTGCGGTGGTGGCGGGAGCAGCAGCGCAGGCAGCGGCGGTCAGAATCCGGACAGCCTGCCGCCGCCGGACGGCCAGGGCATGCCCGGGCCGGTGGTGGGCGAGCAGCGCGCCGGCATCAGTTACGACGTCACGCTCACCGGCTTCGACGGCGAACGCATCGCCTTTACCGTACACGAGCCGGAAACGCTGGTGGGCGGCCAGACCTATCCGCTGCTGCTGTTCGGGCACGGCTTCGGCGCCTTTCGCCAGCCGGCCCTGGCCCGCAACGCGCCGGGGTCGAACGCGGCCGGGGCGTCGATCGTGGGTTTCCCGCTGGCCTATCTGCAGGCGGGTTACGGCGAAATCTCCATTGACCAGCGCGGCTTTGGCCAGTCAACCGGCAGCGTGCGGGTGCTGGACCCGGAAGTGGAAGGCCGCTACCTCATCCAGATTCTCGATTGGGCCGAGGCCAACCTCGACTGGCTGGCCTACCGCGACAACAACCTGCTGCTGGGCGCGCGCGGCGGCTCCTATGGCGGCGGCTACCAGCTGCTGATCAACAACATCGATCCGCGCCAGCGCCTGGACGCGATCATTCCGCAGATTACCTGGTACGACCTGGCCTACAGCCTGGGGCCGAACAACACGCCGAAATCGGCCTACGCCTCGGCGCTGAGCCTGCTGTCGGCCACCGGCGGCAGCTTTCTGGATCAGCAATTCGTGACGGGGCTGGTCAACGGACTGGCCGACAATCGCCTCAGCGATGAGCTGCGCGCCGAACTCACCTATCACAGCAATCGCTACTTCTGTGAAGGCATGGACCAGCCCGGCCGGGCGGTCGCGGCCAACGCGCCGCCGCCGGTCGACGCGCTGTTCCTGCAGGGGTCATTCGACGTGCTGTTCAACCTGAACGAAGCCGTCGACAACTACCAGTGCATGGAAGCCGCCGGCGGTGATGTCCGCCTGTTCACCTACGGCCTGGGGCACGTGCTGCCGTCGGGCGTGTCCATCTCCAGCACGCTGCCCACACAGCCCGACCCCAACCTGTTGCGCTGCGGCGATCTGGACGAGTTCGAGCTGTCGATCAACTGGTTCGACGCCAAGCTCAAACAGGATCCCGAGGCCATCGAGTTCGTGAACAGCCTGCCGGAGCACTGCCTGGTGACCGCCGTGACCGGCCGGGGCGTCAAGCTGGACAGCCTCACGATCGGCGGGACCGACACGCCGGCATTCGAGGCCACCGTCACGCAGGGCGCAGCGGCCCTGCCCACGGGCGTGCCCATTACGCTTTACACCGCCGAGACGGACGGCGTGGTCGTGGCCGGCATCCCCACGGCGCAGATCACGGTGAGTCCGTCGCTGGACACCGGCAACCCGGACGGCGACGCCATTGTCTATGCGACGCTGGCGCGCAGCCGCGCCGGACTGCCCGGTAATCTGGAGCCCATTGACGACCAGATCATCCCGATTCGCGGGCTGGGCACGTTCAACCTGGAGCTGGCCGGCATCGCCGAGGAGCTGCGCGCCGGCGACGCCATCCAGCTGGTGCTGTCGGGCGCGTCGCTGCCGCAGTTTCCGGGCATCGTCAGCCGCGACCTCACCAATCCGCTGGTGGACGTATCCGGCCAGGTGAAACTGCCGATTCTCGGGCCGGTCGAGGTCAGCCCCTAGCCGCGCTTGTTCAGCCGCCAGCAAGCATGGCGCGTCGATGCTCGACGCCCGCAACCGAACAGGAAAACGCCCATGTCCACGCTGAAAAAAAAGCTTGCCGGCGCCGCCGCACTGGCCCTGCTGGGCCTGGCGGCCACGCCGGCCATCCACGCCGAAGATAACGACGGCATCCACATCGGGCCACCCGGCAAGGGGATCATCATCGGCGGCGGCAAGGGCCTGCAGATCGGTACAGACGACGCCGGGGTGAAAATCGGCGGCGGCGAAGGCGTGCGTCTGGGCACGCGCGAAAAAGGGGTGAAGGTAGATCAGGACGGGCTGCGCGTGGGCAGCGACGAGCGCGGGATCAAGGCCGACGGCGACGGCGCGCGCGTCGGCTCACCGGAAAACAACCTGTCCGTCGGCGACCAGGAATAGTCCGCCCTCCCACTGCACACCGCCCGCTAACAGGACCTGCCCGTTCGGGTTGTGGCCAGGCCGAACACATCGCGTCACCATGGATGACTGAAATCTGAACGGAGTAGCCGCATGACCGAGCCGAAGACGCAGCCGACCGACGCGCAACCGCGGGTAGCCATCGTGGGCTCGGGATTCTCCGGCCTGTGCATGGCCATCCGGCTGAAGCAGGCCGGCTTCGAGGATTTCGTCCTGCTCGAGAAGGGCGACGAGGTCGGCGGGGTCTGGCGGGAAAACACCTACCCGGGCGCTGCCTGCGACGTGCCCTGGCATCTGTATTCCTTCTCGTTCGCCAATCTTGGCGGCTTCAGCTGCCCCTATCCCGAGCAGCCGGAAATCCAGGCCTACCAGAAACGCTGCGCGGAGCACTTCGCGCTGTATCCGCACATCCGCTTCGACAGCTTTGTGGCCGGCGCGCACTATGACGAGCAGCGTCATCAGTGGCAGGTCAACGTCAACGGCGCGGAAGAGTCGTTCGATGTGCTCGTTACGGCAGTCGGTCAGCTCAGCCGGCCAGGCTGGCCGAAAATCCCCGGCGAGGAAGACTTCGAAGGCCACAGCTTCCACTCCGCCGAATGGGATCACGATCACGATCTGAACGGCCGCCGCGTCTTGGTGATCGGCACCGGCGCCAGCGCCATCCAGTTCGTGCCGGAAGTGGCGAAGCAGGCGCGACATCTCACCGTGTTCCAGCGCAGCGCCCCCTATCTGCTGCCGCGCTTTCAGCGGCAGTACGGCCCGATCAACCGCTGGCTGTTCAAGACCTTCCCCGGCTACCGCGACATTTTCCGGTTCCTGCTGCGCTGGGTCGGTGACGCCAGCGTGCCGGCCTTCAACGCCCAGAGCCGGCTATCGAAGGTCTTTCAATGGGTGACGCGCTGGCACCGCAACCGCCAGGTCAAGGACCCGGCGCTGCGCGAGAAGCTGACGCCGGATTACGTCATCGGTTGCAAGCGCATCCTGTTCTCCAGCAACTACTATCCGGCGCTCACGCGCGAGAACGTCGAGCTGGTGACCAGCCCCATCGAGCGCATCACGGCCGACGGCGTCGTTACCGAGGACGGCCGCGAGCACGCGGCCGATACGCTGATCTACGGCACCGGCTTCAAGGCCACGGAATTCCTTGCGCCCATGGACATCTACGGGCTGGGCGGCCGCCTGCTGGCCGATCGCTGGCAGCACGGCGCGGAAGCCTTCAAGGGTATTACCGTGGACGGCTTTCCCAACCTGTTCATGTGCTACGGGCCCAACACGAATCTGGGCGGCAATTCCATCATCTACATGATCGAATGCCAGACGCACTACATTCTGGAAGCGGTGAAGGCGCTGTCCCAGCCGGGTCGCGAATCGCTCGCGGTCAAGCCGGAAGTGGTTGCCGACTACAACCGCAAGTTGCAGCACGAGCTGGAAGGCACGGTGTGGAACTGGGGCTGCAGCAGCTGGTATCACACGGCCGACGGCCGGATTACCAATAACTGGCCGGGCACCAACATCCGCTACAAGCGCGAAACCAGCGAGCTCGACCTGTCGAACTACGAAGTGGGAGCCTGACCTCATGCTGACCGTGCATCACCTGGAAAACTCGCGCTCGCAGCGCATCCTCTGGCTGCTGGAGGAAATCGGGCTGGACTACGCGGTCGAACGCTACGAGCGCGACCCGAAAACCATGCTCGCGCCGGCGTCACTCAAGAAGGTCCATTCGCTGGGCCGCTCACCCGTGATCACCGACGGCGACGAAGTCATTGCCGAGACCGGCGCGATCATCGACTATCTGATCGAGGATAAATCCGACGGCGCGCTCTCACCCGAGCGCGGCACCCCGGCCTGGCGCCGCTACAATCACTTTCTGCACTACGCCGAAGGCTCGCTCATGCCCCTGCTGGTCATGAAGCTGATCACCAGCGTGCTTGGCAAGAAACCCACGCCGCTGCTGTTCCGGCCCATGGGCGGCCTGGTCGGTCTGGGCATGCAGAAGCAGTTCATCGACCCGCGCATCCGGCAGAATCTCGAGTACCTGGATGCCCAATTGGGCGATGCCGACTGGTTCGTCGAGAATCGGCTGACCGGCGCCGACATCATGCTGAGTTTCCCGCTGGAGGCATCGAAAGCCCGCGGCGGGCTGGCGCAGTTTCCCCGGCTGATCGCCTACGTGGATCGCTTCCAGGCGCTGCCTGGCTATCAACGCGCGCTGGAGCGCGGCGGACCCTACGCCATACTCGGCGGCTAGTCGGCCCAATCGCCGCGCGAAAAATCCGGCGTCAAAGTCCAAACGAATCCACGGCGGTGGGCACTGCGTATCCATCAACATCCCCGATGCCCACGGAGCCTCCATGCGTCTGCTCGCTCTACTCGTACCGATGCTGATGACGACCGGCGCCGCGGTGGCGGCCGAATCCAGCCGTCCCGACCTGGTGGTTGAACTCCACACGCCAATGACCCAGACCATTCGCGTGACCAACCAGGGCAGCGCCGACGCCGGACCGAGCACGCTCGCGATCGGCTGCTCGCGGGTCGCGGTGGGCGTTGCCGCGGGCGACCGCGACTGCACCGTTCGAGGCGAGCTGAGCCGCCACGCCGACCGCGAAACCACCGACGTCATCACAATCGCGCTGCCCGCCATCAAGGCCGGGGCAACTCGATCGGTGGCGGTGCCCTACTGGAAGCAGTTATCGCTGAACGAGGAGCAGGCCTATCGGTTCAAGGTGGTGGCCGACGCCGATGAGCAGATCGACGAATCGGATGAAGACAACAACGTCGCCCGCTCGCAGATGACTCGCGTGTGGCTGAACGACCCCAGCCCCTGACGCAGCTGTCCATGGCCCGTTGAGCGAACGCCTCCACGGCCGCTGAAACCCGTTTCAGATAGGCACATCCTGTGCACCAGCCCCCACCTATGAGCTGGCTTGAACGACCCGGTGAAGGGGTGTCACGAAATTGACAAGGTGCGCCCCCGGATTTTTTCTGCTAAACCATGTGCGCGGGGCAAGTTTCAACGCATACCAATTGTCCAGCTTCTGCGGTCCAAACAACTGAGGGGAAACAGTCAAAATGGCCAAACTGGAGAGTATTGAGGGAATTGGCGCCAAGCAGGCTGAAAAGCTGGCGGGCATCGGCATCAAGAATCAGAAACAGCTTCTCGAGGCGGGCGGCAAGAAGTCCGGCCGGGTCAAGCTGGCCAAGGAATCCGGCATCAGCGAGAAGCTGATCCTGAAATGGGTCAACCGGGCTGATCTGGCCCGCGTAAAGGGCATCGGCGAGGAATACGCCGACCTGCTCGAATTTTCCGGCGTGGATTCGGTGCCGGCCCTGGCCCGGCGCAATGCCAACAACCTTCACACCAAGATGACCGAGGTCAACGAGGCCAAGAAGCTGGTGCGTACATTGCCGACGCTCAAGAAGGTCGAGGGCTGGATTGATAACTCCAAGACGCTGGAGCGCGCGGTCAGCCACTAAAGACCGCAACGCTTTTAAAGCATAGAGCCCGCTCCGGCGGGCTTTTTCTTGGGCGTCGATTTTGTCCCTACGCGCGCCGGATTACGGGCTTGGCCCTGCATCCGGCCAACTGTTTGAGTTAGCGTAGGCCGGATGGAGCGCAGCGCAATCCGGCGAATGCGCTCGATCGATTCGCCGGGATCAACCCGCTGCCGCGTGGCCAAAATGGCCGGCCTGATAATCCCGCATGGCCTGCTCGATTTCGGCGCGGCTGTTCATGACAAACGGGCCGTACTGAACCACGGGTTCGTTGAGCGGCACCGCGGCCAGCAGCAGGAAACGCGCGCCCTGTCCGCCGGCCTGCAGCGCAACTGCGTCGCCGGCGCCCAGCACGGCAGCCTGATTGACGGCGACCGGCGTCTGCCCATCCGACAGGCTGCCTTCGTAGACGTAGATCAGCGCCGCGTGCGACTCGGGCAAAGGCTGATCAATGCGCGCATCGGATTCCAGCATGACGTCCGCATAAATGGGCTGCGTGACGGGCGACGCGGCCGGCCCGGTCACGGACTGGCCATCGACCGACAGCTCACCCGCGATGAGCCGAATATGGCCACCGGAAAACGCGCGCCGCGGGATCTGCTCGGCGGGAATGTCGCGGTAGGTGGCCGGCTGCATCTTGTCCTGCGCCGGCAAATTGAGCCAGAGCTGAAAACCCCGCATGCGGCCTTCGCTTTGCTGCGGCATTTCGGAATGCACGATGCCGCGACCCGCTGTCATCCACTGCACGCCACCGGCCTGCAATTCACCGCGGTTGCCAAAGTTGTCTTCGTGCAGCATGTGTCCGTCGAGAATATAGGTGACGGTCTCGAAACCTCGGTGAGGGTGGGCCGGAAAGCCGGCGAGATAGTCGTCCGGGTTATCGGAATAGAACTCGTCGAGCATCAGGAACGGGTCCACCCGAGCCGTGGCGCTGCTGCCCAGACTGCGGCGCAGCTTGACGCCGGCGCCGTCGGACGTGGCAACCGAATCGATCACTCGTGATATCTGGCGTATGGTCATGCTCATGCTCCCTGGCTGCGGGCCTTGCGAAACTGTCCGTACCACTCGTCCACACCCCAGCCGAGACTGGACGCGCGAACCAGCAGCATAAGGCCACCGGCGATGGCGAGGTTCTTGAGAAAGGCGTTCATTTCACCCGCCATGGAAAAGTCGGCGTGGAAGATCAGCGCCGCACTCAGCGAGAAGAAGGCCAATGCCGCCGCGGTGAGCCGCGTCAGCATACCGGCCGCCAGCGCCAATCCGCCGCCCAGTTCCAGCAGGATCACCAGCGGCAGCAGCACGCCGGGCACGCCGGCCGACTCCATGAAGGCCTGAGTACCGGCATAGCCGACGATCTTGTTGAAACCCGCCGGAATAAAAAGCGTTGCCAACAGCAATCGGGCGATGGTGACCGTGGCTTTATCGAGCGTATTCATGAATGTCTGTTTCCTTGCGTGATCGGGCCAGGCAGCGCCAAGGCGCTCAGGCCACCAGCCGCTGAATCTCGGCGTGCGCCTGCGCCAGGGCCGCAGTCTGCTCTGACTCACCCATGGCGAGCTGTTCCGCGTAGACGAAGTGCAATTGCGTGAAGCCCAGCAAGCCGAGGAAATCCTTCACGTGCTGCGTCTGCGAATCGTGGGCGGTACCCACGTACTGGCCGCCGCGACTGGCAAACAGCCGCACCGGCTTGTCTTCCAGCAGCCCCTGCGGCCCGTCTGGCGTGTAGCGAAACGTGGTGCCGGCGCGGGCAATGTGATCGAACCAGGCCTTGAGCTGGCTCGGCACGCCCAGGTTGTACATGGGCAAACCGATGACAATTTCGTCGGCCCAGCGTAGCTCGTCGATCAGCGCATCGGACTCGGCCACGATGGCCTGCTGCTGCGAGTCCCGATCGCCCGGACCGGCCAGAAACGCCGCAAAGCGTTTGGCGTCAAGATGCGGCAGCGGGTCTGCGGCGAGATCACGCAGGCGGATTTCGCCGTCCGGATGTGCCGCGCGCCAGCGCTGAACATACTCGCGCGCCAACCGGCTGGACTGACCTTCGTGCTCGAAAATACTGCTGTGAATCTGAAGCAGGCGGCTCATCGAATTCTCCTGTCTGTGAACGATGGTCGAATTATTGAGCAGACGGAATAGATAAAACATGGCAATATTTCGACATGACCTATCTATTATTTAGATAAATCAGATATGCCTGCTGCACGCATCAGCCTCGCCCAGTGGCAGACCTTCCTGGCGGTTGTGGACCACGGCGGCTACGCGCAGGCCGCGGAGGCGCTGAACAAGGGACAGTCGACCGTGAGCTATGCCGTGGGCCGACTGGAGTCGCTGCTCGACGTCAAGGTCTTTCGGCTGGAGGGGCGCCGGGCCGTACTCACCGAGGCGGGGCAGCTGCTCTACCGCCGGGCCCGGCTGCTGGTGGAGGAAGCGGGTGAGCTGGAAAAGGCGGCCCGCAACGTCGCGGCAGGTTGGGAGGCAGAGATTCGACTGGCGGTTGACCAGATATTTCCCATGGATACGCTCTTCGACAGCCTGGCCCGGTTTTCCGACGAGCAGCCCCATACGCGAATCGAGCTGCGCGAGTCGGTACTCAGCGGCGCCAGCGAGGCGCTGCTGCAGGGCGAAGCCGATCTGGCCATCAGCGGCAAGCTGCCACAGGGCTTTCTGGCGGACCCGCTGCTGAACCTGCGATTTATCGCGGTCGCCCATCCCGAGCATGCGCTGCACCGTCTGGGCCGCACGCTGGAATTCGAGGACCTGCAGCGACACCGCCAGATCGTGGTACGCGACAGCGGCAGCCTGCGCGCAACGGATTCGGGCTGGCTGGGTGCGGAGCAGCGCTGGACCGTCAGTCAGATGAGCACCTCCATTCGCGCCATTGCGGCGGGTAACGGCTTTGCCTGGCTGCCCGAACTCAAGATTGCCGACCTGCTGGCGGCTGGCAAGCTCAAACCGCTGCCGCTACGCGAGGGTCGCGAACGCAGCGCCCAGCTGTTTCTGATTTACGCCGACCGGGAATACGCCGGGCCCGGCGTGAAACGGCTGGGTGAACTGCTGCGGCAGACGGTGGCGCGCGATTGCGCCCGGCACGAATAGCGACCGCGCTGCGAACCGCGCGGCCCGGACCACCTCAGAATCAAGGAAGAGCCTATCGGGCCGGCTGTCTTTCGGCGGCGTGGTCGGCCGCCGCTCGCAGTCCGGCCTCACGTCCGTGGCGGGCGTACAGCCCTCGACCCACCCAGTTCTGGTGATGCCAGTAGGCCTGCAGAAAGGCCGGCAGGCGCGGAATCCAGAAGCGGCCCGACTCCGCCGGGCGGACCGGCGATCTGGATTGCGGGGTGATCGCTGCTCGCACGATTCCCGGTCCATCCGCCGTACTCCGGCTGGCCAGAACATGACCGGCCGCATCGACGATCTGGGTGGCACCCACGAAATGGGTGGCGTACCGCAGGCGGACATTCGGGCGGGGCAACAGATGGAAGGCGCCTTGAATCTCGCCGCAGTGGCTGGCCTGTAGCACCGGCGCACCCAGCAGACGGGCGAATTCCACGGGCGCCTGCTCGGACAGATAGCGATTGTACTGCGACAGCGGCCCCAGCAGGTCCCGGATCACGGGCCAGTTCGCGGGCATCGTCCACCAGTGGGTGCCGGTCATGGCGAGGGCCACCCGGCCTCGCATGCGCGCCACCGTCTGATAGCGAATCAGTTCCCAGCAGACTGCCGCACCGATACCGCCCAGGCCGGTATCGAACACGCCGTCGTCCTGCCCGCCGGTGTAGAAGGCGTTTTCCCACATGGTGGGCAGGTCCTTGTCGTGCGTGTGCACGCTGCCGTCGGCTTCCACAAGGTGGTAACGGTTGTAGATCTCGCCCTGCTCCGCCACCAGGAACGAGCCGCCGATCACGCCCTGGTACTCGCGCGCCAGCGCCGTCAGCAGATCGAGCGCGTCGTTGTCGCCGGCCGGCAGCACCGCTTCGGCCGTCGGCGCGCCGGTAATAAGCGATGAAGTGAAGAACTCAGGCAGCGCGACCAGCCTGGCGCCGGTCTGAAAGGCCTCGCGAGCCAGCTGCTCGACCTGCTGCAGGTTGGCCTGCAGTCGGCCGGGCTCTGCCGCGATCTGCACCGCGGCGCACTCGATCACCCCGGCGGAGGTCTGCACTCAGGCGCCTGCGGCGGCAACGAACAGCAGGACCACGCAGACTACGCCGCCCGACCAGGCCAGCGACCGCGGAATACCCAGATCGGCAATGTACAGGCCGCCGTAGACCAGCCGGAACGCAATGAACGCCATTGCCAGCGTGTTGACCCAGCCCTGCGCGGCGCCCGCCATTTCCGCAATGATGACCGCCGCGGCAAACGGCGGAAACGCCTCGAAGGCATTCTGCTGGGCCGCGTTGGCGCGGGCCTGCGCCCCGGTGAGGGTCGCCAGAAAGGCCCGCGGGTTCTTGTTCTGTGCCGGCCCGAGCTTTTCCGGGCCACCGAACTTGGCGGCTGCGGTCCAGAGCAGCGGCATGTAGGCGGCGATCAGCACGCACCAGAGTGCGATCGTCATTTCAAAGCCGGTCATAGCATTCCCCCTTGCGTGGTGGGCGATTGAGATTGATCGGCGGCCTCAGACGGCCTGGCGCAGCAGCTCATCCTTCTGCCGGCCCTGCCAAAGACCCAGGTATCGCTCGAGATGATGTTCGCGATCGCCGAACAGACTACCGAACGCGGTCAGACGCCGGAAGTAGTGCCCGATATCCAGCTCTTCGGTCACGCCGATACCGCCGTGCAGCTGCACGGCCTGCTGAGCGAGCCGCTTGCTGGTCTTGTGGACAAACGCCTTGCAGGCCGACGCTGCCCTCCGGCGCTCGGCCGCGTCCTCTCCCTCCAGCCGCAGCGTGGCCATGAGCACCATCGAGCGGCTCTGCTCGATATCGACATACATGTCGACCAGCCGGTGCTGCAGCACCTGCAGCGACGCCAGCGGCACACCGAACTGCTTGCGCGTTTTCAGATATTCGAGCGTCTTGTCCAGCAGCGCCTGCATGGCACCGAAGGCCTCCGCGCAGCTGGCCACCGTGGCCAGATCCAGCACAGCCTCAAGCGTCTCGAATGCGCCGCCCTCCGCTCCGAGCAGCGCATCGGCGCCCAGCCGAACCTGGTCGAGCGTCAGCTCGCAGCCGGTGCCGCCGCCGTGAATCGCGTAGTCGCGGCGGATGACGCCGGGCGCGTCCGCCGGCACCAGAAACAGACTCAGCCCGGACGCATCGCGGGCGCCACCTCCGCTGCGGGCAAGCACCACGAAACCATCGGCATTGGGGCCATTGAGCACCACCGACTTGTGCCCGGACAGGCAAAAACCACCCTCCAGCCTCTCGGCCTGCAGGCGGCAATGGGCCAGGTCGAATCGGCCCGGCAACTCGGCGTGGGCGAGGCTGATCTGTTGCCGGCCCTCGATCAGCGGCGTCAACCAGCGCTGCTTCTGTTCGGCTGTGCCCAGCATGGCCAGCAACTGGCCGGCCAGCACGACGTTGGCCAGAACCGGTTCGACACAGAGCGCCCGCCCCATTTCTTCCATGAGCAGACATAACTCGGTGACGCCGTATCCCAACCCGCCGTCGTTCTCCTCGAACGGCAGCGCCAGCCACTGCATTTGCGCAAACTGCTCCCAGATCTCCGGCGAGTACCCGGGACCGCTCTGGAGAATCCGGCGACAGGTTTCGAAGCCGTAGTGGTCACCCAGAAAGCGGCGCACGCTGTCCTGCAGCATGACCTGCTCTTCGGAATACGATAGATCCATGCGTGCCTCCTACAGGCCCAGGGCGAACTTGGCCATGATGTTCTTCTGCACCTCGGAACTCCCGCCGTAGATGGTGAAGGCGCGGCCGAAGTTGTAGATCTGCGTCGCGGTGGCGAAGGCAGGCTCGCCCACCGGATCGGCCTTCCAGGGCAGACTGGCGTAGCCGCCCATTTCCACACGCAGTTCCGACAGCGCCTGCTGGATTTCCGTGCCCTGCAGCTTCAGCACCGAAGGCATGCTGCCAGGCGACTCGCCCGAGCGGGCTTTTTCAAGCGCCCGAAGGTTGGTGTACTCCAGCGCCAGCAGGTCGATCTCCAGATCGGCCAGACGTTTGCCCCAGGCCGGGTTGTCGCGCAGCGCGGGGTCCGAATCGATCAGACCCTTCAGCTGGGCCAGCGCCACCTTGCTGCCGCTCGAGCCGCCTACGCTGGAGCGCTCGTGATTCAGCAGGAACTTGGCGATGGTCCAGCCCTGCCCTTCCTCACCAACGCGGTTGGCCATCGGCACGCGCACGTCGCGAAAGAACACTTCGTTGAGATGATGCTCGCCGTCGATCGTGTGAATCGGCCGTATCTCGATTCCCGACGTGTTCAGGTCGATCAACAGGAAGGACACGCCCTCCTGCGGCCGCCCCTCCCGGCTGGTGCGTACCAGGCAGAATATCCAGTCGGCCTTGTGGGCCCAGGTGGTCCAGATTTTCTGGCCATTGACCACGTAGTCGTCGCCGTCGCGATCCGCACGCGTTTTCAGCGATGCCAGGTCGGACCCGGCGCCCGGCTCGGAGTAGCCCTGACACCAGATTCGCGTACCGTTGGCGATCGGGGGCAGGTGCTCGGCCTTCTGCTGATCAGTGCCGAACGCCATGATGACCGGCCCGCACATGACGTGTCCGAAGATGGACGGCCGCGGAGCGTTGATGCGGGCGCATTCCTCATCCCAGATGTAGCGCTGCGTGGTGGTCCATCCCGGGCCGCCGTACTCCGTCGGCCAGCCCGGCGCCAGCCAGCCCTTCTGCGCCAGCGTCTGCTCCCAGGCCATGACCTGTTCGCGACTGGCGGACATCCAGTCGGACCAGTCACGCGGTGCGTGTGTCGCCAGCCAATCGCGGACCTCGCTACGGAAGGCCTCGTCCTGTTCGTCGAATTCGAGATTCATGCTGCTTCCTGTTTAGCCCGTATATTTCATGAGGTATCGCGAGTGATTTGCGAATTCGCAGCAAGTAGCGCGCGGTCTTGGAGCGCAAATCCTAGCCGTAGCTAGGGTTTGCGTGAAAGACAAGCGATACGCCGCGAGAAACGCAAGGCACCGCGATAAATTGGCGCGGAATCCAAACTGTACGGACTACAATACCGCTAAGCCTGGCTTTTTTTCATGCGTATCAATCGTTTACACGTCAGCGCCAATTGCCCTCGTGAAATATCCGGGTTAGCCCACACCGCCGCCCAAGCGGCCGCAGGCTGCCTGATCACGCAGACATTCTGCATGAGCCGGGCGGCCAGCACCTAGACCGCTCGACGGGCTGACGACCAGACCAAAAAAACCGGGTGCGCCGGCAGACGGCACCCGGTCGTATCGGCGATGGCGCGAAGGCCTTAGCCGCGTTCGCTGATCGGCACGAACTTCTGCAACTCGGGGCCGATGTAGTCCGCGCTCGGGCGAATCAGGCGATTGTCGGCACGCTGCTCGAAAATGTGGGCCGCCCAGCCGGTCAGACGCGAAATGACGAAGATCGGCGTGAACAGCTTCGTGGGAATGCCCATGAAGTGATAGGCCGAAGCGTGGAAGAAGTCGGCGTTGGGGAAGAGCTTCTTTTCGTCCCACATGATCTGGGCAATACGCTCGGAAATGTCGAAGATGTTGCGCTTGTATTCGTCGTCACCGGCGAACTTGCGGCTCCATTCCTTGATGATGGCGTTGCGCGGATCGGACGTCTTGTACACGCGGTGACCGAAGCCCATGATCTTTTCCTTGCGCTCCAGCATGCCGCGCAGACCCTGGTCGGCGTCGTCGGCATCCTTGAAGGTCTGAATCAGCTCCATGGCCGCTTCGTTGGCGCCGCCATGCAGCGGGCCGCGCAGTGCACCGATGGCGCCGGTGATGGCGGAGTAGAAATCCGACAGCGTGGCGGTGATCACTCGGCTGGTGAAGGTGGACGCGTTGAACTCGTGCTCGGCATAGAGGATCAGCGAGCAGGACATGGCCTTCACGAAGTCCTCGCGCGGCTTCTCGCCGTGCAGCAGATGCAGGAAATGCCCGCCGACGGAGTCATCATCGGTGACGGTGTCGATGCGCTTGCCATTGTGGCTGAAGTGGTACCAGTACATGAGCATGGACGTGAAGCTGGCCAGCAGCCGATCCGCCACGTCGTACTGCTGCTTCGGGTCGGTTTCCTGCTCGATGCAGCCCAGCACGGAGCAACCGGTGCGCATGACGTCCATCGGGTGCGAATCCTTCGGCAGCTGCTCGAGCGCGGTTTTCACGCCGTCGGGCAGGTCACGCATGCCCTGCAGCCGTTTCTTGTAGGCGTCCAGTTCCGACTGGCTGGGCAGCTTGTTGTAGTGCAGAAGGTAGGCAATTTCCTCGAACTCGGCCTGGTCAGCCATCTCCTCGATGTCGTAACCGCGGTAGGTCAGGCCCACGCCCTGCTTGCCAACAGTACAAATGGCTGTTTCGCCAGCGGAAATCCCCGCGAGGCCCTTGGTGTTCTCCGGTTTGCTCATCCTTCAACTCCTGTCTTTTGGCGTTTTATTGCTGTAGCCCCAGGCTCGACTTGGCCGCAAGCCTGACGGTCCCTGATTCGGCCTGCCGTGTCAGGCCTTGTCGATATCGACCACGGTGCGGCCGACGATGTCGCCGGCCACGATGGATTCGCAGACATCCGGCAGATCCTTCAGGCCGACCGTCTGCGTGGCAATGCTGTCGAGGTGATCCGGCTTGTGCCGGCCGGCCAGATCTTCCCAGATCTGCTGGCGCCAGGGCATGGGGCACTCCACGGAATGAATGCCCAGCAGATTCACACCGCGCAGTATAAAGGGCATCACGGTGGTTTCCAGCTTGAATCCACCGGCCAGCCCCACGGCCGCAATACTTCCGTATTGCCGCACCTGCGGCGCCAGCGCCGCCAATAATGGCCCGCCGACGCTGTCCACGCCCCCGCCATAATGAATGGTGCCCAGCGGTTTGCGTCCGCCCTCCAGGATCTCCTCCGGGTCGATGACCCGCGACGCCCCCAGCGACTTCAGATAATCGCCGGCGCGGTCGGCCTTGCGTGTCACGGCCGTGACGTCGAAGCCGGCCTTGCTGAGCATGTCGATCGCGTAGGAGCCCACGCCGCCGGTCGCACCGGTCACCGCGATCGGCCCCATGTCGGGCCGCAGGTGATTGTCGCCGAGCCGGCGCAGGGCAAACCCCGCCGTAAAGCCGGCCGTACCGATCGCCATACTCTCGTACAGGCTCAGACCCGCCGGCAGCGGCACGACGCACTCGGCCGGCACGCGCAGGTACTCGGCGTAGCCGCCATCGCGGTTCTCGCTCAGGTGGTAGCCGGTCACGACGACTTCATCGCCCGGCGCGAAGCGGTCATCCTCCGATTGTTCCACTGCGCCGGCGGCGTCGATACCGCCGTTCAGGGGGTGGCGCCAGAGAATCTTGCCCTTGCCTGTCACGGCCAGCGCGTCCTTGTAGTTGACGCTGGAGTAGCGCACGCGAATCAGCACGTTGCCCTCGGACAGATCGTTCTGGTCCATCTGCTCGAGCCGCGCCTGCGTGCCGTCGTCAGTCTTGTAGATGCGTAGAGCCTGCATGCTTCATCCCTTTCGAAGTGGCCGGAAGGCTAGCACGACTGTCCTGTTCAGGCAGTGTGCCCCGGGCGAAAAAACAGCCTGAGTGAAGCTACGTATTGAGCAGCACCTCGACCGGCACTTAGTGTCGCCGGTTCATTCCACGGAAAAGGAACACAGGCAGTGAGTGACAATATCTACAAGGTTGTAGAAGTCGTCGGATCATCCTCGGAAAGCAGTGACGACGCCGTGGCCAAGGCGATTGCGGAGGCGAGCAAGCGCCTGCGCAAATTGCGCTGGTTCAAGGTGACCGAAACCCGCGGCCACCTCGAGGACGGCAAGATTGCCCACTGGCAGGTGAGCGTCAAGGTCGGCTTCCACATGGATGGCGACGAATAGCCACCCGCCCGACACCGTCGGCCCGGTGTTCGCCATGAACGCCGGGCCGACCTGATGAAGACCACCCCTCCGCCGCGTTAAACTGGCGCGGTCATGACTCAACGCAAAACCGACTCTCCCGATAGCCAGCCCATCCCGGGCTGGATCACCCGCCTGGACCGCAGGGACCTCGAGGCCGACCGCCTCCCGCGCGACCCTATCCAACTGTTCTCCAACTGGTTCGACCAGGCCCTTGATGCCGGATTGCTCGAGCCCACGGCCATGACGCTGGCCACCGCCACGCCTGACGGTCAGCCATCGGCGCGGGTCGTCCTGCTGAAGGGCTTCGACGCCAGCGGCTTCCGCTTTTTCACCAATTACGAAAGCCGCAAAGGCCGCGAACTGGCGGACAACGCCCACGCGGCGCTGGTGTTCTGGTGGGACCGGCTGGAGCGGCAGGTCAGGATTCGCGGGACGGTCGAGAAGCTGGACCCCCAGGCCTCGACCGAGTACTACGACAGCCGGCCCCGCGGTAGCCGAATTGGCGCGCACGCGTCGCCGCAGAGCCGACCCATAGAATCGCGCGAAGCGCTGGAAGCCCGCGTCAAGGCGATCGAAGCCCGCTTCGGCGACGGCGATATTCCCCGACCCGACCAGTGGGGCGGCTACCGTGTCGTGCCGGATGAGGTGGAGTTCTGGCAGGGCCGTGAAAGCCGCCTGCATGATCGCATCGTCTTCCAGCGCACCGACGACGGCTGGTCGACCACCCGGCTGGCTCCCTAGATTGCGGCCGGGCCCGGCTGATTCTCCATGAACTACGTTATTGGCGCCGGCGCCGTCGGTACTTTCATCGCCGGCTACCTCACCGCCGCCGGACATCAGCCGACGCTGGTAGTGCGCCCGCAGCGCCGCTCGAACTACGACAGCGACCGCCTGCGTATCGACCGGCCGGGCGCCGGTGCCACGATGCGGCTACCGTCGCCGCGAATCACCAGCCGCCCGGCGTACGCTGATGCCAGCCGCGTGTTCATCTGCACCAAACGCGCCCAGCTGCCGGACGTGGCGGCCTCGCTGGCGGGACAGCTGCCCGATAACTGCCTGGTGCTGCCTTGCGTCAACGGCGTCGGCGCGGAACAGGTCATTGCCCAGGCGCTGCCCGGGCAGCCCTGCGCGCCGGTGTATGTCATGTCGAACATGCGCGTGGTTGCGCCGCTGCATATTCAGCTCAATACGGCGGCCGAGCTGATCGTGGAGACGACGGGTCGGGACGCTCTCAAGCTGTTTCGCGGGACAGGCCTCAAGGCGCGCGCCGCCGCGCCGGGCAGCGGCTGGGGCAAGCTGCTGATCAATCTCAACAACGCCATCGGTGCTCTGTGCCAGTCGGGATTCACCGACATGTTCGCGCACCCGCAATTGCGCCAGGCCTACCTGCTCTGCCTGGATGAGGCGGTGGCGACACTCGAAGCGGCGGGACAGCCGTATACCATGCCGGCCCCCGTCTCCTACGGCGTGTATCGCTGGCTGCTGGCGCGTGTGCCGGCTCTGCCGCTCTGGGTGGCCCGCCGGAAAAACGGCCTGTCGGACGAAGCCTATCCGTCCATGTGCGTCGATCTCGAGGCGGGACGCGTCACCGAGGTAGGCTTTCTCAACGGCGCCGTGGTGGATCTGGCAGCCAGGCTGGATCGACGGGCCCCGGTCAATCAGCGCGTGGTCGAACTCGTGGAGGCCCGTCACGGCCAGACCGCTCCGACGCCCTTGGACCCCGCCGCACTGCTCGAGGAACTGCAAGCCGCATGATCATTCGATTTCCGCTGTGCCTGGTCATCCTGGCCAGCTGCGTATCGGCGCAGGCCGCGACCTTCGATCTGCCCCCGCCCGGAGAGGACCTGATCGGCCGCGTCGCCATCGCAAAAGTGCGTGAAGGCGACACCTTCCCGGTCATCGCCCGGCGGCATAATCTGGGCTATCGAGAGATTGCGCTGGCCAATCCGCAGCTTGACCCCTTCATCCCCGAGGTGGGCAGCGACATCGTCATCCCCATGCAGTTCGTGCTGCCGCCGGGCCCGCGCCGGGGGATCGTCATCAACCTCACCGAGATGCGGCTGTACTACTACCCGCCGGAAGACAGCGCGCAGACCGGCGTTGTGCTGACCTTCCCGCTGGGTGTGGGACGCGAGGGCTGGAGCACGCCGGTAGCCAATACCCGCGTGACCGGAAAAAAGGCGAATCCGACGTGGACCCCGCCCGCATCGATCCGTCGTGAACACGCCGAAAAAGGCGACCCGCTGCCGCGCGTGGTGCAGCCCGGCCCCGATAATCCGCTGGGCAACCACGCCATCTATCTGGGCCTGCCGGCCTATCTGCTGCACGGCACCAACAAGCCCGACGGCATTGGCCTGAAGGTGTCGCACGGCTGTATCCGGCTGTTTCCCGAAGACATCGAGCAACTGTTCGACCTGGTCGACGCCGGCACGCCCGTGCGAATCATCGAGGCGCCCTACAAGGCGGGCTGGCAGGATGGCGCGCTATACGTGGAAGCCCACCCGCCAGACGGCGACGGCCGGGACGCCGTGGTGAGCTTCACGCCCATGGTGGAATTGCTCGTCGCGGCCACCCGCGATCACCCAGACTTTCCCATCGACTGGGACGAGGCCGAGCAGATCATGGCCAACCAGTCAGGGTTGCCGGTGCGGGTCGGGCAAATGCCGAAAACCGACGCGCCGAACGACGCCGCGCAGAGCCCCTCGTCGGACCGCGGTACCGACGAAAAGGGGGACGAACAGACGCGTGAGCAGCCCCGCGCGGGCTTTTTTGGCCGCTTGTTCGGGCGGGACTAAGGCGCACGACAGCGGCCCGCCAGGAAAACCTGGGCGGAGCCGATGCGGGGAAACCGAGCATCCGACGTCGCACCCAGTACGGACAAAAAAAACCCCGCCGGAGCGGGGTTTTTCTGAGTCGCTTCGAGCGAGCGCTTACTTGTAGTTGGAGCGCTCGAAAGCCCTCTCGATCCGCTGCGAGTTGGCGCGGCAGCATTCCTTGGCCTGCTGCACGCCCTGGATAGCCTGGTCGGCCGTCTGCTGCGCGGACGTCGCCTTCTGATCAGCGGCCTTGGCGGTGGTCATCGCGCTGTTGGCCGTGCTCTGAGCCGATTCGGCAGCGCTCATGGCTTCCTGAATCTGGGCACGCATTTCTTCGTCGTTGGAACAACCCGCAGCACCGATAACCAGCGATGCGACGGCCAGGGTCTTGATCAGCTTGCCTGTCATAAACATGTTTCTCCTGTTCGACATTCGAATTCGCCGGGTAAGGCGAGCGTCTGCGAAACGGTGTCAGTGGTGCACCGCCGCAAGGCACCGAAAGCTAACATAGTGCGCGGCGCAACTAAACATCGGAAACCACGCGGCCACGGGCTCAATAGACCATGCTCAGGGTCACCACGCAGCTCGCCGTGACCAGAAAGGGGATCAGCACGGAAACCACCGCAATATCGCCGTAGGCCTGGCGATGCGTCAGACCGCAGATGGTCAGCAGCGTGATGATGGCGCCGTTGTGCGGCAGCGAATCGAACCCGCCGGAAGACATCGACGCGATGCGATGCATGATCTCCGGATCGATGCCGGCGGCCTGCGCCATCTGCAGATAGGTTTCGCCCAGCGCCCCGAGCGCTATTCCGAGCCCGCCGGACGCCGACCCGGTAATGCCCGCCAGCACGTTGACCGCCGCCATCTCGGAAATGAGCGGATTGCCGGGCGACAGGTTCAGCACGGCGTCGCGCACGACGGCAAACGCCGCCAGCGACGCGATTGTTGCCCCGTACCCTACCTCGGAGGCGGTGTTGAATGTGGGTAACAACGCGCCCATGGCCCCCGCCCCGAGTGTCTTGTTGAGCGTTTCGATGCTGCGGAAATGGATCGCCGCCACGGCAATATTGGCGGCCAGCAGCGCGGTGATCATGCCCCAGAAACCCCGCAGCGCTTCGATGCTGGTTTCGCCGTACTGTTCGCCGGCGAGATAGTCCGTGTCCCACCCCGGTATCCAGTATTCGACCATGGCGTAGTTCACGCCGATCACGAGGGCAATAGGCAGCAGCGCCAGCAGCACATGGGGCGTCTCGCCTGCCAGGCTGCCCGGTTCCTGCGTATGCCCTTCCCCATAGCCCTCGCCCGCCGCGCGGGCCTTGCGCAGCCGGAAGTTCAGCCACGTCACCCCGCCGGTCACCATGGCGGCACCCCCTACAAGGCCCAGGATTGGCGCAGCAAAGGCCGTGGTGCCGAAATATGACATCGGAATCAGATTGTGAATCTGCGCCGTACCGGGCAGGCAGGTCATGGCGAAGGTAAAGGCGCCCAGAGCCAGCGTGCCGCCCAGCAGCCGCTTGGGAATATCCAGTTCCCGGAACAGCGCGGCCGCCAGCGGATAGACGGAGAAGGCGACCACGAACGCCGACACGCCGCCGTACTCCAGCAGCCCGCAGGCCAGCACGATGGCGAGGATGGCGTGGCGCGCGCCAAGCCAGTCACGGAAGCTCAGGGCGATGGCGCGGGCGCAGCCCGAATCCTGCATGAGCTTGCCAAACACCGCACCGAGGAGAAATATGGGGAAGAACTTGATCGCGAAGCCGCCCATGGCCTGCATGAACACCTGCGTATAGGTGGCCAGCAGGGGCGGACTGTCGGCCTGAAACAGACAGGCCAGCAGCGCGAGCACCGGCGCCAGAATAATGACGGACACACCGCGGTAGGCCAGCCACATGAGCAGCAGCAGCGAAACTACAATTCCGATGACACCAAGAATGACTCTTCCCCCGAATATCCTGCAGGGTGGCCAGCCGTCAGACCGGTCTTGCCACGTTGACCGTATTGTCCCGTCCGGCATTCTTCATGCATGCAGGACACTTGCAACTTGAGCACAGCGAGGCAGGATTTGTAATCAAGGGGACCGATCTTAACAAGCAGAATATAACCAGACCGATGGCGGCCCGACCGCCACATACGACGGAAGGAGACACACGACACGATGCGTAACTTCACGACGAATACCATCAAGCAGCAGAACCAGCTTGGCGCCGGCCGTATCGGCGCCGCCGGCGCCGGCCCCGTGACGCGCGCCCGAGACGCTCTCGCCGCGGCCTATGAGCTGTTCGACGCCAGCGCCGCCAGGGAGGAAAGCCGCGAGCTCGCGCGTGACCTGATCGACATTTTGCGCGGCAATTCCGACATCACGATCGACCCGAAGGACAAACGCTTCCAGGACCCTGCCTGGCGCGAGAATCCGTTCTTCAGGCGGCTCGGCCAGGCCTACTTCGCGCTGTGCGAGGCCGTCGAGCACAGCATTCACACGGAAAAGAACTGGCGGGATCACGAGCGCGCCGAGATTCTCAGCGATCTGATCACCTCGACGCTGTCACCCACCAACCTGCTTTTCACCAACCCCACGGCCCTGCGCCGGGCTCGCGAGACGCGCGGCAAGAGCGTGCTGATCGGCCTGAAGAATTTCGTCGAGGATGTGCGACACAACGGCGGCATGCCGCGCCACGTCGACCGGGATGCCTTCGTGGTGGGCAAGGACCTGGGCATATCGCCCGGCGCCGTGGTCTTTCGAAACGAGGTGCTGGAAATCATCCAGTACAAGCCGCAGTGCAAGAAGGTCTACAAGCGGCCGATCCTGGTCATGTCGCCGCAGATCAACAAGTTCTATTTCATGGACCTGGCGCCCGGCAAGAGTTTCGTCGAGTACGCGTCCAAGCATGGTGTGCAGGTCTTCGTGGTCAGCTGGCGCAATCCCGGCAAGCAGCATGCGCACTGGAATTTCGATACCTATGTGGCGGCACTGCTCGAAGCGGTGGACGCGGTGTGCGACATCACCAACTCGCGCGACCTGAACACGATGGGCTTCTGCGCGGGCGGCATTACCATGTCCGCCATGCTCGGCTACATGGCCGATCAGGGCGACAATCGCGTCAACGCCATCTGCTATGCGGTGACCCTCCTGGATTTCGACGTGCCCACCATGGTGGGCGCGCTCAACAGCGAGCATGTGCTCGAACAAAGCAAAAAGAATTCCCGCAAGAAAGGCGTGCTGGAGGGCAAGGACCTGAAGAGCCTGTTCGCCTGGTTCCGGCCGAATGATCTGGTGTGGGGGTTCTGGGTCAACAACTACCTCATGGGTAACGCGCCGCCCAAGTTCGACATCCTGTCCTGGAACAACGACAGCACCAACCTGCCCGCGGGTCTGCACAACGACTTTCTGAACATGTTTTCGGACAACCCCTTCCCCAACCCCGGCCGGCTGAAGGTCATGGGATCTCCGGTAGATCTGGGCCGTTTGAAGATGGACGCGTTCGTTACCGGCGCCATCACCGATCACCTCACGCCCTGGAAGGCCTGCTACCGCACCACGCAGCTGCTGGGCGGCGACAGCCGCTTCCTGCTCAGCAACGCCGGTCATGTGGCCAGCCTGGTCAACCCGCCCGGCAACCCGAAGGCCAGCTACTTCCGCTACGACACGGACAATCCACCGGCCGATCCGGACAAGTGGCTCGAACAGGCCCGTGAGGAACAGGGCTCCTGGTGGGAATACTGGCTGGAGTGGATCCAGCCGCGTAGCGGGGAGCAGAAGAACGCCCCCCGAAAGCTGGGCAACAAGAAATATCCGGCACTCGACCCGGCGCCCGGCACCTACGTGTTCGAAGAGCCGAAAATCTGACGCCCCGCGTATCGACGGACCAACCGCCGCAGCGCATTGTTGCTGCGGCGGTGCCGCGGCCGACCGCGCGCGGCAGCCGCCACCCGCTGAATTAGTATGCTAGCTAATTAATATTTGCTATCTTCGGCGGTCTGATCCGGCGGGCGCTCTTCTTTATAATCGTCCGCCAATTCCGATTCACTCAGACTAGGCGAATCCCATGGCGACGAATCCCGCAACCCGCCCGGAAGGCAAGCGTATTCCCCACCTGATCGCCGGCGAGTGGCGTCAGTCATCCTGCGACAGCTGGATCGACGTGACCGATCCCGCCACTCAGGACGTTCTGTGTCAGGCCCCCAACACCACGCCGGACGAGATGGAGCAGGCCATCGCGTCGGCCAAGGCCGCCTTCAAGACGTGGAAAGACGTGCCCACACCCGAGCGCGCCCGCATGATGCTCCGCTACCAGGCGCTGCTGAAGGAACATCACGACGAGCTGGGCGAGATTCTCGCGAAGGAAACCGGCAAGACCTTTGCCGACGCCAAGGGCGATGTGTGGCGTGGCATTGAAGTGGTCGAACAGGCCTGCAACATCTCCACCTCCATGATGGGTGAAGCCGCCGAGCAGATTGCCAACGGCATCGATACCCGCACCATCACCGAGCCGCTGGGCGTGTGCACGGCCATCACGCCGTTCAACTTCCCGGCCATGATTCCGCTGTGGTTCTTCCCCTTGGCCATTGCCTGCGGCAACACCTTTGTGCTCAAGCCGTCCGAGCAGGACCCGATGACGCCCAACCGGCTGGCCGAGCTGTTTCTGGAGGCCGGCTTCCCGCCGGACGTACTGCAGGTCGTCCACGGCGGCAAGGAACAGGTGGACGTGCTGCTGGCGCACGAAGACGTGAAGGCCGTGTCCTTCGTCGGCTCCGTGCCGGTCGCTCACTACATCTACCGCACCGCCACGCAGAACCTCAAGCGCTGTCAGGCCTTTGCCGGCGCCAAGAACCACATGGTGGTCATGCCCGACGCGCCCAAGCAGCAGACCATCGACAACCTCGTCGGCTCGGCGGTCGGCGCCGCCGGCCAGCGCTGCATGGCCAATTCCGTCGCCGTGCTGGTGGGCGAAGCGCGCG
>NYTH01000056.1 GCA_002683405.1 Salinisphaeraceae bacterium | reverse complement strand
CGATCCCAGCATGAGTCGACGAGGCAACTGCTGGGACAATGCCGTGGCCGAATCCTTCTTCTCCAGCTTGAAAAAGGAGCGCGTGCGTAAACGGGTCTACAAAACCCGAGAACTAGCTCGTGCAGATATCTTCGATTACATTAAATTTTTCTATAATCGAACCCGACGCCATTCGCATCTGGGCGGCGTCAGTCCAGAGGCCTTTGAACAGGCCTCATTTTGAGGCTCGGTCGTGTCTTCCAAACCGTGGGTCGTCCAAAATTGTATATCGAGGGCACTCGGTTGCTGAGGTTTTGGAAAGACTGGGCGTTTCTGCACATAGCTTGTACAAATGGATTAAGGCCATCAAGCCTAATAAATCTGATGCCCAGGCTGCTGAACTGGTGTAGGCCAAGAGTGAAATCCTCAACCTTCGTGCTCAGCTGCGGGGCACCGAGGAGGGTTCGGCCCCGATCACACGGACGGTGTGGTAATGGCTGCAAACTGTTGGTCGGCGCTTATCGATTCTTCGCCGTATCCCGGGGGTGAAACCCGCATCGGGATAGATATCATCAACGCCCCCCCCAATTGACCGACAGTAGAGTGGACGAGGTTTACGGCCTCGTAGCATTGCTATTGAGCCTTTGACCGTAGGCCGGCGCCCTAAAGTGGCGAGCCAGAAAAAGGCCTCACCCAATCAATATAGATCAGCGCCCATCCAGTGGCGCTATGTTTGGAGCGGGATCCTCCAGTAGGCAGATCGCCTGCTCCAGCGTGCGTCGAAACTGCTTTAAAACCGATAACTGGAAGTCCTGATTGAGCGGACTCCGCGCTGCGTCATCGTCCTCAAGTACCGGTGCGCCAACCGGGGGCATCATCTGGAATTTTTCCATGACCTGACCATGCAGCCGATACGTCTTGTCACCGATTTGAAGCCCTCTAGCGAAATCGATTCCATGTAGTCGATCATCGGGCAGTTTTTTCTTGGTGGCTTTCGTGCCCGATTTAGTCGATGGGGGCACTTCGATTTCTTTTGGAATAGGGGCAGACTTGCCGTTAACAGTGATCGATTCGAGACCTTTCAGAGCATTGTCGACATCTTTCTGGCGCTTTTCTCGATCACCGTTGCCGTTGGCTATCTCCTTAACGGCGTTCTGCAGGATCGCCGCGATGTGCTCATCCAGGGGGAGTGCGTCGGCCTGGACGTTTCGTGCGGTGTGCGAGTCGGAGTCGAATGCCCGTCTGAATTTTATTGTGATTTTGTCGATCAAGTCGCCTTGTCGATCGGATAGGTATTTTACAGAGATATTCTCAACGACGATGTCATGAGACGCCATTGGTATTACGTAACGGGAAACGACCTCGGACATCAAGTGACCAAACTCCGACGCGGGCCGGCGATTGCAATCAATAACCATCGTCTCAGAATGATTGACGGCAGGGGTTGTACTCATCGGGGACTCCGGTTAATGTAGGCTCCCCGTATTATAGCCCAAATGGGCTATGTCATTATCAATTGATGCTCACTGGGCCGAGCGAATCAGCCCTGAAGTGACCAGCATGCATAATGATAGCTCCGATTTCGTGAATGTTTTGCCCTTCGTCATCGACCTCTGGAATCGGGTTATCGCCTCGGCCAGTCCGTCAGGGGTCGGTTCGACGAATTTGCCATCGAAGATTTGCTGTCGATTCATGGCGGCCAGTTGACGCAGCTGCCAGTCGGAAAGATCGTGCAAACCAAGCTGCCCGTCAGCGATTGATTCGTCGATTCGCCGAAAGAGAGGCAGAAGGCGCTGAGCGGCTGGCATGCGCTTTCTAGTACGTCCGCGTTCTCGACGTGCGCCTAAATAGTTCAGCTGGTACACAGCCTCAATATCCCGTAAAAGATTCGCGACCGCTCGAAATTCCTCGATGCTCAGCAGGCATTCGTTCGCGGATTCAGTTTCCGACTCGCCGCCTCGTATCAGGATGGCAACTCGTGCGAGTAGGGTCGCGCTGATTCTGACCGGCATCTGAGAGCTGTTCGCAAAGGACTCGACCTGGGCCAGGTGGAAGTCGTCGAAGTTGCTGCGTAGTACTTCAACACCCATTAATTTTGGATCATGCCGCCAGAAGTCGGACCACTGCTCAGTCGTACTCACCCCACCCTTGCGCTTGCGTCGCTGTTCCACCGCCGTGATGCTGAAGCCGAGAAGCCGAGCCTCCAGCTTGCGCGGGATGCGTTCCAGGCCATCGTTATGCGGAAACAGCAGCGGGGCCATGTGTGCGTAATGAACCATGGTCGTCTCGGGCATGGCGTGCCCCAGCGATCTCGACGCCTGCTGCAGGAGTAGTCGTCTTGGCAACTGCCCGAACTCATCGTGATAGTCCTGCTCGATGCCAATGCGCGATCCCCAGTCGGTCTGTAGGTGTGCTAAATGCGCGCTATAACGTGCGTCATGAAGCACAAGCTGGGCGCGGCATGCGGTGGTATGGCGGAAACCGTGCGGTCTGCAATACGGCGCTTCTATGTACGTCCTGGCAGAGCATTGAAACTGATGGTTGACGGTTGACCGGACGGCCGGGAAATCTATCTCCGCATCTGCCGTCAGCAGCAGATTGCCGTGGACTCGAGGCCTGTTTTGCAGCGTGGACGACATGGACTCCAGACTCGCCTGCACCTCCGGGCTGACCGGTACACGCGTGATCCGTTTCGACGCTCGCGTTTTTAAAGTCCGCGTAAACGTTGGATGAATATTTGCAATGAGCACGTTGTCTGCAAGCTTGATGTCGTCTCGAAGCAAGCCGGCCACCTCGGATATGCGCATGCCGGTGAACATCTGAAGATTCACCGCTGTTCGAGCCATCAGCACATCGCGGTCACGCTCGCGGAGTGCCGAGTCAATGGCTTGCCATTCCTGGCCAGCGAAGCAATACCCTGCGGACCGTGGGACCGCGTAATTCATGCCATCGAAAACGACGTCCGGTTCGGTTTCAATGTCGAGTTGACTGCATACGTCCATGAAAATGCTGATCGCAGATATGGCGCCGCCGTGCGTCTCCCGTTCGGCTTCGTTTCTATCCTTCAAGGCGATCTGTCGAAGGCAGTGTGAAAGTTCGGACGGGTCGACGGTATCCAGCGCTCTCCATTCAAACTGTTCTACCAGCCGCCGCCCAATAGTCGTCAGATAGCTGTACACAGTGCTGGCCGCCAACCTTTCGGTGCCCAGTGCTTGCATCACAAAGTCGGCCAGCAATGCCGGCACGCAGGCTTCGCCCCTCTTGGCACTCAGTGCAGCTTTTATGGACGCCAGCGCTCGCCGCTTATCTTTGCGGTTGCCCCCTTCTTTCAGTGCCCGGGCTATTGCTCGAATCTCTCGATAGGATTTGACGGCAGATCCGGGCACGTGAGTGGCGCTCTCGGTTGGCTGCTTCGGCTTTTTAAAGTGTGATGGCAACAAAGTCGAAGCGGGCTCGAACGTCGACAGCCTCGTATTCCACAAAGCCGCGCAGCGGTCCGGTGCGAGACCAACACTGGCGACTTCGCCGGTTTCCCAGGCTGCCAGTGTGCCGGGTGCCAGTAAGGATCTGGCTAGAGCGATTGTCCGCAACAACGATTTAACGACCGATTGTCCCGGACGGTCTATCAGGTCGTTGGTGGCCGGCACATTTTTTATTGCCCGGATCAATCGCTTCTCGTCGGGGGGCTCGCTCAGTAGCCTCCGAGCACCAGCTACAAGAGCTAAATGACCGCCGGCTGAGAGCGCGGACTCGTCACCGGGGCCCGAGGGTGAGGCGTTTTCCAGCGGTAACATCGCGATTACGCCGGCTTCAAGTTGCTCGAAAGCCAGCAGGCGGGTGGCAGGATCGAGCCAGGCTAGCAGGCGATGCAAAGTAGCGCCGCCACCATAGGATGGAAGCAGAACCGCGGCGGCGGCCAGGAATCTATTGATGTCGACCGGCTTTGTCTTGAGAGCGTCTTTCAGGACGAGCATGGCCGTCGATACGGCCTGTTTCGTCCAATGCATGGCAGCGAAATGAACAAAGCTGACGGCGCAGTAGTCGCCTCTGTAGCGTTTTATCTCGGGAATCGAGTTGCGTTTTTTTTGCGAATCGCGAGGCTGCGCATCTATCCACGCACGCAATTTTTCACGCACGCGACTTTGCACTGCCAGCGTATGAGCAAAGGAGACAAACGCCAGACGCTCCTTCAATACAGTTGGCTCGATAAGCCAATCACTACCGTTGTTCTGGTTAAGCGACAGTGTTTCTTCAAACATTCGATCGGCCACCAATACTTCGTCACCCGTCGGGATGGGCGCGTGCTGCCTATCCCTGGCTTTTCGTAGCCTATTCAATTCGTCGTTCAGTGCCTCGATTGTTGATGAAGAAACTTGTGGGAAAGAGTTCAGGGGTGAGAACCGCTGGGCTTCACCGACCACCTCAAAGCCGAGGTCATTTAAATACTCAGAGATAGACGGAGCAGCCCTGCGGGCGAAATCAAAGGGCGAATCGGGATCAATGGCGTCGAAGGCGCGCCGGCCCATGGAATGTCCCATTTGCAGGGCGATGTCATCACCTCGGAGACCGTACCTGTGAGTCTGGGAGGCGAACAGGTGTCGCAATAACCGAATATCGATCAACCACTCAGGCCAGTAATCTCGAAGGTAACTGGCCGAGATGTCCTGTCGTTTGATCGATTGGTTAGGCTCGTCATTTTCCGGGGGATACCAGAACCACAGTGGGCCAATACCGGCCAGCGCTTTATTCACATCCTCTCTAAGTGTTCTGTATTTAGCAGCTGGCTGTTCATTCAATCGCCGCTGCAACCGTTCCAACTGGAACAGGTATATATGTAACTGCTCGACAAATTGGTGTGGAAGCGCGCAAATCCGGGCATCCAGCGCTGCGTGCTGGCTCTTATCAGAAACGATCGCCAGTCCAAAGCTTTCGTCGGCGTCATCCACCACATGTTTCGGATAAATAATGAAGTCTTGTCGGGTAATTGTGGCGATCGGGGCCGTGCCTCGGTGCGCCGTGCATGCCATGAACATGAGCGCCAAATAGGAGCCCAACGCTGTCGTGCTCGGTACCAGTTTGTTGGTCGTGCCTTTTACTTTCCGGAGACCGGACTTGGTTTTTTGTTTGAGCGCCTCTACCGCCTGTGCAGCGGCTGAGAATCGTATGCCGGCCAATGGAGCGCCTATTAGGCCTTCGGTGGGACATTCGCTGCCCAGTGCTATACCGAGAAATGAGCATGCTTGCGCATATAGCGACTGCAACCGCTCTGAATCAGTGGTGTAGTAGTGTTGCGGGGCCGTTGAATGACCTAAATCCGAGCCGGCCACCCATTGGGCGTCACGGATGTGGCCGCTAAAACGGTAAATCTGCGCGGGTAGCGTGTGAAACGCTCTCGTTTCAGTGAATCGAGGCACCTCGGATCTCAGTTCGCTACGCAATGATTCCCACGCCGCATCCCAGTCTTCCTGGAGACGGTTTACAGGCATCGAAGAGGCCGCGTGCAGCCGTAAGTCTTCAAGACACTTGATTGCCACGACCGGCAGCGGAAAGTGAACCGTGCTGCTTACTGGATCGAACCATCCGGAGGATGAGTGCGTGACCGGGGGAAGCGACGGCCCTATGGAAGTCCAATAGTGGCTCTGCAGTCTGATCTTCCGTTCGGTGGTCGTGGACAAATGCTGTTCAGGCCACAGGTACTCTGCGCTCGCGGCTGCCAGCTCAGGGCGAGATCTGCCGGTACACAGCATCAAAGCTGCTATTGCTATTGCCAGTAGATCTGGTGCCGCGATCGCGGATTCGTTAGAAAGTCTTTCCTCTAGGAGTCGCCAGATTTCCGCGACCTCTTCTCTTAGTAAGCAACGGGCAGATTCTGGGAGAATCGAGCCTTCCCAGTGATGGCGGGTAGCCAGTTCATATTCAAAATCTAGGCTGGTCTGCCGTATTTCATCGGTGACCTCGTCGGGCTCTGAATCGTCAAACTCGAATGCCAGAAACAGTTGGTGCTCACCGATATCAGACGCCGGCACTATGTCTGCGGGCGGCACATCGAAATCTGGACGCGGAGGGATATACACCTCGGATTGCAACACTCCCGGGTCTGGTGGGTGTTCAATCGGCGGTGCCTGCGAAGCCTGTTTCGTGTCCGCCACATCTGGCGGCACGGTGGGCCAATCACTGCCGGTAGTCGTGCGAACGGCTGCGAAACACGTTGCCTCCGCTAATTGGAGGTCGTTGTCCAGAAACGGACCAAGTGCGGGAATCAGGTCTTCTTCTGACGGGTCGCCATCCCTCCATGCGTCACGCAACACGGGCGCTTCCGTTTGTTCAAAATGAAACGTAGACGTGGTCACAAGGACCGCGCGCATTTGTTTTATCGCGGCCTCCTCCAGCGGCGTGCGGTTCGGCAGCATCAGCAGCCGAATCAATATCTGGCGCAGCGATTGCAGCCCTGGGGGTTCGTGTAATCTGCTAACGAGCGCCGGATAAAAAGGGGAGGGCCCAATCGCGCCGGCTAGCGGATGGTTAACTAGGGCGGCCCGCATTCCCGAAGTTTTAGGATAATAAACGCCGGATAGACGTTCAGCAGTGTTGGCCAGGAGTTCTAGTGACCGACGCTCGAACTGGTTCAGAGGAGCTATTCTGGCTGCGGCTCGAAATTCTGCTGCGGCGAGATCACCACAAGGAACTGAGAGGTGGCCATCGGAGCGACGAACAGGGAGGGACAGGCCAGAAAGGCGGTCGAGTCTTATGTGGGTTTTAAACCGTTTTAATTGATGCCCGACTCGAGCGCAGTCAGCGGCCGCAAGGTCAAATTCAGTCCAATCGGTCGAGCCCATTTTTAAAAAATAGCGTAGTTAAATACGTCGCTAAATTCGGTTTAAAATTGTAAAAATGTCCGAACAGACTACGCGATTTTTTAAAAAAATGCTTATCTTGTTTAGCGTTTAAGGCAATTTAACCCCGCGGGCGCGCAAATAGCGGCAATCATAGACATGCCGCTATTACCGTCTACGAACCGCATCTTCCCGGGCGCGCCATATTCAGATCAGGGCCTGCAACATGTGCAGGCCTTTTTCGTTTCCAGCGATGCAATTCGAACGCCCGACCGATCAAACAATTCGGGCGTTCGATAAATTCGGCCAGGGATGGCGTAAATAACGGCGCCGGCCGGCGCAGGATCAATAGCCGGCGTTCAGGGCTGATGACTCTGTCGGCAGGACGCCGCTAGAGCACCTTGAACAGGTCGTAAACGACTTCCCCGCCACCGAATTCGCGCAGCTTGCCGATGGCCAGCGTGCGGTTGAGCCAGGCGTATTTTTCGGAGGCGGTTTCGAAGTACGGCGCGCTGCGAAAATAGATTTCGTCGCCGTGGATGGTTTCACCGCGAGCCACCCTGTCCTGCAGGGTCGGCGTCCAGGCAACAATGCCGTTGTAGTGGCAGTAGACATGCTCACCATCATCGGCCCGCATGATCAGCCGTACATCCAGCTTCCAGTCACCGTTGGGGGCCACGCGAATCCAGTCGCCGCTGGGGGCAATCAGCTCTGCGCGAAATCCCGACCCCTCCATGCGGGCCTCCAGGACGTTGAAGACCAGCAGGTTGGCGCCGGCCGGCGCCGGTTCCGCAATGCGGCCGTGCAGCGTCATGAGCCATTCGGTCTCGAGTCGGGGTTCGGTCATGCGGGTCACCTGTGGGTCGGGGTTATCGGAACTCCAGAGGCAGGGACGCCATGACGCGGAAGAAGGAATGAGACCATTCCAGCTCACCCGCTTCGATTGTCAGCCCCGCCGTGCGGTCGGCGAACTCGCGGAAGACGTGTTTGGCTTCCATCCGCGCCAGGGCGTTACCCATGCAGAAATGCATGCCGCCGCCGAACGAGGCATGCGCGGGTTTCGGCCGGCGAATATCGAACACGTCGGGATCGTCGAACTTGCGGGGATCGTGGTTGGCGCACGCCATCATGAGCCAGAGCACCGAGTCGCTTGGCAGGGTCTTGCCGCCCAGCTCGAACTCCTCTTCGAGTACCCGCCAGTGAAACAGTATAGGCGCGTCAAAGCGCAGGCACTCCTCCACGGCGTTGCCGGTGGTGTCCGGCTCATCGCGCAGCACCTGAAGCTGCTCGGGATGGGCAATGAGTTGCCGCAGGCCGTTGCCGATCAGGCCGATGGTGGTCTCGTAGCCGGCGATGGTGACGCCAATGGCCTGAATGGCCAGCGCCTCGTCCGACAATGCATCGGCCTCCCCGCTTTGCTGATCGGCCAGAATGAGCTGGCTGACCAGATCATCACCCGGGCTTTTGCGGCGCTCCCGCACCATCGCCTCGAAGTAATCGGCCATGGCCAGGCCGGCATCGCGGGTTCGCTGCTTGACGTCCTCCGGCAGAAAGCGGGCGAAGAAGGCGTTGGTGCGCGCGCCGGTCCACTCGATAAACAGATCCCGGTCGGCCTCGGGAATACCGACGATATGGCACATCATGCGCGACGGCACGTAGCGCGCCATATCGTTGATCAACTCCATGCCGCCAGCGTCGATGGCGCGGTCCATGGAGGCTTTTACCGACCGCTCCACCTCCTCTTCCATGATGCGTACGGTCTTGAAGTTGAGCGTGCGCTGCGCGAGCCGGCGCAAGCGCATGTGATAGTCGCCGTCCTCGTTGAGCATGAAACCCAGAAAACTGCCCCGCGTATCAAGCGGATCGAAGTTCGGAGACTCGCCGTTGGAGAGCGTCTGGCTGGTTTTCGCGTGCTTGTGAATCTTCTGCAGATCGTCGTAGCGGCAGATACGCCAGGGGCCGACCGGGGTAAGATTGACCGGGTCGGTCTCTCTCAGGTGATTCAGCGCCGGATAGGGATCGTCACGAAAATCGGGCGCAAAGGGATCGGCGCCGCACCAATCGCCCGCGCCTGCGGAGGCGGATGTCGCAGGGGTATCGGACATTTCGATTCTCCTCGAGTCCCCGACCGCTGACGCCCAGCCGGCCGAGCGAATTTTTGAATAATTATTCAAATCGAGAATACGGTCTCGTCGCCACCACCGCAAGCCCGAGCCGACCACTGCAACCGGATCGCCCATGACCAGACAGCCGACGCCGCGGGCCGGCAGGACTCGCGAGAAAATACTGGCCGCCACCACGCGGGTCATGAACGAGCACGGCTGCAATGCCGGCACCGTCCAGATCGCCGAATCCTGCGGGATCAGCCCGGGGAATCTGTATTACTACTTCGCCAATCGCGAGGAAATCCTGCGCGAGATTTTCACGCGGCTGGAGGCCGATCTGGAAGCCGTGCTGCGCACTGGCGATCATGAGGATATCGACGCCAGTCGGCTGGCCGGCTTCTACACCGGCGGCGCGGGCGTGCTGTGGCGCTACCGCTTCCTGTTTTCCTCGGCCACCGAGTTCATCGCCCGCGACCCCTGGCTGGTGAGCGAGTACCGCAGCTTCTCGGCCGGCTCCATCAGGCAGATGGAACGCATCATCGGGCGGGTGATCGGCCTGCACGGCAACGGCGTGCAGGCCGACACCGCGCGGATTCGCGCCATTGCCGAAAACAAGTGGGTGCTCTGGATTGCCTGGCCGCGCTACGCCGAAATGGGCGCCGGTGCGAACGGCCTGCGGCCCGGCGAATTCGCCCGCGGCCTGGAGCAGATCTTCAGCCTGCTGGCGCCCTACATCACGGACGCATTCGGCCGGGCCACCGGCGCCGAAGTGCATCGCTTCGTCGAGGAGCAGACCCTGGACGATCTCGTCTGACGCGCCGGCGCCGTGCAGCCAAAGACCAGGCGCCCCGCAGACCTCAATCCTCTTCGGACGGCGGCGGCGCCCACAATGCCTTGTAGGCCACCACGGCCATCACGATCATGACCAGCGGCACGCCCACGTAGAACAGGAAAAAGGCCATGTGGTTGGTCATCGGCCCGCCAAAAGCCAGCCCCCGGCTGTTCTCGAAGAGCGGATCAAAGCAGGACGCGATGACGATGGTCCAGGCAATCACGATCATGCAGGCGCCAAAGCGGCGACGACCGGCGTCCGTGAACGGCAAAATAGGCAGCACGGCAGCAGTGAGCCAGAGCAGCGCGCCGTTCACGATGGCCTCCATATGCGCCATGCGCCAGGCGTCGTAGGTGCCGGGCAGCTGGACTTCCAGCGACCAGGGAATCGGCCAGAGCTCGATCCGGCCAATCAGGAAGAACAGGAAGGCGAAGCCGATGACCCCGCCGACGAAGATCAGCAGCGCACCGTGGCCAATCAGCAGCCGCCGGGATTTCGCCTGGCCTGCCGAGGCGCTCACGCCGCCTGCCCCACGGCGCCGCTGTTATTTCTGCTGAACGGCACAGGCATGACCGGATCGCTGGTGTCCACCAGCGGCGGCTGCTCGGCCGGCCAGTTCTCGTACTTCTCCAGCCACTCGAGCACCCATTCCGGATCCTTCTCGCCACGCGGGCTGTGGCCCGGCAAAGCGGCGCGCAGGAGATATGGCCCCACGTGGCGCACGAATGCCGTCAGCCAACGGGCCAGGCGCAGGCGCGAGCGCCAATTGCGCCAGAGCCCGTCGGACTTGAGCATGACCTTATAGGCGCGCATGGAAAAACGCATGACATCGAGCGAGCCGTGGAATACGCCGATCATGCGGGCGAAATAGCCACCCGGGCTGCCGCCGAACAGATGCTGGTAAACGTCGTAGGCCGCGCGCTTGTGCTCGGTCTCCTCGACCATGTGCCAGAGCACGAATGAGACCACGCGCGCGGCGGCACCGCCGAACAGTTGCACGCGATGCTCCACCAGCCAACGAGTAACGCCCAAGGTCATGGACTCGAAACCCGCGGTGTAGGCCATTCGGGTGCGCAGTGAGCGCTTGCCCAGCCGCTCGTAGGATTCGGTCATCGCCTGCTCGACGGCTTCCAGTTCCGGATACCGCTTTTTCTTGAGCAGGTCGTTGAACTGCCGGTGCATGCGGAAATGCATGCCTTCCTGCGCGTTGAAACCCCGCGCATCGGCCTGCAGCGCCGTGTCTTCGATGTGCTCGCTGGCCTCACGCATGCTGCGAATCAGGAAAGGCTCCAGATAGGGCATGGTGAGCGAGGCGCCGTTCATCATCGCGGACAGTTCGGGCTCTCCGGGGATCCATTGCGGATCAATGTCATCCGGAAATTCGAACGGCGGGCGCCGTTGCGCCAGTTGTGGATTGTCCGAATTACTCATGCCTTGAGTCCTCCTCCGTCATTCACGGCATTGTCTTTGTTATCAATCGAGACCGGCCGAGTGCCGGCTTCGTGTTGTTCCAGGCCGGTACGCAGCCACTGAACGAGCACCGGCACGAGTTGGCGTACTGACCGCCCCATGACGAACTGCTCGCCGACCTGCAGGGAAACCAGGCCATGCGCGCCGGCCCAGAAGACATGGCTGGCGGTCAGCGCATCGATCGTGCCGGGCAATTCTCCGGCGCCCTGGCCCGCCGCAATCACCCGGGTACAAACGTCCAGCGCGTCTCGCTTGGCGGCCTTGAGTTCAATGGAGCGCTGAGCGATGTCGGTATTGGGCAGCTCGAAAAACATCAGCGCGTAGAGATTGGGCCGCGTCATGCCGAACTCGATATACGCTGCGGCCAGCGTTTCCAGCTGTTGGCGCGCCGGCGCGTTCAGGTCGATGACGGCCAGCATGGCCCGCTCGATGCCGCGAAACGCCCGGGCCCGCAAGGCGGTGAGCAATTCATCCTTGCCGGAAAAATAGCGGTAGGGCGCGGTATAGCTGCAGCCCATGACTGACGCCACGTTACGAAAGCTGACTGCCTCGATACCGCCTTGCTCTTCGAACAGCGACTGGGCGGCATCGAGAATCTCCTCGCGCCGCGCTCGCCGTTCCTTTTCCGAAAAGCCTTTTCTCGCCATGGGAATAATTAAACACTATTAATTTAATACTGTCTACTTTATTCGACGCGCGGCACAGGCCGCGAAAACGGCTACCATGCCTGGCATGCTGCGGCCCATAACATCGCAGACACTCGATAACATCCAGAGACACGGATAATCGATCGCCACAGCGATCGACAGGAGGACCAGCCCATGCAACCGCTGCAACACCCCCGCAACATGACCGAGGACGAATGGCGCCTGCGGGTCGATCTCGCGGCGGCCTATCGCCTGGTGGCACTGTTCGGCTGGGACGATCTGGTCTTCACCCATATCACCACCCGCGTACCTGGGCCCGAGCACCACTTCCTGATCAATCCCTACGGCATGCTGTTCGAGGAGATCACGGCCTCATCGCTGGTTAAGATCGATCTGGAAGGCCAGAAGGTGGTCGATTCGGAATGGCCGGTGAATCCGGCCGGTTTCAATATCCACAGCGCGATCCATGCCGCCCGGGAAGACGCGCACTGCGTCATGCACACGCATTCGATCAACGGTGTGGCGGTTTCGGCCCAGGCCGATGGCCTGCTGCCCATTTCGCAGCAGTCCGTGATCGCGCTGGCGTCGCTGGGCTACCACGACTACGAGGGCATTGCCCTTGAAGAGCAGGAGAAGCCGCGACTGGTGGCTGATCTGGGCCACAACAATGCCCTGATGCTGCGCAATCACGGCCTGCTGACCGTCGGCCGGACCGTGGCAGACGCCTTTGTGGCCATGTATATCCTGGAGGCGGCGTGCATGGCGCAGGTCCGGGCACTGGCCGGGGGGCGCGAGTTGCGTCTGGTGGATCAGCATATCGTCGACGGTATTGCCGAGCAGCTGAAAACCGTGACGCGGGGCGGCGGCGGCGCGCTGACCTGGCCCGGCCTGCTGCGGCGGCTGGATCGCCGCATGCCGGGGTATGCCGATTAGGCCGGAGCGAAGCAACCACAGCCTGTACGGCGAACCGCGCTTTACCGCGTCGCCCCGAAGTCGCCCGCCGGGCCACACCCTGCGATGAGCGCCTGACGGATGAAAGGGCCGATTCTTGTCGCGCTGGCGGCCGCCTGCTGGGGCCTGTCGGGCGGCATTGCCGGCGTGCTGCTTGAAGCCGGCTGGAGCCCGTTCGTGATCGCGTTTTATCGGGGCGCCATCGGACTGGGCTTTTTTGTCGTCTGGCTGGCCCTGACGCCCGGCCCCCGCGGGCTGGGCAGCGTGCGGCTGTGGTTCTGGTCGGTGCTGGCGGGCGCCGGCGTGGCCGGCAACTTCAGCTTCTACTTCCTGAGCATCGGCGAAAGCAGCCTGGCGGTGGCGGCCACGCTCATGTACACCGCGCCGGTCTTCGTGCTGCTCATCTCCTTTGCCCTGCCTCTGGAACAACCGACGGCCGGCAAAGCCATGGCCATGATGCTGGTGCTGCTGGGCGTTGCCCTGCTCACGCGGCTGTACGACACGTCGGCCGGCCAGATCAGCCCTGCGGGAGTCGCGGCGGGCCTGCTGTCCGGCCTGTCCTACGCGGTGTTCATCTTCGGCTTCAAATATGCCGGCACGCAGGGACGCGCGCCGGCCGTGCTCAGCGTGGCGTTTGCCGCGCTCGTCTGCCTGCTGGGCTGGGTGGCCGATCCCGCGCAGATCATTGCCGCGCCGACCTCCTCGCAGGCGCTGCTTTTCATCCTGCTCGGCGTCATCGGCGGCGGGCTGTCGTTCATGCTGTATCTGGCCGGCCTGCGCAGCGCGACGCCGGCGGTGGCATCGGTCGTCGCGCTGGTCGAACCGGTCGTAGCGGCGCTGTTCGGCTTTACCCTGCTGGGCGAGCCCATGACGGCTTCCCAGTTCGCGGGCATGGCGCTGATTCTGGCCACGGTGACGGCGCTGGCCGCCCGACAGGCATCCGGCCGCGACTGAGGGGCGTTTGCGGCCGGGGTCCGGATAAATACCGTTTGTTGCCGCGCCCCGCAGACGTTAATGTCGCGGCATGACACGGCCCGGTTTCAGCCCATCAATTCAGTGGCGAAAGGCGGCCTTCCGTCACTGGCATGCCTGATATCGTCGCGCAGACGCCGGCGCCGCCGGCTGCCTCCCGCAGTGCCCGTCGGCGGGCCGATCAATGGTCCGTGGGCGCGCTCGAGAGCGATGTGCTGCCGACCATCGAGCAGTGGCAGGCCGCGGGCCACGGGATTGCCATGGCCACCCTTGTCGACATCCGCGGCTCGTCCCCGCGCCCGCTGGGCAGCGAGATGGCGATCAACGATGTCGGCGACTGGGTGGGCTATGTGTCGGGGGGCTGCGTGGAGGCCGAAGTCGCCAGCCGCGCACAGTCGGTGCTGGAATCCGGCGAGCCCTGCAGACTGCGATTCGGCAAGGGCAGTCCTCTGCTGGATATTCAGCTGGCCTGCGGCGGCGGCATTACGATCCTCATATGGCGCCTGGATACACCACAGCGTTACTTAGCCGCCCGTAAGCAGGCACACCAGCGTCGCAGCGCAGTCGATCTGTGTCTGAACCCGGCGACCGGCCGGTACGTCATGCGCGCCCCGCAAGACGATGTTCAGACCGGCGCGACGCTGTTTCGAAAACGCTATGTACCGCCGCCCCGGCTGATACTGGTAGGCCGCGATCCGGTTACCATCGCCGCGTGCCAGATGGCGCCAGCGCTGGGTTTCGAGGTTTCGCTGATCTGCCCCTACGGCCCCCGGATGGCACCGCCCGGCTGCCCGCCCATCCACTACGACAATCGGCGACTGGCGCTCGTGCTGCGCGACCTGCAGCTGGACGCCTACACTGCCCTGTACACACTGACGCATGACCTGGCCGATGATCATGCCGTCGTCAGCCACGGGCTGGCGTCGGAAGCCTTCGTTGTCGGCGCACTGGGCAGCCGCCGCAAGGCCACGCGCCGGCGCGCGCTGCTGGCGGCCGACGGATTCGACAACGCGGCCATCGCGCGGCTTGACTGCCCGGCCGGAGTTAATATTGGCGCACGCGAGCCCCGCGAAATCGCGCTGTCGATCATCAGCCGCGCCGTGCAGAGTCGCGCGCATGACGAGGTACTACCCGCGTGACTCCCGCGCTGGTCCTGGCTGCCGGCGCGAGCCAGCGCTTCGGGTACGGCAACAAGCTGCTGGCGCCGCTGGCGGGACAAGCCTGCATTGTCGGCACGCTGCAATCACTGCGAGACGCCGGCATTCGTCGTATTCACCTGGTGTGTCGCAGCCGCCATGACCGCGTGGCCCGCACCGCGCGACGCTGGTCGGCGGGTCGACGATCGCTGCGCATCGTGGCCACCCGGACCCGCGCGGGCAGCATGAGCGAATCGCTGCGCGTCGGAGTGGCCAGCCTGCCCGACCGATGCAGCGCGGCGCTGATCTGCATGGGGGATATGCCCGCGCTGCCGCCTGCGCTGGTCCGGCGCGTGCTCCGTGCCGCTCGGCCGCCACTGGACTATGTTCGTCCGGTTTGCGGCGGGCGCCCGGGCCACCCTGTTCATGTGTCCGAGCGTCTGTTCGGCGCCCTTACCCGCCTTGAAGGCGACACCGGCGCGCGCAGCGTGCTGGCCGGCGTTGCCGTATCCCGGCGGCGTCTGCTGGCCGCCGGCCCGGACTGTCTCAACGATATTGACACCCCCGCGGCGCTGCGGCGTGCGCGCCGCGGGACGCCGCCCGACCCACGTTCAGCACGGAGAGCCGCATGACATCCAGAGATCAGGATAGCGGGCCGGATAACGCCCCGTCCGACTATCACACAGACCGCAGCCACGCCCCGGACAGGCGGCGATTCATGAAAGGCCTGGGCATGTCCGGCCTGGCGACGGCGTCGGCCGGCGTGGGCGTCAGCGGCGCCTGGGCCGCCGGCGAAGTACGGCGCGCCGAGGGCGACGAGCCCGCCGAAGGGCTGCACCGCATTACGCTTGTGGTCAACGGCAAAAGGCTGAAGCTGGACGTCACGCCCAACGTCATCCTGCTGGACGCGCTGCGAGATCATCTGCAGCTCACCGGCACGAAGAAGGGCTGCGACCACGGCCAGTGCGGCGCCTGCAATCTGCACGTCAACGGGTCCGTGATCAATTCGTGCCTCAGCCTGGCCGTCATGCACGACGGCGACGAGATCACCACCATCGAGGGCCTGTCGGGCGAGCCGGGCAAGCTGGGCCCGGTCCAGCAGGCCTTTCTGGAGGAGGACGCCTACCAGTGCGGCTACTGCACCTCCGGCCAGATGATGACGGCGGATTACGTGCTGCGCGATGAGAACATCGCGAGCGACGACGACAGCGTCCGCGAAGCCATGAGCGGCAACCTCTGCCGCTGCGGTGCCTACAAGAACATTCTGGCGGCCGTCCAGTCGGCCCGCGGGAAGGTCTGAACCATGCGGAACTTCAGCTATCAACGCCCCGAGTCGAACCACGCCGCCGTCCGGGCGCGCGAGGGACGGTCCACCATGTTCCTGGCCGGCGGCACCACGCTGCTCGACCTGATGAAGCTCGACGTGATGCGTCCCGAGCAGGTGATCGACGTGAACCGACTGCCGCTCGACAAGGTTAAAAAAACGGCCGACGGGCGACTGGAGATCGGCGCGCTGGTCTCCAACACCGCACTGGCGCAGCATCCCGAGGTCAAGACCCACTACCCCGTGCTGTCGCAGGCGCTGCTGTCAGGCGCCTCGACCTCACTGCGCAACAAGGCGACCACCGGCGGCAACGTCATGCAGCGGGTGCGCTGCCACTATTTTCGCGACGGCGTTTCGCCCTGCAACAAGCGCGAGCCCGGCTCGGGATGCTCGGCCATAAACGGCATGAACCGCAGCGTCCACGCGGTGCTGGGCACCAGCGACCAGTGCATAGCCGCCCATCCGTCCGACATGTGCGTCGCCATGGCGGCCATCGGCGCGACGGTGCTGGTGAACGGCCCGAGCGGCAGCCGGGAGATCGATTTCCTCGACTTCCACCAGTTGCCCGGCGAAACACCCTACAACGAACACGCCCTGCGCCCGGGCGAGCTGATCACGCACGTCGTGCTCGACGCGCCGGCGGACGGCGCCCGTTCAACCTATCTGAAGCTGCGGGACCGCGCGTCCTACCAGTTCGCGCTGGCGTCCTCGGGCGTCATCGTGGCCGTGCAGGACAACCGCATACAGCACGCCCGCATCGCCATGGGCGGTGTGGGCACCAAGCCCTGGCGCGCCGCCAACGCCGAACAATCGCTGTTGGGTCAACCGCCCGGCCGCGAGGTTTTCAGCCGGGCCGCGGATATTGCCTTCGAGAATGCGCGGCCCTATGCGCACAACGCCTTCAAGATTCCGCTGGGCAAGCAGGCCGTGATCCGCAGCCTGATCACCGCAACGAGCTAAGCCGGGAGACCGTGAACATGAGCGAAAGCAACCAGCGATATATCGGCCAGGCCCGCCCGCGGATCGACGGCCCCAAGAAGCTGAGCGGCGAGGCCCGCTACGCGGCGGACCATCATCTGCCGGACATGACCTACGCTTATGGCGTGTTCAGCACCATCGCCAGCGGTCGTATCAACGATATCGACACGTCGGCCGCCGAGGCCATGCCGGGCGTGATCGACATCTTCCACCACGACCGCTTCCCCAGCCTCCACCGCTCGCCGGACAATTTTGCCAACGGCACGAAGGTAGACGAACCGCGCCTGCCCTTCGAGGACGACCGCATCTACTACGCCGGCCAGTTCGTGGCCATGGTGGTGGCCGAGAGTTTCGAACAGGCTCGGGCAGCGGCTTATGAAGTGCAGGTGTCCTACCGGCCGGACACGCCGATCACCCGGCTCGAGGAGGCGCTCGAGCAGCACAAGCCCACACCCGACGAGGGTTCAAGACACGAGCGCGGCAATCCCGACAGCGCCTGGAAAAAGGCGCCGCAGCGGATCGAAGCCGTCTACAACACCGCCATGGAGACTCACAACCCCATGGAAATGCATGCCTCGACGGCGGCCTGGGATGGGCAGTCGGGCCGACTGGTGCTGTATGAATCCACCCAGGGCGTGGTGTTCACGCGCAACACCATTGCCCGGATGTTCGGGCTGCTGCAGGACAAGGTGGAGGTGAAGGCGCCGTTCATCGGTTCCGGCTTCGGCGGCAAGCTGTTTGTCTGGCCGCACGCCGTGGCCGCCTGCGCCGCCACCCGCTCGCTCGGCCGGCCCGTGCAGCTGATGGTGCCGCGCGCCCAGATGTTCACGACGACCGGCCACCGGCCCGCCACTCGCCAGACGCTCAAGCTGGCCACGGATGCCGACGGCCGCCTGCAGGCCGTCATCCACGATTCGGTCAACAGCACCTCCATGCTGGCCGACGTGCCCGAGCTCTGCGGCCGCTGCACGAAATCGCTTTATGCCTGCGACAACCTGCGGGTCAGCCACGCCACCGTGCCAATGAACTGCGGCACGCCCACGGCCATGCGCGCTCCTGGCGCCGCCCCCGGACTGTTCGCGCTGGAGTCGGCCATGGACGAGATGGCCGAAGCGGTCGGCATGGACCCCGTGGCCTTCCGCCTGCGCAACTACACCGAGCGGGACGGCAGCCAGGATCTGCCGTTTTCCAGCATTCACCTGAAGCAAGCGCTGGAAGAAGGTGCCCGCCGGTTCGGCTGGGAAAAGCGCACGGCAAAGCCCGGCTCCATGCGCGACGGCGACGAGATCCTTGGCTGGGGCGTGGCCGCCTGCAACTGGGAGGCGCTGAAAGTGGACGCCAAGGCGCAGGTCACCCTGCAGGCGGACGATCGCGTGCTGGTTTCCTGCGCCACCCAGGACATCGGTACCGGCACCTACACGGTCATTGCCCAGGGCGCGGCGGAAGCGCTGGGCGTGCCGATCGAGTCCATCGATGTGGAACTGGGCGATTCGCGCTACATCTATGGCCCGCTGTCGGGCGGCTCGTGGGTCACCGCCTCAATTCTGCCCGCCGTCGCCCAGGCCGCCCGCGCCGCAGTCGAGGAACTCAAGGGTTATGCCATCGCCAGGGGCGGACCGTTCGAGTCGCGCAAGAAGGACGATCTTTCATTTGAAAACGGCGCCCTCGGTGTGAAGGGCGGCGAGATGCTGTCGGTGGCCGAGATTCTGCAGGCGCGCCGCCTGGCCAATGCGGTGGGGGAAGCCAGCACGTCGGGCGAGCTGGGCAAGGCGTACTCCTACCGCTCTTTCGGCGCGCACTTTGTTGAAGTGCGCTGGGACCCGGGCATCTCGCGCCTGCGGGTCTCCCACGTACTCAGCGCGATAGACGTCGGCAAGGTCGTCAACCCGCGCACGGCTGCCAACCAGGTCGAGGGCGCGGTGGCGATGGGTCTGGGTATGGCGCTGTTCGAGCACACGGAATTCGATCAGGCGTCCGGCCTGCCGGTAAACAACGACTACGCCGAGTATCTGGTCCCCTCTCACGCCGACTTCCCCGACATGGAGGTCATGTTCCTGCACTACCCGGACTACAACTTCACTTCGGAAGGGGCCCGCGGCGTGGGCGAGATCGGCACCACCGGCCTGGCCGGGGCGGTCGCCAACGCCATCTACCACGCAACCGGCAAGCGCATACGCGACATTCCGATCCGCCTGGAGCAGCTGATGGTCGACGATCTGGCCGCCACTGGCTGACGCCAACGAACCGCGCCGGAGCGCGCGGATAAAAATGCCTGGCCGGGCTATTCTCCGGCCGGGTCGGGCAGCCGGAATTCGGTGATGCGGGCCCGGTGGAAATGCACGTTTTTACCCTGGATCAGGGCGCTGCCGTGAATCAGTTTCTTCTCAAAATCGACCAGCAGCGTCACGAAATCGCCGTATTCCTTCTCGAACCAGGACAGAAAATAGCGTTTGCCCTCGACCTGCATGGCCTGATAAGGGAACGGCCCCCACCACTTGTCGGGCTTTGACCCCGTCAGATAGCGATAGCTCGCCCCCGCCTGCTCCAGCTTCACGTCATAGGCTCGGCCGCTGGAATATTCGTAGGTCATGCGGGCCCCATTCAGGGCGTCGGTCGTCTCTTTCTTGACGGATTCGGCTTGTGCTCCGGCGCCGAACCCGAAAAGCATGAGCCCCAGACACGAAATAACAAACCTGTTCATGAACCGACTCCGGCAATGATAATTGAAGGGATGACCGGCTGAGCCATGCCGGTGCCCGGCTGGTGACGCGGTCTGCCTGACCTGTATGCGGTATGCTCGCACTGGATTCATCCCGCGTTCAAAGAATAATTGTTATCGAAACCGGTACCAACCAGGCTCGATAAGCTGCGGATGTAGAAAAACCAGAATCTCGGGTCGGGAGGATGTCGCGGCGGGACTGCTTTGCCCGTCGTCACCGGCCCCGCAGACACGCTGCGAGACAGGGGGAATTGCATGAGCGGACTAGGCCCGACAGGCACCGACGCACGGCACCGGCAGGCACGCCAGGTGCTGGCCGCCAGCTACATCGGTACCACTTTCGAGTGGTACGACTTCTTCATCTACGCCTCGGCGGCCGCGCTGGTTCTGGGCCCGCTCTATTTCCCGAATGTCTCCGATTTCGCAGGCCAGCTGGCCGCGTTTTCAACGTTTGCGGTCGGCTTCATCGCGCGGCCTCTGGGCGGCATCGTCGTGGGACACTTCGGCGACCGTGTCGGCCGCAAGAAGATGCTGGTCTTCTGCCTGCTGTGCATGGGGCTGGCCACCATCGGCATCGGGCTGTTGCCCACCTACCAGCAGATCGGCATCTGGGCACCGATCCTCCTGGTCGCCATGCGTATTTTTCAGGGGATCGGCGTGGGCGGCGAATGGGGCGGCGCCGTACTTATGGCGGTTGAATACGCGCCCCCAAACCGACGCGGGCTGTATGGCGGCTTTGTGCAGATCGGCACGCCGTCGGGATTGATTCTCGCCAACCTGGCCTTTCTGGGGGTAATCGCGCTGGTGCCCGAAGACCAGTTCATGACCTGGGGCTGGCGTATTCCCTTCCTGCTCAGCGCCGTGCTGGTCATCGTCGGTCTGGTAATCCGGCTCCGGCTTGAGGAAACGCCCGTTTTCTCCGAAGCACTGGCGAACACGCCGGCTCCCGAAAAGGTGCCGCTGATCGAGGTGCTCCGTTCGCACTGGAAAGCCGTGATCGCCGGCGGCATGACCATGAGCAGCACGGCCATGATCGGCTACGTGCTGATCGCCTACGTGGTGTCTTACGGCGTCAACATACTGAACATGCCCAAGGCCACGATGATCACGCTGGTGCTGCTGGCCTCCGCCGTATGGCTGCTCACCTGCCTGATATTCGCGGCGCTGTCGGATCGGCTGGGCCGCCGCCGCGTCTACGTTGCCGGCGCCATCGGCGGTCTGCTCGCCGCGTTTCCGATTTTCATGCTCATCGACACGCGCGAACCAGTCCTGATGTTCGTCGGCCTGTTCATCCTGGCGGTACCGCTGGCAGCCATGTATTCACCCATCGCCGCCATGCTGTCGGAACTCTTTCCCACACGGCTGCGATACACGGGCAACTCGCTCGCCTACCAGGTGGGCACGCTGGCCGGCGGCGCGTTTGTGCCCGTCATCGCCACCACGCTCTACCAGGTTTTCGGCACGTCGATGGCGGTGTCGGCCTACATCTTCGTCTGGATCGGCCTGGGCCTGATCGCCGTTTACTTCGTACCGGAAACCTCCAGGGTAGATCTGAATCACCCCGGCAGCTAGCGCATACTCAGCCGCGGGTAATCACCGCGACGCCGGCGCGTCGCCGAGCAGCGCCTCGGCCTGATTGTTGTCTTCGTTCGACTCGTCGACCTGATTTTCCGAATCGGCCCGAATCAGAAATTTATAGCCGATTTCTTCCTTCAGCTGCATATCGCGCCAGTAGGGAATCTTGAATTTCGCCTTTTCGCCGGCTGCGAGCGCAGGCACATCGAGCCGGGCAACGGTGTTCATGCCCTGCATTGAATAATCACTGTATTCAGCACCCGTTACGCATCGCTCGGTGGGCGGCTCCGCCACCAGAGTGATCGCCGCGCAACCAATCGCCACGACGCTGGCACTGGCAGCGGTTTGGCCAACGTTGCTAACGACCACCTCGTTGACCATCGGCTTACGAAGTTCCACCACCAGGTCCGGACCGGAGGTCCCGGGCGTCTCCATGGTGTCTTCCTTATGGTGATCAGCCCAGGCGGGACAGGCGGCGGCCAGCGCGATAATCGTAATCAACTTTTTCATGCTGTTATGCATCCTCGGATTCAATATCGAACCCTTTAGTACGGATGAGAGCCGGTTGCTGTTGCAGACAGGAGGAAAATTTCCGTAGTTGTACGGAGCCCCGGGCGAGCGAGCCCGACATCCGCACCGAGTTGGCCCGGGCCCGCATTCAGTACATCGGATTGCCGTTTGCAGTACTGTCCGGAATCAGTTGCACAGCGTCCCAGTGTTCGATGATCTTGCCCAAGTCATCGAAGCGGAAAAAATCCATGGTGACATACTCATCACCGTCTTCAGGCCAGATTTGATGAGTATGCAGCGCGACCAGATCACCTTCTCCAACAGCGCGCACTACCTCGATGCTCTTTTTCGGATAGTCCACGGCCATTTTCGAAAAGTACTCGATGAATCCCGCCTTGCCGTCGGCCACAGCCGGGTTGTGCTGCTTGTAATCCTCGCCTACGTAGAGCTCGACTGCCTTTGCCGGATCGCCTGCGAAAGCCACGTCAAGAAAGGCAATTGCATTCTGCTTGTTCTGCTCGATATCCATGTTCATGCCTTTGTGGATGGCCGAACATTGTCATCGACGCGGACGCGGGCGTTCAACCGCCCATCAACTCGATCATCTTGTCGCCGATATCCGCCGGCGAGCGCACGGTGGCCACGCCGGCGGCTTCCAGCGCCTTGAACTTGTCGTCCGCCGTGCCCTTGCCGCCGGAGATGATGGCGCCGGCATGGCCCATGCGTTTTCCGGGCGGCGCCGTGACGCCGGCGATGTAGGCCACCACGGGCTTGGACATCTCGGCCTTGATGTATTCGGCGGCCTCTTCCTCGGCGCTACCGCCGATCTCGCCGACCATCACCACGCCCTCGGTCTTGGCGTCGGCTTCAAACATCTTCAGCACGTCCACAAAGCCCATGCCCTGGATCG
>NYTH01000055.1 GCA_002683405.1 Salinisphaeraceae bacterium | reverse complement strand
CGGCTATACCGGCCCGCCGCTCATGGAAGACGCCGTGCTGTGCATCGACTACGACCGGCAGCAGCTGACTCGGTGGTCGCCCAGGCAGTTTTCGGGCGAGGGGTATCAGCGCTCGCCCATGCCGCTGAATCACGATCTGCCCACGATCCGCGTGACGATTGACGGCGTCGAGGCGGTGCTGGCCATCGACACCGGCAGCGACAGCGGTGTTCAGCTGTTTCCGGCCTTTGACCAGACGCACGACATGCAAAGCCGGTATACCGACCTGCAGCGCGGCGAGGCCCTGTCCGGCGGCGGTCAGCGCTTTGAAACGCTGGCGGGAACGGCCGATGAAGTTAAAGTCGGACAGCAAGCCATTCGCGACGTGCCGCTGCTGTTCATCCCGCAGGCCTTCGATCCGGCCTGGGGCATCGACGGGCTAATCGGCTACGAACTGCTCCAGCGCGGCACCGCCTGTCTGGACCGCGATCGCGAACACTTTTACTGGCAGGCCGCCGGTTAGCGATCACGCGGCCGCATCGAAGGCCTCCTCGAGTAGCGCATACCCGCCGTCCGGGCAGGATCGGTGATCACGGCGGCCGGCGTTGAACAGGCACGCCAGCGGCGCGCGGAGCCGTTCACAGCGCGGCGACTACCGCATCCATGGCCGCGAAATTGTCGGTGAACATCTGCAGGTCCGTCGCCTCCGGCTGCGTGGAGAGCTTGACGATCACGCACTCACTGGCGCTATCCATGTAAATGATCTGGCCGTGAATCCCCAAGGCCAGCAGCTGCCCCCGCTCGGCGCGGCGTACCCACATCTGGTTGCGATAGTGCCCGCCCGGGATGAAATCACCGTATTCGCTCGCGGCAAACATGTCCTGCCACTTCGGGTCCACATTCAGTGTCTGGTCAATCCAGCCGGCGGGCAATAGCTGGCGGCCGCCATAACGTCCTTGCTGAATCAGCAGTTGGCCGAAACGCAGCAGGTCGCGCGCGCTGGCACTCATACCGGCCGCGACGTACGGAAAGCCGATCGGATCGACCACAATGTTGGCGTCCTGCTCCGGGCCCAGCGGCTGCCATAACGCGTTCTGGAGCAGCGTCTGCAGCGGCGCGCCACCCGCGCGTTCCAGCACCATGCCAAGCACGTTGGTAAGCACGCTGCGGTAGTGAAACGCCTGACCGTCGGGTTGGTCCGGCGCCTGCAGCGTAGCGGCATATTCGAGCAAGGTGCGCGGACTGTCGACGCCTACCAGGTCCGGACGCCAGCCCACCACGGCGGCTTCCTGCCAGAAGTCGGCCTGGACGTCGCTGTAATCCTCGCCATAGGCCGGCGCGGCGGTCATGTCGAGCAGGTGTTGTACGCAGGTGTCGGCGAAGGCCGTGTCCCCCAGCTCCGGCAGCCAGCGGGTCACGGCATCTTCCGCGGCGAGGCGGCCGTCCGCCACGAGTATGCCGGCCAGCATGCCGGTAAACGACTTGGTCACCGAGTTGAGCAAATGCAGGCTGTCTGCGGCCATCCCGTTTTCGTAATGTTCAAGCAGCAGTTGGTCCCCGCGGGCCACCAGAAAGGCGTCGGTATAGGTCTCGGCAAGACTCTGCGACACGCTGCGCTGCTCGCCCGACCCCGTTTCATACTGGGCGGCGAGCAAATCTTTCGCCTGCGATGAAAACGGCTGCGCCGGGCCCAGCCCGCGACGCAGACGAGCCGTGGGAAACAGCGACTGCATGTGCTGGAAAGACCAGCGATTGTGGGGCGGCTGGTTCCAGTGGGTGGTTGTTACACGAGGTTCGGGCACTGCCTGCTCCTTAGCTAGACCGGATGACCGGCGATTCCAAGCGTCGTCTCAGAAGCGCTGCAGGGGCTCGTCGCGTTAGGCTGGGTTGGCTTTTGAACACCAAGGAGGAAATGTGAGCCTGCAACTTGTCAGCGCCGTCACCCTGTTCGTGGGTGATATGGCGCGTAGCTGCGATTTCTATCAGAAAATGGGCTTCGGGCTGAAATTCGGCGGACCGCAAACGAAATTCACCAGCCTCTGGGCCGGCCAGAGCTTCCTGAATCTGGCGCTGCACGAAGCGCCCGAAACCGGCTGGGGCCGGGCCATTTTCCACGTGGAAGACGTCGATCGCTTCTACGACCGGTGCCGTCAGCAGGGCCTGGAAGCGGCGTTCGAGCCGCGCGACGCGCCCTGGGGCGAACGCTATTTCCACATCCGCGATCCGGACGGACACGAGCTGTCCTTCGCGCACCCGCTCGGCGACTGAGCCGTGTCGCTCACGGCGCCGGATGATCCATTCTCGCCCTGGGGCCTGACGCACTGGCTGCCGATTGCCCTGCTGCTCATCGGCATTGCCGTTCTGATCTGCGCAGCGCGCAGCGGCCGAAAGGCATCGATGCGTCAGCGGGTCGTGCTGGCCTGGCTCATCCTGCTGTTGGAAACGGCGTCACACGCGTTGGGCCTGCTGCCTTCAACCTTCGACCCGGCGCATGCCTTTCCCTTTCATCTGTGCGACCTGGCCGCGCTGGCGGGCATCATCGCGCTGGGGACGGGCGCGCGCCGGGCGGCGGGGCTGCTGTACTTCTGGGGGCTCACGCTGGCGCCGCAGGCGGTCCTTACGCCGGCGCTGGTCTTCGATTTCCCGCACCCCGCCTACTGGCTGTTCTGGGGATCGCACCTGCTGGTCATCTGGGCCGCCGTGCTCATGACCTGGCTCACCGCCTTCCGGCCCGACTGGCGCAGCTACGCCGTCACGCTGGCCGCCACGGTTGGCTGGTGCGTCGTCATGCTGGGATTCAACGCCGCAGCGGGCACGAACTATCTGTTCGTCAACGCCAAACCGGAGACCGCTTCACTGCTCGACCTGATGGGCCCCTGGCCCTGGTACCTGAGCGTGGAACTGCTGATCGTGGCCGGACTCTGGGCGGCCATGACCGGACCCTGGACCCGCCTTGGCGCCTCGCGCTGATCAGCCGGCGGCCGTGACCAGATGATTGTCCCAGTGGTGCGCAGGTAGCGCCGCCAGGATCGACTGGCTGTCCGGCCCCGCGGTTCTGAGCAGCTGACCCGTACTGGTGGTGACGATGAAGCCCTGCCCCGACGGATCGAGGTTGGCGCCGCCGGGATCGGCGGCCTCTATTCGACCGGCGAATTCGGCCGTCTCGCTGTGCCAGAAAGTCACCAGATTGCCGCGCGGACAGGTGACCGCGGCCAGCCGGGTCGCCGGATCGATGCAGATACTGGCGGTATAGCCGCGCATGCCGCGCTGGGGCGCGATGGGCGCCAGTGCCGTACGCAGCGGCTCACCGCGGCGGTGGAAAGCGACCAGCGGCTGACGATCAAGCACCGGCCCCTGGTACTGCATGGCCACGCCCACCTGGCCGTCCGGGGCCACCCACAGATGGCGGATGGACAGCTGGTGATGCGGCGGCTTCACCTGTTCCACCACCTTGCCGGTGGCAATGTCGATATAGGTCAGCGCCGGCTGCATGGTGTCCAGGTTCAGCTTTTCCCGCGCCACGTCCGGATGGGTTTCTATGCCGCCATTCGCCACGACCAGCGTCTGGCCATCGGGCATGAGGCGTACATCGTGGGGCCCTACGCCGTGGCTGGACAGCTCCCGGCGAATCTCGAGGGTGTCGGCGTCGCGCTCCACGATGACGCCGCGAGCCTGGTCGTAATCGTTCTCGGCCGTGAACAGGCGCCGGCCATCCGCGCTGAAACAGCCGTGACCGAAGAAGTGACGTCCCGGCTGCGAGTGAATCTGCCGGGGCGGATGCGCGCTGTCCGTGGACAGGCACCACGCCTCCCGACCGGGCCGGCGGGCGAAATACACCACCCGGGCGCCGTCCGGCGATACCGCCACGCTATGCGCGCGCTGGGGCACGCGGGCCTGTTGAAGGGTGCGCCCGGCGGCATCCAGCATGGCGATCGTGTGCTCGCCCTGATCGTTGTCGGCCGCGGAGAAGAAGACGGGGCGGCCCGGGCGCCCGGCCCGGGCGTACCACCAGAGCGGCAGCGCGCTCGTAGCGGCCAGCACACCCATGCCGAGAATGACTTGTCTGCGATTGACCATCCTGTTTCAGTCTCCGTCATTGAAATTGAAACCCACCTGCACGTCGAGCGCCGGCGCAATACGCTCGCTGAGCACCGAATTCAGGCTGCGCACGGTCTCCAGCAGCGTCCGGTAGGGCGCGAGGTTGTCACCGCTGCGCAGACCCGCCGCCAGCGGCGGTGCCTGCCCGGCCTGTTCACGAGCCTGGGTCAGAAGCGTCTTGACGCGCTTGATATCGGCATTCGACGCGCCCGAGCGGCCGGCAAGCGCCAGCAGCCCGCCCGCCTCGCCGGCCGTGAGAAACCGCGCCATGCCCGCCAGGTTGTTCTGGATGTTCGCCAGCGAGTTGGCCGAACGGCGTGACTCGGTGCGCAGCGGCTGGGGCTGACCCTCGACCCGTTCACCCAGCGGCCAGGCCAGTTTGCTGCTGGCCATGTCCTCGCCTGTTTCGATGACGCTGTTGAGCACCGCGGACACCGCCGCCTGGCGATTGGCGAAATGGCCTTCCTCCTGACCGTACTGCGTCAGCCGGCCGGGGTGATGCAGCCACTCCTGGTACAGCGCATTGGTTACCTGCGCCAGATGCGCGGCCACGGCCCGGGTGAGCTCGCAGCGCTGGGGGTCGGCGGCGTACCGCAGGGCGATGACGCCGGGGCCCTGGCCGTTTCCGTAGAGCAGGTATTCCAGCGCCGGCAGGCCCTGCAGAGCCACGCTGCCGTCGTGAATGCTCTCCACGTCGATCTGCGGCAGGGGCGCTGCCGGGTCGTACTTCAGAAGATCATCGATATTGCGCGCCACCAGATCGCGCGGGTCCGGCCAGAACTGGATACGCAGCACGCGGTCGTCGTGCCGCACCGGACCAAAGCGCACCACGTGCGCCTGCTGCCACAGCGCCATGGTGTCCTGCCAGGCCTGGCGGGCCGCTTCCACGTTGGGCGCGCTGGTGTGCTCGCACAGCTCATCGGTCGCGTCGGTGATGCCCTTGGCCGCGCCGGCGAGCGACTCGTAGGTCAGGGCGACAGCCGTTTCCGTGGCGGCGAGCGCCTCGTGGCCGTGGTCGGTGCGGTCACAGCCGGCTGTCGCGCCGAAAATCAGCAGGGCCAGCCAGGTGGCTGTCAGGCGATGAACTTGTTTCATGATGTTTCCGGGAAAACCACGAGATGATCGGTTTCCAGGCGAATGCCTATGGATTCGCCCAACGCGTGATTGTGATGACTCGGCACCAGCGCGAGCACGCGTGCGCCGCTGGCCAGTGCGAGGGTATAAAGAATATCGGCGCCCCGGAATGCCTTGTCGTGCACCACCGCGGTCATGCCGGCCCGATCGTCATGGACGATATCGTCGGGCCGCAGCAGCACCTGGACACGCCCGTCCGGCGAGGGCGACCCGGACAGACGCCCGTTCAGGTCTCCGATTTCGGTGGCTACCCGACCATCCGGCCGCATCTGCCCCGACAGCAGCACGCCATCGCCAACAAAGCTGGCGGTGAATCGGCTCACCGGGCGATGGTAGAGGTTGTAGGGCGTGTCCCACTGCGCCAGCCGGCCGCCCTCCAGCACCCCGATCCGGTCGCCGATGGCAAAGGCCTCCAACTGGTTGTGGGTAACCATCAGCGCCGTTGCGCCGCAGCGCCGGAGAATGTCGCGCACCTCGCGCAGCAAATGTCCGCGCATGTCCACATCCAGGCTGGCAAACGGCTCGTCCATGAGCACCAGGCGCGGCTCCGGCGCCAGCGCACGGGCCAGCGCCACCCTCTGCTGCTGGCCGCCGGACAGCTCGTGCGGGAAACGCCGGTCGCTGCCCTTCAGGCCAACCAGACCCAGGTATTCCCTGGCTCGGGCGCGGCGCTGGCGGGCCGGCCAGGCGTGCAGGCCGAAGGCCACGTTGTCCAGCGCATTCAGGTGCGGCAGCAGCGCATAATCCTGAAACACCATCCCCATCCGCCGCCGCGCGGCAGGCAGCCGATAGCCGGCCCGGCTGATGACTTCGCCGTCCAGCAGAATCTGTCCGCCGGTCACCGGCTCGAAGCCGGCAATGGCGCGCAGGGCCGTGGTCTTGCCGCAACCGCTGGGACCGAGCAGACAGCCGATCTGCTTTTCCGCCAGCGTGAAGGACAGCCCGGACAGCACCGGCGTGTCGTCATAGGCGCAGCGCAGATTGTCGAGTTCGAGCTGCACCTATTTCTCGCCCCGCAGCGTCAGCAGCGCCACGGGCAGAAAGCCGGTAATCACCAGCAGGACGGCCGGCAGGGCCGCCTGCTCCCAGCGACCCTCGGCCGTGAATTCGTAGATTCTCACCGCCAGCGTATCCCAGCCGTAAGGTCGCATCATCAGCGTGATGGGCATCTCCTTCATCACGTCCACGAAGACCAGCGTGGCGCCGGCGGCCAGCCCACCCCGTAGCAGCGGAAGATGCACCCGCCCGAACATGCGCCAGCCGCCGATGCCCAGACTCGTGGAGGCTTCCTCCATGGCGCGCGTAATACGCTGCAGATTCGCCTCGACCGGGGCGTGGGCCACGGTCAGAAACCGGCCCGCGTAGGCCAGCAGCAGGGCAAACAGCGTTGTCTGCAGACTCAATGACCAATTCAGGCCCGCACCGGCCCAGGCGCTCAGGCCCGCCAGTGGCGTGAAGATGCCCACCGCCAGCACCGGGCCGGGCAGCGCGTAGCCCAGCGTGGCCAGCCGCGTGGACAACCGCATGGCGAACCCGCCCTGCATGCGGCGGGCAAAGCCCAGCAGCCCCGCCAGCACCACGATCAACAGCGCCGCCGCGGCCGCGAGCATGACGGTATTGCCGGCCGCCTCCGTCAGGCGCGGCATTGACAGTTCGCCCAGCTCGCCAACCGCCCAGAAAGCCAGCTGCGCGACCGGCAGGACAAAGGCCACGATGAGCAGCAGCGATAGCGCCGCACAGGCGCACAGGGCCGCGCCGCCCCGCAGCCGAAGACGCTTGAGCGGCTGCGGGCTACGCCCCACGTTATAGCGCGCCCGGCCTCGCAGCGCCTGCTCGGCCAGCACCAGCAGCGCGACGATGGCCACGAGCATCGCCGCCAGATGCATCGCCCCGCCCAGGGAAAACAGGCCGAACCACGACTGGTAGATTGCGGTGGTAAAGGTGTCGTAGTTGAAGGCCGACACGGTGCCGAAATCCGCCAGCGTCTCCATGGCGACCAGCAGCACGCCGCCGGCAATCCAGGGCCGCGCCAGCGGCAGCGCCACCTTGCGGAACGACGCAAACGCCCCCAGCCCGAGCGACGCACCCACTTCCAGCGCGCGCCGGCCCTGGGTGGCGAAGGCGTTGCGGGCAATCAGATAGACGTAGGGATAGAGCACGAGCGACATGACGAGCACCACGCCGCCGTAGGACCGGATCGGCGGCAGGCCCGCCTGCGGACCAAGCCAGGCCCGCAGGGCCGACTGCACCGGCCCGGCGTAATCGAGCAACCCGATTGCCACGAAGGCCATCACGTAGCCCGGCACCGCCATGGGCAGCAGCAGCGCCCAGGCAAACAGACCGCGCCCGGGAAAATCGTAAACCGCTACCAGCCAGGCGGCCGCCGTGCCCAGCAGGCCCGCGCCGATCGCCACGCCGGCCACCAGCCAGAGCGTGTTGCCAAGCACCCGCGGCAGTACCTGGCCATTCAGATGCGCCAGAACCCCCGGCTCGGCACCACCGAAATGAAGCAGCACAATGACTATGGGCAGCCCCGCCGGCAGAGCCAGCAGCCACCCCAGCCCCAGCCAGCCGGCCGAAGGTTTCAGGCCGCGGCCGGCCCGCGGCCCCCGGCGTGCCAGCGCCAGGCGCATCAGGCCCCGTGTGCCGCGCGCGGGCTCAGCATGTCCCGGCTGGCCCCCTCATCGATAGCCGGCCCGCTCCATGAGCTTGACCGCCTCGGTCTGCAGCGCACCGGCTTTCGAGACGTTGATCGGGTTGGGCTTGAAGTCGCCCCAGGCTTCCACGATGGGATGAGCCATCAGTTCCGGATTGGCGGGATACTCCAGGTCCAGCGAGGCGAACAGCGACTGTGCCTCGTCGCCGGACAGCCATTCAAGCAGGGCTTTGGCGGCTGCGGGGTTGTCGGACGCCGCGATCACGCCTCCACCGGAGACATTCACATGTACGCCCTCGCTGTCCTGATTGGCCCAGAACAGGGCCAGCGGCACGTCCGGATCGTCCTTCTGCATCCGGCCGAAATAGTAGCTGTTGACGATCCCCACGTCGCACTGCCCGGCCTTGATCGCGTCCATGACCGCCACGTCGTTGGCAAACGGCGGCGCCGCCAGATTGCGTACCCAGCCGCGGACCACCTCTTCGGTCGCCGGCTCGCCGTGCTGGTGAATCATCATGGCCACCAGCGACTGGTTGTAGACCTTCTTGGAGGTGCGCAGACACAGGCGGTTGCGCCAGGCTTCGCCCGCCAGCGCCTCATAGGTCGACAGGTCGTCCGGGCTGACGCGTTCGGTGGAATAGACAATGGTGCGCGCGCGCACCGACAGGCCGAACCAGCGGTTGTCCGGGTCCTGGAGGTGATCGGGTATGTTGCGCTCCAGCACATCCGATTCCACCGGCTGCAGATATCCGGACTCGGCGGCCTGCCAGAGGTTGCCGGCATCCACGGTCAGAAACAGGTCGCCGGCCGTGCTCTCGCCTTCGGCTTCAAGCCTGTGCAGCAGCGCGCCGGCCTCATCATTGACGTAGCGCACCTGCACGCCGGTTTCGGCCCGGTACTTGTCGAACAGGGGCTCGATCAGATGCGGCTGGCGCGAGGAATAGACGGTCAGCACGGACTCGTCCTCGGGCGCCGAGCAGCCGGTCATGACCAGGGGACCCAGCACCGTGGCCGCGGCCAGCAGCGCGGCTCTAGCTGTCAACAAATGCGCGTTCATAAACGTAATCTCCAGGGGCGCCGATGCGGGCCGACACCTGAAAGCCGCGACTGTCCAGCAGCCCGCGAAAATCCGCCAGCATGGCGGTACTGCCGCAGATCATGGCCCGGTCATCGGCCGGATCCAGGTCCGGCAGGCCCAGCGCCGAGGTCAGCCGGCCGGTTTCGGCAAGCTCGGTCAGCCGGCCTTCGTTGCGAAAGGGCTCACGCGTGACGGTGGGGTAGTAGACCAGCTGCCGGGCGATGATGTCGCCCAGCAGCTCGTGCTGCGGCAACTGGCGGGTGATGTAGTCGTGGTAGGCCAGATCACTGACCTGGCGCACGCCGTGGGTCAACACCACACGATCGAAGCGCTCGTAGGTATCCGGATCCTTGATGATCGACAGAAACGGCGCCAGCCCTGTTCCCGTGGCGAACAGGTAGAGCCGCTTGCCGGGGTGCAGGTCATCGATGAGCAGCGTGCCCGTGGGCTTGCTGCTCAGGAGTATTTCGTCGCCAATCTGCAGATGCTGCAGCCGTGATGTCAGCGGGCCGTCGGGCACCTTGATGCTGAAGAACTCCAGCTGCTCCTCCCAGTTGGCGCTGGCCACCGAATAGGCGCGCATGAGGGGCTTGCCGTCTACCGGCAGGCCCAGCATCAGGAACTGGCCGTTTTCAAAACGCACGCCGGGCTGACGCGTTGTGGTGAAGCTGAACAGGCTGTCGTTCCAGTGACGGACCGAAGTCACCTGCTCGCTGCGCAGATTCTTCATGAGGCTGCAGAACGTGGTTGCAAATGTGAGCGCCGGCGACGCGGAATACGGCCGCCCCAGCGCGGGCGCAGTCTAACGCAGAGCCGCCGTTTCGTAAATACGAATTATTCTCAACAAAGTGCTACCGGGCGGCGCGCCAAGCTGCTATCGTCCGCGCCGCCCGGTTTTTCGCAGGCACGACCGACATGACTGATTCCGTATCCCACCACGACTCGGCCGCGGACCTGGCCCGCGCCACTCGCGCGCGCGAAATCAGCGCCGTGGAGGCACTGGACCAGGTGCTGGCGCGCGAAAAACGCGTCAATCCGCCGCTCAATGCCGTGGTCACCCTGAATGTGGAGGCGGCACGGGCACGCGCCGAAGCAGCCGATGAGGCGCTGGCAAAGGGGGAACTCTGGGGGCCGCTACACGGCCTGCCGATCACCCTCAAGGACACCTACGACGTGGTCGGCCTGCCCACCGTCTGTGGCGACCCGTCGCTGCGCGGCTACCGGCCGGAGCGTAACGCCATTGCCACGCAGCGGCTGCTCGATGCGGGCTCGATCGTGTACGGCAAGACCAACGTGCCGCGCATGGCGCAGGACATCCAGTCCTACAACAGCGTCTTCGGCACCAGCAATAATCCCTGGGACACCACGCGGACCCCGGGCGGCTCGTCCGGCGGCGCCGCAGCCGCCGTCGCGGCCGGGCTGACCAGCTTCGAGCTGGGCAGCGACATCGGCGGCTCCATCCGCACGCCGGCCCACTGGTGCGGCGTGTACGGACACAAACCCTCCTGGGGCATCGTGCCGCTGCAGGGCCATATTCCGGGGCCGCCGGGTACGCGGTCCGAGCCGGACCTTGCCGTAGGCGGCCCGCTCGCCCGCAGCGCCGCGGACCTGCGCCTCGTGCTGGACGTCGTGGCCGGCGCGGGCCCGCTGGAACGCGGGGGCTGGAAGCTGCAGCTTCCGCCGTCCCGCCGCGAGAAACTCTCCGATTTCCGCGTGGCCTGCCATCTGGATGATTCTTTCTGTCCGGTCGATCAGGCCACCCGGTCGCGCCTGGAGGGCCTGGCCCGCGGAATCGAACAGGCCGGCGGACAGGTCGATTACGAGCCCGCCCTGCCGGCGACGCTGGAAGAGCAGGCCGCGCTTTACAACCAACTGCTCAACGCCGTCATCGGTGCCGGCGTACCGACGAAGCTGTACAAGCGCATGCGCGCCGGCGCCGCCTTCTACAAATGGACCGGCCGCGGCCAGAGCCCCATCGGCGAATTTCTGCGAGCCGCCACGGCCAGCCACAAGGACTGGGCGCGCGCCCATGAGCAGCGGGAAAAGCTGCGCGAGGGCTGGGCGCACTTTTTCGAGCGCTACGACGTGCTGATCACGCCGGTTACGCCCACCCCGGCCATCCCGCATGATCAGGCCGGCACGGTGCTGTCGCGGACAATTCACGTGGACGGTCAACCCCGCCCCTACCGCGATCAGTTTCTCTGGATTGCCGCCGCCACCACGGCGAAGCTGCCGGCCACGGTCGCGCCGGCCGGACGCACGGCAGACGGGCTGCCGGTGGGGGTACAGATCATCGCGCCCTATCTGGAGGACCACAGCAGCATTCGGTTCGCCGAACTGCTGGCCGAGGCCGGGCTGGGCGGCTACGAGCGGCCGCCGTTGTAGCGGCGCGACGAACTGATCTGCAAGACAACAATAAAAAGGTTCTTCGCACTTTAGCGGGAAAGTATTCGGCAACCAGTTCGATGAGACTGAATCGGGATGTAAGCATTGCGCCGCTGCTACGCAGCTGATGCACCTTCCTTTTTCGATAAACGTCGAAAAAGGAAGCAAAAAGGCGTTCCCCGCGAACTCGCCCAGTAGCAAAACTGCGTTTCGCTACCGGGTACCCTGCGCGCCTGCGCCAGCCGAGGGTCCGAATGAGGGACTCCTGTCCCACGCTCGGGCCGGGAACCCCGGCTGCCTCCGGTGCTCGGCTAGTTCGACGGGGATTCAAGAGCACACCAATTCAGCCTCAGTGCCTTCGTCCGCCGTCCGAGTTGCCGGGCGGGCTGGGGGACGCAAGGTCAAAAGTACAAGGATGTACTTTTGAGGCCCGCCTCGCAGGATGCGAGTCGGGCCGACCTGTCCGCGTTCCGCAGCCTGCACGGGGACCCGTTAATCCGCGTAGCGGATAAACGGGCAACAAGGCCGGAACCAGCTTTTTTGGTTCCTTTTTTTCTGGCAAAAAAAGGTACTCGCATCAGCTGCGCAGCAGCGGCGAAACTCTTGTGCTTTCAGCAACACGAGATAACGCAGAGCCGCACTCACTCAGTAATTACCTAGAGCGCGAAGAGCTATAAAAAAGGCCCGCCAGAACGGCGGGCCTTTGGGTCGGCGAGTGGGCCGGGGCCGAATCAGCTGTTGACCTTGACCTCGATGCGCCGCGGCTTGCTCTCGGCCTTCTTCTTTATGGTCAGCCGGAGCACGCCGTTGTTCACCTCGGCGTCGATGTTGTCCGCGTCGGCCGTATCGGGCAGCGAGAACCGACGTACGAAGGCCCCGTAGGATCGCTCCACGTGACGCGTGCCCTGCTGCTCGGCGTCATGCTCTGCCTTGCGCTCGCCGCGCAGGGTCAGCACCCCTTTTTCCAGCGTGACTTCGATGTCGTCCGCCTTGATTCCGGGCACATCCGCCTCGATGCGGTAAGCGTCTTCGGTTTCGTGCACGTCGACGGCCGGTACCCAGCCGCTGTTGGCAAGCGCCGGATAGTCATCAAAGCTGCGGCTGAACAGCCGGTTGATCTCGTTGTTGAACTGCTGCAGAACGCTGTTCGGTTGATAGTGCTGCAATGCCATTGTCATTACCTCCAGGTCATTGTCTGATCAATTGGAGGCCTTTAACCCTTCTTCGCCTCCTGTGCCTCATAACCTAGGGCCTGGCTGCTTGCATTCAAGACGATGGAGAAAATTTTTTTCACTTATTACAGCTACTTGCGCGCAATTGGCTCAATATTTGGGCATTCGGACAGTTTTGCAAGACCTCAATCTATTCCGGCTTCTCAGGCAGCATGCCGGCCAGTTCATCCCACATTTCGTCCAGCAGCATCGGCTGGGCGGCGGCATTGGGATGCAGCCGATCCGACTGGAAATAGTCCTGGTTCAGCGCAATGGGGGCAAGGAAGAATTCGACCGCGGCCACATCCATCTGAGTTGCCAGCTGCTGAAAGGATTCAAAAAAGGCATCCGCATAGGTGGCCCCGTAGTTCTGCGGGATACGCATACCCAGCAACAGCACCTGCGCGCCGGCTTCGCGGCTGGCCTGGATCATCTGTTTGAGGTTGCCGCGCATGGCGCTGAGCGACAGGGCGCGCAGGCCATCGTTAGCACCCAGCTCGAGCACGACGATTTGCGGCGCGTGCCTGTCGAGCAGATCCGGCAGACGGCGCAGCCCGCCCGACGTCGTCTCGCCGCTGATGCTCGCGTTGAACACCTGATGCGGATAGCCTTCCGTGGCGAGGCGGTCTCGCATAAGCGCGACCCACCCGTCGTCCTTGTCCAGGCCATAGGCTGCGGACAGACTGTCACCCAGCACCAGAATGGTCGGTTCACCGTCATTGGCCGACGCCGCAGCGGGCGGCACGATCACTGCAACAGCGACGAATAGATACAGAATCGAAAGGATTTTTTTCATTGCAAGCGTCATCTGAACACAAGCCAGCCATACAGGCGCTGAATATCGGCAAGCAGGTTAGCAGCGGCGAAACGTCGCTCACCATCCTCGATAACCTGGATGTCGAGGTCGCCGCCGGCGAAAGCCTTGCCATTGTAGGCAGTTCCGGCAGCGGCAAGAGCACGCTACTGGGCCTGCTCGCGGGGCTGGACGAGGTCAGTTCGGGCGAAATCCGGTTGCTCGGCCAGTCACTGGCCGGCATGGATGAAGACGATCGCGCCGCCCTGCGGGCCGGCCGGGTCGGCTTCGTGTTCCAGTCGTTCCAGCTTCTGTCGGGCCTGACCGCCGTGGAGAACGTCATGCTGTCGCTCGAGCTCAGCGGCCAGCCCGACGCGCGTCAGCGCGCCAGCCAGGCCCTGGAATCGGTGGGGCTGGCGCACCGCCTGACGCATCGTCCGCGACAACTGTCGGGGGGCGAGCAGCAGCGTGTGGCCCTGGCGCGGGCGTTTGCGATTCGCCCGCAGCTTCTGTTCGCCGACGAACCCACCGGCAACCTCGACGACAAGACCAGCGACAGCATCAGCGACCTGCTCTTCCAGATGAACCGCGAAACCGGCACCACGCTGGTCATGGTCACGCACGACCGGGAACTGGCGGGTCACTGCGATCGCTGCCTTACGCTAAGCAGCGGTCGCCTGGCATGAACAGCGCTCGGTTCGCGTGGCTGCAGCTGCGCCGCGAGGGGTTGCGCGGCGATCTGCTGCTGCTGGTTGCCGCGGTGGCCATTGCAGTGGCCGCGGCCGCGGCGGTGAGCCTGTTCACCGACCGTGTGCGCGCCGCCATGGCGGCCGGCGGCGGCGAAGCAATCGCCTCGGACCTGCGCCTGGAACTGCGCGATAGGCTGGCGCCCGACCGTCGCGAGGCGATGCAGGCCGCGGGGCTGCGCGTGGCGGAAACGGTCGAATTCGCCAGCGTGGGCATCCAGCCGGGGGGCGAAAACACGGCGCTGGTATCGGTCAAGGCGGTCGAGCCGGCCTACCCGCTGCGCGGTGAGGTCATCATCAGCCGCGATGCCGAAGACAGCAGCGGTCAGACGATCGGCAGCGGGCCGCCGGCCGGGGCAGTGTGGGTAGAGCGCCGGGTGCTCGCCGAGCTGGACTTGCGCCTTGGCGACCGCCTGCAGCTGGGCGAGTCCGAACTGGAAATCACTGCCCGGCTGATCGCGGAGCCGGATCGCGGCGCCGGCTTTCTGGGCCTGGCGCCGCGGGTGCTGATGAACCTGGCCGACGTGCCCGCCACCAAGCTGCTGCAGCCCGGCAGCCGGGCCGAATACAACGTGCTGCTGGCGGGCGAGCCGGACGTTGTGCGCAGCTGGCGCGCCGAGACCGAGCCAACGCTCGGCCGGGGCGAATCCATGGAAAGCGCGTCCGAAGCGCGGCCTGCGCTGCAGCGGGCACTGGATCGCGCCGAAGTGTTTCTCGATCTGTCGGCGTTGATCGCCGTCATTCTGGCCGGCATCGCGATCGCCATGACGGCGCATCAGCACGCGCTGCGCCGCTACGACGAGATCGCGCTGATCAAGTCACTCGGGGCGCGCCGGGGTTTTCTGGGCCGCATGCTGGCCTGGCAGCTGGTGATGCTGGGCAGCGCGGGCATTGTGCTCGGCCTGAGCCTGGGCTGGACGGCGCAGGCGGTGCTCAGCGGTATCGCCGCGCGGGCCCTGTCGCTGGCGCTACCCGGCGCCAGTCCGCTGTCGCTGTGGCCGGCGCTGCTGACCGGCGCGGTCATTCTGGGCGGCTTTGCCTGGCCGCTGCTGGCCGCCGCCCGCAACGCGCCGCCATTGCGCGTGCTGCAGGGCAGCGCGGCGGGCGACCCGGCCACCCGGGCCCTGTACCCGGTGGCGATACTGTCCGTGGTCGGCCTGGTGGCCTGGCAGACCGGCGATCTCCTGCTGTGCCTGTACGTGCTGGGCGGCGGGCTGCTCAGCGCCATCGTGCTGTGGGCGGCCGCCCGCCTGTTTCTCAAGGGGCTTGGCCTGCTGGTCGATCGCGCCCTGGTGCCGGTGGGCGGCTGGCGCCAGGGCGTGACCGCGCTGCTGCGGCGGCCGCAGCAGACCAGCCTGTTGATCGTGGCCTTCGGTATCGGCCTGGCGGTGCTGTTCACGCTGGCCATCGTGCGGACCGACATCCTGGCCAGCTGGGAGCAGAGTATCGACCAGGACGCGCCCAACCGGTTTCTGATCAACATCGCACCTGATCAGCTGGATCAGGTCGAGCGCTATCTGAGCGAGCAGATGAACCGGTCGCCCGAGCTGTATCCGATGATCCGCGGTCGCCTGACTCAGCGTAACGGCGAAGCATTGCCGAACGACAAGGTCGACCGGGAGGAAGCTGGCGAGTTGATGCGCCGCGAGCTGAATCTGTCCTGGCAGGCGGAACTGAAGAACGACAACCGGGTGGTCACCGGGCAGTGGTTTACGGCGGAAGACCACGGCCGGGCGCTTGTGTCCATTGACGAATCCGTGGCCGAACGGCTGAACGTGGGCCTGGGCGACAGCCTGGGCTTCGATGTTGCGGGCGAGACCTTTCGCGCCGAAATCAGCAGCATCCGGCACATCGACTGGGACAGTCTGCAGGCCAACTTCTATCTGATCTTCCCGCCTGGCTTTCTCGACGACTACCCCACCACCTGGATCACCAGCATCAAGGTCGAGCCGGCTGACGAAGCAGCGTTATCGACGCTGATCCGCCGCTTTCCCAACATCAGCACACTGGATATCCAGGTCATCCTGCGCCAGCTCGAGCAGGTCATCGACCGGGTCAGCCTCGCCGTGGAGTTCGTGTTCCTGTTCACGCTCATGGCGGGCGTGCTGGTTCTGCTGGCGGCCATCCAGACCACCCGCCACGAGCGGCTGCGGGAAGCCGCCGTCATGCGCGCGCTGGGCGCCCGAGCGAGTCTGTTGCGGCGGGCGGCGCTGGCCGAATTTCTCGGGGTGGGGCTGCTCTCGGCCCTGCTCGCCACGCTCTGCGCACAGACGCTGGCGGTGGTGCTCGCCGTCCAGCTGCTGGATCTGGATTACCAGCTCCGACCGCTGGTCTGGCTGCTGGCCATCGGGCTGGCGGCCGGGTCGATTGCGACGGCCGGCATGCTGGGTATTCGCGGCGTGTTGCGTCAGCCCGCGCTGGCGAGTCTGCGCGATTGAGCGGCGCCCGGGCTAACCGCGCGGCGATTCGGGATCGGCCCGAAACCGGTAGACGTCAAACGTCCGGGCCGACGCCAGCAAAATCATGCGGCGATGGCTCTGCGTGTCGGCAAATTCCTGTCCAGGATCACCCCGGGCGGCGATGCGGGCCAGCGTCTGCTCCAGCCTGCGCGCCTCCCGTGTGATGTCTGCGTCGTTCGGCCGGGCCGGATAAACGCCGCGCCAGGCGTCTTCCCAGGGCAATGCATCCCATTGTTCCGGCCACAGGACCTGCCGGGCCAGCGCACGTATTTCCGCTTTCTGGATCGGGCTCAGCACGGTGTCTGCCTCATGGCCCGCGCCGGGGCCCATGAAAAACCCGGCCGAACCTCGAGGGCCCGGCCGGGTGAGTTCAAGCTGATCGCGTCGCCCTAGAAGGCGAGCAGGTAGATCATGTAAAGAATGATGAATACCTGCGCGACGAAGAAGGTCGCGCGGAGCATGATCTGCACGAAGGAGGTACCGCTGATGTGCACCAGGCTCTGGCCGAGACGGGCGTAGAAAACCCAGGCGGCCAGACCACCAATGGCGGCCAATTCGTTCATCAGGCCGGCGGCCACCACCACGGCGGCAAAGACCGGAAAGTTTTCCACGCAGTTCATGTGCGCCGCTTTCATGCGCTGCTGAATGGCCGGATCGGGACTCTCCTTGCCGCGTTCCCAGCTATCGATTGATTTCTGGCCGGTCAGGGCCAGCGGAATACGCGGAAACGCATACGCCAGCGTCAGGACCAGCATCCAGCCCGCGTAAAGCAGTACGGCGGTGTAAGCATCCATAATCTCCCCCTTGTTCAAAATTGTGGGTAATGCACTCAGGCGCCGTCAGCCTGCCGTGCCGCGGCGCCTTTGTCCACGCCGTGCCGGCCTCAGGCCATGGCGCGTACCACGCCGCCATCCACCCGCATGGGCGCACCATTGGTGGCCGACGACAGTGGACTGGCCAGATACACGGCCAGATTGGCGACTTCCTCTGGCGTGGCCAGCCGCTTGATCAGCGAACTGGGCCGCGCCTGATCAATGAATTTCCGCTCGATCTGCTCGGCCGACTGACCCGGCTCGCCCATATCGGCCAGCATGTCGCTCACGCCCTCGGAGCGGGTGGGCCCGGGCAGGATGGCGTTGGAGGTTACGCCGGTGCCGGGAAAGCTTTCGGCAATACCGCGCGACAGCGACAGCAGCGCGGACTTGGTGAATCCGTAGTGGACCATCTCGGGCGGAATGTGAATGCCCGACTCGCTCGACACGAACAGAAGGCGACCCCAGCCCTGCTCCAGCATGCCCGGCAGATAGAAGCGCGACAGCCGCACGGCAGACATGACGTTCACGTCGAAGTAGCGCTGCCAGGTTTCGTCGTCGATATCCAGAAAGTCCGTGGGGCCAAAAAGCCCGACGTTATTCACCAGGATGTCGCAGCGTCGGGCGTGCGCGGTGAGCTGATCGACGCCGTCGCGGCTGCCCAGGTCGGCGTGCATGCCGCCCACCTCGGCCTGCGGCAGGTCGGCGCGGATGCGTGCCACCGCGTCGCTGACCCGGCCCTCGCTGCGGCCATTGACGATCACCGCGGCGCCTTCCGCGGCCAGCCCGCGGGCGATGGCGAAACCGATGCCCTGGGTCGATCCGGTGATCAGCGCCGTCTTGCCGTTCAATTGAAGATCCATGTGGCCTCCTTGCCCGTTTGATGGGGTTGATGGGGTCAGCGGGCCGCGCTGACCCGCCAGATAACATTGCCCACGTCGTCCGCAACCAGCAGGGCGCCCTCGTTGTCCAGCGCCACACCCACCGGGCGGCCGTTGGCTTCGTCAGCTTCGGTATCCAGAAACCCGGTCAGCACATCCACGGGCATGCCGTCGGGCCGGCCGTTGCTGAACGGTACGAAAATCACCTTGTATCCGCTGCGCGGCTGCCGGTTCCAGGAACCGTGCTGGCCTACGAACATGCCCCGGCGCAGCGCCGCGGGCAGCGCGTTGTCGCCGCTGTACGCCAGGCCGAGCGAGGCTGTGTGCGGACCCAGCGCGTAATCCGGCTTGAGGGCCTTTTCCACCCTGTCCGGGCGCTGCGGCTGCACGCGCTCATCCACATGCTGTCCGTAATAGCTCCACGGCCAGCCATAAAAGCCGCCTTTCTGCACCGAAGTCATGTAGTCGGGCACCAGATCGCCGCCGATCGCGTCGCGTTCGTTCACCACGGTCCAGAGCTGGTGCGCCTCGCCATCCTGCGGCACCCAGGCCATACCCACCGGGTTGCGCAGGCCGTCGGCGTAAATCTCGTGCTTACCGGTCTCCAGGTTGATTTCCCAGATGGCGGCCCGGCCCCGCTCGGCGCTGAGGCCGTTCTCGGCAATATTGGAGTTCGAGCCGATGGCGGCGTACAGATACCTGCCGTCCGGGCTGGCGACGATATTCTTGGTCCAGTGATGGTTCAGCGGACCGCCGGGCAGCTCGGCGACCGTGCGGCCCTCGGCATCGATGCGCGTCTGGCCGGGCTCGAAGGGGAAGGCCAGCACAGCGTCCGCGTTGGCCACGTAAAGCTGGTCATCGACCAAAGCCATGCCGAACGGAGAATACAGCCCTTCCAGCAGGACGCTGCGCTGGTCGGCCACCCCGTCATCGTCGGTATCGCGCAGGAGGGTGATCCGGTCGGCGCTGGGCACGCCGGCACCGGCCTTCGCCATGACCTTCTTCTGCACCCACCCCTTGATGCCCGAATTGCCACCCGACCCCGCGGGGGCATTGCTCTCGGCCACCAGCACGTCGCCATTGGGCAGCACCAGCAGCCAGCGGGGGTGACTCAGGCCCTCGGCAAAAGCGTTGACACGCGTGCCGGCCGTGGCCTGGGGCATGCGCCCGTCGGGCCAGCGATTGGCCGGGGCGATGTTGATGGTCGGGATCAGGGACGACTGGGGGGCCGGCAGGGCCGGGGCCGGACCGGTGCCGGCCTCGACCGTCAGACGTGCTTCGGGACCGCAGGCGGCCAGCATGAGGCCTGCGAAGAGGATCAGGCAGTAGCGGATAGCGCGCATCAGGTTTCCGGTAGTGGGAATTGGCAGGGACCAGTATGCCGCCCAGCGGCATCACGCCACCGGTGGATTGCCCTGGATTTCGTTACGGCGCTCTCGCTCCTCTTCTTCCTCGACGGTCAGCAGGGCCTCCGGAATGGCTTCCAGGCGCGCCTGGGGAATGGGTTCGCCGCTGTCATCGGACAGCCCATAGGACCCTTCCTCGATCTTCTCCAGCGCCCGCTTGATGTTGCCGAGCTGCATGCGACCGTTGGCGTCCAGCGCCTCCTGCCGACTGCGCTGCGCCTCGCGCGCGCCCTTTTCGCCGGAATCGCGTGCATCGGCGGCGTGACTGTCGCGCGGGATCTCCGACGCACCGGCACCGGTTTCCTCACCGAGAATCTGCTGACGCAGCGTTTCCAGCCGGTCGCGCTGGGACTGAATGAATGCCGACGACAAATGCTCGCTCATGCGCCTCTCCTGTTTGTTCTTGAAACCTGGTCATGGCACCCGGCGGGCCGCATTCACACGACCCGCCGGGCGTTGGGCGGACTGACTGACCGCCTGCCGGCTCAGCCTGCCAGCTTCGCGTCCATGCTGATCTTCGCGTTCAGCAGCTTGGAGACAGGGCAGCCTGCCTTGGCCTTGTTGGCTGCCTCCATGAACGCCTGCTCGTCCGCGCCCGGGACCTTGGCCGTCACGTCCAGATGGACCGTGCTGATGGCAAAGCCGTCATCGTCTTCCTCGAGGTTGACGGTGGCTTTCGTATCGATCGACTCCGGCGTGTAGCCGGCTTCGCCCAGAATCATCGACAGGGCCATCGAGTAGCAACCCGAATGCGCGGCACCGATCAGTTCTTCGGGATTGGTGCCGATGCCACTTTCAAATCGGGTACCAAAGGAATACTCGGCGTTTTTCAGGGCGCCGCTTTTCACGGAAATACGGCCCTGACCTTCCTTGAGGCTGCCTTCCCAATGGGCGTATGCGTAACGTTTCATTTCGACTCCTGGTTCTGCGGTTGCGTTGTAATCAAGCCTGCGGGCCGGCGTCGAGCCGACCCGCGGGTTGGGTATCAGGCAGAGATGGCCTGCTCCTCGTGCTTGCCCTCGGCGAATTCCTCGATCGCCTTGCTGCAGAAGGCATCCAGATCATCCGGATTGCGGCTGGTCACCAGCCCCTGATCCACGTGAACCTGCTCGTCCACCCAGGTGGCGCCGGCATTGCGCAGGTCGGTCTGCAGACTCGGCCAGGACGTCAGCGTTCGGCCGTTGACCACATCCGCCTCGACCAGCGTCCAGGCGGCGTGGCAGATGGCGGCCACCGGCTTCTTCTGGCGGAAGAACTCCTTCACGAACTGGATGGCGTCGGCATCCATGCGCAGAGCGTCCGGATTGGCTACGCCGCCGGGCAGGACCAGACCGTGATAATCGTCTGCCTTGGCCTGGGCCGCGGTCTTGTCGACCTTGAAGCTGTCGGCCTTGTCCAGATGGTTGTAGCCGTCTATCTCGCCGCTCTCCAGCGAAACAAGCTCGACCTGTGCACCGGCGGCTTCCAGGTCTTTCCAGGGACGGGTGAGTTCGATTTGCTCCACGCCGTCGGTGGCGAGAAAGGCGATACGTTTTCCTTGCAGTTTCTGACTCATGCGGCCTCCTTGGCCTGGTGCGAAAAAATTGGTTTGGTGCGTCCGCGCAACCGGTTACATCTGCTGCGCCGTGGGGCGGATGATCATTTCGTTCACGTCCACGTCCTCCGGCTGCTCGATCGCGTAGGCAATGGCCCGGGCGATGGCGTCGGCGTCGATGGCGTCTTGGTAGAGCTCGCCGGCCATTTCGGCCGCGTCCTTGTCGCTGATGTGGTCAGGCAGCTCGGTATCCACCGCGCCGGGCGATATGTTAGTAACCCGGATTTCGCCGTTGGACTCCATCCGTAGACCTTCTGACAGGGCCTTCACCGCGAACTTGGTGGCGCAATACACCGTCCCGCCCGGCATGACCTTGTGGCCGGCCACGGAAGACAGGTTGATGAAATGGCCGGATTGCTGCGAGCGGAAGGTGGGCAATACGGCCGCCACCCCGTAAAGCACGCCCTTGAGATTCACATCGACCATGGTGTCCCATTCGTCGACCTTCAGCTCATCCATGGGCGCCAGCGGCATGAGCCCGGCGTTGCTGATCAGCACATCGATACGGCCGTACTCCGAGCGGGCCGCGTCGGCCAGCGCATCGACCTGCGCCCGGTCGGTAACGTCGGTCACCCGATAGGCAGCCTTTCCGCCGGCCTGCGTGATCTCGTCAGTGAGTGTCTTGAGGCGATCTTCGCGTCTTGCGGCCAGCATCAGCCGGGCACCGGAGTCGGCCAGCCGGCGCGCCGTGGCGGCGCCCAGGCCGCTGCTGGCGCCGGTCACGATGACCACCTTGTCCTTAATTTCTGACATGCCTTTGCAGTTCCTTCGCGTCGTGTGAAGTCACGACACTGGGGGCAGAAAAGGCTATCCCAACTCCGGATTTTTACTTAATTGGCAGGCAGATAGCCATGCTAGGCACGCGCCTTCATGAAATCGTTGGTGGCCGCAATCGCATCGCCGTGCTGGCGCGCGTAGGCGTCGCGCCAGCGCTGGAACGCGGCGGTTTCACCAGCGTCCCAGGGGTGATAGCCAGGCTTGTACCAGCGCAGGTAGTGCACCAGCATCTTTCCGTAGATGCCGTTGGGCCCGTAAAGCCAGACCAGACCATTCAGCCAGAGCTTGAGACGCTCTTCGCGGCTGAAGCCGTCAACCTTCAGCATGTGCCGCATGATCATGAAGGTGTGGAACGGGAAGTCGACGGTGAGATGCAGCATGGCGAGCGAGCGCACGAAGTAGCCTCCCTTCGCGACCTTCTGGAACACGTCGAAGGCCACCGCCTTGTGCTCGATTTCCTCGATGGCATGCCAGAAATAAATGGCGCGAATACGCTCGTCAGCGTCGTCGAAGGTTTCCGGGTTGCCGAGGAAATAATGCGCCATGAGCGCCGTCATGTGCTCGGCGGCCGCGGTCATGCCCAGGGTGTACTGTTTTGGCAGTCGGCGGCGGATGGCCGCCATGAACTTCTTCTGGTACGCCATGATCTCGGGGACGGCCACCCCCTGCCGCGCCACGCGGTTGTTGAATTCGATGTGAACCATCGAATGCTGGCCTTCCTGGAACGTGAAATCCCGTATCTCCTCCAGAAGCTTCGGGTCGGTCACCTGATCCTTGTAATCGCGCACGCACTGAATGAAGAATTTTTCGCCTTCCGGGAACAGCAGCGACATCGCATCGACGAAGCGGGTCTTGAACGGGTCATTGGCGAACCAGTATTTCGGGATGTCGTCCTCGCGCAAATGAAAATCCAGCCCCTTGCGCGGGACGATTTCGCGGTCGATGTCCTGGGTGGAACGGGTCACGGGAGTCTCCTGAAACGAACAGCGTTGCTAGGGCGTGTTAACAATTGCCACGGCGTCCGATGCACAAGCTAAGCCCTTGGGCGCGTTCTGCAAACGACTCGAGGCGCCGAAAAAGGAACTTTAGGCGACAGACCTGCACGTCGGATCCCATAGTCGAGTCTGCAACAAACCTGATTTCAGGTAAGGCCCGTTCATCTGCGCCGCTGATATCGCCCGGCCCCGGGGACTGCGGCTGGATCAGGCCGGACCTGGTCCGGCGACACCGTCGCGATAGGCCTTCGGTGTCCGGCCCGACCAGCGCTTGAAGGCGCGAGTGAAACTGCGGCGGTCGGAAAAGCCCAGCGAATCGCTGATGCGATCGATCCGGTGGCCATCCGCCAGCATGCGCCGCGCCTGTGCGTACCGAACCCGGTCCACGATCAGCGCAAAGGTGGTGCCCTCATCGGCCAGCTGCCGCTGCAGCGTGCGGGTGCCCAGATTCAGCGCTTTTGCCGCATCTTCGATGCCCTGCCCCAGCAGCGACAGATTGCGCCCCAGCAGGCTCTCCACGCGCTCGGCCAGCGGCCGGCTGTGCAGCCGGGCAATACGCTGCTCGACCAGTGCCGCCGCCTGCTGATGCAAACCCGGCGCATCACTGTCCAGCTTGCGGTCCAGCGAATCGCGATCGCAATGCAGGGCATTCTCGCGCTGCCCGAAGGCGACCGGCAAACCGTAAAACGGCGTGTAGCGGTCAGCGTAGGCGGGCGCCGAATGCGTGAAATCCAGTCGCTGCAGGCCGGCCCGCTGCCCCGCGAGCGCCCTAACGAACTTGATGATCGAGGCGAAGAACATTTCTGCGTGGTACGGCTTTTCGCCGGAACGCACCGAGGGCGGCAGATCCAGAACAATACGGGCCGACGCGCCGGTTTCGACCATGCGCGCGTCGATGAGCGGGTTGACGAGTTCCGGAATCCACTCCAGCACCCGCGCCGCATCACGCAGCGTCGAGCTGGTGGTCAGAAACGTTTCCATGTCCGGCAGATACTCGAAGGCGAACGTCTCGCCGACCACGAAGGGGAAATGCGTATCGGGCGTGCGCTCGATGCAGCGCTCGAGCACCCGGTCCAGCTGACGCAGGCTGATCCGGGCATGCTCGAGCTGCATGAGATCCAGTTCTATGCCCTCCGCCCGGAGCACGGGCTCCAGGTCGAAACCGCAGCGCGCGGCCGCCTTGGCCCAGCTGGGCAGCACCACGGCCGACACGCTGCGCGCCGGTCCGGCGGACCTGTGGCTTGGCGCTTCGCTCATTCGTACCGGTCCGCGCAAGTCATTGCCCGCAAGCATGCCACGCGCGTGCGGGCGTTGCGTCAGTCCTCGCGGCCCACCTCGCCGTTGTCGGGCAGCGACGGCTTGCCGGATTGGCCACTGCGCCCGCCGGCCGCCGGCGGCGTGCCCGGCGCATCGTCGCTGTCGTGACCCAGCATGCGCAGATGCGCCGGCGCGGCATGGCCGTCGCGATCCTCGCCGAAGTACAGCGTGCGATGCGGAAACGGAATCTCGATACCCGCACGGTCGAAGTGAATCTTGACCAGCCGGTTGTAGGCGCGGCCCACGGCCCACTGGCTGCCCGGCCGGGTCTTGATGAGCACGCGAATGGTGACGGCGTTGTCGCCCAGCGCCACGACGCCGGCCACGTTGATGTCCTCGATGATATTGGGACCGTGCGTGGCGTCCTGCTTGAGCTCTTCGAAGGCTTCGCGCAGCTTTTCGGTGGCGTGGTCGATGTCCTCGCGATAGGCAATACCGTACTCGCCCTTGTGCACGGCGAAATCGCGCATGTAGTTGGACACCGTACCCACCGACGAGAACGGCACGATGTGGAAGGTGCCGGACAAATCGCGAATGGCGACCGAGCGGATCGACAGACGTTCCGCCGTGCCGGAAATACCGGCCACGGTTACCACGTCGCCTACGTTCATGGCGTTCTCGATCTGGATGAACACGCCGGTGATCACGTCCTGCACCATCTTCTGCGCGCCGAAGCCCACAGCCAGGCCCAGCACGCCGGCGCCGGCAATCAGCGGGCCGATGTCCACGCCGATCTGCGACAGCACCACCATGAAGGTGATGGTGGAAATGATGATGGCCAGCACGTTCTGGAACAGCGTGAGCAGCGTCGCCTTGCGCGAGCTGGCCTCGCCGGTGTTCATGCGCGCCTCGATGATGCTGGCGGACACCGTCCAGAACAGCATGGCGGTCAGCAGCACGATACCCACGCGAATCAGCATGGCCAGCGTGGCGGCGCCCGCCTCCGAGCGGATCCAGTCCACGAGGTTGAAGACATCCCAGGCATTGAAGACCAGCACCACGACAACCACGAGCAGCACCAGACGCACCAGCTTCAGCGTGGCCGGCACGAAGGCGTTGACCCGGTCCTCCAGCTTGGGCATGAGCGAGGTCAGACGCTCGGGCATGTGAATGCGGCGGCCGATGACGTGCGTGAGCAGCGCCGACAACAGCAGACCACCAGCCATGGCCAGCAGCGTCTGGCCGGTGGCGCTCATCATGTAGGGCAGCGCCTGGTCGGGGTACAGCTGGCTCACGGCAAAGAGCACCGTCACGTAGCCCAGCGCTATCAGCACCCAGGTCCGCGCCAGAATACGCAGCAGAACGGAAAAGAAGGTCATCGAGGCCTTGTCGGCCGATTCGATGATACGGGCCGTCAACACCTTCCGATTCCCCAGAATCAGGCGGATGGCATACAAATAGGCCGCCGTCATGATCGCCAGACTGACCATGGCGCCCACATTGAAGGAAATCTGCTTGTTGATGATCGGCACGATCAGCAGCAGCGCATACCCGATGCTGCCCGTCAGCCAGCGCAGCCGCACGCTCCACCAGGCCGCCACTTCGGCCGACATGGACGGAAACGGCCGCAAGCCGTCGTAGCGCGCTGCAAACACGGCGCGGATCAGCGCCTTGAACACCTCGATCATGGCGAAGGCGTTGATGAACAGCGATTCGCGCGTGCCGATGCTGCCCGACTCGCCGAACGCGAACATCGCGATCGCGTAGCCGGCAGCGCAGGCCAGCAGAATGACCACGATATCCAGCAGGAGGGACCCCACGATTGCGGACACCCGGCGCAAGAACCCCGCGGCGTTGGCCTCGTTGGTCTGCACCCATTCCCCGGCCCGGGCAAACAGCGGACCGGCCGCCATGCGGAGCAGCAGATACAGGGCGACCGTGGTGCCGACCACCAGCGCCAGCGAAACCACGGCGCTGAAGAAGGCGCTTTTATCGAAGGCGGGCCCCTGCCCCTGGGCATCGCTGGAAAAGCTCAGCGTGGCGACGGCCGCGGATACCCGCTCGCCCAGGTTCTCGGCCAGCGTTTCGGTGTAAAGCGCGATGCGCCGGGGCAGCGAGGGCGCGGTGTCCTGGTCGGGCTTGGCGAGCGGCTCGGCGGCATCCACCTCGTCCGCCTCATCCGAAGACAGCTCGCGCAGCTCGTCAATCAGCGCCTGCCGAGTCTTGTCGTTTTCCAGCAGATCGGCCAGGGCGGCATAGGAGGCCGGCTCGCCCTGCGCGGCGGCATTCGCCTCGGCGGGCGCGGCCTGCGCGCCCAGCGAAACCGCCAGAATCAACAGCCCGGCCAACCAGGCCGTCATGGAGTGCTTGCTGGGCATGGCCCGCTCCTTTGCGTTCCGTCGCGTGGTGGCCAACGCCCGCCGGGCGGCGCCAGCGCCTGTGAATACACTTGCCAGTGGGGCGCGGAACATAATGAATCCACCGCATGACTTCAAATGGAATCGGTACTGTCCGCAACAATCCCCGGTTTCGCTGCGGGGCGATCAACGTGATACAAGCCCTGGCTCGAAGCCTTCAACCATTACGGAAGACCTCATGGGCAAGACCGCATTCGACTGGGCCGATCCGCTTGATCTGGAAGGCCAGCTTCACGACGACGAGCGCGCCATTCGGGACGCGGTGCGCGACTACGCCAGCCGTTCGCTAATGCCCCGCGTGGTGGAGGCCTTCCGCAGCGCGTCCTTCGACCCGGCCATCTATCGCGAGATGGGTGAGCTGGGGATGCTGGGAACCACTATCGAGGGGTACGGCTGCCCGGGCATGTCGCACGTGGCCTACGGTCTGGTCACGCGGGAGCTGGAGCGGGTGGATGCGGGCTTTCGATCGGCGCTGTCGGTCCAGTCCAGCCTGGTCATGCATCCCATTCACGCCTACGGATCCGAAGCCCAGCGCGAGCAGTATCTGCCCAGACTGGCCAGCGGCGAGTGGGTGGGCTGCTTCGGCCTGACCGAGCCCGATCACGGCTCCGACCCCGGCGGCATGGTCACCCGGGCGAAGCCGGTGGAGGGCGGCTACTCGCTCTCCGGCGCCAAGACCTGGATTACCAGCGCGCCCATTGCGGATGTGTTTGTCATCTGGGCCAAGGACGAAGCCGACATCATTCGCGGCTTCATCATCGAGCGTGGCGCAAAAGGTCTGACCACGCAGCCCATCGAGGGCAAGTTCTCGATGCGGGCCAGCCTCACCGGCACCGTTTACATGGACGAGGTATTCGTGCCCGAGGAAAACCGGCTGCCGAATGCCAAGGGCCTGGGCGGCCCGTTCGGCTGTTTGAACAAGGCCCGCTACGGTATTTCCTGGGGCGCCATGGGCGCCGCCGAAGCCTGCTGGCATGCGGCCCGCCAGTATGTGCTCGACCGCAAGCAGTTCGGCCGGCCGCTGGCGGCCAATCAGCTCGTGCAGAAGAAACTGGCCGACATGCAGACCGAAATCGCCCTGTCGCTGCAGGGATCGCTGCAGCTGGGCCGGCTGTTCGACGCGGGCCGGGCCACACCGGAAATGGTGTCCATCCTGAAGCGCAACGCCACCGGCAAGGCGCTGGACATCGCCCGCACTGCCCGCGACATGCATGGCGGCAACGGTATCGTGGACGAATACCACGTCATCCGGCATATGCTGAATCTGGAAACGGTGAACACCTACGAGGGCACGCACGATATCCATGCGCTCATTCTGGGCCGCGCGCAGACGGGCATTCAGGCGTTTTTCTGATCCACCGGTACGCCCAATTACTTGCGACCCCGCATTTCTGCGTATTGCCTTGCCGGGCACGCCCACCGAATCTGCCGTCTCTCTGAACCTGGGGGGTTAACATGCGGCAGCGAGCAGCCTGCGTCACGCAATCGAGAAGCCGACATGCGCCGCGCTAGGCGCCGCTTCGCCGCGCTCATCCGCGACCGGCGGCCAGTCACGCTGCTGGTGGCCGGCTATTCGCTTTACGTGCTGGCCGGATTCATCCTGCTGTGTCTGCCTGTATCGCAGGCCACACCGGGTACCGCGCTGCTCGACCATCTGTTCATTGCCACATCGGCGGTATCCACCACCGGCCTGGTCACGATCAGCCCCGCCGGCAGCTACAGTTTCTTCGGTGAGCTGGTCATCATTTCGCTTATCCAGCTTGGCGGCATCGGCTACATGACGCTGGGATCGTTCATGATGCTGGCCATCCGGCATCGGCTGGATGGACTACACGAGAATGTTGCACGAACCGTCTTCGTGTTGCCCTCGGGCATGAACCTGGCGCGCTTCATCCGGTCGGTAGTGCTGTTCACGGTGACGGTAGAGTCACTGGGCGCAATCTACCTGTCTCACGCCTTCGCCCAGGCAGGCATCGATGCGCCGATCTGGCACGGCATATTCCACGCTATCTCGGCATTCTGTACCGCAGGCTTCAGTCTGTTCGACAACAGTCTTGAAGACTTTCGCGGGCATCTGGGCGTCAATGTGGTGGTCGCGGCGCTGAGCTATCTCGGCGCCATCGGGTTTATCGTCATGAGCGACTGGTGGCGCTGGCTCACGCAGCACAAGCGCCTGTCGCTGACCTCGCGCGTCATTCTGAAGGTCACGCTGCTGCTCGCGGCAGCCGGCACGATATTGCTGGCGCTCACCGACCCGCAGCTGCAGGCACTGGGTCGCGGCGAGCGTCTGCTGACTGCCTTCTTTCAGACCATGACCGCCATGACCACCGTGGGCTTCAATACCTATCCCATTGCCGGGCTGGGCGCGGCTTCCATCCTGCTGGTCATCGTGGCCATGGTCATGGGTGCATCGCCGTCCGGCACCGGCGGCGGCGTGAAGTCGACGACGGTGGCCACTTTTTTCGGCGCGATCGCCTCGGCATTCCGCGGCGATTCCTGGGTCATCCTTTCGGGAGAAGTGGTGCGTGAAGAGCGCGTCCTCATGGCCATGGCCACCCTGGGTTTCTACCTGCTGTCACTGACCGTCGGCGCCTTCCTGCTGCTGTTGACCGAAACCGGCGATTTCGCCGCGCTGGTGTTCGAGGCCGCCTCCGCCCTGGGCACCGTCGGGCTGAGCATGGGCGCCACGGCCGACCTGAGCGATGCCGGCAAATGGATCATCCTGGTCATGATGTTCATTGGCCGGCTGGGGCCAATTACCGCGGGCATTGCGCTGTTCCCGCCGCCTTCGGATGCCGGCCGCTATCGCAAACCACCCCGGGATCTGGCGGTCTGAGAGGCCGTAGGGCAGAAGGAGAAAAAGCGGGATCGACGGGAACCCGATTCCGGTACCGGCGCCGCACGCTCCCGCCTCAGCGAGGGGACTGAGCGGGGGCAAGAGCCGTACCCTGCCGACATGCCTGCCGGCTCGAACGGGTGCCCGTCGATCCAAACCGGAGATGATCGCGGCGCCTGGCGGGCACCGCGCTCCCGGCCAAAGACGCCGAAGAAGTACGAAAAACGGCGTCTATTGACGTATCGTCAATGTCAGTCTGCGGCTACCGCTGACGCGCTGTCAATAGCAGGCCGGATACCGCTTGCTCTGAACAGCCTCGTTTACTCGGGATAAAGCGTTGCCAGCCAGATACTGCTGAGCGTTTCGGCTACGCCGTCCAGGCTCTTGTCGCGGTTGATCGACTCCAGCACGAGGCTGCTGTTCATCAACAGCAGCGCATGCGCAATTTCGTCCGGGCGTTCGATGGGCGTCTGCCCGGCAGCGTGCTGGTCGCGCAGCAGGTCGGCCAGCAGGCCGATATAGGGCTCTATGATCTGGCAGCGCCAGTAGGCTTCCACGGCATCGTGCTGCTGCGCCGCCTGGTTCACACCCGAGATGACCACGGCGTGCCGGCCGAAGGTATCCACCGCGCTTTCGATGGCCCGGCGCATCTGCTCGCGCGGGGACAGCTCCGTGTCGACCTTCAGGTAGGGCAGCGTGCCCTTTCGCAGATCGGATTCGATGCGGCCGAGCAGGGCGATCATCACCGCTTCGCGATTGCTGAAGTAGTGGTAGAACGCTGATCGGGTCATGCCGGTCCGGGCCATCAGATTTTCGACCGTGAGCTCGCCGTAGGGCTGCTCCGCCAGCAGCGCCTCGGCGGCATCGAGAATCTCCGCCCGCGCCTGTTCGGCGTAGCGGCGAATGCGTCGGGTTTTTATGGCAGAGTTCATTGTGCAATCAGTGTAACCGGCTCGCGGGCGCGCATCATCGAAAGCGTCCGCCAGATCGCCTGATCAGCGACCACCCCACGGCTGCGCCGCTAGGGTAACCGGACTCGAGTTTAGTATGTAGACTTACAAGCCGCCCTGCATCAAACCAAAACATCAGGGGCGGCACGGCTATCATTCGGAGGAGAAAAACGCATGGAAATCGCATTGTCCCCCCTGGAGTTCGCGCGCCGGGCGCGGCGCGTTCACGGCCAGCGCGAGGCCGTGGTCGATGGCGATACCCGCTTGAATTACGAACAGTTTCTCGACCTGTGTGATCGCTGGTCGCATGGCCTGCAGGCCATGGGCGTGGGCTTTGGCGACCGGGTGGCCTATATCGCGCCCAACACGCTGTCGAATCTGGTCGGCTACTACGCCGTGCCGCAGATTGGCGCGGTGCTCGTGCCCATCAATTACCGGCTGGCGGCCAGGGAGTTCGAGTACATTCTCAACCATTGCGGCGCGCGGGTCGTGTGCGTGCACGCCGACTACCTGGACATGGTCGACAGCATTCGCGCCGACATCCCGGATGTGGAGCGGTTCGTCGCGCTGTCGGGCAACGAGGACGGCGCCCGCGACAACTGGGAGGACTACGAAACGCTCGTCTCGGCCGCGTCGGCAGGGTACGACGCCCCCGAGATCAGCGAAAACGACCTGATCACCATCAACTACACCAGCGGCACCACCTCGCGCCCCAAGGGCGTGATGATGACCCACCGCAACGCCTACATGAACGTGGTGGGGACGCTGATGCACCAGCCGTTCACGCCCGCCGACCGCTACCTGTGGACGCTGCCCATGTTCCACGCCAACGGCTGGACCTTCGTGTGGAACATCACCGCCGCCGGCGGCACGCACATTTGCCTGCCGCAGGTCGTGCCGGAAGAGATCTTCCGGTTGATGAACGCCGAAAACGTGACCTTCTTCTGCGCCGCGCCAACGGTGCTCATCATGATCGCCAATGCGCCGGACGCGCTGCGCAAGACGGCGCCGAAGGGCCTGAAGCTGTTCACCGCCGGCGCACCCCCGGCGGCCGCCACGATCGAGCGCATCGAGGGCGAACTGGGCTGGGAGATCACGCAGGTCTACGGCGCCACCGAAACGGCGCCATTTATCTCCATCTGCGAACCGCTGCCGGAGCACGATGCGCTTTCCGCGTCGGACCGGGCCAGTCTCAAGGCCCGCCAGGGCGTCGAGCTGATGACCTCGGGTGAACTCCGTGTGATGACCGAGGACGGCCAGTTCGTCCCCCACGACGGCGAATCGCTGGGCGAAATCGTCGTGCGCGGCAACGTGGTGATGAAAGGCTATTACAACGACCCTGAGAACACCGAAAAAGCGCTGGCGGGCGGCTGGTACCACACGGGCGATGCAGCCGTGGTGCATCCGGATGGCTATATCGAGATTCGCGATCGCTTCAAGGACGTGATCATCAGCGGCGGCGAGAACATCTCGTCGGTGGAGGTGGAAGGCGTGCTGCTGCGGCATCCGGACGTTGTCGAAGCCGGTGTGGTCGGCATGCCGCACGAGCAGTGGGGTGAATCGCCGCACGCCTTCGTGGTGCGCAAGCCGGGCGCCGACCTGTCCGAAGAGGCGCTCAAGGAGTTCATGCGCGACAACCTGGCGCACTTCAAGACGCCCAAGTGGTTCACCTTCGTGGACGAGCTGCCCAAGACGGCGACCGGCAAGATCCAGAAATTCGTGCTGCGGGAAAACAAGGCCGGCATCAACGCACAGTAGCGAACAACCGACCCCGCGCCGGAATAAAACAAAGAGGAGGCGCCATGGCGCTCGACAAACAGACCATCGACACCCTTTTGACACAGGCCGTAAGCGACGGCACCACCCCGGGCACCGCAGCCATGGTGGCCGACCGCAGCGGCCTGCTCTACGAACAGACCGCCGGTGTGGCCACGCTGGGCGGCGACGCACCGTTTACGGTGGACACGCCGCAGTACATCGCCTCCATGTCGAAAGCCATCACCAGCACCGCCTGCATGATGCTCGTGGAGCGCGGCCAGCTGTCGCTGGACACCACGGCCGCGGACGTTCTTCCCTGGGCCGCGAATCCGCAGGTGCTCGAGGGTTTCGACGAGAATGGCGAACCGCGACTGCGTGCGGCGCGCAGTTCGCCGACGCTCAAGCAGTTGCTGACCCACACCGGCGGCTACAGCTACGAAATCTGGAACGCGGACGTATTGCGCTACCAGGAAAAGACGGGCACACCCGGCGTGCTCGCAGCGGCGCAGGGCACGGTCGAGACGGCGCTGGTCGCCGACCCCGGCACGCAATGGGAATATGGCCTGAATATTTCCGTGGCCGGCCTGATGGCCGCCGAAGTCACCGGCCGTGATCTGGGGGAACTGCTGCGCGAATTGCTGTTCGACCCCCTGGGCATGGACGAAACCTGCTTCATCCTGAGCGACGACCAGAAACGCCGGATGGCGTCGCTGCACGCCCGCGGGCCCGACGGCCAGCTGGAGGTCTTCCCGCTCATCTGGGAGCAGGACCCTCAGATCAAGCTCGGCGGCGAGGCGCTGTACGGCACCCCCGCCGACTACATGCGCTTTTTGCGCATGCTGGTGAATGACGGCCTGTTTGAGGGCCGCCGCCTGCTCAGCCGCGACACCATGGCCCTGATGGCCGGCAACCAGATGGGCGACCTGAACGTGCGGCCCATGCGGACCGCCATGCCGCCGCTGAGCAACGACACCGATTTCTATCCCGGCATGCCGCAGAAATGGGGCCTGAGCTTTTTGATCAACACCCAGGACAGTCCGGAAGGCCGCCCGGCGGGCAGCTTGTCGTGGGCGGGTCTGTGCAACAGCTACTACTGGATTGATCGCAGCAACGGCATCACGGGCGCCCTGTTCAATCAGGTCATGCCGTTTTTTGACCCGGCCTGCGTGGGGCTGTTTCGCGCATTCGAAACCGAGGTCTACCGCGGCCTGGCCGCCGGGCGCTAGCGAATCCGCGACCGGGCCCGGCCCCTATTCACGGTCACGCTGACCCCGGCCAACCGCGGGCTTGAACCTGCGGAAAACGGCCCGAATATCATGACGATGGGGGCGTCCCGCGCGCCGTCGCGGCTTTGTCGCCACCGTGTTTTCATGATTGCGTTTGCGCGCCCGGCAGGTAACAGTCTGGCCGGCTAGGCTCGGCGAATTACATAGCGTCCGGTACGGACCGGAGCCGCGTATCGACCGGGTCGTCCAGCGCGCCTTGGCGGCGCGCCCGGCATTGCGGGCTCAAAAGGCCCGTTTTCACTGTTTGAACAAGGAAATTCGATGTCCGAAAACGACACAAGCTTTGGCATTTTCTATCCGACGCATCACGTGGTTGCCGTGCTGCCGGATGACGACGCGGCGCAACGCGGCGCGCAGGCTCTGGAAGCTGCCAATGTCCCGCAGGCGGAAATCAGCCGTATGAAAGCCGATGCGGTGGCCCGCGATATCGAGGAGAAGGAAGCCGACAAGGGCTGGATGGACCAGCTCAAGGAGGCCATGAGCATTGGCGTGGGGACCGAAGGGCAGTTCTGGCAGCAGGATCTGGACATGGCGCGCGAAGGCGCCGGCTTTCTGGTGATCCGCTGCGATTCCGACGAGCGGGCGGACACCATCAAGCAGACGCTGGCCGAAGAGAAACCCCGCTCGCTGCGCTACTACCAGCGCCTGGCCATTCAGAATCTGCTGATTGACGTGCCCGGCTGACGCCGCATCACGACAGCTGCTTTTCGTGCCCGGCCACGCCGGGCTTTTTCATGTGTCGGAGAAACGCGGCTCGGGGAAACGCATGCGCACATTGTCCGACAGCAGGGACAGCTTCGGCCGCCCCAGATCACGCGGCAGTTGCTCACCAGACAGTCTTAGCTGGCGGCAGGTCGCCAGGCGCGTGCGGGCACTGGCACTTACGGTGGTTTCGCACCAGGCCTCGGCGCGGCCCTGTTCGCTCAGCACCGGCTGGCGTAGCGTGCGCATGCCAGCGGACAGCAGCGATGTGGTCACCGGCAAACCGACGCCCCGGCGCCGGAAGTCGATCTGGGCCTGCAATCCGGCCGCCGTGATACGGCAGGCGGAGTAGCCGTCCGCCTCGTCCGAGAATTCGAATTGCGCAAGCTGCTTGGGAATGGCCCAGTTGCGCCGACCGTTGTCTACGCTGGCCTGGCTTGACACCCAGATGCGCGAAATCAGGGGTCGCGCGCCTCGCGGCCCGCGCAGACGCCCGGGAATGAACAGCAGTTCGTCGTAGGGCCCGCAGTCGGACCGGGCATAGCGCACCAGCATGAGAACGACCGGCCCACCCACATAGCCGGCCTGCTGCTCGGCCGTCAGCGTGGCTCTTGCGGCCTCGCACGCCGATGCCGAAAACCAGCTGCAGATCAGGCCCCACCCCGTCAGATCCCAGGGTGGCGGGCAGTGCGGCGTTGGCTGTGTCATGGTCGGTTGCGTCCTTCAGGCGGTCACGTTCGACCGCGGCTGGTCCTGCTCGGGCTCGTCGGGGCGGGCGACCGTCCGGCGCTCGGTCGTCCAGGTGCGATGACCCGACTGCCCCGGCGGCTGCCAGTCGGGCGGCGCCAGCAAATGCTTCAGGCGCTGGCGCGCGGTGTTCGCGTGCCACGCGTCCCGAAGCATATCGACAAACTCGTGCACGTTCAGCACCAGGAAGTTGTAGCTGCGAATCTGGTGGGGTATGCCATAGTCCACCGGCGCCCGCTCTTGCTCGTACGTGCCGAACAGGCGATCGAAAACTATGAGCACGCCGCCATAGTTCCTGTCGATGTATTCGGGATTGCGGCCGTGGTGGACCCGATGGTTGGACGGCGTGTCGAACACGTACTCCATCCAGCGCGGCAGACGGCCCACCGCTTCGGTATGGATGAACCACTGGTAGGCCAGGTTGACCGCCAGCATGAACATGACCACCGCCGGCGGCACACCCAGAATGACCGGCGGCAGATAGAACAGCCACGTACCGACCAGGGCATTGAGCAGACTCTGCCGGGCGGCCGTGCTCATGTTCATCACCTCACCCGTGTGGTGCACCACATGCGCCGACCAGAACCAGCGAATGCGGTGGCTGGCCCGGTGGAACCAGTAATAGCAGAACTCCACGGCAATGAAGATGGGCAGCACGGTCCAGCCGTTGACCGGCACGTCGAACAGCCGGAACTGGTAGACGAAGGCGAAGATGCTGCCGGTGATCAGCACCCACATCACCAGTTCCATGAGCTGATAGCCGCTGCCCAGGCTGACGTTGGCGATCATCTCCCGCAGCCGGTAGCTGTGGGTCTGGCCGCGACGGCGCAGCACCTGCCACTCGACTGCCAGCCCGAGCACGAAAAACGGCGTCATGCCGATCAGGAAAACCTGCTTCCAGTCGACATCCGGTCCCATGACGGCCGTGACGGCCTGAATGATTGTGTCCATGTCGAAGACCCTGTTCCGGGAGGCTGACCACATTCTGCGTCAGTCAACCGCGCTTGTATTGACAGCTCACGCTTCAATTTTGACAATTGTCGCCAACGTGGTCGATCCCAGCGACAACTCCATTCCGGTACACGGCGTCGTCCCCAGTACGCTGGTCGGGCTGCTGTACGACTATCTCGAAAATCGCGGCATTGACGCCGCAACGCTGCTGAATGAGCGCCGACCCGATACCGGACGACACGATCTGGCGCGATATCCGGCGCGCCGCTGGCAGCAACTGCTGCAGGCCGCTGCCCGACACCTGGACGATCCGCTGCTGGGCCTGAAGCTGGGGCAAACCGTGACCGCGGCCCATTTCGGCGTCATCGGCTACGTACTCCACAACTGCGCCGATCTCGGCGCCGCATTCGAACGCTTTCGCCGGTTCGAGCGCCTGGTCTACGACATGGAGCCGGCCGACATTCGCCTCGCGCCGGACGCGCTGGTGCTGGAATGGGGCGTGGGCCACGGCCGGCCCGGCCCGCTGGTGGACGAGACCGCCGTGACGGCGCTGGTCGCATTTGCCCGCACCCTGACCGGCCAAACCGTCAGACCGCAATCCATCGGCTTCGTGAACCCCGAACCCGCCCAGCGGGCGCCCTATACCGACTACTTCGGCTGCCCGGTCCTGTTCGAGCAGCCCCGCACCTGGGTTCGCGTGCCGCTGCACGCGCTCGCGCTACCCCTGCGTGCTGCGGATCCGGCCCTGCTGTCCCTGCTGGAGAACCAGGCCGAAGCGCAGCTGGCGGGACTGCCGGCGGCGGACGAAATACAGCAGGCCGTGCGCAGCGCAATCGCCCGGCTGCTCCCCGAAGCCGATCCCGGCCTGGACGCGGTGGCGGCGCAACTGAATACGTCCAGCCGCACCCTGCACCGCCGCCTTGCCCAGCGACAGGTCAACTTCCGCCAGCTTCTCGACGCCACCCGGCTGGAACTCGCCGAGCAGCATCTCACCGACCCCCGCCTCACTCTCGCCGACGTCGCCCTGCTGCTCGGCTACTCCGAACAAAGCGCCTTCACGCGGGCGTTCAAGGGCTGGACCGGCCAGACGCCGGCGGCCTGGCGGCGGGCGTATCGGAATGTTTCGGGACCGCATCGTGCTTAATCCGGCTGACAGACCGGACACAGATATATGCGCCGGCCGCCCTGGACAAAACGCTCAATGCGGGTGCCGCAACCGTAGCAAGGCTTTCCTTCCCGGGTAAAAGCCAGGTGCCGACGGGCGCCGAAGCTGACGCCTTCTTCTTTCATCCGGGCGGCGCGCTGCGGATCGTTGGTGATGCCGGCCAGTTCATAGGCCTGAACCGGCAATTCGAGCAATGCATGGATCAGCCGCTGGCGTTCGTCTTCATGCAGTTCGCGCGGCTTGCGCGCCGGATGAATACCCGCCTGATGCAGGATGTCGCTGCGCAGATAGTTGCCGATGCCGGCCACAAACGCCTGGTTGAGCAGCAGACCGCCCAGATTGCGGCCGGCGAAACGGCGATCGTCGAATTGCCCGGCAATGTCCGCCGCATCCAGGGCCTGATTGACCGGGTCCGGCCCGAGACGGGCGATGTAGTCGATGCTGTCCACGTCGTCCGGCCGCACGATGCGGATATCGCTGGCGCTGTACAGCCGAGCCGCGCGTTTGGCGCCGTAAATGGCGAAGCGGAGCTGGCGACTGGTCTTCGGCTCTCTGGCCGCACTGCCGGTGCGCCACTTGCCGTAGAGCTGGTTGTGCGAGTAGACCGTCCAGCCCGCATCGCCGTGCCGGCCCGCGAAATGCACGAGCGCGGCCTTGCCGCGGGCGGTGACCGATTCGACCTGACGGCCGGACAACTCGCCTTCGTAGGGCTTGTGGCGGTCCAGGCCGAATACCACGCGTTCGGCCACGCGGCCGGAGACGGCGGCCGCCACCTTGTCCATGCTGCGGCGAATTTCCGGGCCTTCGGGCATGTGCGGCGTCAGTCTTGGGGATAGCAGCCGCCCCAGGCGTCGGGCGGCGGGATGATCAGGCGCGGATAGTCGATGGCGTCGAGCGTGGCGTCGTCCAGCAGAAACGCGGTATGGCGTTGCTCGGTCGGCAGACCCCGCAGCTCGGGCAGCCAGTGGCTGATGTACTCGGCGTCGCCGTCGTAACGCTGCGCCTGCGCAAGCACGTTGAAGCCGTTATCGCGCTTGTCGGTGCCCACACCGGCCACGGTGGCCCAGTTCCCCCAGTTGCTGGCCACGTCGTAATCAACCAGCTGCGCCTCGAACCAGGCGGCGCCGCAGCGCCAGTCCTGCTGCAGATCGCGGGCGAAGAAGCTGGCGACATTCTGACGGCCCCGATTGGACATATAGCCCGTGGCAGCCAGCTCGCGCATGTTGGCGTCGATGAAGGGCATGCCCGTGCGGCCGGTCCGCCAGGCCTCGAGCACACCCGGGTCGCAGGCTTTGGGACGGTCCTGTCGATCCAGTAGACCGGCACGGGCGAACAGACAAGCGCCGTGGGCACGCAGCGTCCAGCGGAAGAACTCGCGCCAGAGCAGCTCGAAAATCAGCCAGTAGGTCGATTGGTTCGCCGTGACCTGATCTTCGAAGGCGCGCACCTCCGCGTGGATGCGCCGCGGCGACAGGCAGCCGTTGGCCAGCCAGGGCGAGAACTTCGAGGAGAAGTCGCGGCCCAGCAGGCCATTGCGCGTCTCCTTGTAGCGGGCGATGCACTCGCTGCTCCAGATGTATGCCTGTACCCGCGCCAGCCCGGCTTTTTCGCCGCCGGCAAACAGTGGCTCGCCGGCCGGCGCGTCGCCCAGCGCCAGCAGTCCATCCTGCAGCATTACCCGTTTCAACTCCGGCGCCGGCGGCAGGTGCGTGGGTACCGGCAGGGGTGTGCCGATTTCCGCCTTTGCCTCCACCCGCTTGCGAAACGCGGTGTACACGCCGGGCACATCGTCGGGCGCGAAGGGCAGTTGTTCGGTGTGCAGCAGCCCGCCGCCCTCCCGGCGGTGCAGCGGCGTATCGCCCAGCGCGGATTGCAGCGCGCGCAGGCCAGCGACTTCCTCCGGCGCGAACTCGTCGGCGGTGTACACGGCCCGGGCGTTGACCGACCGCACCAGGGCCGGAATGACTGCTTCGGGCTCGCCGGCCACTATCAGCAGGCGAGATCCCAGCTCGGCCATTCGGGCGGACAGGTCCTCGAGCGAGGCGCGTAAGAAGGCCCGGCGATGCGGGCCGAGTTTAAGTGGCCCGTACTCACTGTTCGCATCATGTCGCGCGTCCACACAGTAAACGCCGATCAAGCCATCCGCCTGCGCGGCCTCGGCCAGCGCCGGATTGTCGTGCAGGCGCAGGTCGTTCTTGAACCAGTGAATCGAGACGTTGTTCATGGAGGTGCAGCCTGCCTGAGAACAGCGCCGGGTGTAACACGCCCACGCCGGAATACGCGCCGAGCGCTCCTTCCGGGCTACAACCGCCTGCCCGTAGGCCGGATGCAGCGCAGCGGAATCCGGCGGGCCTGTCTGTCAACTCGGCGCAGTACGATTTCCCGGAACGCCTCGACGCAAGCGCCGGAATACGCGCCGAGCGCTCCTTCCGGCCTACAACACGCCTGCCCGTAGGCCGGATGCAGCGCAGCGGAATCCGGCGGGCTTTGTCGGCCTGCTATTTCAGTTCGCTGGAGCTCTTGCCCAGCAGTCGCCGCGCAATGATGAGCAGCTGAATTTGCTGGGTGCCTTCGAAGATATCGAGAATCTTGGCGTCGCGGGCCCATTTTTCGAGCAGGCTGTTTTCGGAATATCCCAGCGCGCCAACCAGCTCCACGCAGCCCAGACTGACCTGCGTGCCGACCCGACCTGCCTTCGCCTTGGCCATGGAGGCCTGCAGCGAATTGGGTTGATTGTTGTCCGCCATCCAGGCGGCCTGCAGGGTCAGCAAGCGGGCGGCCTCGTATTCGGCTTCCAGCTCCAGCAGCCGGGCGGCGGCCGCGTGTTGTTGCAGCGCCGGCGCGGCGTAGTCCACTTCCACACCGGCCTGGGCCAGCAGTTCGCGGGTTTCCTCCAGGCTGGCGCGCGCCAGGCCGATCGCCATGGCGGCGACCAGCGGGCGGGTGTTGTCGAAGGTTTTCATGGCGCCGGCAAACGAGCGCTTGGTATCGATTTCCGGACTCCCCAGCAGGTTTTGCTTCGGCACACGGCAGTCGGTGAAATGAATGGTAGCGGTATCCGAGGCCCGAATGCCCAGCTTGTGGTCCAGCCGCACGACGTCCATGCCCGGCGTGCCCTTGGGTACGACGAAGGACTTGATGGCGGCGCGCCCGGCTTTCGGGTCGAGCGTGGCCCAGACGACGACGGTGTCGGACCGACCACCCGCCGTGACGTAGATCTTCTCGCCGTTGAGCACGTAGTGGTCGCCATCTTCCACGGCCCGTGTGCGAATGGCGGCGGAATCCGATCCGGCGCCCGGCTCGGTGATGGCCATGGACGCCCAGCAGCCGCCGAAACGCTCAAGCTGCTCGTCATTGGCCACCGCCGCAATCGCGGCGTTACCCAGCCCCTGCCGCGGCAGCGACAGGGCCAGTCCCACGTCGCCCCAGCACAGCTCGATCATGCCCAGCACGGCCGACAGGTTGCGGCCGTTCTTCACGCTGCCGTCATCGGGCGCGTCCTTGTTGCTCAATTTTGACACGCCGGCACCTTCGCCGCCGGCGTTCATGCCGTCGAGCAGCGCGCCGAGCGTGTCGAGCTCGACCGGGTACTCGTGCTCGGCACGGTCGTACTTGCGCGAAATGGGCCGAAACATCTGCGCCGCCACGCCCTGTGCCTGATCGACCAGGCCGGCATAGCGCTTGGGAATCTCGAGATTGATCATTTTTACTCAACAAATCAGGTGATTAAGCATTAACCACAGAGTCGCAGGGAACACAGAGGGGAAGACTGAAAACCACAAAGGCACGAAGGACACAAAGTTAAGAACAGTCGCGGCTTGCCTTTGTGTTCTTTGTGGTTATTTAATATCCCGCCCTTATCTGCCGTGTTCTCTGTGCCTCCGCGGTTTCATTTTCTTCAGAGACACACGCCGCCGCTCATGACGGCGATGGCGCGCAGGTCGCGGTACCAGCGCTCCACGGGATGCTCCTTGACGAACCCGTGCCCGCCCAGCAGCTGCACGCCCTGACTGCCGATCTGCATGGCCTTGTCGCAGCACAACCGGTAGGCCAGCGCGGTTTCCCGCTGGAACGACTTGCCCTGGTCGGCAAGGGCGGCGGCGCGCCAGGTCGCCAACCGCATGGCTTCCGTTTCGAGCGCCATGTCGGCTACGCCGAAGGCCACGGCCTGACGATGGCTGATCGGCTCGCCGAAGGCCTGCCGGTCGTTGACGTAGGGCACTACGTAATCCACGACGGCCTGCGCCGTGCCCACCGCCATGGCGCACCAGGCCAGGCGGCTGTAATCCATCACCGCGGCATCGATGCGGGCGCCTTCGGGCAGCGTCATGTCGTCGAATCTCAGGGTGCCCAGCTCGGCCGCCCGCAGGCCCATTGCGGGTTCGGGCTTGAGCAGCAGGCCGTCACCGGGCTCAACGACGTACAGCGCCACCTCGCCCTGCTCATCCACGGCAGACACCAGGTACAACTCGGCCGTTTCGGCCAGTGGCACGAGCGCCTTCTCGCCGGACAGCGCCCAGCCATCGCCGCGACGCATCACCCGGGTTTGCGGCCGGGCCGGATCGGCCAGCGCTCGCGGCTCGACCAGCGCCAGCGCGGCGGCCGGCGGATTGTCCTGTGCGAACGCGGGCAGATAGCGGCTCTGCTGTTCGGCGCTGCCCCAGCGGGTCAGCACGTTGGCCACGCCCACCGGCGCCAGGCTGGCCAGGGCCAGTCCCAGATCGCCATGCGCCATCGATTCGGCGATCAACGCGCCGGTGACCACGCTGTGTTCACTGGCCGCGCCGCCGAAAGCTTCCGGCACGCTGAAGCTGGCGATGCCCAGGGCCGCGGCTTCCGCGAGCAGCCCGTCGGGCGCGCGGCTGTCGGCGTCGGCCTGGGCTGCCGCGGGGCGCAGACGCTCGGCCGCGAAGCGGGCTACCGCCTCGCGGATCATCTGCTGCTCCTCGGTGGGCGTCAGGTCAAACAGGCCGCTGGCCGCGTGGCGATCCGGCCGCTGGGCCTGTGTCACGCCGCTGATCTTCTTGAAGCTCCGCGCGCCGGCGGTGGCGGCCCGAAAGCCGTACTTGCTGCCGGAATACACGAGCTTCTCAAAAGGTGTCTTCAGGCCGAACCGCTCAAGCAGCGGATTGCCACCAATACGCCGCAGCACGCCGATTCCGCTGTGGATGGGATTGATGGGCGCCATTAGCCGTGCTCCGTCTCGATGGCCTCGACCTGCTCAATGTAGGCCGCCATGGCCTTGTCGCGGGGCATACCCTGGGCTTTCGACCAGGCATCGTACTTGGCGCGCTCCACCACTTTCAGCATGCCCGGCCGCTTGCCGGTCACGTCGCCGTCGGTGGCCTGACGGTACAGGGCGTACATTTTCAAGCGAAACTCGTTGGACGGCTTGAAGCTGCCGTCATCCGGCGCGTTCCGCACCTTGTTCACGGCCTGTTCGAACCGTGTTTCCAAATCATCTGCCATTCCGGATTCCTAGTGTTTGCCGTAGGTCAGCCAGGTTTCGATGGCTGCATAGACCTCGGGGTGGTACACGAGCGCGAAGTGATTCATATCGTAGAACACGCGGCCGTGCTGGTGGCCGATGCGCGATCGGCGATTGGGCTTGTGGCGAATGCCGCTGGCGCTCTTGACCGGCACAAGAAGGTCGCCGATCCAGTGGTTCAGTCGGTCCTTGGGATGCTTGCCGACCGTGGCCGCGATGAAGAAGTAGCGGACGTGGTCAAGCAGCGGGGAGGGCCGACCGGGCTTGTGACCGGGCGCGTCGGGATCCTTGTCGTCCCAGTCGTCATCCAGGATGTAGCCAAAGCGCAGATCCTTCACGCCGGCGCTGCGAATATTGCCCACACGGGACAGCGGCGCCGTAAACGGCGTGCGCGTGAGCGAATGCGTCACGGCGTTGCCGAGCTTTTCCAGCGGCGCGCCGAGATGGGGCGAGCCAAGGCAGACCAGTTCGGTAAGCTGCGCGACCCAGCGGTGATTCTCCTCGCGGCCGTAGTGGCAGGCGCTGCGCGCCACCAGGCCGCCCATGCTGTGGCCAATGAGCGTGAGGTTTTCCAGCTCGGCCGGATAGACGTCGACCAGCCGCTCCAGCAGCCGGGCCAGATCGCGGCCGTTCGTCGAGATGTGCCGGCCGGTGTTGTAGCGCAGCCGCAGCGATGAGTAGCCCAGGTCCTGCTCGAGCCGCTCGCCGAAATCCGGCATTGCGCCACGCTGCCACTGCCGGTCGTTCATGCCCAGACCATGGACAAGAATGACCAGCCGCCTGCTCGGCGTCTCCAGCGCCTGACGCAGCCCGGCGGTGGTCACCGGCACGCGCTGACCACCGGCTTTTCTCAGGCCCATGTGCAGGGTCAGCGGGTTGCCGCTGGTTTCGAAATGATCGCCGAAGGCGCCGTTCAGGGCAGACACCAGAGCGACCTGCCCGCGCCGAGCATCCGGTCCGCCAGCCGTGGGCAACAGTACGCTGACCAGTCCTGCGGCCTGTCCCGACAGCGCAAAGGCGGCCCGGCCGATATCGCGCACGTCGCGGTAGACGGTGCGGGTTACCGCATTGATGGGCCCGTGCAGCGGATTCACCCGCCTGATGCTGTTGAGCACGGCGCCGTGCACGTCCTCGACGATGTGCGTGGTCCCTACAAAGCCGTCACGAACCGCGGCTATGGCCCCTTGCGCCAGGTTCTTGCCCGGCCGGCTGCTGCTCTCCGGTGTGCTGTCGTCGGCCATCGGCAGCTCAGCGACATTGCCAGGCGATGCTGCTGAGCAGTTCCCCCAGCGCCAGCAGATGGCCGCCAAGCACGGCCTTGCCCGTGACCAGCAGACTCGCGGCGATTTCGCGACGCGGATCGGCCCAGCCGAGAATGTTCATGAAGCCCAGGTGGCCGTAGCACTCTGCCGTCATGGGCCCGTACATGCCGAAGGGGTTGGCGCCCAGCATGAAGCCTTCCGAATAGCGCATCGGCAGCTTCAGGGTGTGGTCAAAGCTCAGTGGATTGGCGGGCCGGATGGCGCGGGCGACCGTGTCGCTGTCGAGCAGCCGCTTGCCCTGCCACATCCCGTCGTCCAGCAGCATCTGGTAGAAGCGGGACAACTCCTCAGCCGTGGCGTAGAGGTTGCCTGCGGGAATGACGGCGTCGAAGAAGATGTCGGAGTTGGACACCGAAATGACTTCATCGAACGGCGCGGAGAGCGCCCGCTCGAGAAACCCCGAAATGGGGAAGCGCACCGGCTGACCGGCCGCATAGTTCAGCGCCGCGTGGTTGCGATCGGTCTCGTCGAGCCCGAAGGTGAAGTGCCGCATGCCCATGGGCTTGCGAATCTTCGCGTCCAGATAGTCACTCAGGCTGCCGCCCGTGACGCGCTGGATGATTTCGCCCAGGATGAAACCGCCCGTAATCGCGTGATAGGCCAGCCGCCGCTTGCGGCTTTTCTCGGGCGGTGCCGCGCAGATGGTCTCGATGCAGGCGTCCCAGTCCAGCAGGCGCTCGGGCGAGCGTTCCTCGTCCGGCAGATTGAACATGGGGAAGCCGCCCTGATGGGCCAGCACGCGCGACACCGTGGTGGTGCTCTTGCCGTTGGCGGCGAACGCCGGAAGGTAGTGCGAAACCGGCGCGTCCAGGTCGACCCCGCCCTCTTCGGCCAGCTTGTGTACCAGAATGGCCGTAATGGCTTTGGACGCCGAAAACAGACAGATCGGCGCGTCGGTCTGCAACACGCGCTTGGGGACCTTGGCCGAGTCCTTCGGCCCGTTGCCCGCGGCATGGCCGAGGCTGCGGTTGAGGACAACCTCGCCGCGGCGGCGCAGGCACAGGCTGATGCCCGGGTAGGCGCCGCTACGGTAAAGCTTTTCTGTGGCTTGCCAGATGGCTTCGACGGCGCCCGATGACAGTCCGCCGTCGCCAGCCTCGCTGGCATGATCGATATCGGTGACGGGGCCCAGATCGTTCGGTATGCGAACGAGCTGGGCCCCGAGCAGGGTGCGATTCATGGGCTTGCTGGATACCTTGTCAGGAGGCGGCGCGCAGGCCGCCCTCGCCGACGTGCTCGCCGACCAGATCAAGCGGCTGCTTGATGTATTCCTGGGTGAAGTCATCCGTGCAGATGATCTCGTAGCGCAGACAATCGTACTCGCGAATCGCATCCGCCTTGGCCTGGCTGAACAGGCCCTGATCCACCGCCTGGGCCAGCTGCCCGTCAATGTCGGCAGCCTTGATATCGCCCTTCTTGACTGCCTTGAGCAGCGCCTCGTATTCCGGCTCGATGGCGTCGAGCTTTTCGACCGCCAGCAGCAGGATGCCCTTGGGGTCGTGCTCGGACGGGTTCAGGTACATGTCGTAGCCGAAACGCTGCACCAGATTGTCGGCCGGCTGGCCACTCATCATGTATTCGCAGACCTTGGCGTTGAGCGCATCCGAAGGCCCGTCGAAGCGGCGCCCGAGCGGCAGGCAGACCGTGCGCAGCAGACCGCCCACACCCGGCACCGGGAAGTTCTTCGAGACTTCATACAGGGCATTCTCGATTTCATGGAGATGATGCTCCAGCGCCCAGGTGGCGTGCGCCGCATCCACATCGGTGGCGCCGTTGGCCTCGTAGTACTTGAGCACGGCCGACGCCATGTACAGGTGCGACAGCATGTCGCCCAGGCGCGCGGAAATGCGCTCCTTGAACTTCAGCGCACCGCCCAGCGTGCCCATGGCCACGTCCGAGGCAAAGGCAAGTGACGCGGAAAAGTGCTCCAGGTCGCGGTAGTAGTTCTTCAGCTGACTGTCCACCGGCGTGGATGCAATCCGCCCGCCGGTCAGACCCAGCGTGAAGGCACGTACCGCGCGGTTGATGGCGTAGCCGATGTGCCCCATGAAGGCCTCGTCAAAACTGGCCAGCCCGGCGTTGTAGTCCGGATTGTTGGCCGCTTCCATCTCCTGCAGCGTGTACGGATGACAGCGGATAGCGCCCTGGCCGAAGACCATGAGGTTGCGCGTCATGATGTTCGCGCCTTCCACGGTGATGGCCACCGGCGCGGCCTGGTAGGGCGCCGCCAGATAATTGCGCGGCCCCATCTGGATGCCCTTGCCGCTGTGAATGTCCATGGAGTCGTTCAGGACTTCACGCATCATTTCGGTCATGTGGTATTTCATCATGGCCGTGACGACCGACGGCGAGCAGTGGTCCACGGCGCTGGCCGTCAGATTGCGCGACGCTTCCATGATGTAGGCGTAGCCGCCGATCCGGCCCATGGATTCCTGCACACCCTCGAACTTGCCAATCGACACGCCGAACTGGCGACGCACGCGGCTGTAGGCGGCCGTTACGCCGTACATACCCTTGCCGGTGGCGGTGGACAGCGCCGGCAGCGAAATGCCGCGGCCGGCCGACAGGCATTCGACCAGCATGCGCCAGCCGCCACCCGCCTGTTCCGGGCCGCCGATGATTGAATCGAGCGGCACGAACACGTCCTTGCCGCGCACCGGTCCGTTCATGAAGGCCGCGCCCGGATAGTGCCGCCGGCCGGTGTCCACACCGGGCGTGTCGGCGGGAATCAGGGCGCAGGTAATGCCGTAATCGACCTTGTCCGTATCTCCCAGCAGGCCGTTCGGATCTTCCAGCTTGAACGCCAGCCCCACCAGCGTGGCGACGGGCGCCAGAGTGATATAGCGCTTGTTGAAATTCAGGCGCAGACCCAGGACTTCCCGCCCGTCGATTTCGCGTTTTTCCACCACGCCGGTATCTGGCATGGCGGTGGCGTCCGAACCGGCTTCCACACCGGTCAGCGCGAAACAGGGGATTTCCTTGCCGGAAATCAGGCCCGGCAGCCAGCGCTTCTGCTGCTCCGGCGTACCGTAGTGCACCAGCAGCTCGCCCGGGCCGAGCGAGTTGGGCACCATGACGGTCACCGCCGCAGTCAGCGAACGCGTGGCAATCTTGGATACCACGCAGGACTGGGCAAAGGCCGAAAAGCCCAGGCCGCCGTGCTCCTTCGAGATGAGCATGGCGAAAAAGCCCTTTTCACGGATGTAGTCCCAGATTTCCTCCGGCAGGTCCTTCAACTCGAAATGCACCTGCCAGTCGTCGATCATGCCGCACAGCTCGGACGTTTCGTTGTCGAGAAAGCGCTGCTCTTCGGCGGTCAGCTGGGTGTACTGGAAATCCAGCAGCTTGCTCCAGTCCGGCTTGCCGCGGAACATTTCGCCTTCCCACCAGACGTCGCCGGCTTCCAGCGCTTCCTTCTCGGTGGAATTCATTTCCGGCATGATCGACCGGAACACCTTGTAGATTCGCCCGGTGAGCAGCGCACGACGTACCGAACCCACGCTGAGCAACGCGGCCGGCGCTATCACCAGCACAGCAACGAGCGCGGCCGCGAGGCCACCGATGGCGCCGGTGAAATAAAGGCCCGCAACAACCGCCGCCGTGACGCCGGCGAAGGCTTTCAGGCTCATCCCGCGATACAGCAGAGCCCAGTAAAGGCCGATGACCGCGACGAATGCGACTAGCGTAAACATGGTTGAACTCCCGCTCACTGGAAGACATGCGCGCCCGCTTCGGCTCGCATAGGAAAGAAATCTTTCCTGAATTTAATCAAACCATCGCTCGATGTCAAATTACAGGAAAGATGTCTTTCCTCATTGATGGAGTCAGGTATACTGCCGTGCAGGCGACCTAAAAGAACTACCCATGGCAACCGTAAAATCTGAGTCCGTTGGCAGCGGCAACAACCGACGTCGCTATCGCGGACGCACGCCGGAGCAACTGCAGGCCGAGCGCAGACAGCGCTTGCTCGATGCCGCGCTGGCGCTATTTGGCGAGCGTGGCTACGCGAATGCGCCCATCGAGCTGATCTGCACCACCGCCAAGGTGGCCACGCGACATTTCTACGAGCAGTTCAAGGGTCGCGAGGAACTGCTGAGCGCCATTTTCGACCAGATTATGGAGGGTCTGGGCCAGCAGATTTCCAATTCGATGCTGGACGGCGACGAGCCGCTTGCCAAGCGCGTCAGCAACGCGATCGGCGGCGGCACGCTCTACCTGCTGGACGATGCCCGTCGCGCCCGCGTGATCTGCCTTGAAAGCGTCGGCGTCAGCCCCGCCATGGAGCGCCGCCGTCGCGAAGCGCTGCATCAGCTGGCCAGCGTCATCGAATCCTACTGTGACGAACTCCATGAGGCCGGCCTTCTACCGGCTAGAAATTACCATTTCCCCAGCGTCGGGCTGGTCGGCATGATGACCGAGCTGATCGTGGAATGGCTGGTCGAGGACACGGGCCTGACCGCCGGCGAACTCTCCCGCGAAACCGTCATCCTTTTTCGCGCCATGATTGTCGGCGCCCAGAACTACCGCGACGGCGGGCCGGGCTAAACGCCACGCTTCAGGCATTAAACCCGATGCCGTCACGGCATGGGCCGGCCGACGAGTCGAACGTCTGCGCCCAAGACGGACAGGCCGGTCAGAAGATGGTTTCTTCAATCATTCCGGTGGCGCGTCCCAGAATGTAGCCGCCACCCATCAGGATGACGCCAAGCAGGCTGAGGGCGGCCGCCAGGCGATAGAGGAAATAGTCGCGCGGACTGATCTGATCGAATCTGGCGTTGGGGTACATACGCTTCGCGGCCTCGCCCTCTAGGCCACGGTGCATGAAGAAGTAGCCGTGATGCACGACGCGCATGACGTCAAAGTAAAGACCGCCAGCGCGACTCGCCTCTACGTGAGACTGCAAGCCGCCGCTGAGCGCCAGCTCGACCTCCCGGCCGCGCATGATATGCAGGTAGGCTGCGAGCGCCAGCGAAGCCATGCCGGATAGCCCGCCAATCGCAATCACAACCAAGGTGAATAATTCGCTGTTCATCAATCCATTGCCTTCCACAGCCTGGTGCCGAGCAGCGAACAACTTATCCGCGACCGGGCCGCAAACAAGCGGTCTCAAGGTAGAAAACCGCGGTGCCTAGCAGAATGCAAGATATACGGGAGCGGGATCAGCAATTCCAACGACTCAGATTTCGGCGTTCCCCATGAATAGGCTTAAGCCGGAGGCTATTGCCACCATTACAAAACCAACGAGTCCTATCGCTGCGACGAGGCAATATAAGAAATAGTCGATCTGATCGATTTTCCCGAGGTCGGCATCAGGGTACCAACGGGAAATTGAGCGTCCACAAATCGAACGGTAAAGAAAAAGCCCTCCATGATGAATGACTCGCATGGTCCCGAGCGGCAACCCTCCATGCCGGATCGCCTCCACATAGGCCTCATTACCGCCGTGCAGAGCGAGCTCCACACTTCTGCCGCGCGCCAAGTGAAGATAGGCAGCGATAATAAACCCGCCAAAGCCACAAAAAAGAAAAATGAGCCCCATTCCAAAAATTAAAAATTCTGAGGCGTTCAATTAGAAATATCCCAAAGTTTTCTACCCGACCGGTACCCCAGATTTCCACCAAGCGTGCCGCCAGCAGCTCCACCAATACCGCCAGCCAGCAATGCACATCCGAGAAAGCTGGCTCCGCCGCTAGGCACTGAAAAGGCCACGCTACATGCCAAATATGCGCCTGATGCGCCGAACCAGCCACCGGCCATACTCCCAAGCAGTCTCCCGCCTTCCGCAAACGCGACCTCCGGGCATTCCGCTTCACGGCCCACCGTGCAGGCTTCCCTGACCCGGGACACGCTCGTTACGCCGTCCAGCGCGATACCGACGTGGCCCACGGCCTTGATGTATTTAGCGTATCGAGTGATCCGGGTGTAATTTTCCGCGTAGCCGGGAATGCCGCCGGATGATGTACCCGCCTCGGTCCAGGCGTGCGCAATCGACTTTGACGACAGCCCGAGTTGAGCCTTGACCTTGGCGGAATCGGGGAAACCGGTGTACCGCAACGTAAGCTGGCCCAGCGCGGTGTCCAGCTGCGCGAACAGGGCGCGCCGCGCGGCGAAGAATTCGGGGTGGCGCAGATTGCCGTGTCGGGCGAACTGCTGGATATGCAGCGATTCCACGTCGTTGAGCACCTTCTGCACCGCGCCCAGCTTCTTGCCGGTGGCGCTGGCGAACAACCCGACACCGGCCGAGCCTGTCCGCGACAGATCATCAAGCAGGTCCCAGTGCGCCATGGCGATGTCGCTGGCGTCCTGCCCGTTTTCGATGCGGGCGTCTTCGGCTTGCTGCGCCGCTGATTGCGCGCGGGCCAGCGCATCCGGCGGGTCCGGTAGGGCGTCCGGCTCCGACAGCAATACGAGCTGTCCGGGCAGCAGCATGTCCGATTTCAACTGGGGATTGATCGAGCGGATGTGACCGGCGAGCCCGGGCTTCTGATCGGCATAAAGCTCGTCGAGCAATTCGGACAGCAGAACGTGCTGCGAGACGATGTGGAAAACGACGGGTGACCTGGGCTGGCGATCTTCGGTGTCGTGCTCGGCCGTCGCGAAGGCCGGTTCTGTCTGCGTATCGGCGGCGCTGGCCTGCTGCCTGGCGGCCACACCCTGCCCCGGTTCTTCAGGCCCAGGACGCGCGCCGATATTCGCCGGCGACACGCCCGGGCTTTTCGCGGCCGAATCGTCCAGACTCGCGACATCACTTGCGGGCCCTTTGAATTGATGCGCTGCGCCTTGCACCGTGAATACACCGGGACAGCTGATGTTGATGTTGGGGCCGTTGAGTTCTATCTGGCACTGGCCTGCCGTCAGGCTGATCAACTCCTTCGCCTGGATGTCGATGCCCGCCTGCTGACTGCTGATTAAAACGACGCCGTCGGCCTGGATATCCAGCTCGCCGTCATGCGCCCGGAGCGACACCGGCCCCCGACCGGCCACGGCTCGCACGCCGCCCCGGTGCGTGAACAACTGACTGCCCAGACCGCTGACGGCCTGCTGTGTCTGTGCGGCGGCAAACAGCATGTTGTCCTGGGCCAGCAGTTGCTGATTACCCGCGGCGGCGTGCACGGCGGCGCCAGGCGTGCACTGAAAGAAGTCACGGGCGGCGTCGAACTGCAGGTGCGGCCGCACGGGACGCTCGGCAGGCTGACCGGCTTTGCGCGAGCCGGCCTGATGTTTGAGCGGGCTCTGCCCACCCACGTCGGCCTTGTAATGCCCCTGCCGCGCCGGGTCGAGCGCGTCGAGCATCGCGGGCAGCGGCCGCGAGGCCGCCGGGTTCAGCCCGGCAGAGGCCACCGCATCATCCAGCGAATCCGCCAGCGATTGCGCCGCATGCAGCTGCGCCACCGCGGCACGGTTGTCCATGCTGCCGGAGCGGCCCTGTCGCCGCATCGCGGTGCTGAGCAGCAGACCCTCCGCCGCACGCAGATGGCTCCAGCCGTCTGTCGCCAGCTCGAAGCCGGTGCCGCGCGCCGGGCCGGTACCCCGTGGCCGCCGGTCTTTGAGATGCCCGAGCTGCAGCCCGGCGTGGCATTGACTGGCATAAAGACTGTGGCTGATACGGCCGGGCGTATCGTCCACCAGCCATTCATTGCGCCGGGTGCCGGTTTCGCTTGCTTCGGTGCTGCGTATGCCGGACAGGCCGGGATGGGTTTCGGGTGCCCACGGAAAATCGCTGACCGGGTTGTGCAGGCGACCGATGATCTGGGGCGAATCAATATCATTGTCGAGATAGTCGACCAGCACCTCGCTGCCGATTCGCGGCGTGAACACGCTGCCCCAGTTCGGCCCTGCAAGCAGCTCGGCCACCGAAACCCAAAGGCCTGAACCGGCGTTACCGGGGGCGTTGCCGCCGGCGATCAAGAATCCGCCCGGGTTCGGCGCTTCACCGCGCTGCCAGTGAAATTGAATCTTGACGCGGTGATCACGGTCACTGGTCAGCACGCGTCCCCGCACGCCGACAACAAGGGCGGTTTCCGGACCGGCGGGCGCGGGTTTGGGCCGCGGCGGCGGCGCCAGCGCAACCGAGTCGACCACGGCCACGAAACGATTGACGTAGCGTCCCGGATCGACCTGGCGCGACGCATGAACGCTCGGGTCGAGCCCCAGATTATTGGTGGCGGCGTGCTCGACCGACAGCGCCACGTACCGCCCGTTGGCCTGAAAATGACCGCGAAACGCAAACGCCTGGCCGGCAGCCATCTGGCGAGCGTTGCCCGCTCCGTGCGCGATGCGCGACGCCAGCCGCAACTGGTCAAGCCGGAGCCGAGCGTCCGCCGCCAGGCGCGATTCGGCGGGCTCGTCCCTTGCTTCGTAGGCGGGTCCGCCGCGGCCGGCCTCATAGTGCTCCAGCAGCAGCGACTGCGCGAGCGCGTCAGGCGTGTCGGCGGAGCCGGCCTCGCCGCGCAGCGCCCGACGGTGCCAGACCGAGCGGGTGACGCGATCCGGCGCGATTTCCGAATGAGCGGCCCAGGCGGTTACGGCATCGTATGACTGGGTTGCCGCGGCGCGGCTGAAACGCAGCGTCGCCGGGTGCATCTCGGGCAGCGGCGCGTCGCGATCGAATATCTCCAGCCAGGCATCCCCCGCTTCCTGCGTCAGCCGGAAATTCAGACCCTCCTCGGCGAGCAGTCGCAGCAGAAAGGCCAGATCGGTTTCCCCGTACTGGGTACAGATGGCGCGCTGCGGCAGTGTGCGCCGCACATCGATACTCAGCCGACTCTGCGGATAGGCCGCGCAGATGCGCTGGACGATATCCAGCGCGTTGCAGTCCTGAAACAACAGATAGTTGCTGCGCTGGGCCAGCAGGACCAGCCAGGAACGCAGGCGCAGATGGTAGCGGGCCAGCCCGCCATCGCTGCCGCGGTACTCGATGCGCTCGATGATCCCGTGCCAGCTTCGCAGCGAGGCGTCAGCCTGCAGCAACTCGAAAGTGGCGGGCTGTCCCGGCAGTCGCTGCAGGTCCAGACCGGCATCCTCGCTGACGCAGTCCAGGGCGAAATCGAAATCTTCGTTCAGCGCCTCGCGGCCCTGCCAACTGTCGACCAGCAGACAATCAGCGCCCAGCGAGGTGTGCAGGCGCATGAGACGACCGGCCTGCGTGCGCAGACCCGGCGCCATCGGCGAAGGCGAAATGTCGGCAGGCTCTGTCATGATGTGGTGCTGAGCCATTCATGCATGAATGACCTGCACCGAGCCTAGCGCAACACCAGGCCCTTGCGCACGGCGAATCGACAAGCGGCGGCGGCCGGGACGCCGCCCGTGAACAGCGGTCTAGAGCTTGATCTCGCCGGTGTCGATCTTCTGCCGCAGGTCGTCGTCCAGGCGCTGATAGGCGGCCTCGCCCGGCAGCAGCACATAGACCGGCTCGTCGCCCTCGGGCGAATAGCCCTCCTTCTTGAGTTCCACCTTGCGGTACTTGAAGGTGCCGGTGACTTCCTGCTCCGGCCGCGAGCGCAAGAAAACCGGCACGGCGTAGGCCGGCAGCTCACCCTTGAGATGACGCGTCAGGCCGGCCCAGTCCACCGAGTCCAGGTCCTTCTTGGGCGTAATGGCCGCCATGCCGGCGCGCCCGTCCGCCCCGGGCACCTCAACGCCGTATACCACCGCCTCGTCGATATCCGGATGGGCATTGAGGCCCTTTTCCACTTCGGTTGTGGCCACGTTCTCGCCCTTCCAGCGAAAGGTATCGCCCAGACGGTCAACAAAGGCGATGTGGCGCATGCCCTGATCGCGCACCAGATCACCCGTGTTGAAGTAGCTGTCGCCCGACTCGAAGGCATCGTTCAGCAGCTTCCTTTCGCTGGCGGCGTCATCCGTATAGCCCTCGAACGGCGCCATGTCGGTGATTTTCGTGATCAGCAAGCCCACCTGGCCCGGACCCACCTTCTTCAGATGGCCGTCGGCGCCGCGCACCGGCTCCTCGGTTTCCATATCGCATTCGACGACGGCAAACGGCAGCGGGCAGAAGCCGGCCGTGCGATCCATGTTGAAGCCATTGATGAAGACCAGATTGCCTTCGCTGGCGCCATAGAACTCGCAGATATGCTCGATGCCAAAGCGCTGCTTGAACTCGTCCCAGATGTCCGGCCGCAAACCGTTGCCCACGATCACGCGGACGCGGTGCTGCCGGTCGGCATCGGAGGCCGGCTGGCGCAGCATGTAGCGGCACAGCTCGCCGATGTAGCAGAAGGCGGTGGCCTTCTGGGCGCGCAGGTCGTCCCAGAAGCCCGAAGCGCTGAATTTGCGGGCCAGCACCAGCGCGGCGCCGGCGGTCACCACGCCGCCCCAGGACACTGTCAGTGCGTTGTTGTGATACAGCGGCAGACAGCAGTACAGCGCGTCATCGGCCGTCAGGCGCATGCCCGTCAGGCCCATCCCCGCGCCGCCCTTCACCCAGCGGCCATGACTCATGACGGAGGCCTTGGGCATGCCGGTGGTGCCGGAGGTGAAAATGTAGAAACAGGCCTGGCCCTTGGTGACCTGCTGTGTCTCCGGCGGGTTGGCTCCGGGCCGGGTCGCGGCTTCGCTGAACAGGTCGCGATAGCCCGCCGGCACCTTGTTGCGGCCGGGCTCGCCCACAAACCACACGCGATCCCGGTCGGCCAGACCGGCCTGTTCGCGCACTTCGTCGAAGGCATCGACAAGCTCGGTGCCGACGATGGCCGCGGCCGGCTTGACGGTCTTCAGGCTGTGCGCCAGCACCTCGCCGCGCTGCTTGGTATTGCACATGGCGGCCGTGGCGCCGAGTTTGACGATGGCGGTCACGGCAAACAGCGTTTCCGGCCGGTTATCGACCAGCACGGCCACGGTGTCGCCCGCCCGCACGTCGGCCCGCTTGAGCACGTGCGCAATGCGGTTGGCCTCTGCATTGAAGGCCGAGTAGCTGTACACGCGGTTTTCGAACTTCAGCGCCAACCGGTCCGGGTGCTTGCGCGCGTGTTTTTCGATGAGCTGACCGATCGACAGCTGCTCCTTGAACCGGGCCGACGCGATCATGCGAATGCCGCGGCCCACGCGGTGCAGATTCTTCAGCTGCCCGCTGCTTGGCTTGAGAATGTCCGCGAGACTGATCCGGTCCTGCGCCTGATCACTCATGATTTGCTCTCCTTGTCGGTGTCAGCGCCGCCGGCCGCCTGCTGGCGCACCGCGGCGCGGATGTTGTCTTCGATCTTCTTCCGGCTCTTGCCCTCGCGCAGTTCGGCGAGCACGAGCGACTGAATTTCGCGGGAAACCTCGGCCTCCATGCGCGTGCGCATCCGCTCACGCAGGCGCTTGCGCATCTGCAGAAACGACAGGGCGAAACCCAGCGCAAAGGCCAGGCTGACGGCCAAAAGCAGCAGCCAGCTCAATGGGCTTTCGGGTCGCTCGGATCGGCCAGCGCCGCTTTCGGCACGGTGGGCGCGGCCGGGCCGACTTCCTGCCACAGCCGCCTGCCAAAGCCCGTCAGCCGCAACGATCGCCGCTGTATCCGCGGCCAGGAGCGCAACTCCTCCTTGATGAGGCGAAGGGCCTCGCGCACGCAATCTTCGGTTTCCAGCAGCTCGTACTGGGCCTTGATATTGCGAATCTCCGGCGCCTCTTCCACCAGCCCCAGCTGCACCAGATGCTGCGTCAGGCGCGGCACGTCATCCCGCAGCACCACGCCCGCGTCCTTGCCCGCCGACGTGGCGAACGACAGTACACGGCGGCTGACCGGGCCGACGGGCGGGCCGGCATCCACATGACACATGACCGTCGGTCGGCCGTCCGAAATAACGGCAAGCATGCGCGCCTGCTCGGGCACGAGCTGTTCCAGCGCCTGCATGTAGAACAACTCGCGAGTCTGGTCCGTGCTGTTGTAGCGGGCGTCATGCAGCAGGGCCGCCAGCTTCAGCCGCGGCGCCTCCATGCTGCCGGGCCGACCTTCGCTGGCGGGCATTTCGCCCATGCCGTCCAGCCGGTACTTGAGCTCCGCCAGCGCCCAGTCCTCGGTTTCGCGCAGCCGCTTGAAGGCGTTGCCCGCCAGAGGCAGTTCCTCGGCGACCTGACGCGCCCGCGTGAAAAAACGAACCGGGCCCGGCGTGGGCACGTGAAAGAGCTTGCCGCGCCGCGGATGGCCGGGCTCGGTCGGCGCGTCGTCCTCTTCCGGCAAGTCGTCGTCGATGACGCCCTGCGCATCGCTCTCGGTCGGCACCGGCGGCCGGTGCCGACGACTGCTGCGCTTGCGAACGCTGACGGTCTTCTTCCCTGTACGTGCCATCTGCTGCTTCCTGCCTGACTACTGCTTCCTGCGTGACGACTACCCGCCAAAGGCAGCCGCGAATTCATCCCCGAACAGTACAACAAGCTGAAACCAGCCCACCGCAAAGCCGAGCGCCGCGCCCACGGTGATCAGAATCCACTCGTCTTCTTCAAAGGCCGGCCGCAACATGCCCTCGAACTCGATGGAATTGAGCCCCTGCAGGCGCGTGACCAGCGTGGATTTTATCTGCATCGCCTCCTCGGCGTAGGACGTGACGTGACGGAATGTCTCGGGCATGTGGGCCACCACCTGAGCCACGGCCGTCTGCTTGATGTCGTTGTAGCGCGCGTTGCCCACCGTCATGGTGACAAACGGCTTGGCATAGCCGGTCTGCTCGTCGATGGCCCGCTGTACGTGCCCGTCGATGAGCGTGACGATCCGGTCGGAGTACGGGCCCTTCAGAATGGCCTCGAGAATATTGCCGGGCGTGACAATTTCGTCAGCCACCAGATTGCCGTAGTCGCGCGCCACTTCGTACTGCCGCTTGTGAAACAGCCCCTGCACGCGCAACGGCCCCACGCGCACCAGTTCCTTGGGATTGAAGATCATCTTGAGCGCCAGCCAGTTGGTGGCCCAGCCCACCAGCAGACCGAAGGCCGGCAGCAGCCACCAGCCCTTGTACAGCACCCACACACCCATCTGCACGCAGCCGAACAGAAAGCCGAAATAGAGCCCGGACCGGGCAATGAACTTGAATTCCGCGTGGCCGGTTTCCAGGAAAATACGATTGATCAGCGGTTTATTGCGGACCAGGTTGGCCACCACCATGTCCTTCAGGTCGAACATCTCGCGGATGTTCTGACGCACATCCTGCATGATCTCCTCGACTACCTCGGGCGCGTCCTTCTGAATGCGGCGAACGATGGTGCGCCTGACCGGCTCGGGCAGATTGCGCCAGATGGTGGGCTGGTGCTGAAGCATCACGCTGTCGGTGATCTCCTCGACCATGGACAGCATGGGGGCGCGCAGCTCTTCGGCTACGCGCTGCGGATCCATCCGCGAGAAGATTTCCTCCTCGGTGATCAGCTTCTCGGTGATGGTATCAACGGAAATACTGGCCATCTTCGCCGCCTTGCGCGGCACGATGCCCTGCCAGCCCAGCCAGGGCTCCCACACACCCCAGAAGGTGATGGGATGGAACATCATCTTGATCGCTACCACGTTCGTGACGTATCCCACGATCGCGCTCAAAAACGGCATGGAAGCGTACTTCCAAACCTCGATATTCAGTCCGAGAAATACCTCTGGCACGCCTGCACTCTCACCGTTGCATTATCGTGGGACTGCCGTGTGCTGGGACCGGCAGCCTGCTTTGTCGGCCGACTCGCGGCCCGTCATGCGCCGCGGTCCACCCGTGCTGCCCCGGCCTGCGGGCCGGCCGAACGGGCGCTCATTCTACCCCGATGCGCCGACGGTCGGTCAGTGGGCGGCGGCCGCGAGGCTGGGCTCCAGCATCTCCCAGACGCCCTGCTGCCGAGCGCCTTCGGCCAGCGCCTGACGATCCGCTTCGGCCTGGCGCGCGTAGATGTGACCGGCCTGCGACCGACCGGCCTGATCCAGCGACGCCAGGATCTGCGCCATGTGCGGCCAGCCGCCGGCGGCCCGGACCGCGTCCAGCACCGCTTCGAGCAGATCACCGTCGTTTTCCAGCGCCACTTCACCTACCTGCCGCCGGGCCTGTTCGTCCATGCGATTCACGATATCCAGCATGAACTGAATGTGATGACCGCGCGCGCCCTCGTTGAGCAGATCGCGCAGCACCTGCGGATTGCGCAGGACGGGCAGGCCGGCGATGACGCTCTTCTCCGCATCGTCCAGATGGGCGCCCAGTTCGAGTATGACGTCCCAGTGGCCGCCGGTATGCGCCGCCCAGAGCGCCGCCTCGGCGAGTTCCGGCCCCTGCTTCAGCGCGGCGTGCGCCACGATGGCCTGCGACGGCACACGCATGGGGCGCGCCAGCGGCAGGGCGGCCTCCAGCAGATTCTCCTCGTGCGCCGTGGCGATGAGATCGCCCAGCAACGCCTCGTCGCGCACCGCCGGCAAGTTGACCACCTTGCGGTAGTAGCGCGGACTCATGCGGGACAGCGCCCGCAGCACCGGCCCCCACAGCCCTTCCCGATGCGCCACGCCGACCAGATCGTTCAGCACGGCCACATCCTCTTCGGCCATGATGTTGATCAGCCGCTTGCGCAGCTCATCCTCGACATTGTCGATGACCGCCAGGGCTTCCGGCCAGAGCGATTGCTCGGTGCCCGCGCGGATGATGCGGGACACGCGGGCATTGTCGATCATGTAGAGAATTCGGCTTAACTGGCGCCGATTTTCCATGAAAAACGCGATATGCAGCAGCGCCGCATCATCCTCGACCGCATTCACGACTGCCCGGATGGCGGGCGCGGACAGCGCATCGGCGAACCGACCCATGAGCACGTAGGCCTCGCGCTCGATCAGCACCAGCGCTACATCCCGAATGAGCGCCGGCGGCATGAGCGGAATGATGTCGCGTACGCGGCCGGGCTCGGCAAAACCGACGGCATCGGCCAGAAAATCAGCCGGCAGGCGCTTGGCCACGCGCGCGCCGATCACCGGGTCCATTTCGGACACCACGCGGCCGGCCAGCCGCGGGCCCAGCGCCGATTCGGCCAGCCTGGCCAGGAATCCCGACGGCAGCAGGCGAACCAGCGAAGCGAGCCGCCGGAATTGCTTGCGCCGGTAGCTGAACTGCTCGGCATCGATGCGCTTGCGTATTTGCGCCAGCCCGTCGGCCCCGGCGGCCTTGAGCGGCTCGAGCGCAACGGGGTCGGCGTCGATCAGCGTCGCCAGCTTGAGCAGCTCCGCACGAGTATTGAGTTCGGAATAGGCCATGCTCGCGCTCCCGATCAGCCGAAGATGCGCCGGGCCAGGCCCGACAGTGGCGCGGGCAGCCGCGGGAGCGCATCGACCAGATCGGCATCCAGCGCCTGGCGCGCGGCATCCAGATGCGCCTGCGACCGGGCGCGCAACGTGTCGAGGGCGCCGTCGTCCAGGCTATCCAGCGCTGCCAGACCGTCGTCCGGCAGGCCCAGCAATTGTTCAAGTTCGCTGACCGTCTGCTTGCTCATGCCCCCTCCCTTGTGTTTATTGACTTCCCGTAACCAAGCCGTGATCCGAATCGTATACGGCGTCGTTTACATCTTGTATTGTCACAATCTTGAGTGACTCGTAAAAAGTCAAGCGTCGCACCGGCCATTACATAAAAGCAGCCGGACGCGAGGGAGGAGCCGTTTTGAGTGCGCGACGGGCCCGTAGCCGGCCATTCCATGCATTGTTATCGTCCGGGCTGACGCAGCTGCGCACCGCCACCAGCAGCTTGCCGGGAGGGCAGCGCATGTGGCAGTCCGGTGATGATCTTCAGGCGGGCCTGCTGCAGGGGCTCAAACAGCGACTGGACGAGCTGGAGCCAGCGCCCTCCGAGGTGGAAGCGCTCTATCCCGAAGCCGAACCCGGCGCACTGCTGACCGACCTGCTCGACCGCTCGGTGTCCCAGCAGCCGGAAACCGCCAGGACCGAACTGTTTCTGCGCATCGTCGAACAGCTCGTGCCGGATGAGGCGCGGCTGGTCGCAGCGCTGTCGGACGGCAGTCAGCGCGCCATCTGCCACCTGGACGCCGCCAACCTGCTGGGCACGTCCAGCACGCGCATGCTCGGCCATGTCAGCCGTCTGGGGGTGGAATGTGGCGTCATGCTGGCCGAGCACACCCATTTCTACCTCGCGCATCTGCAGTCGCTCGGGCTGCTGCTGACCGCGCCCGAGGACAAGGCGCTGGGCACCCAGTACGAGCTGATCGAAACCGACTCGAGGGTGCGCGAAGTCATCCGGCATATCGAGAACGATCTGCAGCTTCGCGCCCGAATCACCCGCCAGACCGTCGCGCTGTCGCCGCTGGGCACGGCGCTCTGGTTGCACTGCCAGCCGCACCGTACTCGCTAGTCAGGAGTCCATTTTCATGGAAGCAGGTATCGCCGATTTTCTGGCCCATCCCTGGGTCTATCTGTCCATGCCGGTCATCAGCGCGGCCGTGGGCTACGGCACCAACGTCGTGGCCATCTACATGATGTTCCACCCGATGGAATTCGTGGGCGTGTATCCGCCGTTCGGGGGCTGGCAGGGCATCATCCCGCGCCGGGCCGCGAAGATGGCCGCCATATCGGTAGATACGATCACCGAAAAGCTCATCGACCAGAAGGAAATCTTCGCCCGGCTCGACCCCGACCGCATCGCCGATGAGCTCGAGGGCCCGCTGAACAACATGGTCGAGGACATCACCGACCAGGTCATGCGGCAGCACCAGCCGACGCTCTGGGAGGCCCTGCCCACCGCGGTGAAGAGCCAGATTTACCGTCGCATCAACAAGGAAATGCCGGGCATCGTGGCCGAAATCATGAGCGAGCTGCGCACCAACATCGAGCGCATGTATGACCTGAAAGACATGGTCATCACCAATCTCACCCGCGACAAGGCGCTGCTCAATACCATATTCCAGGAAGTCGGCTACGCGGAATTCAAGTTCATTGCCCGCTCCGGCATCTACTTCGGCGGACTGTTCGGCCTGGTGCAGATGATCGTGTGGGTCTTTTTCCAGGCCTGGTGGCTTCTGCCGGCGTTCGGCCTGGCGGTGGGCTACGCCACGAACTGGCTGGCGCTACAGATGATCTTCAACCCCAAGGAGATCATCCGCGTCGGGCCGTTCAACGTGCAGGGCCTGTTCATGAAGCGCCAGGAGGAAGTGGCCGGCGACTACGGCCGGCTGGTGGCCGCTGAAGTGCTGACGCCAGCCAACATCATCGAGGGCGTACTCAAGGGCCCTTACTCGGACAAGGTTTTCGCCATGATCGGCCGCCACGTTCAAAGGGCCATCGACGAGCAGACCAGCTTCGCCAAGCCGTTCGTCACGTTCACGGTTGGCACGCAGAACTACATCCAGATGAAGCAGTCCGCGGTCGAGCGCATCATCGATCACATGCCCGATGCCCTGCATCACATCGAGGACTACGCCGACGACGCGCTGGACCTGCAGAACACCCTGACCACGCGCCTGCAGGGCCTGTCGCCCGAGGAATTCGAGGGCATGCTGCGGCCCGCCTTCGAGCAGGACGAATGGATCCTGATTGCCGTGGGGGCCGCGCTGGGCTTCATGGTCGGCGTGTTCCAGCTCGTGGTGCTCTTCGGCGACCAGATCGGCCTGGGATGACGGTCCTGGAAGACAGCCTGGGGCTGATTGACCAGGCCGCGGCCCATCTGCCCCCGGTGATCGACGGCCAATGGGTCTTTCTGGGCGCGGGCGGCGCAATCGGGGCCATCGTGTCGCTGGTCGTTTTTCTGCCCTGGATCCTGCCCCGCCTGACTTCCGGCCGTTACCGCTTTGGCCGCGATGATGAACAGCGACTGGCCGCCACCCTGCCGACCTACTCGGCGCTGGGCGACCGCGAGCGCAAGCGCCTGCATCGTCTGGTGCGCGATTTTCTGGGCCGCGTGACCTTCAAGTCCGCTGCCGGCGAGGTGCCGGCCATCATGCGGGTGGGGATAGCCGGCCACGCCTGCAGCCTGCGACTGCACGGGCGTCGAGCCGCTTTTCCCGAGTTGCACCGCGTCTGGCTGGACGGGCCGGCACGGAAAAACAGCCGCCGCTGCCAGGTGGTGGCGGAACGCGAGGCCCAACTGGCCATGGGCGGGGCGGCAGGCAACCCGATCGTCCGCGCCTTTGCCGCGCGTCTGTACCCGCGCCTTTCCCGGCGCCGCTATGCGCCCGCCAACTGGCTGGATCGCTGGTTCGATAACGTCAGTCCGGCCGCCCTTGCCGGGCAGCCACCCTTCGATACGCTGGAGCACACCACGCATCAGGCGACGTTCCTGACGGCCTGCGAAACCTATCTTCAGCGCGCGCCGGACCTGGCGCAGCCGCATCCGGCCCTGTTTTCGCTGCTGCAAGAACTGCTGATCGTGGACCCCGCCCATCCGCCGGAGAAGGAGCTCAAGGATGCGTATTGACTTCAAGGAGGCCCGGCAGGACGGCCAGAGCCTGCTGTCCGGTCTGTTTGATCTGCAGTTCCAGACCATTGTCACCACGCAGATGCTGCCGGCCATCTACGGCCTGGCCATTGCGCTGGCGGGCGTGGCCAGCCTGTATTTCGTCTTCTGGGGCTTCGGCCACTCCTGGTGGATGGGCACGGCCTGGCTGCTGCTGTTCGGCCCCGCCCTCTTCCTGGCCGTCATCATTGCCATCCGCGTCACGCTCGAATTCGTGCTGACCGTCTTCAGAATTGCGCTGTTTCTGGAAACCCTTGGCACGCAGATCGACAGCATTGCCGCGCAGACCGAGGAGATTTCCGACGACCTGCCGCGTATCCAGTTCTGGCGCAGCCGGCGCAAGTCCAGACGTGGCGCCGGGGGCCACGCGGACAAGGACGGCGGCGAGTGATCATCGGTCGCCAAGCCGGCCGGGCCGCCCTGCTCGGCCTGGGCACGCTGGCGCTGCTGGCTGCCGGCGCGGCGCAGGCCGTGATTCGCGATTTCGACGCCCTCGGCGGTTTCCGGCTCGACTGGGACAACAAGATTTCCGCCGGCCTGCAGCTGCGCACGCAAAATCCGAAGACCGACCTCATCGGCAAGGCCTCGCTGCCACAGAACCGCCTGCTCTGCGCGCCGGACGACTGTATTTCGGTCGACCCGGACGACACCGCGCCCAACGAGCGCTTCCTGGCGGCGCCCGGCGCCACGGCCAGCTTCACCGATGACGGCAACCTCAACTATCCGGATCGTCTCGATGTGACTGCGGCCACGACCAAGTGGCTGTCTAAGATGACGTTCCGTTTCGGCCAGCGCGGCGTATTCGACAACCTGGGCGTGGAGCTCGGCTGGCTGGGTTTCTATGACCCGGTCAACACCAATTTCACGGAAACCCATCCCAACGAGATCGTCGCGCCGGGGCCGCAGCCCGGCCAGCGCGTGACCAGCCGGCGGGACCCGCAGAACGAGGAAATCCTGGGCTACGACTTTGACATTCGTGAAGCTAACGTCTTCTTTCGTGTGCCGTTCTTCGGCGATCGCGAGCTGGACGTGAAGATTGGCCGCCAGCAGCTGCCCTGGGGCGAGGGCCTGATCGCGTTGCGCGGCTCGCTCAACTTCATCAATCCGCCCGAATTCACCAACCTGCTGCGGCCCGGCTTCGAACTCAACGAGCTCTACCGGCCCGTCGGCATGGCGCGCTTCAATACCTTCCTGACGGACCGGCTGGAGCTGGAAGCCTTCTACCAGTTCGAGTGGCGGCCCTACGGCATCCCCGCGAAAGGCGGTCTGGTGTCCTTTTTTGACGCGTCGAACGAAGTGGCGGACGACGACGTCATTCCGCTGCCGTTTTCGAAAACACCGGACGACCCGAACCAGCTGCAAACGCCGGCCGACGATGTGGTCAATCTGGTCACCGACACCAGCTTCGCGGCCCGCCGGGCGCCCAACCAGGAGCCCGCCAACGGCGGCCAGTACGGCCTGCACCTGAGCTGGTTCGTCGACGGCATTGGCCAGAACGGGCTCGACCTGGGCTTCTACTACGCCAACTATCACAGCCGGATTCCGCTGGTGGGGGCCACGGCCACGGACGCCACCTGCGCCCGGCGCGAGGGCAATCCGCTGGGCATCGACCCCACCAACGTGGCCGAGTTCTTCCTGGCCTGCGGCGTGGACCCGCTGGGCTTCGCCGCGGGGGGCAACCTCACCGAACGGGACGCGCTACCGTTGGACACCGCGCAGTTCTTTCTGGAATACCCCGAAGACATCGAAATTTTCGGGCTGTCGTACAACACGATCTTCAAGAACTGGGCCTGGCAGGGAGAGATCGCCTGGCGGCCGAATCTGCCCGTGCAGGTGGACATCGAGGACGTCCTGTTTGCCGCGTTTCAGCCGGTTTTTCCCCGCAACACGATCCCGCTCGCGCCCAATATTGCCGGCGGACTGGACCCCGACGAGCTGTGCAGCACGCTCGGCGGCATCACCAGCCTGGCCGGCGCCCTGTGCTCGGGCGCGCAGGGCACGCTGGGCGACGTGCTGGACCTGGCCGGCATTCCGGACGTGACCGGACTGGAAGGCGCCACGCTGGCCAACTCGCAGCGCGCCCTGCCCGACTTCGTTACACGCTATCGCGGCGGCGTGCCGGGCGAGGTCATACCCGGCCAGGAAATATCGGGCTACGAACGGCTCAACAACATCACCACCAGCTTCAATTTCACGCGCGTGCTGGGCGGCGATTACGTGCCCTTCGGGGCGGATCAGTTCATATTCATCGCCGATCTGGCCACCTCCTGGCTGCCGGACCTCCCGAGCCGACGGGAACTGCAGTTCGAGGCCCAGGGCACGCTGACGCACGCCTCACCGGGCATTGCCGAAACCGGCGACGCGCTGAAGATCAACCCCATCCAGACCCGCGACGGCTTCGTCACCGAATTTGCCTGGGGCTATCGCTTTGCCACGCTGTTCAGCTACGAAAACACGCCCTGGCCGGGCGCCAACCTGCGGCCGCTGATTGCGGTATTTCACGACGTGGACGGCGTATCGCCCGGCCTGGCCGCCAACCTCATCGAGGGGCGCAAGATCATCTTCCTGGACCTGGAACTGCAGGATGGCCACTGGACCTACAACCTCACCCAGGTGATGTTCGCCGGCGGGGGCAACAACAATATTCTTACCGATCGCGACAATCTGACATTCTCGGTGGGCTATGAATTCTAAGAATAAGAGCCACAGAGGCGCAGAGTGCACAGAGAAAAGACGGAAGAAATTTATTAACCACAAAGAACACAAAGGGCACGAAGATAAAGAGCAGGAAACTCTGTGCTCTTGGTGCCTTTGTGGTGAAGCCGCTTGGCCCTGTGGTCTCTGTGCCTCAGTGGTTAATGCTTTGCGAAGATGAAGACTAAGAGCCACAGAGGCACGGAGTGCACAGAGAAAAGGCGGAAAGAAATTTTTAACCACTAAGAACACCAAGAGCACAAGGGTAAAGAGCGGAAACTTTGTCTTCTTGGTGCCTTCGTGGTGAGAACTCTTTCCTCCGTGGCCTCTTTAGACTCTGTGGTTGATGCTTTTGCGAAGACGAAGAGCCACAGAGGCGCGGAGTACACAGAGGAAAGACAAAGACATTTTGCAAGCCACAAAGAACACGAAGGACACAAAGAGAGAAATCCTGGCAAACGCTTGCCTGTCTTCACTTCGTGCCCTTTGTGTCTTTGTGGTAAATCAAAAAGCGGTAGCAACACATGTTGGTAAGCACTAAAGCGTCCGAGCGAATAATCACCTCTCTGTGTCTCTGCGCCTCTGTGGTTAATGCATTGCGAAGATGAAGACGAAGAGCCACGGAGGCACGGAGTGCACAGAGAAAAGGCGGAAAGAAATTTTTTGAACACAATGAACACCAGGGGCACGAAGGTAGAAGGCAAAAATTTTGTGTCCTTTGTGCCTTTGTGGCGAGAACTCTTTCCTCTGTGTTCTCTGTGCCTCTGTGGTTAATGCCTCTACGAACATGACGCCAAGGCGAGCAACATGAACCAAAGCTTTCCCCAACGACAGCGCGGCGGTATTTTCTTCTGGCTGTTCCTGCTGCTGGTGCTTGCGGTGGCGGCCTCCGGGGGCGCGCTGGTCGGGTACTGGGTCTTTCAGAACGTGGATGCGCGACTGCTGCTGGAGGACCAGCCGGCCGACGTGACCATTCCCGATCCGCTGTCGGTGACGGCGGACGTGCTGAACAATCTGGATATTTCGCTGGACGACACCATCAGCACCCGCGTGCCGATTGATCAGGAAGTCACGATTCCGGTGGACGATACGCTCAACCTGCTGGCCGACTTCGACGCCATCGTGCCCATCTCGCTGGACGTGAAGGTCGAGGAGACCATTCCGGTGGACCAGACCATTACCGTGGACGACGCCATTATCAAGGCCGAAGTGCTGGGCGATACGCTGGAGCTGCCGATTCGCGGCGAAATCCCCATCAAGGCCGATATTCCGGTCCGCCTGGATATTCCGGTGAACAAGGATGTTCGCATCAAGTTCAGCGCGCCGGTCCAGGCCCGCCTCAAGCAGGCGCTGACCGTACCGCTCAAGACCACCATCGATGCCGACATCCCCATCAAGGCCGATCTGTCGGTGCCGGTGAAGTCCGCCCTGAAGGCCAACGTCGACATGCCGCGGGGGCCCACCGGCATCATCATCAACTACGCCGACCTGAAACTGCCGCTGCGCAGCCTGCGGCTCGGGCTCGAGGATGACGGGCAGGCAGAAAGCAACGTGGACGCACCGACGCCGTGAAGCAGACCCTGCTCAACCATCTGCCCTTCGGCCAGCGCGGCGGCCTGCTGCCCTGGCTGGCCGGCGGGATGAGCCTGATCGTGGTCGCCGCGGTGGGCGGTTTGATCGGCTATTTCATCTTCCTGCGGCTGATGCTGGGGCTGACGCTGACCGACCAGCCGACGGCCATATCGCTACCGCCCAGCCTCGACGTCACGGCCGAGGTGACCAATGTGGTGGACATCGGCCTGGATGGCTTTATCGACGCCCGTGTGCCGTTCAATCAGCAGATCTTCGTCCCCCTGCGCGGCCGGTACGACATCGACATCAAGCTCGATACGCAAGTGCCGGTGGCCTTCGAAGTGATTTACGAGGGCGTCATCCCGGTGGATACCACGGCCCGTATCCAGGCGCGCACCAACCTGAATTTCCAGACAATCAAGCAGTACCGCAACCTGCTGATCGACGCGGAACTGCCGCTCAAGTTCGATCTGCCCGTCAAGTTGCGGGTGCCCGTGAACGACACGATTCGCTTCAAATACGAGGGACCGCTTCCCATCGTGGCCAACCAGAACCTGAAAACGCGCCTGGACACGGTGCTGCCCACGCGCCTGGCGGTCTCACAGACCACCCGAACCCCCATATCGGGCCGCTTCGGCATGCGGCTGAACATGCCGCAAAAGCCGATTCGCGCCATCATCAACCACGCCGAGCTGGACATCGACGTCAGCAGCCTGAGGCTGGAGATCGCCGACGACAACAGCAGTCCGGGCAGACAGGAAAACCCCTTCGGACCAGCCGCCCGGCCCTGACGTCATAGCCCGTTCTGGTCATGCCCGGGTTGTTCCCTGCTATGCTTATTCGGAGAACGGCCGACACTATAGGCAAGGGAAAAAGGAATTGGCCGGTCAAGGACCGCTTCGAGGCTGACCGGATACGCTCGATGGAATCACTGCCATGCCATGCCTGATGAAACGTAGGCGCCTTGTGCAGGCGGCTCTGCTCGCCGGCTATCGCCCGTTATCGACGGGCCGGTACGAGCGTGAGCACGAAGAACCGACCGACCACGCCGGTCGGCCGGCCGGATAACGCCGTGCCGGGCATACCTCCCGTCGGAGGCGACAGCCTGCCCATGCAGGGCCGCACCCAGTCACGGCTGGAAACCGCCCGCATGAACGGGCGCCAGTCGGTCAGCCAGCGGCTGCGCAACATCAACCTGAAAATCCTGGTGCTCGCCCTCGGGCTGAGCCTGATCGTGGTCATGACCACCGTCGTCGTGTCGCTGCAGCTGTCTGTGACCGAAGCCTACGAAATCAAGTCGCGCGGCCTGGCCAGCTATGTGGCGCCGGCCCTGGTCTTCGACGACCGGCCCGCCGCCCAGGCCTATCTGGATGCCCTGGGAGAGTCGCCCGGCGTCATTTCGGCCACGGTGACGCGCGGCGATGGCGAGGTCTTCGCCCGCTACGAGCGACCGCTGACCAACCCTGGCGACAAGGAACCCGCCTGGCTGCCGGTGATTGAGGTCCAGGACGCCGTGGCCTACCGCGGCAGCGAGCTGGGCACAATCAGCATGCAGGTGAGCCTGCTGCCGGTCTATCGGGACGCACTGGCCATTACGGCCGTCATTCTGCTGGCCTCGGTGCTCGTGCTGCTTCTGGTGGCGCTGAACCTGGGCAAGCTGAATGCCTCCATCGTCAACCCGCTGCAGCACCTGGATGACGTGATGCAGCGCGTGGCGCGCAGCGGCGATTACGCGCAGCGGGCGCCGGAAAGCGATATCGAGGAAATCCATCGCGTCTCGGTGCAGTTCAACGAACTGCTCGGGCAGATTTCGGCCCGGGAGGCGAAGATCGAGCAGCTCGCCAATTTCGACCTGCTCACGGGCCTGTACAACCGCCGCGGACTGACCACCCGCGTGGAATACATGCTGCGCCAGGCCGAAAAGCAGGATCAAAAGCCGGCGCTGGTCTTTCTCGATCTCGACAATTTCAAGGCCATCAACGACACCCTGGGCCACGACGTGGGTGATCAGGTACTGGCCGAGGTGGGACAGCGAATCGCGCGCACCGCCCGTGGCGGCATCACGGTCGGCGCGCATAGCCGGCCGGCGCTCCAGCTGGGCCGCCTCGGAGGGGATGAATTTCTCCTGCTGCTGCCTGATCTCCCCCACCAGGACACCGTGATCGAGCTGGCCGACCGCATCCGGGAAACCATCTGCGAGCCTATCCAGGCCGGCGGCAACAGCGTGCATATCACGGCCAGCATCGGCATCGCCTGCTATCCGCGCGACGGTCATTCCGCCGCGCAGCTGATCCAGCACGCCGACTCGGCCATGTACTTCGCCAAGCAGCAGGGCCGGGACCAGTGCCGCTTCTACGACCCGGAACTCACCCGGCAGATGAGTTTCCGCATGCGCATTGTCGACCAGATGCGTGACGCCATCACCGCCAACGAGTTCCGCCTGGCCTACCAGCCGCTGATTGACGCGCGCGATGGCCGCATCCGCTCCGCCGAGGCGCTGCTGCGCTGGGATTGTCCGAACGAGCCGAACATGCATCCGGGCATCTTCATCCCCATCGCCGAATCGTCCGGACTGATCATGCCGCTGGGGCGCTGGATTCTGCAGACAGCCTGCCACGACGCTGTTCGCATGGGGCGCCTGGCCGGCCACCCGATCCGGATCGCGGTGAACATCAGTCCCGCCCAGATCTTCGCGCGAGGTTTTGTCGACCTGGTGCGCGAGTGCCTGGACGAAGCCGGACTGGATCCGACGCTGCTGGAGCTCGAGATTACCGAGGATGTGGTCATCGAGCGCTATCAGGCCGCGCACGATCCGCTGACCGAACTGGCCGAAATCGGCGTTCAGATTGCGCTTGATGATTTCGGCACCGGCTACTCCTCGCTGAGCTACCTGAAGCGGCTGCCCATCGGCCGGCTCAAGATCGACCGCAGCTTTGTGGACGGCCTGCCGCACGACGCCGATGATCTGGCCATCGTGACGGCCGTCACAGCCCTGGCCCGCGCGCTGGGACTGCAGATCACCGCCGAGGGCGTGGAAACCGAGGAGCAGGCGGCGCTGCTGAAGCAGAAGGGCTGCGATGTGCTGCAGGGCTATCTGTATTCGCCGGCCGTGCCGGAGGCGGATTTCCTGCAGCTGGTCGCCCGCGCCGATCAGGCCGCCCGGCCGCTGGGCAGTCAGGCGCCGTCAGCCACCCCACTGCGTTCGAGCAACGTCTCGTGAACTTTCTCCGCCGGCGTGGGCAATGCGCGCTATGCGCCGCGCTGCTGGCGTTGCTGGCGCTGACCAGCCCGCCCGCCATCCGGCCGGTCGAGGCCGAACCGGCCAGCGAAGTCTGGCTGGGGCTGGTGGTGAACTTCGCGCGCTATGCCCAGTGGCCGTCCGAATCGACGCCGCAGGCGATGCGTGGCTGGCATTTCTGTTTTGCGCGCGGCCAGAACAGCAGCGACGCGGACGCCGGCCGGCTGCAGGACACGCAGCTCTACGAACTGCCGGTGCAGGTGCGCTACGTCACGGCCAAGGATGAACTGACGGGCTGCCACCTGCTCTACATTCCCGCCCGGGTCCAGCTTCGACAGAGTCAGCGGCTGCTGCAATCAAGCCGCGACATGCCGCTGCTCACCATCAGTGACCGCGCCGGCTTCATTGACGGCGAAGGCATGATAGAACTGGCCGCCGATGGCGACCGCTACCATTTCGACGTGGCCTACGACCGCGTCAGGCAGGCCCGGATGAGCCTGTCATCGTCCATGCTCCAGCTGGCGCGCCACGTCTACTAGTGTAGTGCGTCATATTTGATGGCACATTAGACCGAGTTCCATTTTTCGTCAGGCAAGGCGCGCCGACGAGTCATAGCCGTAGCTATGGCGAGGAGGTGCAACGCCGCATGG
>NYTH01000054.1 GCA_002683405.1 Salinisphaeraceae bacterium | reverse complement strand
GGAGCATGGACATCCTTGTCCATGCCCGCTCGCTGCGCTCGGGCCGGGAACCCCGGCTGCCTCCGGTGCTCGGCGAGTTCGAGGGAGATTCAAGAGCAGGCCGATTCAGCCTCGGTGCCTTCGTCCGCCGTCCGAGTTGCCGGGCGGGCTGGGGGACGCAAGGTCAAAAGTACTTCGGATGTACTTTTGAGGCCTCTGTCCGAGGCGAGGAGCAGGGTTCCAGCGTGAGCGGGATGCGACCGCCGGCGGACAGAAGGAGCCCGAGCTTCGTGCCTCGGCCAGTGCGACGCCTGCGAGGATCGCACCCCACTGACGTGGGGCCCCGCTCCTGCCTCTCGGGCCGCCTCGCAGGAAGCGAGTCGGGCCGACCTGTCCGCGTCACACAGACTGCACGGGGACCCGTTAATCCGCGTAGCGGATAAACGGGCAACAAGGCCGGAACCAGCTCCCCGAGAGAATTTCAGGGGGTGCCTTTTTTTTCTGGCAAAAAAAAGGTACTCGCAGCAGCTGCGCAGCAGCGGCGAAACTCTTGTTCTTTCAGCAACACGAAACAGTGCAGTGCCGCACTCAGTCGGTTTTCACCCTCAAGCACGAAGAACCTTTTTTATAGGCCCGGCTGATAAATATGGTGAACCTATCGTGCTAGTTGCGGTCTGACTGTGCATGGATACAGAAGACGCCCGGCGGCTCACACCGGCAGAACAACATGAGCGACGCAGACAAGTCATTCGAGCCTATAAACGAGGCGTAAACAAGCGCCAGATCTCCCGCGATGTCGGGTTGAGTTATACCGGCACCTGCCGGGTTATTGACCGCTATGAAGCGGGTGGCATGACGGCACTGGCGCCGCGCAAGCGCGGTCGCCGTATCGGCGCCAAGCGAACGCTGTCTGGCGAGCAGGAAGCGCATATACGCCAGCTGATCTGCGATCAGCGACCCGAGCAACTCAAGATGGAGTTCGCCCTATGGTCGCGCATTGCTGTCAGGCAATTGATCCTGGACGAATACGACATTGATGTACCGGTACGCACCGTGGGCAAATACCTGGGTCGTTGGGGCTTTACCCCGCAAAAACCCATTCAGCGTGCTTATGAGCAATCTCCGGAGAAGGTCCAGCAATGGCTGGACGAGGAATACCCTGCGATCCATGCCCGCGCCAAGGCTGAGCAAGCCGAGATTCACTGGGGCGACGAGACAGCGCTGGTCAATACCGACGTGCGCGGTCGCAGCTATGCCCCGCGCGGGCAAACGCCGGTCGCCAAGGTGGTGGGTGGGACCCGCCAGAAACTGTCAATGATTTCGACAGTGACCAACCAGGGCAAGACCCGCTGGCAAATCATCGATGGCAACTTCAACCACGAACGACTGATCGACTTCTTCGAGGACCTGATCCAGGACACCGACCGCAAGGTCTTTGTCATCCTCGACAATTTGGGCGTGCATCACTGCAAGCCGGTCAAGGCCTGGCTGGAACAACACAGCGAGCACATCGAAGTGTTTTACCTGCCCAGCTACAGCCCCGAACTCAATCCGCCACGAACGGCTCAATGCCGATCTCAAGCAGGCGATGGGCACCAAGGTACCCGCCCGTACCAAACCCAAACTACGCCGGGCGGCCACTGAACACATGCAGCAACTGGAAACCGAACCACACCGCGTGAAAGCCTATTTCCAAGACCCCCGAGTCAAGTATGCCGCGTAACCCTGTTTATGGGCCGGAGCAATAGCCTTCGGAAGCGGGGGTTTTGGCATACTGGCGCCGCTTCCCGATTTGCGAGCCCGCATGACCCCTGTCGCTTTTGCCCCGATCCTCCGCGCCGCCGAACAACGCAAGGGCGGCAAGGCTGCGCTGCGTGTGCTCTGGGTCACACCGGAGGCGCCGGAATCACTCGCCATGGTGGGGGACGATCGCTACCTGTCCGTGATGAGTCGCCGGATCTTTCGCGCGGGCCTCAAGCACAGCATGGTGGACGGCCGCTGGCCCGCATTTGAAGCCGCCTTCTCAGGCTTTGATCCTGGCGTTGTGGCGCACTATGGCGACGACGAGATGCGCGCGCTCTACCGCAACGAGGCGCTGATTCGCCACCGGGGCAAACTCGATGCGGTCCGCGAAAACGCCAGGGCCCTGCTGGCACTGGCCGAAGAGGCCGGCAGCATGGGGGCCTGGCTGGCAGGGTGGCCCAGCGACGATGTGGTGGACCTGTGGACGGCGCTGAAAAGCCGCTTTACGCAGCTGGGCGGTCAGTCGGGGCCCCGGTTTCTGCGGATGGCCGGCAAGGACACCTTTCTGATGACCGATCACGTGGCCGCTGCACTCGATTACTGGGGCGCCTATAGCGGCCGTATCAGCGGCAAGCGGGCCCTGCGGACGGTGCAGGACCTGTTCAACGGCTGGATGGACGAAACCGATCTGCCGCTCTGTCAGCTCAGTCAGACGCTGGCGATGTCCGTCGACGCCTGAGCGACCGCCGTCAGGCGCGGCCGGTCGCGTTGGCCTCCGACACGGCATCGGGCTGGCCGCGGAATTTCTCGCCCCACTGGAGCACGCTGACCAGCAGCGCCGGCAGGAACGTCAGCGTAATGACCATGGTGAACAGCAGACCGAACAGCACGATGGTGCCCACGCCTCGATACAGCTCGGTCCCCGCGCCCGGCAGGAAGACCAGCGGAGCCAGCCCGAAACTGGTGGTGATGGTGGTCATCAGGATGGGACGCAGCCGGTAGGCCACCGCATCCTCCACCGCCTGAGCCACCGGCATGCCCGCCTGTTGCCGGTTGTATCGGGCCTGATCGACGATAAGGATCGGGTTGTTCACGACGGTCCCCATCAGGATCAGAAAACCCAGCATGGTAATCATGTCGAAGGGTTGGCTGATGGCGGGCAGGCCGAGTGTCGGCAGCCAGCCGCCGACCAGATTCAGCGCCGCCAGCCCGGCGATACCGCCGGCCACGCCCAGCGGTATGGCCGCCAGGATGAGCAGCGGATAGCCCCAGTGCGTGAAAATGGCGACCAGCAGCAGGTAGCTCAGCAGAATCGCGATGATGTAATTCACGCTCAGTGCTTCGCGCGTCGCCTGCAGCTGATCGCCGGCGCCGGTGATTTCGATGCTGACGCCCGACGGGATATCGCCGTTTTCTCGCATGCGCTCGATCAGTTCGCTCTTGACGCGAGCGATACCGGTTTCCAGGGCCACCGACCGCGGCGGGATGATGTAAAGCGTGACGGTGCGCCGGCCGTTCAGCCGCCGGATTGAATCGGAATCCACCGTTTCATCGATCTCGACCAGGTTATTCAGCGGCAGAATGCCGCCGCGCTCGGTATACAGCGGTCGCTGTCGCAGCGCATCAATGCTGGTCACCGGGCCGCCCTGGTCATACAGGAAGATGTCGACCTTGTTGTCGGACAGAAAGAATTCGTCGACGTAGGCGCCATCGCCCAGCGCCGATACGGCAAATCCGACGTCGTCGGTGGTCAGCCCGAGTTCGGCGATGCGTTCATGCCGCGGCATGACGCGCAGCAGGGGTTGTCCCAGCGAAAGCGTGGACGGCTCGGAGCGGACCTGCGGATCATCGAAAATTTCCCGAGCGCGCTCGTAGGCCTTGCGCGTGACTTCGTAGATTTCGGACAGCGACGGGCCGCTGATGTCCAGCGTCACGCTGCGTGTGCCGCCGTCGTTGCTGGTAATGATGGAACCGCGGTTGGAGAAGGCGCGCATGCCCGGAAACTCTCGGAACTCCGCGTTGTAGGCGTCCATCAATTCCTCGATATGACCGGGATCAACCGGCTCGCTGATGATGCGCAGCATGTTCGAGCTCATCATCATGTTGATGTACTGCATGGGTGGCACATCAAGCTCGCCAGACTCGAAGCGGGCCGGATCGCCCTGCAGCGACGGCAGCAGCGCCTCACGCACCTCGGCGCCGATGCGCGACATTTCCGACAGGTTGTAGCCCGGCGGCGGCACCATGTTCGAGAAGGTCTTGGGCTCCTCGCCTTCCGGCAGATACTCGGCGGGTGGCGTGAGGAAGAACATGACCGCCAGCATCACGATCACCGTGCCGCCGATCACGCCGAGCCGGTGCCCGCGGGTGGCCAGAATCCAGCCCACGCGGCCCAGGAAGAACCGCTCCCAGCGGGGCGGCCGGCCGTCTTCCTCGCTGCGGATGGCCGAGTTGGGCAGCCAGTTGGTGGCAGCCGGGACCACGGTGATCGCCACCAGCATGGAGGCGAAGATGGCCGACGCGATGGCAATGGAAATGTCCGAGTACAGCTGGCCGGCTTCCTCTTCGATGAACAGCACCGGTGCGAACACCAGAATGGTGGTCATGGTGGAGGCGAAGACGGCCGGCCAGACGCGTTTCACGCCCGCCAGCGCGGCGCCGAGCCGGTCGGTCATGCGGCGTCGTTCGCGCTCGATGTTCTCGAGCACCACGATGCTGTTGTCCAGCGTCATGCCGATGGCGAACGCCACACCGGCCAGCGAAATCACGTTGATGGTGCGGCCGGTGAGCAACAGCCCCAGAAAGGCGGCGATGGTGCAGATGGGAATACCGATCACCCCGACCAGCGTGGCCGGCAGCGAGCGCAGGAACAGGAACATGACCACCGCCGCCAGCACGGCGCCAAGAATGAGGTTGCGCCAGACGCTGGCCACCGATTCCTGCACGTAGCGCGCGTCATCGGCGATCAGCTTCATGCGCATGCCGGCAGGGTTGAGCACCTCTTCATTGATTGCCGGCAGAACCTCGAGCAGCCCCTCCTTGATCGCGATGACGTTGGAGCCGGTTTCGCGCCGTACCGTCAGGAAGATGTTCGGCCGTTCGTTGAAATAGACCTCGAACCGTTTCTCCGAGTGGTCCAGCCGGATGTCCGCCACGTCGCGCAGATAGACCACCGAATCGCCGCGGCGCTGCAGGACGATGCCGCCCAGTTCTTCGACTTCCGCCATCCGCCCGACTGTTCTGAGCAGATAGCGGCGCTTGCCGCTGTCGATATCGCCACCGGTGATGTCGCGATTTCGGTCGCGGATCGCGCTGCGTACGGCGCCCAGCGAAATGTTCCGGGCCGCCAGTCGGTCCGGGTCCACCTGAATCTGGATCTGCCGCTCGGCCGAGCCTCGAATCTCGACCTGCTCGACGCCGTTCACGCGCTCCATGCGCGTGCGCACGTTATCGTCGATGTAGTCCTGCATCATGTCCATGTCGACGCCGGCAGGATTGCCCTCGAGTGGCGTGACGCTGAAGAACATGAAGGCGTTCTGGGAAAACGACGTGGCGAACAGGCGCGGCTCGTCCACGTTTTCCGGGTAGGACGGAACCTGCGAGAGGGCATTGCTCACGCGCAGCAGCGCGTCGTTGATATCGGTGCCGAAGGGAAATTCCAGCTCGATTTCGGCGGTGCCTGTCTGGGCGTTGGCCTTCATGCTCTGCAGGTTGGGTACGTTGCGCAGGTAATCCTCCTGTTCGATGAGGATTTCCTTTTCAATATCCTGCGGCGTCGCGCCGGGCCAGTTGGTCTGCACCGTGATGATCCGCACGTCCAGATCGGGAATCATCTGAACGGGGACGCGGAACGCGGCCAGCAGACCGAACATGCTGACGATGGCCACGCCGATGGCCAGCAGATGGCCGCGGCGGATGAGGTATTCCAGCATTACTGGCGGTCCTTGATCATCACCGGCTGTTCAGGCGTGAGTGCCTCATTACCCACGACGATCACTCGTCGATCGGGCTCCAGCCCCTTCGTGATTTCCACCACACCGGCATCGCTACGGCCAATCTGCACCTGGCGCTCGACCGCGACCGTCTGGTCGCCGCGGTCTTCCACCGTCCAGACGCGGGTGCCGCCATCCGGGTAGCGCATGAGCGCGTCACGCGGGATCACCAGCGTCTGATCCTCGGTGACCACCTTGATGAGCGCCAGGGCCGACATGCCGGGCGCCAGACGGCCGGACTCGTTATCTACTGCCACGCGCACCAGGAAACTGCGCGCCGTGGGGTCGGCCACGGCTACGCGGCTGCGGACCTCACCCTCGATCTGCGTGTCGTTCAGGGCATGCGGCGCGATCATGACCCGCGTGCCTTGCTCGATCATGGGGAAATATTCCTGCGGTGCCTGCACGTCCAACCGCAGCTGATCGGTCTGAACCAGCTCGTACACCGGCGTGGTGTTGGTGACCCATTCGCCCACATCGGTCATGCGACGGGACACCAGGCCGGGAAAGGGCGCGGTGAGTTGATGCCGCGCCACGCGTTCCTGCCGCAGGGCGACTTCCGCGCGCAGCCGCTCCACGGCCGCCGCGCGCACCTGAACGTCGGCGTTGGCGGTCTCGAACTCGGTCTGCGCGATGGCGCCTTTTTCCAGCAGCGGCTCACGTTCGGCGCGCACTCGTCGGGCCTCGGCAAGCTGCGCCCGGGCTTCCTGTAGCGAGGCGCGAGCGCTCTGCAGGGACAGCCTTTCAAGCTGGTCATCCAGTTCCAGCAGCACGTCTCCCCGTTCGACGCGGTCACCGGCATCCACGCGGATTTCGGTGACCAGCCCGTCCAGCCGCGGCGCCAGCGCGGAGTCACTGGCGGAGGTAAGCGTGCCGGTCAGGCGAAGGGTCTGCGTCCAGGGGCGCTGTTCCGCCGTGCCGGTCTCGACCTGAATCGGCTCCTGAGCCGCGGCGGCAGCGCTGATCAGCAGCAGACCGATCGTCCGGCGGATGAACGATCGTCCGGGAAAATTTTCGCGTCGCATGTGCGGTCAATACCTTATTGGCCGTCTCCCCTGACGGCGGCCGCACGGGAACGCCGCACGAAGGCTGCCGGTATATGAAAAACAAGGGCGGAATGGGTCCCCGAATTGTAGGACAGCGGGAAGGCTCAGGCAGTTCCTGGGCCGGATATTTCATGAGGGATCGTGAGTGATTTGCCCCTGAAATAATCCTCAGGGCGCAGCAAGTAGCGCGCGGTCTTGAAGCGCCAACCCTAGTAGTCGCTAGGGTTGGCGTGAAAGAGAAGCGATATTTCGCGCCCCCGTCATCTACACGGCGCAGGGCACCGCGATAGATTGGCGCAGAATCCAAACTGTACCGGTCAAATTGCCACTACAGTCGGCTATTTCCTTTTTGTATCAGTTTTTTATGAGTCCGCGCCAATCGCCCTCGTGGAATATCCGGCCTGGGCCCGGGCCGTCAATTTCAGGCGCAGACCGGCTGGCGCCATGGTGAAGCCGAATCGTTCAGTGACGCTGTCCTCCGGCGCCACCGTATGCAGTTCAAAGCTGCGGCCAATCATAGACAGCACGCTGCGCACTTCCAGCTGGGCCAGATTTCGACCCGGACAAATTCGAGGCCCGGCGCCGAACGGCATGGGCGAGGCGGCCTCGAAGCGGGGAGCGTCGTCGGCCAGCCAGCGTGCCGGGTCGAACTGGGCAGGTTGATCGTAGCGGGCGTCCTGATCCGCGCCGTGACGCATATCCAGGATGAGATGCGTGCCGCGAGGGATGTCGAGATCGCCGATCCGGGTGTCCTTCAGCGCCGTCTTGAAGAACATCGGCGCGACCGGCTTCAGGCGCAGGGATTCCGCCATGACGGCATCGCACCAGGGCAGGGTGGCCAGCTGCGCCATGCTGCGGGCACAGCGCGCCCGCCCCACCACCGCGTCGGCTTCGGCCTGCAGGCGCTCTTGCGCGGCGGGGTTGTGGCTGAGCAGATGCAGCGACCAGGCCAGCGTATTGGCGGTGGTGTCCTCGCCGGCAAGCAGTGCGGTGAGCGTATTGCCGCGGATTTCGGCATCGCTGAGCAGCGAGCCGTCCTCGTCGCGGGCGACCAGGAAGGCCTCGAGCAGATTCGAGGGCTTGTCCTGCAGTTCAGGGTGGGCGTCAATCCGTTCACGCGCTTCGGCAATTCGGGCGTCGACAAAGCGTGTGACGGTGACCATGGCGCGGTCGAGCTGACGGTCTCGCGGAAGTCGAATGTAGTGCCAGTAGGGGAATGGCGCGGTCAGGCGGCGGCTGATCATGGGAAACACGTGGTGCATGTCGTCCTGGATCACCGCGCCGCGCTGCTGCAGCGTGTTGCCGTCGAAGCCGAAAGTCATGAGCGTGGTGACATCCACGGTGTAGCGGGTCAGGTCGCCCTGTATGTCCACCGCCTCGTCCCGGTTGGCGGCGGCCTGCCAGCGGGCGCGCAGACGCTCGGTGATATCGCCAACGCCCTGGGCAAAGCCGGCGATCTGGTGGCTGTTGAGCGCGCGCAGCCACAGTCGACGCAAACGACGCCACTGACTGCCCTCGGCGGCGAACACGGATTCGACATCCAGATCCCCGAAGACGATGTCGAAGTTGCTGGAGCGGCGAAAGGTGTCGGGCCGCTGGTTGAGGACCTGGCGAATCAGGTCGGGATCGGCGACGCCCACGAACGGCCGACCCCCGAGCGATACGCGGAACAGCGGGCCTACTTCACGAGACCAGGCCTCCACCGCCAGATGCGCCGCCTGCCGACGCATCTGCAGCAGGTGACCCACGACGGGCAGGGCCCGCGGGCGCGGCAGATCGGCTATACGCATGGGACTGCTCTGGCGCTCAGGTGGTTTCGGGGGAAGACCGCAGCAGCAGGCCGGCAATACCGATCGTGGCAATTTCGATGGCCAGAAAGATGACCATGTACGAGTTGGCCTGTCCGTCCATGAGCATGCCGTAGCTGCGGCCCACGGCCAGTCCGGCAGTCATGATTGCCCCGAGCGCGATGCCGGCCTGCAGATACCCGGTGCGCAGGGCACAGAGCGCCATGGCAACGCCGGCGGCAAGATTCAGCCCGCCGTAGGTGGCGCGCATGTCGATGAGACCGCTGGGCGTCTGCGGGCTGGCGCCGGTAAACGCCTGGGCCAGCACCTCCGGCGCCAGCACGAAAAGCAGCCCGAAGGCGGCATAGGTGACCGCCAGCAGCCACAGGAAGAGTCGATTCATCGTCATGCGGGTTCTCCGTTTGCCACGCCGGATGTCGGCTTGTTGCGTTCAGAATCCGAGTTGCCGCGCGGCCAGGTCCTTCAGGATTTCGGCCGAGCCACCGCCAATCGTCATGACCTTGGTTTCGCGGTAGATGCGTTCGACCTTGTTGCCGCGCATATAGGCCGCGCCGCCGAATATCTGCATGGCCTCGTTGGCGCAGAACTCGAGCGTCTGCGTGGCCAGCACCTTGAGCATCGACAGGTCCGCGACCGGGGTTTCGCCATGGTCGATGCGCCAGGCAATCTCGTCCAGCCAGGCCTTGACCGACTGGTTGCGCATCTGCATATCCACCAGCTTGTGCCGGATGACCTGATGCCCGGCGAGCGGCTGGCCGAAGGTGTGCCGGTCGCGGGCATACGCGGCCGCCTGGTCGATACAGCAGCGCGCAAGGCCGTAGGCCTGTGCGCACATGCTCAGCCGCTCGCTGTTGAAGTTGTGCATGATCACCGCAAAGCCGCGGTTTTCCTGACCCAGCAGGTTGGATTTGGGCACTTTCACGTTATCGAAATACAGCGTGGCGGTGTCGGAACACCACCAGCCCATCTTCTTCAGCGGGGTGCGGGACACGCCCGGCAGATCGGCGTCGATGATCAGCATGGATACGCCCCCCGGGCCGTCGCCGCCGGTCCGCACCGCCGTGGTGAACGCGCTGGCGCGCATGCCGCCGGAGATGAAGGTCTTCGAGCCGTTGACCAGGTAGTGATCGCCGGCGTCGCGCGCCGTGGTCTTGATGGCGGCCACATCGGAACCGCCGGACGGCTCGGTAATCGCCAGGGCGGCCATCTTTTCGCCGGCGAGAACCGGGGTGACGTACTTCGCCTGCTGCGCCTGGCTGCCAAAGGCCACGATGGGTGGACAGGCGATGCCGTGTACCCAGACCGCCGGCATGATCCCGCCCGATCCGGTCTGCGCCAGCTCGTCGTTGAGGATGATGTTGTAGAACGAGTCGGGCGCTTCCACGCCGCCGAGCGATTCGGGGTAGCCGAGCTGCAGCAGACCGGCGTCTGCCGCCGCCTTGTGGAAGCTCCAGGGCACTTCGCCGGCCTCGTCCCATTCATCGATATTGGGCGCAAGCTCCCGGGCAACGAAGCGACGAACCTGGTCGCGAAAGGCCTCGTGGTCCTCGGTGTAATAGGGGCTGACCCGCTGCGGGTTAAGCGTCATACTGCGGTCTCTTCGATTCAGGAAAGAATTGTTTTAACTTATACGGCTTGAACCGACCAGCCAAGAGACGCCCATGCCACATTCCGTGACCCACCTGGATTCACCGCCCCGGAAAATCGAGAACGGCGCCGACTATATCGAGAGTCTGCGGGGCCGGGGGCTGGATGTCTGGCTGTTCGGCGAAAAGGTGCAAGAACCGGTCGATCACCCGCTGATTCGCCCCTCGATCAACGCCATTGCGCGCACCTACGATCTCGCGGTCGAAAACCCCGAGATGGCCAGCGTGGTGTCGCCATTCACCGGCGAGCGCGTCAGCCGCTTCCTGCATGTGTGCACCAGCGCCCGGGATCTGGTCTCCCAGAACAAGATGCAGCGCCGGCTGGGTCAGCTCACCGGCACCTGTTTTCAACGCTGCGTGGGCATGGACGCCTTCAACGCCCTGTATTCCGTGACCTTCGATATCGATCAGGCCGGCGACACGGCCTATCACGAACGGCTCCGGGCCTTTCTGACCCACATGCACGCAGGCAATTTCGTGGTCGGTGGCGCCATGACCGACGTGAAAGGGGATCGCGGCCAGCCCCCGCACGCCCAGGCCGACCCGGACATGTTCGTGCACGTCACACGCCGCACGCCCGAAGGCGTTTACATCACCGGCGCCAAGGCCCACCAGACCGGCTGCGTCAATTCGCACTGGATGCTGGTGATGCCCACCATGCGCCTGGGGCCCGATGACGCGGACTACGCCATTGTGGGCGCCGTCCCCGTGGATGCGCCAGGCATCACCTATATCTACGGCCGCCAGTCCTGCGACACGCGGGCCGCAGAAGGCAGCGGGATCGACGCCGGCAACGCGCAATACGCCGGCCAGGAAGCGATGGTCATCTTCGAGGACGTGTTCATCCCCAACGACCTGATCTTCATGGACGGCGAAACCGATTTTGCGGCCAGCCTAGTCCAGCGATTCACGGCCTATCACCGCCGCTCCTACGTCTGTAAATCGGGGGTAGGGGACGTGCTCATCGGCGCGGCGGCCCAGGTGGCCGAGTACAACGGCGCGGACAAGGCCAGCCACGTCAAGGACAAGCTGGTGGAGATGACCCACCTCAACGAGACGATTTACGGCACGGGGATTGCCGCGAGCTATCAGGGCTTTGCGACCGACTCCGGCGCCTGGATCTGTGACGACATGCTGGCCAACGTCTGCAAGCACCACGTCACCAAGCTACCCTATGAACTGGGCCGGCTGTCACAGGACCTGGCCGGCGGGCTGGTGGCGACCATGCCGTCGGAAAAGGACCTGAACCATCCCGAAATCGGCCGCCTGCTGGAGAAATATCTCAAGGGCCGGGCCGATTTTTCCACCGAGGAGCGGGTGCGGATTCTGCGTCTCATCGAAAACATGACGCTCGGGCGCAACGCGGTGGGCTATCTCACGGAATCCATGCACGGCGCCGGCAGCCCGCAGGCGCAGCGCATCGAGATCGGCCGCGCCATGCAGCTGGAATACAAGAAGCGGCTGGCCCGCGCGCTGGCCGGTATCGATCCGGAACTGCGCGATGACGAGGACGATCTGGTCGACGAGATGAGCGGGTACTTCGAGCGCGTGTTCCGCCTGCCTGCAGCGGGCAACTGAATATTGCCGGCCTGCAGGCCCATGTTTCGCCGCTTTTTCCAATCAGCGATTGCTTTCGTGCCGGCTGGCGCGATTCCGATTGATGGCGGCCGCGATAGAGCCGGCTGCGAAGGCCCCAATCAGAAGCGGAAAGGCCCATTGCTGCGTGTAGTAAAAGAACGCCCAGGCGGCAGCCGCACATGCGATACCGGTGAGCAGTAGTAGAATCTGATCTTTCATCGCCCGATCAACTCACGCGGCCGCGCCATGTCTCGACAGGGCCTTTGACGCATACGCGAAGCGTCCGCTTCGTGAAGGATCGAGAATTTCCGGATTTTGCAGCAAATGCGTCCGTACGCCCGAGTAGGCAAGCTGATGCTGGCTGAGAAAAATAAGCACGTCGGCAAGCGAGCGACCGCAGCCGAGTGACCGTCCGCTGGCGACAGCAATGCTGCCGACCACAGCCCCCAGGTAATAGCTCGCGCCCAGGCCGGCGACAACGCCTAGCTTTTCCAGCGCCACAGTGGCGCCGATCACCTCACCCACGGTGGCACCGGCGCCAAGCGTACTGAGGGTGTTGGCCATGAGCGTGGCGTTGGCCACAGCGGCATTAAAGTTGTCGAACAGCGTTGCCGGCACGGGCAGGCCCAGCCCGGCCATGTTCTCCCGAAAATATTTCCCGAAGTCTCCGTCGCGGTAACAGGCAGTCACTATAGTCTCCGTGGTGGTGCTTCTTGGCAGATTAGCCGCTGGCGTTGACTCAAGCAATTTTGGCTTTTGGCGGAGTTAGGCCAGCGTCATGCCGCCGTCCACCACCAGCATCTGCCCGGTCATGTAGGCGGCCAGCGGCGACGCGAGAAATAGCGCCGCGCCGGCCATGTCCTGCGGCGTGCCGAAGCGATTCATGGGAATGGCCCGGCGGGTGGCCTCGCGGCGCTTCTCGTCGTCGAAGGTCACGCGGGTAAGTTGGGTTTCAACAAACCCGGGGGCAATGCCGTTCACGCGGATACCACGGCCGGCCCAGGCATCCGCCAGCGAACGCAGCAGTCCGAGCAATCCCGATTTTGAAGCCGCGTAGGCCGGATTGCCTCGGGTCGCCCGGAAACTGGCCACCGATCCGATCACAATGACGTTGCCCGGCAACCCGCCCAGCGCCTTTTCGAAGGCCAGGCAGCAGTCCATCACGCTGGTCAGGTTCAGATCGACCACGTCGCGAAAGCCGTCCGCCGTGTATTCGCCTCGCCCGTAGCGCACGGTGCCCTGGGACAGCACCAGGGTGTGCAGCGCCCCGTGGCGTTGTGCGGCCCGCTCGATCTGCCGGCGCTGCTGCAGATCGACCTGCTGATAATCAAAGCGGGCCAGCACATCCGGGGGGTCGTATGCCGCGGCACTGTCCCGCGTACCCCAGACGGATACCTGCGCGCCGGCGTCGGCAAACGCTGTTGCAATACCGCGGCCGATGCCGCTGGAGCCTCCGGCCACAAGAACCGGATGTTGCGAAAAGTCGAGGGCATTGTGCGGATAGGGCATGGCGCGGCTCCGTTGAGTTGTTGCGGCAGCATCACGCGGGTCGACTACCCGCAGCAAGCGCGCCAGCTATCAAGCATGTATATTCGCGGGCTCGTGGCGATGGACGCTGCGTCAATAGCGATACATTCTCTGGAGGGGAACATTCATGAAACTGCTGGATTCAGCGGGCCCGAACCCGCGCATGGTGCGCATGTTCATGCAGGAGAAGGGCATCGAACTGCCGACCGAACAGATTGACCTGCTCGGCGCCGAAAATCGGGGCGAGGCTTACGTCAAGCGCAATCCCGCCGGTCAGATTCCTGCGCTGGAACTGGAGGACGGCACGGTCATCGCCGAAACCGTCGCCATGTGCGAGTACCTCGAAGACCTCAACCCCCAGAAGGCCCTGGTGGGTTCCTCGCCGGAGGAAAAGGCGGAAACGCGCATGTGGGTTCGCCGCGTAGAACTGAATATCACCGAGCATCTCTATAACGGCTTTCGCTATGCAGAGGGCCTCGGCCTGTTCCGCGATCGCGTCTACTGCATCCCGGAGGCGGCCGACGAGATCAAGAAGAAGGGCCAGGACGGCCTGAAGTGGCTGGATGGCCAGCTGGCCGGCAAGCAGTTCATAGCGGGTGATCGCATGACGCTGGCGGACCTGGTGCTGTACTGCTGCCTCGATTTCGTGGCCAGCGTGGGACAGCCGCTTGACCCGTCAATGCAGAACGTCAAGGCCTGGTTCGACCGCATGAATGCACGTCAGAGCGCCAACGACACCCTGGCGGACAACTGGGAAGAGATGGGCATGCGCATGTAATGGCTGGCTGTCGCAGCTGCATTCGAAGCCGGGCCCTAGCCCGGCTTTCTTGATGGTGCACCAGCGCGCATTGCCGTTTACGGGGCGGCGAGTCCGTTTCAGACAAGAAATCTTTTCATGGTGCAGTGCACCAGAGATTTCTTCGTGATAGAATGCGCCGCCTTTTCAGCGGGTCCCCGCTGGCCCGGCTTCCGCGCTGCGGGCCCGGCCAAATCGCCTGCAAGGCCGGAGTTTTCGCAACGCGTCGGCATGGAATCGATCGCGTTATGCGCGGTCCGGCCGAAAAGGGGTAGCAGTACGCCGCACAGTCAGGTGGCGTCATCCTCCAACATGCGCCCCGGCGCTTCGTTATCGTTAAACAGACCAAGCATCGGTCCTCAGCCAAAGAGAGAGAGATGACTAGTAAACAAGAGCAGATCAAGGCCCTCGAAAAAGACTGGGCGGAAAACCCGCGCTGGAAGGACGTGACTCGTCCGTATTCCGCCGAAGACGTGGTGCGTCTGCGCGGCAGTATCCAGCCGGAATACACCATTGCGCGCAAGGGCGCCGAGAAGCTCTGGGACAAGGTCAACGGCAGCGCCACCAAGGGCTACGTGAACGCCTTCGGCGCCATTACCGCCGGCCAGGCCATGCAGCAGGCCAAGGCAGGTCTGGAAGCCGTGTATCTCTCCGGCTGGCAGGTGGCTGCCGACGGCAACACCTCCGAAACCATGTACCCGGACCAGTCGCTGTACGCCTACGACTCGGTGCCGACCATGGTTCGTCGCATCAACAATACCTTCAAGCGCGCCGACGAGATCCAGTGGAAGAAAATCTGCGACGGCGAGATGAAGGAAGAGGACGCCATCGATTACTTCCTGCCCATCGTGGCGGATGCCGAGGCCGGCTTCGGCGGCGTGCTCAACGCCTTCGAGCTGATGAAGAACATGATCATGAACGGTGCGGCCGCAGCGCACTACGAAGATCAGTTGGCCGCCGTGAAGAAGTGCGGTCATATGGGCGGCAAGGTGCTCGTGCCGACCCAGGAAGCCGTGCAGAAGCTGGTGGCGGCTCGCCTGGCGGCTGACGTCATGGACGTGCCCAGCGTGGTGCTGGCCCGTACCGACGCCGAAGCGGCCAACCTGATCACGGCCGATTTTGACGAGAACGACGCGCCGTTCATCACCAACGAGCGCACCAACGAAGGCTTCTACCGCGTCAAGAACGGCCTGGAGCAGGCCATTTCCCGCGGTGTCGCCTACGCCCCGTATGCCGATCTGGTGTGGTGCGAAACCGGTACGCCGGACCTGGGCTTCGCCAAGGAATTCGCCGATGCCGTGCGCGAGAAGAACCCCAACCAGCTGCTGGCTTACAACTGCTCGCCCAGCTTCAACTGGAAGAAGAACCTGGACGACGCCACCATCGCCAAGTTCCAGGAAGAGCTGTCCAGCTATGGCTACAAGTTCCAGTTCATTACGCTGGCCGGTATCCACGTCAACTGGTACAACACCTTCGAGTTCGCCTACAACTACGCCCGCGGCGAAGGCATGAAGCACTACACCAACATGGTGCAGGAGCCGGAGTTCGCTGCGCGCGAGAAGGGCTACACGTTCGTGTCGCACCAGCAGGAAGTGGGCGCTGGCTACTTCGACGACGTGACCAGCACGATCCAGGGCGGCGCCTCCAGCGTGACCGCGCTGACCGGTTCCACCGAGGAAGAGCAGTTCGGCTAAGGCCGCAACGCAACTCGCGTGTTCCGACAAGGCCCGCCGCATGGCGGGCCTTTTTTATTGCCTCAGACCGGCGACGCTGGCTTGCGGCGCAGGATCAAGGCCCAGAGAGTCCTGCATGCGCCAACGGGCGGATGTATTGTGCGTCGATCTGCAGTCCGCCAGACGAGGCTGCTAATATCCCGCGTTGGCCGATAACAGCAACAGGCCCATCCGGTAAGGGCCGCGGCATCACGATTTTCGTAGAGGTTCGAATGATCAAACTGATTCTCGTCGACGATCACGACCTGGTGCGCAACGGCATGCGGCGCCTGCTGCAGGAAGAGCCGGATATCGACGTGATCGCCGAAGCCGGTACCGGCGAGGAGGCCATGAAGGTCTGTCGCGAGCTCAAGCCGGACGTGGTGCTCATGGACATCAACATGCCGGGTATGGGCGGTCTGGAAGCCACCCGGCGTCTGCTGGCCAGCAATCCCAAGCTGCGCATCATTGCCGTGTCCATGTACGCCGAGGAGCCGTATCCCAGCCGGCTGCTCGAGGCCGGCGCGGCGGGCTATCTGTCCAAGGACAGTGCCGCGGAAGAAGTGGTGGCGGCAGTTCGCCAGGTGGCGGCGGGCAAGAGCTACGTGGCCCCCAGCATCGCCAGCAAACTGGCAGTGTCGTTGATTCAGGGCAGCAAGAAATCGCCGTTTGACGAGCTCTCCCAGCGTGAAATGCAGGTCGCACTCATGGTCACGCAAGGCCATAGTACGAAAACCATTTCCGACAGTCTGTGCCTGTCGCCCAAGACGGTAAGCACCTACCGCTACCGCGTGTTCGAAAAGCTCGAAGTCACCAACGACGTCGAGCTCACCCGCATGGCCATGCGTTACGGCCTGCTCGAGGATCGCGCCGAACAACTCGGCAGCTGATAGAAGCCGGCGCACCGTTCAGTCGGCGGCTGCGCATCGTTACAATACGCGCCCTTCTGCCGGTGCGTGTCGCGTGCCGGCCGTCATTTCCGGACCGGGGTTTTCTATGAGCGGAGCAGGGCAGCCACTCGATTTCGATATCGACTGCCGGCTGTGTCCGCGACTCGTTGCGCTGCGGCATGACGTCCAGGTCAGTCATCCGGCGTATCACGCCGCACCCGTAGCCCCCTTTGGTGATCCGAATGGCCGGCTGCTCATTGTCGGTCTGGCGCCGGGCATGCACGGGGCCAATGCCAGCGGGCGGCCATTCACGGGTGATCATGCTGGCGGCATTCTCTACCGGAATATCTACGAGGCGGGTTTCAGCAACCGCCCGGAATCGCTGCATGCGGACGACGGCCTGAAACTTATCGATTGCAAAATAACCAATGCGGTCAAGTGCCTGCCGCCGAAAAATAAACCCACAGGTGAAGAAGTGAATACCTGTAACCGATTCCTGCAGGCGGAAGTGCGCCACAGTCCGGTGCTGCTCGCGCTGGGGTCGATCGCACACCAGGCGGTGCTGAAGGCCTTCAACCTGAAGCTCAGCGGCTGGCGCTTCGGCCACGCAGCCGAGCATCTGCTGCCGGGTGGCCATATCCTGCTCGATTCCTATCACTGCAGCCGCTACAACACCCAGACGCGGCGGCTGACCGAAACCATGTTTGCCGATATTTTTCGCCGCGCCCGGGCGCTGGTCGACGCTGCATGAGCGACACTGCCTTCGACCCCAAGGCCTATGTGCAGCAGCTCACGGCCCGACCCGGCGTGTACCGCATGTACGACGCCGGCGGCGACGTGCTGTACGTCGGCAAGGCAAAAAACCTGAAAAAACGTGTGTCCAGCTACTTCATGCGGGCCAGCGGCAACGCCAAGACCGAGGCCATGCTTGATCAGGTCGCGCATATCGAGGTGAGCATCACGCATACGGAGGACGAGGCGCTGCTGCTCGAGTCCACCCTCATCAAAAAGCACCGGCCGCGCTACAACATCTGCCTGCGGGACGACAAGAGTTTCCCCTATCTTTACCTGTCCACGGCCCAGGACTTCCCGCGCGTGGCCTACCACCGCGGCGCCCAGAAGCGGCCCGGCCGGTATTTCGGCCCCTATCCCAGCGCCGGGGCGGTGCGGCAGACACAGGACACCATTCACAAGCTTTTCCGGCTGCGCAACTGCAGCGACACGTTCTTCGAAAACCGCAGCCGACCCTGTCTGCAGCATCAGATCAAGCGCTGCACCGCGCCTTGCGTGGGCAAGATCAGCAAGCAGGACTATGCCGCCGACGTGGCCGACGCAGTTGATCTGCTCGAGGGCCGCAACGAGAAGCTGGTCTCGCGGCTGAGCGACCAGATGGGGCAGGCGGCCGAAAAGCTGGACTTCGAATCCGCCGCGGTACTGCGCGAGAAGATCGCCGCGGTCCGGCGGCTGCAGGAGCAGAGCCAGACGATCGGCAAGAGCGGCGATTTCGATATTGTCTGCGCCGGCATCCAGGCAGGCGAGGCCGCCGTGGTGGTGGTGACCATCCGGGGCGGCACCAATCTGGGTCACCGCAGCTACTCGCCGCGCCTGCCGGCCAATGCCGATGAATCCGAGCTGGTATCGGCCTTCCTGGGACAGTTCTACCTGGAGCGCAAGGCCCCACCGGAGATACTGGTGCACCCGGAGCCGAATGATCAGGGTTGGCTGCAGGAAGCGCTGGCGGCGGGCGCCGGTCGGCAGGTGGCCCTCAAGACCCGCGTGCGGGGGCGGCGCGCCGACTGGCTGGCCAACGCCCGCGCCACGCTGCGCCAGACGCTGGAGGCCACGCTGGTCAGCCGCGCCGGGGCGGAAACGCGTTTGACCAGCCTGAAGGACGCGCTGGGCCTTCCGGCGCCGCCCATGCGTATGGAATGCTTCGACATCAGCCACACGGGGGGCGAGCGCACCGTGGCCTCCTGCGTCGTGTTTGAAGCCGGCTCGCCCAACAAGAGCGCCTACCGCCGATTCAACATTACCGGCGTGCCGGCCGGCGACGATTACGGCGCCTTGCGCCAGGCCCTCACCCGACGCTACCAGCGCGTGCTGGACGGCGAGCACCCCATGCCCGACCTGCTGATCATCGACGGCGGCCGGGGGCAGCTCAGCGCGGTCGGCGAAGCGCTGGAGGAAATTGGCGCGCAGCCTCCCTGCGTCATGAGCGTGGCCAAGGGTCTGAGCAGAAAGGCGGGGCGCGAACAGCTGTTTTTGCCGGCAGTCAGTCAGCCACTTATACTGCCGCCGGACTCGCCGGCCCTTCACCTGGTCCAGCACATTCGGGATGAGGCGCATCGATTTGCCATTGCCGGCCATCGCGGACAGCGCCAGAAGGCCCGCAAGTCGTCCGCACTGGACGAGATCGAGGGTCTCGGTCCCGTTCGCAAGAAGCGTCTCTTGCAGGCATTTGGCGGCACCCGTCAGATTTCCCGCGCCGGTGTGCGCGACCTGACTCGCATAGAGGGAATCAGCAAAAGCATGGCCAGCCGGATATACGCCCACTTTCACGAGGGAGAGTAGCGCTGCCATGGTCATGAATCTGCCCACCTGGCTCACCCTGTTCCGCCTGGCGCTGGTGCCGGTAGTCATTGCCGCGCTGCTCATGCCGCTGGCCGGCGCCAACGTCGTGGCCGCGGCCGGCTTTGTCATTGCCATGGTCACCGACTGGCTGGATGGTTATCTGGCGCGCCGGTGGGACGTCGAATCCGATTTCGGCGCGTTCCTCGATCCGGTCGCCGACAAGCTTCTGGTCTGCTCGGTTCTCGTGGTGCTGGTGTCGCGTGATCCGCGCATCGTGGTGGCGCTGGCCGCCACGGTCATCATCTGCCGCGAGCTCACCGTGTCCGCCCTGCGGGAATGGATGGCCGAACTGGGTCAGCGCGGCGTGGTCGCGGTCGGCGCGGCGGGCAAGTACAAGACGACGATCCAGATGGCCGCCATTCTGATCATGATCTTCGCGCTCGACCTGCAGAACTGGCTGTACGACCTGGGTGTGGGGCTGCTGGTACTCGCCGCGGTGCTCACCATCTGGTCCATGGTGCTGTACATGCGTCAGGCCTGGCCCATCCTGGCGGGGCAGGTTGATCGCAACGCCGATCGCTGATCGGCGCAAGCAAGGCTGAACCACGCCGCCAGGGCCCGATTTGCGGGGCTCTGTCGCCCCATGTCGTCGCCGAGTGAAAGAGATTGCGATCGCGCCTTGACACTCGATTTGCCGGCCATACAATATGCGCCTGCTAAGCGGGAATAGCTCAGTGGTAGAGCACAACCTTGCCAAGGTTGGGGTCGCGAGTTCGAATCTCGTTTCCCGCTCCAAGTTTTAGCCGCCTTCGCGCGGCCCGGCAAATACCTCGGTCCCGCCAATCGCCAGGATCGGGGTATTTTGCTTTACGGGTCAGCTGTTTGTGACACTGCACCCGGGACGACCACTGGCTAGGTGGCAGAGTGGTGATGCAGCGGCCTGCAAAGCCGCGTACCTCGGTTCGATTCCGGGCCTAGCCTCCAATTTTCTATCAGCGTCGTTGAACCCTTGCGAGTTGGCGTTCTACGGATGGCGCGAACCGAAGATCACTTCGTGATGCTCGCTTCTTTGGAAAGAACTCGCTTCGCTCGGGTTCGATTCCGGGCTTAGCTTCCACTGTTTCTCCGCGTGGTTGAACGCTTGGCGGTAAGCGTTCGGTAAGTGACCGCATTTTTCCCTCGAGTTATCCAGCCGTGGTCGAATCGAGCGTTTTAGGCGAGGCCATCATCCGCTAGACTCTGCCCGCCCGGCCCGGGTGGCGGAATCGGTAGACGCAACGGACTTAAAATCCGTTTATCTTCGGATAGTGCGGGTTCAAGTCCCGCCCCGGGCACCATTTCCCGCCCACAGCGATCATTCCCACTCCGAACAATCAAGCGGGAAATGCCTCCGCGGGGTCGTTGGTTCTCCACGGCCCCGAAAGTCCCAACGAAGCCGCGCCCCATTCATCAGGCGGCACCCGGGTCGTGCAGTGCCGGACTCCACTTCGACCGAATTCGCCGGTTGGCGCCGCCAGGCGCGCTCCGATTTATCTCCCGGCGCATCGTGAATCCCGCCAAACCCACTTTCCGCGGCATTCTCGAGCAAGACGTTGCTCCGCCACATCGGTATTGCGACGGTGCGGCGACCGGCCAACCGAGCCCCGTGCCGAAGTCGCTGGCCGACCCATCAATGGCGGTTTGACTCGGCTCGTCGGCGAGCTGATTCGCAAGCAAATCTTCCCGCACTCGCTTATGTCCACCGGCCTCGGTTAATCTGCCCGCATGGAGGCGGGGGCCGATCCGGTCTGCTGCCGGGAGTGATTAAAAAGCGGCGAGCACGTTGCAACTGCGATCTTTTCTAACAAGCCTTGTTTCCTTCGTGGCCCTTCTGTCGCTGGTCTATGTGACCTGGATCGGCGTGCTGTATTTCAAGCAGCGCGAAATGCTCTTTCCGGGCGCCCAGCGCGAGGCGCCGGACCAGTACCCCATGCCTGCGCGGGGCGAACGGGTCTGGCTGGATGTGTTCGGCGCGGAGGTGGAAGCCTGGTTTCTGCCCCGTGACGGAGACCGCTCGCCCGAGCTGGCGCCCACGGTGTTGTTCATGCACGGCAACGCCGAACTCATCGACGACTTCGGCGACAAGTTCTGGGTGTTCCGGCAGGCGGGGGCCAACGTCATGCTGGTGGAGTACCCGGGCTACGGACGCTCGGGCGGCGAACCTGGGCAGGACAGCCTGAGCGAGGCGGTTCGCCAGGCCTACGACTACCTGCTGACCCGCGACGATGTGGACGCGAACGACATTGTCGCCATGGGCCGGGCCATGGGGGCAGGGCCGCTTTGCGTCGTGTCCCGGGAGCGGGATTTTTCGGCGCTCATCCTGCAGTCGACCTTCACGAGTATTACCGATGTGGCGGCGCGTTATCTGGCGCCCTCATTCATCGTGCGCGACCCGTTCGACAATCTGAGTGCCGTTCGCGATTTTCGCGGGCCGATCCTCATCGCACACGGCCGACAGGACGGCGTGGTGGGGTACAGCCACGGGGTGCAGCTGTCGCGCGCGGGTCGGGCACACATGATGACCTGGAATTGCCACCACGCCGACTGTCCGCCGGACTGGCCCGAATTTCTGGAGAGCGTGCTGGATTTCCTGCGCTACTTCGGGCTGATGAAGACCGGCGCCTAGGTCTTCAACTTGTTTCGCTTCCACTGCACCCGGTACAGATCGTGCCGGCGATCCAGCAGGTTCTGGGTCGTGCCCTTGGTGCGCGCCTCCCTCAACGTGTCCAACCGCAAGTCGGCAATAGCGACCATTTCCACGTTGGGCGTGGTGTCTGCGGCAATGCCGTCGGGCGCGAAGGGGAAATCACAGGGCGTGATGATGGCGCTCTGTGCGTAGTGGATATCCATGGCGTGGACCCGCGGCAGGTTACCGATGTTGCCCGCGGTGGCCACGTAGATCTGGTTTTCGATGGCCCGGGCATGCGATGAGTACCGCACCCGCAGAAAACCGTTGCGGTCGTCGGTGGAGAAGGGCACGAACAGCATGTTGATGCCCTGGTCCGCCAGATGACGGCCCAGCTCGGGGAACTCGCTGTCGTAACAGACGAGAATGCCGATGGGGCCGCAATCGCTCTCGATGGCCTCCAGCCGGTCACCGCCGCGAATATCCCACCACTGGCGCTCGCCGGGCGTGGGATGAATCTTGGGCTGCAGATGCTCCGAGCCGTCCCGCAGATAGACATAGCCCATGTTCCAGAGCGCCTCGCCCACGAAGGTGGGGTGCGAGCCCGCGATAATGTTGATGTTATGCCGCATGGCGAGCTCGCTCATCATTTCGCGAAACGGCTCGGTGTACTCCGTGGCAAGGTGGCGAATCGCGTCGTAGTGTCTCAGCGGCGAGTTCTGGATGGAGAGCAGCTGGACCGTGAACAGTTCCGGAAAGACCACAAAATCGGCACGATTATCGGCCATTTCGCGCACAAAATACGTCACTATGCTGCGAAAATCCTCGAACGAGCGAATGCGGCGCTGCATGTACTGCACAATGGCAATGCGCACCTGCGAAGGTACCTGCAGATGCACGTGGCTGTCGTCGGCGACCGACTGGCGATGCGCCACGTCGGGGTTGCGCCAGATCAGGTGCGAGGCGTAATCCATGCTGCTCACATCACCCGGCATGTAGCCGGGCAGCACGCCCAGCAATTCGTAACCGTTCCGCAGCTGGAAGCTTAGGACCGAATCGCGCAGCTGGCCGTCCGCAACCTGCTGCACATAGGTCTCCGCGCTGCCTACATCCTTGAAGCGTCGCTTGAGTCCCGGCAGGCGCCCGCCAAAGACGATGCCCTTCAGCGCCAGCTTGCGGCACAGGCCCTCGCGTTCCCGGTACAGCCGCTGACCAATTCGCAGGCCCCGAAAGTCGGGGTCCACGCAGATTTCGTAGCCGTACAGGTAATCGCCGTCATCATCGTGCGTTGACCCGTAGCCGTTGCCGGTAATCTCGGGCCAGCTGTGGGGCGCCAGCACCCGAGCTTCGGGCAGCATGATGGTGGCGCAATAGCCGACCACGTCACCCTCGTACTCGGCCACCAGCTGACCTTCCGGGAAATTGTTGATCTGTCCCCGCAGTTCATCCTCGGAATAGGGGATCTGTCTGGGATAAGCCTTGATCGTCATCTCGCGGATGGCCGGAATGTCGGTCACCAGGGCGGAGCGGACGACGAGACGAGAACGGTTGCGCGCTGACATGAAGGGTCCAGTTAATGTGAAGAACGCAGATTCGGGCGGTGGAGTATACGCGCGAGGCCACAGTGACGAGGCGTTTCACTCGAACGCAAAAACAGTGTGACAATGAAGTCCATGTACAGGCGCCACGGTACGACCGGCGGAATACCACAGCGAGCAAGGGGAGACGATGGGCAAACTAATCAACACGATGGACGCTGGGTTTCTTTTCATCGAAAAGCAGAAATCACCCACCCACGTGGCGGCGCTTGCGCATTTCCGCCTGCCGGACGACGCGCCCGAGAACTTCCTCAGTGATCTGGTCGCACGCTGGCGCGCCAACGCCCATTTCGCGCCGCCATTCAATTACCGGCTGAAGATGCTCCCGGTCCCCCAGTGGGAAGAACTCTCGGACGATCAGATCGATCTGGACTATCACTTCCGGCACTCCGCGCTGCCGGCGCCCGGCGGCGAGCGCGAGCTCGGGGTGCTGGTTTCGCGGCTGCACAGCCACGGCCTCGACCGCAGCCGGCCGTTGTGGGAATGCCACCTCATCGAGGGGCTCGACAACAACCGGTTTGCCCTGTACTTCAAGGTGCACCATTCGCAGATCGACGGCGTGGGCGGCATCCGCCTGTTCGAGAAGTGCTTCCCGACCAATCCCCAGGCGAAGAATCAGCAGCCGCCGTGGACGGTGGGGATGCGCGGCGGCGGCCGGCGCAAGAAGGCGCCACCGCTCGGTGAACAAGTCGGTACCTTCGTGAACAATCGGGTGCGCAACATTCCCGCGCTGACGAAGGCCAGCGCACGCATGGCCGGCAATTTCCTGCTGAAAGGCAAGGACGCGTCGACCCCGTTCGCCACGGCCAAGACGGTACTAAACGGCCGAATTCACGGGCCCCGCCGTTTCGCCACTCAGCAATACACCATGAAACGCCTCAAGGCCGTGGCGAATGAACTGGGCGGCACGCTCAACGATGTGTTTCTGGCGATTACCGCCGGATCGCTGCGGCGCTACATGCTCGAACTGGACGCGCTGCCCGACCGCAGCCTGAACGCGCTGGTCCCGGTGTCGATCCGGCCGAAAGGCGAGGCTGAAGTGGGCAACGCCATCAGCTTCATCGTGGCGCATTTGCATACCGACATTGACGATCCGCTGGAACGCATTCGAGCCATCCACGATTCGGTTCAGCAGGCCAAGCGTGAACTCGAGCCGATTCCGGCATCGGCCATGCCGAATTACACCCTCATGCTCATGGCGCCTTTCATCGGCCTGATCGCTCTGGGCACGTCGGGCATCGGACGACCCATGTCCAACATCACCATTTCCAACGTGCCCGGACCGCGCAAACCTGTCTATCTGAACGGTGCCCCGCTGGAAGCCCTCTATCCGGTCTCGCTCGTTTTCGACGGCCAGGCGCTGAATATCACCGTGGTCAGCTACCACGACACCTTCAACATCGGCTTCACCGGTTGCCGCGACAGCCTGCCGTCCATGCAGAAGATGGCCGTCTACACCGGCGAGGCCCTGGCGGAACTGGAGGACGCGCTGGGCATCGAGCAGGCTGCCTGAAGACTACCTGTGCGGGTGGCGGCGCCCCGGGTCGACCGTCTCTAAGGTGATGCCGCCAGATAGACTGGCGTCCGGGCACGCGCGCGATCGCCTGCATACAACACGAATTCAGGAGAGGAGACCCCAGATGACCAAGACAGTGACCGTATTCGCGGCCTCGGGCACGGCTGGCCAGGCCTGCGTGAACGAGCTGATCGCTCACCCGGATTTCGACGTGCAGGTGCTGCAGCGCAAGCCGGGGCAGCAGGAGAAGTCTTCCTCCGGCATGACGCTGGCCGACGAAGAGAAAAAGAAGATTCGGGACGACTGGGCTTCGAAAGGCGTCAAGATCATCGAGGCGGACGTCACGGATCACATCGAGCTGATCCCCGCGCTGACCGGCACCGACTATCTGGTCTCCTGCGTACCCATTTTTGCCACCGAGTCGCAGTATCCACTGATCTTCGCGGCGCGGGAGGCGGGCGTGGAACGCTTTGTACCGTCCGAATTCGGCTACATTTACGAGTGGGAACAGTTCTGGCCAACCGCTCACCCGCACCGGACCATGGCGCGTCAGAAAGCCTTTATCCGGCGCTGTATCGAGCTGGCGGGTCTGGATTACACGGTCATATCCGCTGGCCTGTGGCCCGAGTACTACATGGTCGAGCCGGTCCTGGTACCCGGTGACGGCGAGCGCAAGGTGTCGTGGTCATGCGGGCAGGACGTGGGCCGCATCATTCCGCACGTGCTGGCTCATCCGCTGTCGCGCAATGCGCAAACGCCGGTGGCGGCCACCGCCTATCTGAGCTGGAATGAGCTTCTGGACGCTCGCGAGGCGCACCTGGGGCGGAAGATCGAGCGTCAGTACTGCAGCGCGGAGCAACTGCGCGACATGTTTGCCAAGGCCGAACCCGGCTTCCTGCGCGACGTGTTGCTGCCCATTGCCATTGCCGGCGCCGAGTGCCCGGAAGGCATGCCGCTGTGGGCGAACTGGAACGGCACGCATCTGCCCGATTTCAAGGGCACGCCGCTCAACGAAGCGTTCGACAACATCATCGAGCCGTCGGCCAAGATGATGACCGAAATGCTGTAGCGTCGAGGCGCGCGACTCACGGAATCAGCCCCGCTCCCGCGGGGCTTTTTCTTGCCTGCCAGGGACGCGCGTGAGGACCGTAGGCCGGATGGAGCACAGCGGAATCCGGCATTCTCTACTTTTCAGACGCGCTACTCCCCGGCTGTAAAGTCGTGGACATCCTTACTCTTCATGAGCGGAGGCAATAGGACTGAATACGCCGGATTCCGCTGCGCTGCATCCGGCCTACGGGCTCAGCCCGAACGGACCTGGGCGGCCTGTCCAGCCGCGGGCTTCGACGGGCTCAGCCCGAGCGGACATGGAGGGCAATCCCGGCCCGAACGGATATATCTAACGCACCACCCACCCCGTTCACCCTGAGCTTGTCGAAGGGAGCCAGTTGAAAACTCACCGCTTTCGCTCACGCCGGATTCCGCTTCGCTGCATCCGGCCTTGTATGTTTAAAGCGCGGTGTCTAAGGCCATGGAACTCTCGTGGCTAGCGGCGTCCCGATGCGTCGATCCGGCTGACGGACACCCGCATCTCACTGCGCCTGACCAGCGGCCCGAACTGGTTGTACACCGCCACATCCGCGGCATCCCGGCCATATCCCACCGCCACGTAGCCGGCGCGGCGTCGAGCCTGTGTAGCATCGAAGCTGTACCAGGCACCGTCGACATAGGCCTCGAACCAGGCATGCATATCCATCGGGTCCAGCCCGTCGAGGTAGCCCACCACGAAGCGTGACGGAATCGTCAGAGCCCGGCACAGCGCGATGCCCAGATGCGCCAGGTCGCGGCACACGCCGCTGCCCTGGCTGTTGACCGCGGCGGCCGTGAGCGGTGCGGCGCTGCTGCCCGGCAGATAGGCAATGCGCCGGGCCACCCACTGCTCGATGGCCGCCACCTGATCATAGCCGGGCTCGCAACCGCCGGTGATCTCCTGCGCCATCTGAAGGAACAGCTCGGATTCGCAATAGCGGCTGGGCAGCAGATAAATCAGAACGGCATCCGGCAGGACTTCAACCGGCGTAAAGGGGGCGCCGGGCGCGGTCGCCGGCTCATCCACGACCTTCACGTCGGCGGATGTGCGAATGGCAAAGGCGCCGCGTGGTGCCACCAGCCGCTGGCACAGGTTGCCGTAATCGTCCGTGTATTCACGCGCCGGCACGCTGGGCGTCAGCTCGTAGGCTTCGCGGGCAATCCACTGCTGCCCGCCGCTGCGTGGGCGGAGCATCAGAATGAACGGCGTCGGCACATCCAGCTCGAAATCCACATCGCATTGCGTATGCAGCCACATAAAACCATCCATTCAATTTCGGTGAATAAGCGCGGCGTACTACCGAGACAGGCCGGGCGAATCATGGTCAATCCTCGGGCTGGGGATGTCCGCCGGCGTCAGGCCGGCTGGTCGGCGAGCGTTACTGTTCGGCGATCTCTCGGGCAGCCCGCTCACCCGAGCGGATGGCGCCTTCGATATAGCCCAGCCCGAATTCCGCGGTCTCCGTGCCGGCCCAGTGCAGGCGGCCCACCGGCCGGGCGATATACGGCCGGGTCCGGCTGTAGTAGCCGGCCGCCGCCACGCCCACATAGCAACCGACGGACCAGGGATCGGTCAGCCAGTCCTTCTCGAGGTAGGCCGTTGGCGTCGCCGCTTCGTTGCCGAAAAAAGTGACCAGGGAATCGATCACCGCCTGCCGACGCACCGCCGCTGGGCGCGCACTGTATTCCAGCGCGGCGTCGCCTGCCACAAACCCCACCAGCGAATAGTGGTTCCCGGCCGGGTCGGAGTGATCGAACACGGGGCTGAACGGCAGGCTGGCGCTGAGCGCTTCCCCGGAGAGGCCGGCTTCGCGCCAGAATGGCCGGTCGTAGGCCACATGGCACTTGATGATCGATCCGGCCGGCAGTCGCTGCGACGCCTGCGCCATCGGACCGGGCAGGCCGGGCTCAAAGTCGATTTTCCCGCGTAGTCCGACCGGCACGGTAATCACGACCCGCTCGGCCGACCAGCACCGACCGTCGGCAAAGACCTCCACGCCGGTATCGTGCTGCACCACGCGCGTCACCGGCGCGTTGAGTATCGGCGATGCGGCCAGCTGCCCGGCCAGCCATTCGGCCAGCCGGTGCATGCTGCCGTCGACCACCCGATCCTGCGCGCCGCCGGTCGTGGCGATCAGCGACTCCAGCGAACCATTCCGGGCGCAGTATTCAACAAACGTCCGCAGCGAAACCTGGGCCGGTTCCACGCCCAGCACCCCGCGCGCCGCGATGGCGAAGACATCCCGTGTCTGCCGGCTGACCGTATTGCGCCGCAGCCAGGTCGCCAGCGTCTGCTCGTCCAGTCGGGCCAGGCCGCGCGGATCGTCCCCCGCCGACCGGGCCTTGGCGGTCAGCCGCGAGATGCGCCAGAGGGCCTGCTGCATGTCGACAAGAGCCAGCGGCGAGATGCGCGGTATCAGCCCTGCATACTCGCTGCGCCGGCCGGACAGATGGAGCACGGCGCGACCCGCGTCGAACTGCGGGTGGGTGGCCAGCCCCGCGCGGTCCAGCAACTCGATCAGACGCTCATGCGTCGCGCCGACCCACTGGCCGCCCACGTCCACGCGACGCGATCCCAGCGTGTCGCTGTCGCTGCGGCCACCTACGCGGTCGCGGGCTTCGAGCAGCGTCACCGAGCGTCCTGCGGCCTCCAGGCTGCGGGCGCAGGCCAGTCCGGCAAAGCCGGCCCCGATGATGATGCAGTCTGTCTTCATGACGGCCATTGTAGAGACGAGGACGACACGGCGTCAGTCGCGAAACCCCGCCGGCAGGGGCAGGCTCTGCCAGGCGCCGCAGGCCAGATCATCCAGTCGCCAGGGGCCGATCTGCACCCGCAGCAGCCGCAGCGTTGGCAGGCCCACGGCCGCGGTCATCCGCCGCAGCTGCCGATTGCGGCCCTCGCGAATTCCGATGGCCAGCCAGCCGGTTGGAACGGTCTTGCGATAGCGTACCGGCGGGTCGCGTGGCCAGAGCTCGGGGGCGTCCAGCAGGCGCACATCGGCCGGCCGGGTGGGGCCGTCATTGAGCACGACGCCGCGGCGCAGCGCCTCGATCTGATCGGCTTCCGGCTTGCCGTCCACCTGCACCCAGTAGCGCTTCTCGAGCTTGTGGCGCGGGTCGGCAATATGCGCCTGCAGCCGGCCGTCGTTGGTCAACAGCAACAGGCCTTCGCTGTCCTTGTCGAGCCGACCGGCCGGATAAAGGTCCGGACCGGGCAGGAAATCGCCCAGGGTCGCCCGCGCGCTGCCGTCTGCGCTGAACTGGCAGAGCACATCGAAGGGTTTGTTGAACGCGATCAGGCGCCGCTGCGAGGCTGCGGGTCTGGGGCGACCGCGTTTGCGGCCTTGTACGGGCGGGCTGCGCCGGTTCCGGACCATGATGGCTCAACGTAAGACGTTAAAATCGGCTCAAGATTCTACAGCTGCGCATTCATGACAGACCCGCTGAACAGTACGGACGATCTGGTCGTTGCCGCGCTCTACCATTTTGCGCGCCTGCCGGATTTCCGCGAGTGGCGCGCGCCGCTGACGGCGCTGTGCGAGCAGCACGGTCTGCTCGGCACGCTGCTGCTGGCCGAGGAGGGCATCAACGGCACCGTGGCCGGCTCGACAAGCGGCGTTGCCGCGCTGCTGGCCCATCTGCGTGCGGATCCGCGCATGGCGGACCTGGTGCACAAGGAATCCAGGGCCGCGCAGCCGCCGTTCAGACGTCTGAAGGTGCGGCTGAAAAAGGAGATCGTCAGCATGGGGGTGCCCGGCACCGATCCCAATCACCTCAAGGGCAGCTACCTGGACGCCGACGACTGGAACCGGGTGATCAACGATCCGGATGTCCTGGTCATCGATACGCGCAACGAATACGAGATCGCCGCCGGCAGCTTTCCCGGCGCCGTTGACCCGAAGACCCGCAGCTTCCGGGAGTTCCCGGCGTTCGTCGACCGTGCGCTCAAGGGCCGGGAGGATCAGCCCGTGGCCATGTTCTGCACGGGCGGCATTCGCTGCGAGAAATCCACGGCCTATCTGAAATCGCGCGGCTTCAGGCAGGTGTATCACCTGCGCGGCGGCATTCTGAATTATCTGGACACCGTGAAACCGGAAGACAACCAGTGGCAGGGCGAATGCTTTGTGTTCGACGAAAGAGTGTCGGTGGACCGGCATCTCGCGCCGGGCCGTCTGGATCTTTGCCGCGCCTGCCGCCGGCCGTTGACGCAGGCGCAGAAGGACTCGCCAGACTACGAGCCGGCGGTCAGTTGCCCGCAGTGCATCGGCGAGTACAGCGAGGCGCAGCGGCAACGCTTTCGCGAGCGCAAACGGCAGGTTGACCTTGCCGATGCGCGCGGCGAGCGACATCTCGGTCAGCGCCTGGACTCCGATTGAACGCCGCCGCTATCCGTCGCGGTCGCTGCAATTTTGCCTGATGCTGCCCGTGGCTTGTGTATCGACCAGCAGCAGGCCGCTTTGTGGGGAAAAGCTGCCGACGATGGCATCGCCGCTACTCTGCCGTATCTGAAATTGCTTGCCCGCCCGGATCAATCGCGGGAAGTACACCGTTTCGTGGCCTCGGCGCTCGATGAGCAGGGCGGCCTCCGACCCCGTCAAGCGGGCCACCCAGGCGCCAAAGGTTTCCAGCTCCAGGTGCGCGGGCACGGCGGTCGCATCTGCCGGACGGCAGACATGGCGGACGGTCTGCCCGGCGGTGTTGACATAGGCCAGCACCCCCATGACCAGCAGCGCCAGTGCAGTCAGAAAAAGTCGGAAGCCGGACACGGCAACGCAGTGCAGCCCTCTGGTGCAGCAGTCATGATGCCAGCAAGAAAAAGGCCAGCGTTACCGCTGACCTTTGAATACTCCCGCGGGGCCAGACCTGCGCGACCGGATCGGATGCCCGGATAACACAGGGTCTGCAGCTTTTCTGTATGTCGTTGTAATCCGCCCGTCAGCTTTCCCAGACGCATTGCCTCAGGGACATCGGCGGCGAATTCCATTTGAGAATAGCAACTTGGCGATGATTTCGCCAGCATCACCTAATATTCCACGCGCCGCGGGGCAGAGCGGCGTTCGTGGACCAGAACGCCGGCCGCTACCACGTCAGGTCGTCGGGCACCTGGAAGTCGGCGTAGGGATCATCCGCCGCCGGGGTCTCGTCATCTTCAGTCACCAGCCAGATGCGATCCGGCAGGCGATCCTGCAATTTCTCGATAATGGCGCGCGGGAGCAGCGCGGTTTCGCCGCGGTATCGCACGATACCCAGCCGGCCGGCGGCCAGATCGTCTCGCTGGCCGCTGCTGACGGCTACCTTGCGAATCTTGCCGGCGGAGCTGTAGTTGTAGTCCACCGTCTCGTCGCTGGCCTCAGGCCGGGCCACGCGGTGGGTCTCGATGATCTGGGCGTTCTCGGCCTCCCGTTCGCGCGCCTCACGGCTGGCCTTGCGCTGTTCGTTGAGGGCGCGGTCCCGCTCGCGCTTGGCCGCGGCCTTGCGCTGCAGTTCGGCCTGCAGCTCCGGATTGGCGCCGGCGCTGGCCTCGGCCTGGCGGGTCTGCTTGGACTTCCGGTTCTTCTTGCGCGCAGGCTTTTTTGCCTGTCCCGCCTTCGCGAGGCCGCTTTCGATCAGTTGTTCCTGGAGTGATTTGGCCATGCTCGTCGTGATGAGTGCGTTTTAACTACGGCCGCGATGATACCGGGCGAGGGCGGGCGGCTCCATGACAGAAACCGCCGAGCTTGGGGCGACCCATCCGGCGGTGCGCCTCAGGCTTATGGCGTCTGCCCCAGCCACTGCTGCACGCCCACCGCATTCATGACCAGCTCTACCGAGAAGGCGGCCAGAATCATGCCCATGATCTTGGTCAGGATCGACGCACCACCGGTGCCGATGACGTTGATGATGCGCTCCGAAAACAGCAGCATGATCCAGGTGATGGCCAGCACAGCCAGCGTCACCAGCGTGGTGCCGATCTGTACGGGAATCGAATGGATGTGGTTGTTGGTCAGCAGGATCACCGCCAGAATCGCGCCGGGCGTTGCGGTTCCGGGAATCGCCAGGGGGAATACGGCAATGTCGTGCTCGGCCTCGCCGTGCATCTGCCGGTAGGGCATGCCGAAGATCATCTGCAAACCGAACAGGAACAGAATGATGCCGCCGCCCAGCTGGAACGAAATCAGGCGCACGCCCATGGCAGTAAGAATGATCTGCCCCACGACGATGGAGCCCACCAGCACGCCACCGGCGTAGAGTATGGTGCGCGTCGCGGTTCGGCGCCGTTCGGCCGCCGAAAGCCCGGCGGTCAGGCCGGCAAAAATGGCCATGGTGCCGATCGGATCGACGGTCGCCCAGAGGATCAGCGCGTCCTGAATGAGTTTATCCACGGCGTCGGCTCAGCCTGTCGAATCGGTTGCGATGACGGCGCCGGGTCAGAAAATCCGGCTCCGGAACATGAAGAATACGGCGCCCACCAGACACAGGCCCGCCCATAGATAGTCCAGCTTCAGGGGCTCTCTGAGATAGAACAGCGAGAACGGCACGAAGACACTCAGGGTAATGACTTCCTGGATGATCTTGAGTTCACCGACCGTGAGTACGGTATAGCCAATGCGGTTCGCCGGCACCTGGAACAGGTACTCGAACAGCGCGATCCCCCAGCTTGTCAGCGCGGCCACCACCCAGACCTTGTGGTTCAGCTCCTTGAGGTGGGCATACCAGGCAAAGGTCATGAATACGTTGCTGCAGATCAGCAGCAGGATGGTTGTCATTACGGGGTTCACGACAGTCCTCGCAGTGGGGCGGCAGTCAGGGGCGAAATAGCGTACAAGACCGCCCGGCAGCCCGGTTGGCGGGGTGTTCGCATTGTGTACCCTGACACGAGCTTATCATCCGGGCATGGCAGGTTAATTGCTTGCATGCCGGGCATCAGGAGAAGGACGCGACGATGGTAGACAACTTGAAGGTGCACAGCCCGCTGGTCATCCTGCACGGTGACGAGATGGCGCAGGTGGCATTCGACGAGGTAATCAGGCGGTTTGTGACCTCGCGACTCGACATTGAACTCGTCGAGCTTGACCTGTCGGCCGAGCAGCGCCTGCTCACCAACGGCCAGGTGGTGCGCGACGCCATCCAAGCGCTGCAGACGTACGGGGTGGGCGTAAAGAACGCGGGAATGACGGTGAACCGGGCCCAGCTCGATGAGCTGCTGGCCAGGCATCCGGACATCGTGGAAGCCGAACTCGACAAGCTGGCCACCAAGTCGCCCAACGGCGCCATTCGCAAGGGAATCGGCGGCAACATCACCCGCGAGGACATCGAGTTCCGCAACATTCGCAGCGACCCGCCGGACTGGATCGGCCGCGACATCATGGTGGACACCATGGACACGGGCGGCATCAAGGAAAGCCATAACGAACTCTCCGGCGCCACCGGGTACGCCAAACTCCTTTTTGTGGGCCGCAGTGGCGATCCGGTGGAGCTGCACCGGCGCCGGATCAACCGGGGTGATCCCTGGCTGGTGGCCACGAACAGCATCGACAGGGTCCGCGCCTGGGCGCACCGCTTCTTTCAGCGCGCGCTGGACGAGGGCCGGGATATCTATCTTGGGCTCAAGGACACCGTTATCCCCGGTTACGACGGCGTCATGCGGCAGGCCATCGAGGATATCTACCGGGCTGAATACAAGGACCGTATCGAGGCCGCCGGGCTGCGCTACCACTACGAGCTGATCGACGCCCAGGCGGCACGCATTGTCAGCAATCCGCCCGCGCGTCCGGCGCTGTGGGGGCTGCCGGAAAACACCTCCGGCCGCAAGCTGTACAAGCTGGTCGAACAGCTCAAGAAATACGGTATCCCGGGCCGGGATTCGCAGACGTCCATCAGCCGCATGAGCGGCGGCGGCGGCGATCAGTACGGCAGCTTCAACATGGCCATGCCCGAGGACGGCATCCTCAAGGTGGTGGTCGATGGCCAGGAAAAACATGCCCGCGACGTGAAGAAGGGCGACCCGGTGCTGTTCATGGGCAACGAACGCAGCGCCATCAAGGACTGGGTCAAGCAGGTGTTTCGCGATGCCGCCTACAAGCACAAGGAAATCTACTTCGGGCTCAAGCGCGAATACATGGATTACGACGACGTGTTCAGCCAGGTCATCGCCGAAGTCCGCAAGGAGCTGGCCGAAGGGGGCGATCCGGTGCCGTCCTTCATGATCATGCGGCCGTCCCGGCAGCTGCGGAAGATGGTGATCGATCCGCCGTCAACCGCGCTGTATCCCGCGCTGAATCTGGACGGCGACATCTTTTCCGACATCTCCGCCGCCCTGGGCGGCAGCCTGGCCACGGCCAGCTCCATCATCGCCAGCGTGGACGGCACGCTGTTGTTCGAGGCGCCGCACGGCACGGCCCACGATCTGTACCTGCGCTATCAGGAAACCGAGGGCGCCGAGGCGCACTTCAACTCGTCGGCGCTGCTGTTTGCCGTAGCCAACGCGCTGGAGGCGATCGGCCGGCGGGACGGGCAGGACGAGCTGGTGGACTACGCCGCCAACGTCAAGCGGGCGCTCATCGACACGGTCGCCCAGGGCACGATTACCGGTGATATCCGCGGCCGGACCACCGAGCCGGACAACGAACAGGTCGTCGACATGTTCGGCTTTCTGGACGCCATCGAAGCGAACCTGTGACCGGACGAGCGCAGGCTGTTGCGCCGCGCGGGTAATCCCGTAAAGTCGGTGCCTTGAAAAAGGGGGCGCTGCACCGCCAGCGCAACAGATAATGCCGGGCATTGCGAGCGTTTATCGGACGTGGATCCGGCGTAGCGGGGAGAGTTCGGGTGAATACGACGATCAAATTGCTGTGCGCCTGGTCGGGGCCGGCGCTGGCGATTGCCGTGTTGGGTGGTCTTCTTCTGGCCAACGTGCTGCCGTTTCCGCCGGCGGCCTTCATGAGTCCCGACGAAATCGCCCGGTTCTACACGCAATCCACCACCCGCACGCTCACGGGTTTTGCGCTCACCAGTTTCTGCATGGGGTTTGCCTTTCCGCTGACCGGTCTGATTGCGGTCTATCTGGTTCGAATGGAAGGCCGCACGCCGATACTCACCTTCACCCAGTTGTCCTGTGGCGCGGCCACTGGCGTGCTGCTGACCACGCCGATGATTCTCATGGCGGTGTGCGCGTTCCGGCCCGATCGTTCGCCGGAGCTCATTCAGCTGCTCAATGACGCGGCTTACCTGCTGTTGTTCACGCCGATAGCGCCGTTCTGTATCCAGAACACGGCCATTGCGATGGCGATCTTCAACGACCGTAACCCGCAGCCGGTCCTGCCGCGCTGGGTCGCCTTCGCCAATCTCTGGCTCGTGTTCCTGTTTCTCCCAGGCCTGCTGCCATTTTTCTTCCATGAAGGCCCGTTCGCCTGGCACGGTGTCTTCGTGTTCTGGCTGGGCCTGGCCTCCTTCGGCGGCTGGGCAACCATGATGGGCCTGGTGCTGCGTCAGGCGGTATTGCACGACGCCGCGGCCGCTGCCGGTACATGAGCCGGCAAACGCCGCGGCCGGAGGAGCTTGAACTGCCCGAGTTCCTCATGCCGTACGAGGCATCGCCGCCAGCGCCAGCCCCGCCAGCCGCGACTGCCGCTCCAGACCTGCACCAAAGCGGGCTCTGGATATTCATCCTGGGCGACATGACGCTGTTCGGCGCCTTCTTTGCCGGTTTTGCACTTCAGGCGCGCAGCCAGGCAGACGTGTTCGCCGGCTCGGCCGAAACGCTGCTGCTGGGGGTAGGGGCGGTCAATACGCTGATACTGCTGACCAGTTCGCTGTTTGTGGTCGTGGCGACCCGCGCAGTCGCGGCCGATGACCGACCTGCGGCCGCGCGGGCCCTGCTGGCCACGCTGCTCTGCGCCTTGCTGTTCGCGGGCCTGAAACTGACGGCATACGGCGTGGAACTCTCGGCCGGCTATACGCCGACCACCAATCTGTTTTTTACCTACTACTTCGTGCTGACCGGCATCCACCTCATGCACGTCGTCGTTGGCATGGCCCTGTTGCTGGTGGCCTGGCGCGGCCTGCGCCGCGAGGCGGGGGGCGTGTCCGTCTCCTTCGTGGAGGGAGCAGGTATTTACTGGCATATGGTCGACCTGCTCTGGGTGGTTCTTTTTCCGCTGCTCTACATCGCCTGGCTGCCATGATGCGTCACCTGACAATCCGGCTCTGGGGCGTCTGGCTGATGCTCGTGCTGGCCACCCTGTTCAGCGCCTGGACCGCGGCGGACGGGTTGCCGGGTGGCGCAGGCATGCCGGCGGCCGCGCTTGCCGTGGCAGTGGGCTTTGCCAAGGTGTGGCTGATCGGCATGCATTTCATGGCGCTGCGGGACGCGCCGCCCTGGCTACGCAGCCTGTTCAATGCCTGGAGCCTCGTTGTCGGTGGGGGCGTGACGCTGCTGATCCTGTTGTAGTGCGGCTTGTCGGGGCTTGCGCCGACGACCGCAACGGGTAGAGTCATACCGCAGCGACCGGGCCGCAGCCCGGCGGGAGGAAATACATGAAGCACAAACCGGTTGCGGCGGTCATCGGCTCGGGCATCAGCGGCCTGGCGGCGGGCAAGAAGCTGGCCGACAAGGGCATTGAATACGACTGCTTCTAATCGTCCGACCGCATTGGCGGCAACTGGGCCTTCCGCAACCCCAATGGTCATTCCAGCGCCTATCGCTCACTGCATTTCGACACCTCCAAGACCCGGCTGTCCTTTGCGGATTACCCCATGCCGGACAGCTATCCGGATTTTCCGCGCGACAGCGATATCAAGGCCTATCTGGAGGACTACGCGCAGGCCTTTGATCTGAAGAAGCGCATTCATTTCAACAATGGCGTCGAGCGCGCCGAACGCCTGCCCCAAGGCGGCTGGCGGCTTCGTACGCAGGACGGGGAAACGCGTTTTTACGACGTGCTAACTGGAGCAGGGCAAACACCCGCCGCGGGCCACGCTGTCGTTTTCCGACTACGTGGCGCAGTCGCATCGCATCTTCAACGGCGGCAACCCCAAGTGGCTACCGATCGACCCGACCCAGGAAGCCGCCAGCGGCAGCGCCATGGCGACCATGTTCGGCCCCAGCCCGATGAATCTAAGCCACGTGATGACCTTCGATGCCCAGCACCTGACGGTGACGGCCTGGTATCCGGACAACAAGCAGGAAACCGTCGACCGGGCGCTGGATGCGGCGCATGCAGCGGTGGAGCAAGTGGGCGCCGACCACGAAACCTTCACCCTGCGCGTGGCCACCGGCATCATCCCGCTGCAGGAGGCGGTCAACCGGGTCGTGGAGCGCTACCACCATGTGGTCGTGCTGCTGCTGGACGCCTTCATCTTCATCATGTTCTCGCTGGCCTACCGCTCGGTCATGGCCGGGTTCATCCTGCTGATCCCGGTCAACCTGGCCCCCTTCTGCATGGTGGCCAGCATGCACCTGCTCGGCGTGGGGCTGGACGTGAACTCCATGATCGTGGCGGCCATCGGGCTGGGCGTGGGCATCGACTACGGCATCTATCTGCTCTCTCGCATCTGCGAGGAATACCAGCTCAACGCCGGACGCTGGGCCGATACGATCAGCGCGGCGCTCCTGACCACGGGCAAGGCCATTCTGTTTACCGCCAGCATCATGGCGGTCGGTATCCTGCCGCTGTATTTCCTGTCGGGCCTGAAGTTCGTGGCCGACATGGGGCTGCTCATCATTGCCATCATGGGCATCAACATGGTTACGGCGCTGGTGGTGCTGCCGCTGCTGGTCTATCTGATTCGGCCGACCTTCGTGACCCGGCCCCAGACCCTGCTGGGCGAAACGGTGAACTGGGACGCATTCGACAGCCCGCCGCGGCCGTCCGGCCACTAGCGGCAGGGTTTAGCCCGGATATTTCATGAGGGATCGCGAGTGAATTGCCCTTGGAATAATTCTCAGGGCGCAGCAAGTAGCGCGCCGGCCTGGAGCGTAAAGCCTAGCGTTAGCTAGGGTTTTAGCGAAGGCCAAGCGATACGCCGCGCCCCTGTCATCTACATGGCGCAAGGCACCGTGATAGATTGGCGCGGAATCCAAACTGTCCCGACTAAAATACCGCCAAAGCTGGCCATTTCCTCATGCGTATCGATTGTTTGCGCGCACGCGGCAATCGCCCTCGTGAAATATCCGGGTTAGCCGAGCAGGCGCAGCCCGGCGGCCACCAGCAGCGCGACCACGGCTATCCGGTCGGCAATGACAACGCGGCGAATCGCGGCGTTGTAGCCGCCGACGGACGCGGCGATCGCGATGAACGAAAGCACGCTGACCAGGCCCGCGATGATGGCGCTCACCTGAAGGGTGGGCACGAACGCGGCGAACAGCAGGAAAGCGCCCAGCAGGCCGAACAGGATCGCCCTATGGCGCAGCAGGATGGTCAGGTCCGGCCCCTCAACCGGCACGTCGTACAGGCCCGCGACACGTTCGCGGCTCAGCGCGCCTGACAGGGGCAGCAGGTGGATGACGCTCACCAGTATCAGCAGGGCCGAAACCAGAACGCTCAGCATATTTTCAACGCCTCCAGGTGGCGGACGTCAGTTCAGTATGGTCCGGCTGGTCACCAGCGAGACGCCCTGCTGGGGCATGCGGTCAAGGGCCCGCTTCGTGTCGCCCGGCTGCAAATCCACGCCGCGCGTCGCATCGCTCACGACGACCGTGTCGAACCCCTCGTTCACCGCGTCCAGCGCGGTGAACAGCACGCAGACATCGGCCGCCAGACCGACAATATAGACCCGCGTAATGCTGCGCGCATGCAGCCAGTCGGCCAGGCCGCTGCTGCGCTGGTGACCGTTGTCGAAAAAGGCGCTGTAGCTGTCGTAGCGCGGGTCCTCACCCTTGCGGAACACCGCGTCCACGCCTTCCGTGTTCAGATCGCGCGCAAACTCGGCGCCCGCCGTGTTCTGCACGCAGTGATCGGGCCAGAGAATCTGCTCCAGGCCCGCCACGGTGGTCGTGTCGAAAGGCTTCAGACCCGCGTGACTGCTGGCAAAGGACAAATGCCCCGGCGGGTGCCAGTCCTGGGATGCCACCACGGTGTTGAACAGCCACTGCAGACGATTGGCGATGGGCACCACCGCGTCGCCTTCGGGCACTGCCAGCGCACCGCCGGGCAGAAAATCATTCTGTATGTCAACGAGCAACAGTGCAGATTTCATGTCTGACCTCCTGTGCCGGTATGACGGGAAATGAACCTGATTCATGGCGCCAGCCTGCGGGCCAGCTCGCATCTATGTTCCTCCAGCCTGCCGTCCAGCAGCAGCGGATGATCGCGACGAACCGCGAATCGCGAAAACGCCGCCAGGGCCCGCTGCCGCGCGTCCGCCAGCGTGGATCGGGGCTCAACGGCCTGACCGTCCACGATGACCGGCTCGAGCAGATCCGCACCCGGTCCGCCGGGAACGGGTTGCGCGGGGCCGCCCTGGTTGGGGTAGCCGCTGCCGGGCGCGACCGGGGCGCCGCGATCAATGTCGTACAGCCAGTCGCAGTCGGCATAGCGGCGAAGCTGCAGCCGGCCGGGCAGGCTGTGCTTGCCGGCGGAGTCGGACAGCTTCATGCGGCCAATCCACGCGCCGGCCTGCTCGTCCCGCACGGCGGACAGCTTGTACACGCCGTCCAGGGCGGCATCGGGCTGCGCGGTATTCAAACGTGTGCCGGCACCCCAGAGCGCGATGGGCGCGTTCTCGGCGCGCAGCGAAGCGATGGCCTGTTCGTCCAGGCTGGAGCTGGCGGCAATGAGGGCGTCGCGAAAGCCGGCCTCATCCAGCATACGCCGCGCCTGAACCGCCAGCGCGCCCAGGTCGCCTGAATCCAGCCGAATCCCGCGCATTTCGTGTCCCGCTTCGCGCAGTTTCAGCCCGGCGCTGATGGCGTTCTGTACGCCCTGCATCGTGTCGTAGGTATCCACCAGAAATATGCAGTCGTCCGGCAGGGCCCGGGCGAATCGATCAAAGGCGTCGGCTTCGTCGTCAAACGCCATGACCCAGCTGTGCGCGTGCGTGCCCTGCACGGGGATGTCGAAGAGCCGGCCGGCGAGCAGATTCGCCGTACCCGCGCAGCCGCCCAGGTAGGCGGCGCGAGCCGCCAGCGCGCCGGCGCCCGGGCCGTGCGCCTTGCGCAGGCCGAAATCCACCACCGGTTGATCGCCCGCCGCCTGCGCCATGCGCGCCGCCTTGGTGGCCACGAGGGTCGGGAAATTGATGAGGTTGAGCAGGGCGGTTTCCACCAGCTGCGCCTGAAGCAGCGGCGCCTGCACGCGCAGCAGGGGTTCATCCGGAAACACGGCGGTGCCTTCAGGCAGGGCGTCTACCCGGCCGGTAAAGCGCAGGCGCGCCAGATAGTCAATGAAGCCCACGTCAAACAGCGGCTGGCCGGCGGCGCCGCGCAGGGTTTTCAGGTAGTCCAGATCGGCCTGCGAAAACTGCAGGTCGCAGAGGAAATCGATGACGCTGTCCAGACCGCAGGCAATGGCGAAGCCGTTGTTGAAGGGCGCGGTGCGAAAGCTCAGGTGAAACACCGCCTCCCGCTCCGGGTCGCCCTCGCGCCAGTGCGCATAGGCCATGGTGAGCTGATACAGATCAGCCAGCAGCGCCTGCGAACCACCGTATAGCTGACGAATGACGGACATGGGTAACCGCGTTGAAATACACGCTGATGCTGGTATTCAAACGCCGCCAATTCAATGCGGGTCCGGAGATTTACGCAGGCGCTTCCCCTGAACGCATGACGGACATGGCCGGCTTGTCAGCGGTTGATATCCAGCGGCGATACCGCGCTGGCTTCATTGCCCCAGGCCTGGCGAATGTAGCTGATTACCGCGGCGGTCTGCTGCGCGGAAAACTGATGGGCATAGGGCGGCATACCGTACGGCCGGGGGTTGCCGGCCGTGCTGGGCCCGAAGCCACCTTCCAGCACGCTGCGAATGACGTTGGATGTGGCGTTGGCCGTGACCAGCGCATTACCGGCCAGCGCCGGATAGCGGCGGGGCTCCCCCAGGCCGTCTTCCCCATGACAGGACTCGCAGTGGTCGACGTACAGCGCGCGACCTTGCTTCAGCAGCCGTTTTGCCTGCGACGGCGGCACGCGCAGACCGGCCGGACCGTCCAGGGTCGGCGACGTGGGCGGCAGCTGGCGCAGGTATTCGACCATGGCGGCGATATCGGCCTCGCGCAGATACTGCAGGCTGTGGAACACCACTTCGGCCATGGGCCCGCTGGTCACGTTCCGGCGCGACACGCCCGTGGCCAGCAGCGTCTTCAATTCCTCGGCTCGGGCCGCGCTCATGGGCGACGCGCCGGACAGGGCAGGCGCCGTCCAGCGCAAGCCGGGAATTCGGCCGCCGCCGTAATCGGCGGACGCCAGCGTCTGGCCCAGGCGTCCGCGTGCGGTGTGGCAGGCGCCGCAGTGGCCCAGGCCTTCCACCAGATACGCGCCGCGGTTCCACGCGTCGCTTTTGTCCGGAGCGGCCCGAAATTCGCCGGGCTCGAAGAACAGCCCCCGCCAGATGCGCAGCGCAAGCTGGGTGTTGTAAGGAAAGCGCAGCGCATGCGGCGGCGTGTCGGCGGCCACGGGCTCGAGCGACTGCAGGAACACGTAAATTGCATCGCTGTCGGCTCGGCTGACCTGCGTGTAATCCGGGTAGGGGAAGGCCGGATAGAGCAGCCGGCCGTCGCGGCTGCGGCCGTGGTGCATGGCGCGCCAGAAATCGGCGGCGGTCCAGGTGCCCAGCCCGCTTGCCGCGTCCGGCGTCAGATTGGTGGTGTACAGATCGCCAAAAGGCGTTTCGATGCGCCGGCCGCCGGCATAGGGTTCGCCGCCGGGCCCGGTATGACAGCCGATGCAGTTGCCGGCCCGCGCCAGATAGCGCCCCCGCTCGATGAGCGCCGCATCCCCGGTATCCGGATGTGTATCCGCGACCTGCGGCATACCAACATCCGGCCACAGGCGCGGCAGGAATGCGGCGGCTGCCATGATCAGCGCGACGCCGCACAGGCCGACGAGCCACCGGGTCAGGCGCATCATCGAACCGCCCCACAGTTCATGGGCAGGGGCCCGATCTCGGTCTCACCCGCGGCTTTCGGCTGAACGGGCTGGGCCGCAATCCAGCCGGCCACGGCGGCCATGTCTTCCCCGCTGAGCCGCTGGGCAATGGTGGCCATGCAGTCCGGCGCCAGCGCGCTGCGGGCGCCCGACTGCCAGCCGCCCAGCTGCGCCTCGATGTATTCCCGCCGCAGGCCCACCAGGCCCGGCACGTAGGGTCCGCCGCCGCGCAGGCCGGCGCCATGGCAGTCACGACAGGCCGGCACATCCAGCGCTGCATCGCCGTGCAAGGCAAGCTGCTCACCGCGCGCGGCCGCGGCGGGATCCAGCGCATCAGCGTCACTCGGATGGCGGGCCGCTGTCTGGCCCGCGTAGTAGGCCGCCATCTCCCGCATGTAATCCGTCGACAACGGCGTGAGCATCTGCTGCATCTGCGTCTGGTGCCGGCGTCCCGCCCGGAAATTCAGCAGCTGCTCGTAGAGGTAGCCGGCGGGTTTGCCGGCAATGGAGGGGTAGTAGGTTTCGCGCTGCGAGCGGCCGTATTCGCCGTGACAACCGGCGCAGGCCGCCATGCGATTGTCCATGTCGGGGATCGGCGGCGAGACGGGTGACGCCGGCTGCGCCGCAAGCGGCGAGGCGAGAAACAGACAGAGCAGCGCGAGCAGTCGACAAGGCATCGCGGGACTCTAGTCGGCCCGTCCGCGGCTGTCCAGATGCGGCCCCGGCGCGATGCGAATGGCTGGCAAAGACGCGCAATGCGGCCCATCGCCCAGGCGGTGTCTGTCTGCATAAGAAGACATTACGCGCCTTTACGCGACAAGGGTTAGCATGCGCCCCTGCGGGCCAACAGGGCCGCGTCCGGACTATCGAAATCAAAGGACTCCGACATGGGGCAATTGCCTGCCGTAACACGGCACACTGCGGCCGCCTGGTTGATCATCTGCGTGAGCAGCGTGGGCGCACAACCTTCTGACAACCCGGCCGCGCCGCGACTGCCGGTGTTCGACAGCGTGGCGCAAATGCAGCAGGCCTGCGAGAGCATGCTGTCGCTGCGCGAGCAGGAAATGGACGAGCTGAAGGCCTTGCCGCTGGAGCAGGGCACCCAGGAAACCGTGCTGGGCGCCTGGGACGACATGCTCATCCACTACCGGGACGTGGCCGGCTCGCTGGCGCTGCACGCCGCCCTCGACCCCGACGAAGCCATGCGCGAGACCGCCGAGCACTGCCGCACGCGCGCCGGCCAACTGCAGGGCGAGCAGTATCAGGACAAGGCGGTCTACGAGCGCATCCAGGCCGCCGTGCCGCAGCGCTGGGAGGCCATCAAGCTCAGGAACGACCTGCTGCGTGCTTTCGAGAACAGCGGCGTGGCGCTCGAGGACGATCGGCGCAGCCAGCTTCGCGTGATCAAGGACGCCATCAATCGTCTGGACCAGGAATTCGAGACGCGCATTCGAAACAATACCGACACCGTCCGATTTACCCGGGCCGAGCAGGCCGGCCTGCCGCCCGAATACATTGAGCGGCTCGGGCGCGATGCGGACGGCAGCATTGACGTCACGCTTACGGACGGCGACTTCAAGCCGTTCATGGCCAGCGCCACCGATGCCGATGCCCGGCGCCGCTACTACCGGGCCTTCATGAATCGAGGCGGCGAGCGGAATGTGGAAATACTGCGCCAGATCAACGGCCTGCGCGCCAGACTGGCGGAATTTCATGACCGCAAGCACTTTGCCGATTACGTGCTGCGCTCGCGCATGCACGGCAGCGCCGAAGATGTTCAGGACTTCCTGCAAACGGTCAAGCGCGAGGTGGACGCCAAATCCCGCGAGGAGCTGCTGGAGCTGCGGCAGATCAAGGCGCGCGATACCGGCCAGCCGGTGGAGCAGGTCCGCATCAACGCCTGGGATCTGGACTTCTACAGCGAGCGCCTGCGCCAGGCGCGGTATTCCGTGGATCAGGAATCGCTGCGCAAATACTTCCCCATGCCCGAAACGCTGGACTGGCTGTTTGCCCTTGTAGAAGACCTTTACGGGTTGCGCATCGTTGAAGAACAGGCGCAGGCCTGGCATCCCGACGTGCGCTTCTTCCGCGTGGAAGACAGCCGGCGCGGGCTGCTGCTCGGCAGCTTCTACACCGACCTATACCCCCGCCAAGGCAAGTACGAGGGCGCGGCTGCATTCGACGTGCGCAAGGCCAGCCTGCGTGCGGCCCAGCGGCCCATTTCCGTGCTGGTCGCCAATCTCGACACCAACGGCCTGACCATGTCCGACGTGGAAACCCTGTTCCACGAGTTCGGGCACGTCCTGCACGGGCTGTTCGCGCAGACTTACTACTCGATTCACGGCGGGGTGAGCGTCAACCGCGACTTCGTGGAAGCGCCCTCGCAGATGTTCGAAGAGTGGGCGCGACGGCCGGAAACGCTGCGGCGGCTCAGCGACGGCTGCGATCGCTGTCCCGAAATGGAGCCCGAGCTCATCGAAAAGCTGGACGCCGCCCGGCGTTTCGGCATCGGCCTGCATTACGCCCGCCAGATTCTCTACGCCCGCTACGACATGGCGCTGGCCGCCGGCCAGTCCAGCGAGCCGCTGGCGCTATGGGAGGAACTGGAATCGGAATATCCGCTGGGCCACGTCAGCGACACCGCATTCCCCGGCACCTTCGGCCATATTACCGGCGGGTACGCGGCGGCCTACTATGGCTATCTGTGGTCACAGGCCATTGCGCTGGACATGCTTTCCACCTTTGACGAAGGCCTCATGGATGCCGAGCAGGCCGAACATTTCCGCTTTACCGTCCTGGCTCGCGGCAGCGAACGCGACCCGGCCGAACTGCTGAAGAAATACCTGGGCCGCGAGCCGGGCATGGACGCGCTCATCACCGATATTCGCGGCGAGCGCAGCATGCTGGACGAGCCGGCGTCCGAGACGCAGGCGTCGAATTAGGGCGGCCTGCTGCGCGCCGCAGGCGCCGTTTTACCCGCCTGCGCCTTCCAGCAGCGAATGCCGGTTCACCTGATTGCGGCCGCTTTTCTTCGCGGCATACAGCGCCACATCGGCCTGCTCCAGAAGCAGGCCGGGGTCGACACCCGCAGCCTGTTCCATATTCTGCGCGCAGGAGATACCGGCCGAGAGGGTAATGACCTCACGCTCCGGGTGCGGATGCGGTATGCGCAGTGCTTCCACGGAGTCCAGAATCTGGCGTAGGCGGCCGGCGGCGGCCTCCTCGGGCGTGGTCGGCAGAATCATGGCGAATTCCTCGCCGCCGTAGCGCGCCACGGTGTCGCCCGCGCGGCGCAGGCTGCGGCTGAGCACGCCGGCGATCTCCTTGAGGATTTCGTCGCCGCGGTTGTGGCCGAGCACATCGTTGACGGTCTTGAAATAGTCGATGTCGAGCAGGGCGTAGGACACCGGCAGCAGCGAGCGGTTGGCCCGGCGCCATTCGCGATCGACCTGCTCGGTAAAGAATCGCCGGTTGTACAACCCGGTCAACGAGTCCCGCACCGCGGCGGCGCGCAGCACCAGTGTCTGCTCGATGAACGTGGCGTGATCGCGAATATCCTGAATCTGCCCATTGTCGTACTGCCTGGGCGCGGTGCCTGCGCAGGCCAGCACCCCCACGATGCAGCGGTCCGGGCTGTACACCGGTACCGCAAGCAGCGAGCGCAGCAGCATGTCTCCTTCCACGCGGTGGTGCCTGGCAAAACGCTCGTCCCGGGTCAGGTCGGGTACGCACACCAGCTCGCCCACGTTCATGGCCTGTGCGCAGATGGACTGGCTTGCGTCACTGTCCCGAACCTCGAAGCCGTAGGTGGCGATGAAGCGCTGTATGCCGTGGGCCAGAGGCACCGAAAAGCTGGCGTATTCCTGGTCGAGCACTCGCCCAAGGCTGCGCACCATGCGGCCGAGCAGGGGATCACCCTGCGCCTGTTCCAGATCGAGCTGTTCGACAGCCGAACGCGTGTCTGTCGCGCCACGCAACGCGTTGGATGACGCCATCGTCCCCCCTTCCGATGGTGGTGATTGGCGATCGGCAGCGCCGACCACCAACCGGCGCCTGCCAAGCCGACGCCGGTAAGCCGTTGAGTATACCGCTGCCGCGTGCCCGCGCAGGCTTCCATGACCGCCCGCGCTTGGGTTGTCCGACATCGTCAGCCCGAATCAGTTCGGCAAGCGGATTGGCGTCTCGATAAACGATATCGGGAGCGGCGTGCGACCCTATGCGCCAGGCAGGCTCAACGGGAAGGACCCGCGAACATGGATGAACACAACGGCTTCGAATGGCTGGAACCCGGCACGGGCTTTGGCGGCGGCTTCGGCCCGATTGGCGTGCACTGGTTCGAGGCGCGCATCGCGTTCCGGGTGTCTGAACAGCACGTCAATCCGCGCGGCGTCTGCCACGGCGGTGCGCTCTCCACTTTCGCCGACTACCAGATCGTGCCGCTCATGGGCCGCCATGTTTCGCTGATGGATAATCCGCCGACCATTTCGCTGGCCGTGGACTACATGGGCCCGGCCGCACAGGGCGCCTGGGTGGAAGGGCAGGCCATACGGCTGAAGGAAACCCGCACGCTGATATTCACCCAGATTCTGCTGACGGCTGATGGGGAGCCCGTGGCCAGGAGCAACGCCATCTATCGCAAGCGCAGTGGCGCGAAGCAGGCCGGCCCATAAGGACGGCCGCCAGGATGCCGCGCATGCGGACGAGCAGCGCCGTGCGGCCGGCGGGTCTCCAAAGCGTTTTGCACCGCAATGCTAGATTGTCGGCCGAACATGCCGCCCGCGAGCCAAACCGGGAACGACCTGAACATGAGTAACAACATGGCAAAACGTGATTATTTCGAACGGCGGGGCCTGCGCCTGTCCTATCTGGATTCCGCGCCGGCCGACACCCAGCGGCCCGCGGTGCTGCTGCTGCACGGTTTTCCCGACACGGCGGCCATGTGGGGCCCGCAGATCACCGCGCTGCACGCCGCCGGCTACCGCTGCATTGCCCCGGACACCGTCGGCTGCGGCGAATCGCAGATGGCGGACCGCATGCGCGACTACAACTGCGAGCTGATCGCCGCCGACCACGTGGCGCTGCTCGATCATCTGGGCATTGAACGCGCGCACGTGGTCGGCCACGACTGGGGCTCCGCCATCGCCTGGCTGGTGGCCGGTCATTACCCGTTACGCTGCACCAGCCTGGTTGCCATGTCGGTGGGCCACCCCACCAGCTACGCGCTGGGCGGTGTGCGGCAGAAGCTGAAGGGCTGGTACGTGTTCTTCTTTCAGCTCGGCGGCCTGAGCGACCGGCTGCTCGCCCGGCCCGGCGCATTCGGCCTGCGACGCGTGTTTCGGTCCCATCCGCATATGGACGAAGTCATGGCGCGACTCAGCGAACCCGGCCGGCTGACTGCTGCCGTGCGGATCTACCGCGCCAGCCTGCCGTCCATTCTGTTCAAGCGACAGCCCAACGTGGCTGCGCCCACTCTGGGCATCCTGAGCCGCGCAGACCGATTTCTTACCGAAGATCAGATGGCCAGCTCCGGCCGACGCGTCGACGCCGAGTGGCGCTACGAAATGCTGGACGGCGGCCACTGGATGCCGATCGAGCAGCCCGAGCGGATCAACGCCCTGATACTGGACCATATTCGGGCGCATGCCGCCGAGCGGGGTGCCGAGCCGAACGCGGTGTAGCCAGGTACGGACAAGCCGACTTTCGCAAGCAGGCGCCACCCGGGCCCTGAACGCAACGCCGCCACTCGATTTCCGGATGGCATACAGACCGCGTCAGGCTCTGGCCTGGGGACATGTGCCGGCGGCGCAACATCTTCGGGCCGCGCACGCCAGCGAGGCGATGCGAAAGGTCGTCTGGTCATCGTCTTACAGACAACCGGTCCACCCGCGGCGGAAACTGTCGCTCATTGCGCCTGACCCACACGTATGTTATTGATGAAAAGACAATTATTCATAAAGAGGAGCGACCTGATGAAAACCACAGCCACGACTGTCGCCGCCCTGATGCTGACCGCCGGGGCCGTCCACGCACAGCCTGCCGCACTGCCACTGGGTGGTCTGTCGGGCGCACTGCCGAGCACCGGCAGTCTCGGCCCGCAACCCGTTCTGGGCCTGATCAACTACGGCGCGGCCGTGGGGACAGGTGTGGCGGCTGCCCAGCCCAGTCAGCCGGAACTGATTGCCATTGCTGACTCACTGGTGGCGCTGGCCTCGGACCCGAGCACGCTTACGAACGCCGACCCCGGCGCCCTGTTGACCGCAGACCATCTGCAGAACAGCGCTAACGCGTTCACGCTGGTTGGCGAGGAAGTCGCAGACGCGGCCGTCAAGCTTCAGATGGAGGGCATGCAGGCCCTGAATGAGGTGGCCTCGGGCAACATGAACTACGCTGAAATTCTGACGGGCCCGGCCCTGGCACTGGATCAGGAAGTGCTTATCGAAATTCCGGCGACAACCCTGGACGCCTTCATCGTCGCCCAGGGTGGGGCAACCGGCCCGTTGGCGCCCACACTGGAGGCGACCAAGGTCGCCGAGGTCAACGCCATTGATCGCGGTCGCACCGTGTTCGTGAATGATCTGGCCACCCCCGGCCCCGATCTGCCGACCGTCCCCACGCTGCCCACCCTGCCGGGGCTCTAGGCCGGCAGCCTTTTAGCAGCCATTGACCACTCCGGGCCCCGGCATCAATTACCGGAGCCCGGTTATTCGTGCGGCCTGCACGGCGGGATAACGCTCGCGCCCGGACACCCGACCTGCCGCTTTTTTCGATTTGACCGGATTGATCGTGGGTCACCCGCTCCGGATTCGCCGGGCCCGCGTTGCCATAGCTCCCGGATTTCATCCCTGCGCCACGAACTGCTCGGTGTTGCTGCGGTTCAAGAATGACAAGTCTCGGTGTAGAAACCGCAAAAAGCGCGCACCTGCTAACGGGCTGTGCAGTGTATTTGGAGCGTTGTGCCGACGGCAGCATCCATCTCGGACGCCAAGCGATCGTAGTCCGCCAGGGTAAGGCAGGCAAAATCCACCGGAAAACGCATGTTGCGAATGCCCTGGTCTTCAACGAGTCGCCGCTCGTTCTCGACGACTGACTCACTGCTGTCTCGCCGCCGGATGATCACCCTGCCGTAGTTTTCCGACCCAAGTCGGCCGGGCCTGGCGGCGCCCACAACGCCCGGAGGTGTCACCAGAGTGCTGACCGGCCTGAAGCTATCGCTGTCAGCTAAAGACATAACGCCGCAAAAACAAGCCAGTTGAGCGAGAAAGACGAGTTGGCTCTGCCTTCATGTTTCAGTCAGTCCGGCTGCGATAGCATCGCGTTCGTTACACTGCGTAGGCGGGGCGTCCAACTGAAGAGAGGCGATAGTCGTGGATAGATCAGAACAGCAATCCATCCCGTCGCATGTGCCGCGCGAACTCGTGGTGGGTTTCGACGTGTACAACCCGTCGTCGGATGCCGAGTCCTTTCACCAGGCTTGCGTGGAGTTCCAGCGCTCCACCCCGGCGCCGCTGGTGTGGTCGCCCCATCACGGCGGTCACTGGATTGCGGTGCGCGGTCAGGATGTTTTCGATCTGTACGCGGACCACGAGCGCTTCAGTTCGAAGCACTACTTCATCCCCGCCGCAGCGGAACCGCTGCCCATGGGCGCCTTCACGCTGGACCCGCCCGAACACGGTCCGTTCCGGGATTACCTCCACAAGGGCCTGTCGCCGAGGACCGTCAACGCGGAAGCGGATTTCGTGCGCCGGCTGGCCATCGAGCTTTCGGCGCAACTGGCGCCGCGCGGGCAGTGCGAGTTCATCGGTGACTTTGCCGATGTACTGCCCCTCACCGTATTCCTCGACCTGGTCGATCTGCCGTTTGAAGACCGGGCAAAGCTGGGCCACTGGGCCGAAATAGGCACCCGCGCGCCGCTGGCCGAAGAGCGCATGGCCGCGCTGGAGAATATCGCCGGCTATCTGCAGCCCTACATCGAGGCGCGTCGCGACAACCCGGGCGAAGACCTGCTGAGCCGCGCGGTCAATTCCGATATCAACGGCCGCCCCATGACCGGCATGGAGGCCACCGGTGCGTCCATCCACCTCATGGGCGCCGGGCTGGACACGGTGTCGTCGCTGTTCAGCTTCGTCATGCTGTTCCTGGCCCGCAATCCCGAGCGCCGACGCGAACTGCTGGATGACCCGTCGCTCATTCCCAATGCCACCCTGGAACTGATTCGTCGCTTCCCCGTGGTCACCATGGTGCGCATGGCACGGGCGGACTTCGAGTACAAGGGCGTAGCGCTGAAACAGGGCGACATGATCGCCATCCCCACCGCCTTCTACAATCTCGACGACAGCATTTACCCCAATCCGCTGGACGTGGACTGGCACCGCGAGGTGCGCAAGGTGCTGACCTTCGGCAACGGCACCCACCGCTGCCCGGGTTCCCTGCTGGGCCGGGCCGAGCTCAGCATCATGCTGCAGGAGTGGCTACCGCGCATCCCGGATTTTTCAGTGCCGCCCGACGCGGATATACCGGTCGCCGGCGGCACGGTCGCCAAGATTCTCAACCTGCCGCTGCGCTGGCAGCCGGATAACGCGGAGGTTTAGGGGAGGGTAGGCCCGATTGCGGCTCGAGAGATCCTGGGCGGGAACAGATTCTTACTCTGACGACGTCTTTGCTCGCGCCCGGACGGTCGCAAACAATACTGGCCACCCTTCATGATCCTGCGGCCGCCACAGGCGCTCCACAAAGTCCTGACCTTGCGATTGAGTCCAGATTCCACCCAATTCCGCGTACAGAGCATAAAAGGCCGTCACGCGGTAGTTGGCAGCGCAATGGATGTGAACCCTTTTCTCTTGCGCCTCATTCATCGCCGAGTCGAATTCATCAAAATCCGCAAGGGTAGGGCGTCCGAAATCAACCGGAATGTGGACGTAGCGTAGGCCTTGTTCTTCGACTATCTGCCGCTCGTTCTTGACAGCGTGCTCGCTTTCGTCCGGAAGCAGATTGATGACGACCCCATAACCCAGGCGCCCGAGATCGCTCAGGCGCTTCGCCCCGACCACGCCAGACGTTGTAACGCGGTCGTTCACTCGCAAGAAATTTATGCTTTCTTCCAATGCCATATAATTCTTGAAATTATCAAGACACTTTTCGAAGCCCGCCTCCGCGGCTCAAAGAATTTCACTCTGACCCCATTTTTCAAAGAATTTTACTCTGACCCCATTTTTCATTTTTCTTATGCAGCGTCGAATTCAATCTTTTCGACGCCATCAAGATTGACGGTACGCTTCGCTTGCCACAATTCATAGTTATCCTGCATCGCCAACCAACTTTCGGCAGAACGGCCCAGGGCCTTGGATAAACGAAGAGCCATTTCAGAGCTGACACCGCTGCTACCTTTAAGCAACCGGTTCAAAGTGGAAGGAGAGACACCGAGCTTTTTGGCCAACGTACGACCCGTAATGTCGAAAGGTTCCATATAAACCTCTCGGATGAACGCGCCAGGATGCGGGGGATTGTGCATAGCCATTAGTGATAATCCTCGTAATCCAGAACGAAGGCATTACCTTCCTGAAATTCGAACGTGACTCGCCAGTTGCCATTGACCCAGATAGACCATCGTCTTTCGTTCGGGCCTTTTAACGAGTGCAGTTTGAAGCCAGGGATATCCATATCTTCGATAGTAATCGCGGTATTCAATGCCGCTAGTTGCATTCGTAGCCGCTTGGCGTGCTCAGGCTGGATTCCGGCCTTTGAACCGGATTCAAAGTACTTCTTAAGCCCTTTATGGCGAAACGACTTGATCACGCCACAAGAATACCGCGTTGCGCATCACGCAACAAGCGCATAACGCATGAACCCGGCCGCGCCGAATAAGCGTAGCGAATGAGGGAATACTCACCGGATGCGAGTACGTCGGCTGGGAGTGATTGGTTATGTGGCTATGCAGCCGTGAGCTCTCTGAAGACAAGAACCCTTCTTGCGTATCGAAATTCTACTCTGACCCGATTTTTCCTTCTTGCGTATCGAAATTCTACTCTGACCCGATTTTTCGGTTAGGCCTTAAATGCCACATAACTTCCGGTTCCGATCAATAAACCGCCAGCAGTTTTTTGACAGGCCCCTGCATATTTTTGACGACTAGCAAAACTGGCTACTCTAACGCCAAAAATTGCATAAGATATTTTAACGCTGCCGACAGCAATAATAGTAATTGCAACGATAGCCATTACTTCATGTGCATTGATGGCGGATAAATTAATGAACATTGGCAAAAGGCTGGCGTAGAAGAGGATAGCTTTTAAATCCCCGAGCGTTAGAACGAAGCCAGCGATTAGGCTTGCGGCCAAGCCCCTCGTTCTTTTGGCATTGATCGGTGCTTGAACAGAACCTGGCTTAGATTTCAGGAGCTTGATGCCGAGATAGATTAAATACAGGCCGCCGAGAATTTTTACTAATGCAAAAAAACTACCCAGTGTTTCTGCTACTACAGACAAACCAAGTATAGCGAGAGCGACAAATACGAGATCACCAAGCACGATGCCAACAGCTGCGGCGATGCCATTGGTAATGTCCGATGTGGCTGCACGGGCAACGACCAATGCGACGCTAGAACTTGGCAGGGCAGCAAGCGCGACCATGATGCCAAATAAGATAATTGCTTCTGACAGGTTCATGATGACCGTGATCGATAATTAAGGCCTAACGCCCGCTTCAGCTGCGCCAAAGCTGGAGTGCTTTTGTGTTAATGTTTGAGCGAAGCGAGTGACACAAAAACGCGAAAGTTTTGGCGTCAGGCTGGAAGCGTTTGTTAGGCATTTGGCCACTCCGCTTTAATACTGCTTTCTAGTTTTTTGTATTCTTTAAATTCTTGTAAAAATAGATTATTACTACGCAACTTTTGAAAGTGGTGCTTTAATCTTACAGCTTGCTCGTAGCTTATATTTTTTCCCTTTAGAAGACGTGCAAAGCGTTCTCTAATAAAGCCCGAATATGAACCAAAATAATTGAACTCTATATACTGTATGGCGATTTCAATACAAGCTTCGTCAGATACTTTTAAGCCACCGGCAATTTCATATAGAGTAGCTCTATATTGGAGCCAATTGTACCTATCTGGTAGCCAAGAAGGAGCGCCGGGTTCAGTCGCCTCCTCTGGTTCGATATCTCCTTTGCCGCCCAGTAATCTGTATTTATCCAGAATTTCTTTTTTGGACCAACCTTTAGGCACTCCATGATAAATCGAAAGCGGAGTTATCGAAGAATTTAGATGCTCCATACTTAGATCGCCTAACGCCTGAGCTGAGGGGCGTTTTGCCGCGCGCAGCGCGGTAAAACGTCCCGCTCCAGCGATTTGTTATGCGGCATTTTTTGTCCTCATTGCGAGAATGCCCGCAACGACCATAGCGGCGCCGCTTGGACCAAAGAATAAACCATAGCCTGACATGCCAATTGCAGCTTGCCCACCAAGCAAAAAAGCGCACAAGCCCTCAATGGCAGCACGAACACGAACACGCCAGAAAACAAGGGGCACGAAGGCAAAGAGCACTGGAATAGTAAATAGTGGAATGACGCTTGGCCCATTGACCTCAATGAAAGTTCTGCTTCCAGAAGAACCAGAATATGCAGGGATGACGAATAAAAGGAAGCTGCCAATACAAGCCAGCAGTATAGAGAAGCCGATAGCCAATTGCTCTGGACGGTTTCGTACCAAGGGCGCACAGCGATGAGGCAGAAATACCGCTGCGATCAAACCCGCAACAAATAGCAAAAGGCCTCCGGCAATTGCGCTAATAGAAATGTATGAACTTACCGTAAGCATGGAGATTTAGCTCAATGATGCATAACAGCTGATTAGAAAGAATACATATAAATCTATATATGCGGTATTTATAGGTCTATATCGCATCATTTCTTGACCCGGTCGCTAAGCCCGAGAATGGGTATCTGTGTCGAGGGTATCGACCAGGCTTTTTCCTTCTTGACCCAGAATCCGCCGGCCCTTTGGGCTTTCTGCCTTAATTCCATTTCATCGAATTCGATATTCACAAGCATACGGTGCTTGTCGTGCCGTATATCCTCCGGCTGGGCCGTGGCCGGTGATCGAGGCATCCGGGGTTTTTCGACGGGCAGGGGGGTGCTGGCGTCGGCCGGCCAGGGGCTGGTGGATTCGATGAGCTCGATGGTCTTGTAGCGGCGCCGGGTGGCTTCGTCGTAGCGGTAGCGCACGCAGATGAGGCGATCGCCGTATTTTCGGGCGAGTTGCCGCGTGCCGTTCTGGCCGGGCAGGAGCGTGAGGCGGACTTGCATGGTGCTGTTTCGGCTGTGGTGCGTTGGTGGTGGTTATTTATACAGCGACCGGCCGGTTATGCCAATACCGGACCGGGCGCGCCGTTGCTGACCGGTTATTGCGTGAGTTGCTCCACGGTCAGATTCTCGTCGGCCTGAATCTCTTCCTCGGTAAACGGGTACTTGATCCACTGCTTTGCCGAGTAGCGTTCGGTCTGGTCGCGAAAGTGCGGACTGGCCGGGTCGGTGGACTGCGAGTAGGTCAGAAATCCCTCGGCCAGCGGGTTGCCGCTGCTGTCCCAGGTGACGGTGTGCAGATAGCTGTTGCCGCGCACGACGGGCAGGCCGGTGGCGTCGATGGGGTCGCGCCCGACGACGGTGAACGAGCCGGTGGGGTTGCCCAGGTCGCCGAAAATGGGGATGCGGTTGTCGCCGGTGGCGCCATGGATGCCGGAGTACTGAACCTGGCCGAACGGCGTGTCTGGCGCAATGCCCACTTCGTTCAGGCGGTTGATGGCGTCGCCCAGCGCCATCTGGACCTGCAGGTTGGCGGTGTTCAGGTCGCGCGGCGTGTTCAGCGGGTCGTTGGCGTTGAACGGCGTGAGCCACAGCCCCAGCAGCGTATCGTCCGCCCGCGTGAAGAACTCGCGCCACAGGTGGGCGCCCACGGAGTCCAGATTGCTGGCCAGGTCCCAGTTTGCCAGCACCTCGCAGGCCAGCGTGGCGTCCACCAGGCCGCTGGAAGACAGGACCATGCCGGTGTTGTTGCAGATATTGCTGACCACGTCGTCGCGCGCCAGCCGGGCGGAGTAGATGTGGCTGGCCAGGGCAATATCCTGCAGGTTGTCGACCGTGAAGCCGGTGTTGCCGGCCAGGCCATCCACCACATTGCCGATGGTTTGCGCGTCGGCGCCGCTCAGGCGTTCTTCGGCGTGCAGCAGGCACAGGCGGGTGCGCAGGCTGCGCTCGGTCTGCTCGTCGCCGATGATGCGGGCAAAGCCGGTGAGCGGTTCCCGCGGGTTGCCCAGCCAGTAGCTGTCGTTGCAGTTGGTCACGTAGTCCTGGCGAATCTGGCTGGGCAGGTTGCCGGGGCCGAAGATGCCGGGGGCAGGGGCGTCGGGGTCGGTGTCCCAGTTGCAGGCGGCGCGGGAGCCGTCCAGCACGGGCAGGCCGGGCATCAGCAGCGCAAGCGCCGGGGCTACGGTGGCCGGGCAGCTTTGTACCTTGCTGTCGGGCACGTTGGGGACCACGGTGACGTCCGCATAGTAGGCGTCGCCGCTTGGGCTGGTGGCGGTGGTGTTCACCCAGGGTACGCCCAGCACGCTGCCCTGCAGTTCAATGAATTCTTGCAGCGATTCAGCGCGGTTCCACTGAAAATACTGCTCGATCAGCCGGTCGTTTTCGGCGTTGGCGTCGCGCAGCGTGTAGGCGCGGCCGACCGTCCAGGGCAGCACGGGAATGCCTTCCACGGCCAGTTCCAGCATGGGCCCGTAGCGGCTGCGGTACAGCGTGCGCGTTTCCTGGCTGACGCTGCCGTCGCTTTCGAGAATGTCGATGGTGAGCGACTCGGATTCCATGTCCACCAGCTGACCGTCATAAAAATACTGCGTGGGGTCGACCGGATTCAGCGTGAGCTCGTACAGGCCGAAACGAAAAGCCGTGGACACGGTATGGCTCCAGGCCAGATTCTCGTTGAAGCCGATCAGCGCGGCCGGCACGCCCAGCAGCGACGCACCGAAGATGTCCAGCTCGCCCGGCAGCGTCAGGTGAAACTGGTAGAGCCGCTCGCTGCCCACCCAGGGGAAATGCGGGTTGGAGAATGAGATGGACTGGCCGGTCTGGCTGGCGCCGGCGGCAATGGCGTACATGTTGCTGCCGATGGGCAGCTCGCCGCCAAAGGGCAGGTCTTCCGGGGTCAGGCCGGGAGACTCGAGCGGCGCGTCGCCCAGGGGCAAATCATCCAGGCCGGGCGGGGCGGCCGTGGCAATTTCCGTGGGCAGGACGGACGAACTGGCCAGTATGGCGAGCCGGAAATAGCGGCGGTACATGTCCGCTTCGGTGATGGGCGTCACCCAGTCGGCATCTCGACAGGCCATGTGCCGGCCGGCGTGTTCGCCGCTCTGCAGTTCCTGTACATAGCGAGAGAAACCGGCGGCGTAGCCCCGGGAGGCTTCGCGGGCTTCCGGGCTAAGGTTGTCCAGCAGCGACTGCAGGTTCTGGCCGGTGACGATAAACCGCCAGAAGAAATCCGAGTTCACGTTGCTGGCAAACGAGCCGTTGGCGGGGATTTCATAGCCACCATCGCGGCCGAAGAATTCGGCGCGCTGGCCGCGGATGGTCAGGAATTCTTCGGCCAGCACGCACAGATTGTCGCGCGCCTGCACGTAACCCAGGCCGTAGCCCAGGCCGCCGTAATTGTCGGCCTGGATATGCGGAATGCCGAAGGACGTGGTGCGAATTTCCGCGCTGAACGGCGCCGGGTCGCCGTCCGGTGTGCCCGGGCCCGGCAGCACGGCGCTGTCGCCGCTTGACCCGCCACCGCCGCAGGCCGCAAGGCAAAGACACAGCATTGCCAGCGCACCGGCGTTGGGAATGAAACGGACCATGCTCTCCTCCGCGCCGCTGCTGCGGCTGTTTTGCTTGTATCGCCCGGGCGGGTCGCAGGCCGGGCTGTCTGCTCAAAGGATAACGGCGAATGCGCGGGCTGTCTTGAGGCGCGCGGCTGGTCGGCTGCCGGACAGGACAAAAAAAACCCCGCCGGAGCGGGGTTTTCTTCGCGGCCCGTTCAATCAGGCCAGGCGGCGATCAGGCCGCCTTGGCGAGCTGACGCAGCACGTAGTGCAGGATGCCGCCGTTCTGGTAGTAGTCCCATTCCTTGGGCGTGTCGATCCGCACACGAGCCTCGAATTCGACCGTGTTGCCGTCGGCCTTTTCGGCCTTGACCTGCACGGTCTTCGCGCCCTTGCTCAGGCCTTCGAAGCTGTAGCTTTCCTTGCCGTCCAGGCCCAGGGAGTCGGCGCTTTCGCCGTCCTTGAACTGCAGCGGCAGCACGCCAAAGCCCACCAGGTTGGAGCGGTGAATTCGCTCGAACGACTGCGCAATAACCACTTCCACACCCAGCAGCTTGGTGCCCTTGGCGGCCCAGTCACGCGAGGAGCCGGTGCCGTATTCCTTGCCGGCCAGGATGACCAGCGGGGTACCGGCCTGCTTGTACTTCATGGCCGCATCGTAGATGAACATTTCTTCATCGTCGGGCTGGAAGCGCGTCCAGCCGCCTTCGGTGCCCGGCGCCAGCTGGTTACGCAACCGCACGTTGGCGAAGGTGCCGCGCATCATGACTTCGTGGTTGCCGCGGCGCGAGCCGTAGCTGTTGAAGTCCTTGGGTTCCACGCCCTGGTCCATGAGGTACTTGCCTCCCGGCGTGTCCTTCTTGATGGCGCCGGCGGGGGAGATGTGGTCGGTGGTGATCGAATCACCCAGCAGGGCCAGGCAGCGGGCGCCTTCAATGCTGGGAATGTCGTCCACGTCCTTGGTCATGCCCACGAAGTAGGGCGGGTTCTGCACGTAGGTGGAGTCGCCGTCCCATTCGTAGATTTCGCCTTCCGGCACGTCCAGACCGCGCCAGCGCTCGTCACCCTGGAAAACTTCACCGTAGCTGGTCTTGAACATGTCGGAGTTCAGCGAGCTGCCGATGGTGTCGTAAATTTCCTTCTGGGTGGGCCAGATGTCCTTCAGGAACACGTCGTTGCCGTCCTTGTCCTGACCGAGCGGGTCGGAGGTGAGGTCGGTGTTGATGGTGCCGGCCAGCGCGTAGGCCACCACCAGCGGCGGCGAGGCCAGGAAGTTCATGCGCACGTCGCCATGCACGCGACCTTCGAAGTTGCGGTTGCCGGAGAGCACCGATGCGACGTTCAGGTGATGCTTGCTGATCGCCTCGCCAATCGCTTCCGGCAGCGGGCCGGAGTTGCCGATGCAGGTGGTGCAGCCGTAGCCCACCAGATGGAAGCCCATGGCTTCCATGTCGTCCATCAGTTCGGCTTTTTCCAGATAGTCGGTCACCACCTTGGAGCCGGGTGCCAGCGAGGTTTTCACCCACGGCGGCACCGACATGCCCTTGTTCAGCGCGTTCCGGGCCAGCAGGCCAGCGCCGATCATCACGGCCGGGTTGGAGGTATTGGTGCAGGAGGTAATGGCCGCGATAACCACTGCGCCATCTTTCAGGTCGAACTCGTTGCCTTCGTGATTCACGCGGCCCACGCCGTCGGCTTCGCCGCCGTTGGGCAGACCGGCTTCGCCTTCCAGCCGGGCTTCGGCTTCGGTTTTCTTTTTCTGGCGGGTTTCCTGCCAGGTCTTGATTTCGCGGTTGTAGGTGTCCTGCATGTCGGTGAGCAGCACGCGATCCTGCGGGCGCTTGGGGCCGGCCAGGGACGGCTGTACGGTGGACATGTCCAGTTCCAGCACGTCGGTGTACTCGGCGTCCGGCTCGCCTTCCTCGCGCCACATGCCCTGGGCCTTGGCGTAGGCCTCGACCACCTGCTGCTGCTTTTCGGAGCGGCCGGTGAGGTCCATGTAGCGGATGGTTTCGCCGTCGATGGGGAACAGGCCGCAGGTGGCGCCATATTCCGGGGCCATGTTGGCGATGGTGGCGCGATCAGCCAGCGGCAGATCGGCCAGGCCGTCGCCGAAGAATTCCACAAACTTGCCGACCACGCCTTTTTCGCGAAGCATTTCCGTGACGGTCAGCACCAGATCGGTGGCGGTAGTGCCCTCGGGCAGCTTGCCCTTGAGCTTGAAGCCAACAACCTGCGGGATGAGCATGGAGATCGGCTGGCCCAGCATGGCGGCTTCGGCTTCGATGCCGCCCACGCCCCAGCCGAGCACGCCCACGCCGTTGATCATGGTGGTGTGGGAGTCGGTGCCGACCAGCGTGTCGGGGTAGGCGATGCCCTTGTCGTCGTCCGCGAACGTCACGCGGGCCAGATATTCCAGGTTCACCTGATGCACGATGCCGGTGTCCGGCGGCACGACCTGGAAGTTGTCGAAGGCGCCCTGACCCCAGCGCAGGAACGCATAGCGCTCCTTGTTGCGGTCGAATTCCATCTTGGCGTTGATCTCGAACGCGTCGTCCGAGCCGAACTTGTCGACCATGACGGAGTGGTCGATGACCAGTTCGGCCGGCGACAGCGGATTGATTTTGGTGGGATCGCCGCCCAGGCTCTGCATGGCGTCGCGCATGGCGGCCAGGTCCACGATGGCCGGCACGCCGGTGAAGTCCTGCAGCACCACGCGGGCCGGCGTGAAGGCGATTTCGGTATCCGGCTCGGCCTTCGGGTCCCAGTTGCAGAGCGCTTCGATATCGGACTTGCTGACGTTTTCGCCGTCCTCGTGCCGCAGCAGGTTTTCCAGAAGAATCTTGTGCGAGAAGGGCAGGCGGCTGACCTTGTACTGGTCTTCCAGCGCTTTCAGGTTGTAGTAGTCGTAGCTACGGCCACCAGCCTCGAACTGCGACTTGGTTTGAAAGCTGTCCGTCATCAGGGTTACTCCAGCGTTTGGGGCAGAAATTGCTTGTGGGCCACAGGGCACGCGTTTGGCATGCAATCCTGTTGCCAGGGGCGCGCGATTATAACGAACCGGCCCTGCTGACGCAGCCCGTAGTCCTCCGGTGATGCCGCGCCATGGGCCCCAATCCGGCCGATCAGGCCGCATCGGCGCAGGCACCGCCACCCGTAGGCCGGATGCAGCGCAGCGGAATCCGGCAGGAACGGCCGCCCAGGCCTCAACCCGCAGGCATTGCCGGTTCGTATGGCTCCGCCTGATTCCGCGAGGCTTCATCAGGCCTACAACCGCACCCATCGTAGGCCGGATGCAGCGCAGCGGAATCCGGCAGGAACGGCCGCCCAGGCCTCAAGCCACAGGCATTGCCGGTTCGTATGGCTCGCCTGATTCCGCGATGCTTCATCAGGCCTACAACCACACCCGTCGTAGGCTGGATGCAGCGCAGCGGAATCCGGCGTTGCGAGGCCGGGCGGCTACTCCCCGGCCTCGGAATCCCGACGCGCGTGGGCGTGGTTCCGGGCTTCGCGTTCGAGCTGCATCAACTCCGTGCCCAGGCGGCCGCGCAGCAGCAAAAGCTGAACGAAGCCCCCGCCCACCTGCCGCCACAGAATCGCGCAGCGCACGCTGGCCAGCAGTTGGGTGCGGATCTGCTGCGCGAAATGCGGGTTTTCCAGATAGCTGCCGTGCCCCTGCACCATAATGCGCGGCGGAATGTGGCTGATGGTGTCGCGGTAGACGCTGTCGAAGGTCTCGCAGGCTTCCTCGGCGGGACGCCCCTGGGTCAGCGCGATGGCCGAGCGGATGCGCTCCAGATACTCCGGCTTTTTGTGCAGACGACCGGCGATGCGCATGATCTGGCCCATGTAGCGGGACACGTGCGCATGGCGCGCCACGGTTTCGCCGCCTTCGAGCTGGGCGCGCATGAAGACGATGCCGTCGAGCAGGCCCGCCGGTCCGCCGAACACGTCGAGCGTGCTGTCCGGGTTGGTCTGCTGCAGCACGCCGCAGGCCGCAGCCAGGCGGGCGCGCTCGTTATTGCCATCGGCCGCCAGGTCATGGGCGTAGCCGGCAAACTGGGCCACGCCGGCCAGTGCGGCGGCGCGATCGGAAGCGGAGTGTCCACTCATGCGGTCTGGGCTTTATCTGCGGAAATGACGGGGGCGTCGGTGGCCGCAATTTCGGCCGCGCCGAGGCAGCGCTCGCCATCATAAACCACGGCGTACTGGCCCGGCGTGGCCGCGCGCTGCGGGTGGCTGAACGCCAGCGTCACGCGCTCGGTGTCACAACGCAGCACCCGACAGGGCTGGCTGGCCTGGCGGTAGCGCAGCTGCGCGCCGTACTCACGCCCCTCATCGGGCGGCTCGCCGATCCAGTGGGGCGTAATGCCCTCGACCTTCCGGCTCATCAACGCAGGATGAGTCGCGTCCTGGCTCACCCAGAGTGTTTGCGACGACAGCGTTTTCTGAACCACGTACCAAGGCGATTCGTCCGCGCCGCGCACGCCGCCCAGCCCCAGGCCGCGCCGCTGACCCAGCGTGTGGTAGATCAGCCCGCGATGCTCGCCCACGACAGCGCCGAACAGCGGGCCGTCGTCCGCCACGCGAACGGGGCCGGGGCGGCCGCTGAGATACTCGCCGAGAAAGCCGGCGAAATCGCGTTCGCCAATGAAGCACACGCCGGTGCTGTCCGGTTTGTCGAAGACCGGCAGGCCGGCGCTGCGGGCTCGCTCGCGCACGTCGGTCTTGGCCATGTCGCCCAGCGGAAAGAGGCTGCGCGCCAGCGCGGCTTCGGGCACGGCCGCCAGAAAATAGGACTGGTCCTTGCTGTCGTCCACGCCGCGCAGCAGCCACTGCCGGTCGCCGACCGGCCGCGTGCGGGCATAGTGACCGGTGGCAATACGGGCCGCGCCCAGCCGCTGCGCGTGGTTGAGAAACACGTTGAACTTGATTTCGCGGTTGCACAGCACGTCGGGATTGGGCGTGCGGCCGGCCTGATAGGCCGTCAGGAAGTGCTGGAATACGCCCTGCTTGTAGTCGGAGGAAAAGTCCGCCCGATGCAGGGGAATGCCGATCAGCTCGGCCACGGCGCGGGCGTCCTCGTAGTCTTCGGCCGCCTGGCAGCGACCGGCTTCGTCCTCGCCCCAGTTGAACATGAACAGGCCTTCCACTTCGTGCCCGGCATCGCGCAGACGCAGCGCCGCAACGGAGGAATCGACCCCGCCGGACATACCCACGATGATGCGCCCGCGGCTCATGCGACTCTGTTTGGCATCCAGGTGACGGCATCCAGAGGCAACCGCCGGCCGGCCTGATAGTCCGCCAGCGCCTTGACCACCAGCGGACTGCGGAGTTGTTCGCCCAGGGCCTTGATGTCCTCGAGTGTCATCCAGTGCGCCGCCACGATGCCGTCGTCCAATGTCTGACGCGCGGGGCTGTCCTCGCAGCGCCCGCAGAACACCACGCGCATGATCAGATCGCCGGTGCGGCTGGACTGCCACAGATAGCTGCCCACGATGGCTTCCGGCCGGAATCTGTAGCCGCTTTCCTCCAGCGTTTCGCGCACCACCGCGTCCGGCAGCGTTTCACCGGGTTCCAGGTGACCGGCGGGCTGGTTGAAGCACAGCCTGCCCTTCACCCATTCCTCTATGACGAGGAATTGGCCGTCGCGCTCGGCGATGGCGGCTACGGTCAGTTCGGGTGTCACCACGTAAGTTGGGGGTCTGCGGGTGGATGGCGGCCGCAAATGGTAGCAAAGGCTTGTCAGCACATAGTCACGAGCCGGCGCTGTGCGTATGATGTGCCGCCAATTCGGGCCGGGCGGCTATGTCACGTGCAGCCGCGCCACCGGGCCATCACAGCAGATACACCAGCACCAAGCGCGCAAAGGGACGATTCAATGCCAGGCTTCGCCATGCTGTTCCCGGGCCAGGGTTCGCAATCGGTCGGGATGCTCGGCCAGCTCGCCGAAAAATATCCCGCCGTGAACGAGACTTTCGCCGAAGCCGGCGAAGTGCTCGGCTACGACCTGCTCGAACTGGTCCGTAATGGCCCCAACGAGGATCTGGACCGCACGGAGCGCACCCAGCCGGCGCTGGTGGCAGCTGGCGTGGCCGTGTGGCGCGTGTGGGAAGCCCGCGGCGGCCCGCGTCCGACCCTGCTGGCCGGCCACAGCCTGGGCGAGTACACCGCGCTGGTCTGCGGCGGGGCGCTGAATTTCGGCGACGCGCTGCGCCTGACCGAACTGCGCGGACAGGCCATGCAGGCGGCGGTGCCGGCCGGCACCGGCGGCATGGCGGCCATTATCGGTCTGGGCGATCAGGCGGTGGCCAGCGTCTGCGAGGAGGCCGCCGAAGGCGAGATCGTCTCCCCGGCCAACTTCAACGCGCCCGGGCAGGTCGTCATTGCCGGCAGCAAGGCCGCCGTGGACCGCGCGGCAGCGCTGGCAAAAGAGCAGGGCGCGCGCATGGTCAAGCCGCTGGCGGTGAGCGTGCCGTCACACTGCGCGCTGATGCGCCCGGCCGGGCAGCGGCTGGCGTCGCACCTGAGCGAAATTCCGCTGCGCGAACCGCAGATACCCGTGCTCCACAATCTTGACGCTCGCGACAGGCCCGACGTGGACGGCATTCGCAAGGCGCTGGTGGCCCAGCTGGATAATCCGGTGCAGTGGGTGGAAACAGTACGCGCCATACGCGCGCGCGGCATCGATATCATGGCCGAATGCGGACCGGGCAAGGTGCTGTGCGGCCTGATCAAGCGTATTGACAAGGAAGCCAAGGCGCTGCCTCTGAATGATCCCGACGGCCTGCGGGCCGCGCTGAGCGAGTTCGATAAATGAGTGATCTGAACAACAGGGCACTGGACGGCCAGGTGGCCGTGGTAACCGGCGCCTCGCGCGGCATTGGCGCGGCGATTGCCGACGCGCTGGGCCGGGCCGGCGCCACCATCGTCGGTACCGCCACGTCGGACAGCGGCGCGCAGGGCATCGACAAGCGCCTGTCCGAGGCCGGCATCCAGGGCGCGGGGCGCGCGCTGGACGTGACCGACGCGGATGCGGTGACCGAATTCTTCAAGGCCATCACGAAGGAATTCGGCGCGCCGACCGTACTGGTCAATAACGCCGCCATCACGCGCGACAATCTCATGCTGCGCATGGGCGAGGATGAGTGGCAGTCGGTCATCGACGCCAATCTCACCGGCGTCTACCGCTGCAGCAAGGCCGTTCTGAAGGGTATGTTGAAGGCCCGTGGCGGTCGGATCATCAACATCGCCTCGGTGGTCGGCCAGTCCGGCAATCCCGGCCAGGCCAACTACTGCGCGTCCAAGGCCGGCCTGATCGGCTTTACCAAGTCGCTGGCCCGCGAGATTGGCTCGCGTAACGTCACGGTCAACGCCGTGGCGCCCGGATTCATCGATACCGACATGACGCGCGAGCTGCCCGAAGCCAGCCGCGAGGCGCTTCTGGAACAGATTCCGCTGGCCCGGCTGGGGCAGGCGGAAGACATTGCCGCCGCCGTCTGCTTTCTGGCCGGACCGGGCGCGGCCTACATCACCGGCGAGACGCTCAGCGTCAACGGCGGCATGAATATGGCTTAAAGCCCGAGCATTGTTGTGGAAGGCCCGCACCTTTTTGCCTAGAATACCGGCCGCCTGCAACAGAACATCCCTTTCCCCATGGCAAACCAAGCCTTTATCTGAGGAGAACAAGCATGAGTAGTGTTGAAGAACGGGTGCACAAGATCGTCGCCGAGCAGCTGAGCGTGAGCGATGATCAGGTCAAGGGCGAAGCTTCTTTCGTTGACGACCTGGGCGCCGATTCGCTGGACACCGTTGAACTGGTCATGGCGCTGGAAGAAGAGTTTGAAATCGACATTCCCGACGAGGAAGCCGAGAAGATCGTGAACGTGCAGGACGCGGTCGACTACATCAAGGCCAATGTCGAAGGCTGACAGATAGCCTGGGGAACTGGCTGGGGCGCCGCAGGACGGCGCCCGGTCTTTACTAGCGATCAGGGGACGTAGTTGAAACAGCGACGCGTGGTTGTAACCGGTCTGGGCATCATCTCGCCCGTCGGCAATACCGTGGAATCGGCATGGCGCAACATTCTCGCCGGCCAGAGCGGTATCGGTCTGATCGACAGCTTCGACAATTCCGGATTTCCGACCCGTTTTGGCGGTCCGATCCGGGATTTCGACGTGACCGACTACATGCCGGCCAAGGATGCCAAGCGCTATGACCCGTTTGTGCATTACGGCGTGGCCGCTGCCGTTCAGGCGCTGGCCGACAGCGGCATGGACCTCGAAAAGGAAGATGTGCACCGCATCGGCGTGTCCATCGGCTCGGGTATCGGCGGCATCGGCACCATTGAACAGACCTGCGTGAAGTTTGCCGAGCACAACTACTCGATCAAGAAGATGTCCCCCTTCTTCATTCCGAGCAGCATCGTCAACATGGTGGCCGGCCAGACGTCGATCCAGCTGGGCCTCAAGGGCCCGAACATTGCGGCGGTGTCGGCCTGCACGACCGGTGTGCACGCCATTGGCCTGGCCGCGCGCCTGGTGGCCTGCGGAGATGCCGACGCCATGCTGGCCGGCAGCTCCGAACACGCCACCAACCCGGCGGGCATGGGCGGTTTCTGCGCCGCGCGGGCGCTTTCCACCCGAAACGATGATCCCGAAGCCGCCAGCCGGCCCTGGGACCGCGATCGCGACGGCTTCGTGCTGAGCGACGGTGCCGGCGTGGTCATGGTCGAGGAATACGAGCGCGCCAGGGCCCGCGGCGCCACGATCTACGGCGAGATCAAGGGCTTCGGCATGAGCGGCGACGCCTACCACATCACGCTGCCCGCCGAGAGCGGCGAGGGCGCCCAGCGCTGCATGCAGGCCGCGCTCGACGATGCCGAAATGAACCCGTCCAGCGTGTCCTACATCAACGCCCACGGCACCTCCACGCTGGCGGGCGATGTGGCCGAAACGCAGGCCATCAAGAACATCTTCGGCAACAACGCCGAGGCGGTGCCGGTCAGCTCCACCAAGTCGATGACCGGCCACATGCTGGGCGCGGCGGGTTCGGCCGAAGCCATCTTCACGCTGCTGGCCATGCGTGATCAGGTCGCGCCGCCCACCATCAACCTGGACAACCCGGGCGAGGGCTGCGATCTGGACTACGTGCCGAACGAGGCCAGAGACGTGAAGATCGACGTCGGGCTGTCGAATTCCTTCGGCTTCGGCGGAACCAACGGCACGCTGATTTTCACGCGGGTGTGATCCGCACACCCACCGCAGCGCCGGTGGCCGTGGATGGGGCGTCTGCCGTGCTGCGCAGCCCCTGCAAACCCCTTGATCTGCTCGCGCTGCATCGCGCAGCGCCGGAGCGCTACCCCTTCCTGCTCGAATCGTCTGCGGGCGCCATTGCCCAGGGCAGGTACGACCTGCTGCTTGCGCTGCCGGGCGAATCGCTCTGCCTCGAAGCAGGCCGCCTGACCGGCGCATCGGCGCGAGCCGACCATGATTTTCTGACCGCGCTGGATGACTGGACCTGCAGATTGCCCGAGGCGCCAGACGGGCCGGCCGACCTGCCTTTCATCGGCGGCTGGTTCATCTATCTCGGCTACGAGCTCGCCGGGCAGGTGGAGCCGGCCCTGTCGCTGCCGCCGGCCGACGACGGACTGCCCACCGCGCTGGCCGTGCGCTGCCCGGCTGCGGTAATTCGCGATCGCCAGACCCGTCGCTGCGAGTTGGTCGCCGAGACACCCGAGCAGCTGCGGCAGCTGGAACAGGATTGCGCCGCGCTCGATGCCGGGCTGCCGGCCATCGAGCCGCGCCGGCCTGTCGTGACCGGCTGGCGGGAAGACCCGCCGGCGCGCTACATCGACAGCGTGCACGCCATCCGCGAATACATCCTGGCCGGCGATGTGTTCCAGGTAAACCTTTGCCGCGAATGGCAGGCCGAGTTGGCCGAGCCCTGCGAGCCCGCGATCATCTATTCGGCCCTGCGCAGCGCCAACCCGGCCCCGTTTTCAGGGCTGATGTGCTGGCAGGGGCGGTCTGTCATCAGTTCGTCGCCCGAACGGCTGATGCGGCTGGACGGCCACGGGCGCGTCTCGACCCGGCCCATTGCCGGCACCCGCCCGCGCACCGGCCGCGACACCGTGATGACCCGCGAGCTGCTGACCCACCCGAAGGAACGCGCCGAGCACGTCATGCTGATCGACCTGGAGCGCAATGACCTGGGCCGCGTGTGCGAATACGGCAGCGTGCGCGTGGATGAGCTGATGACGGTCGAATCCTATGCGCATGTGCATCACATCGTGTCGAACGTCAGCGGTCGGCTGCGCGCGGGCACCGGACCGGGCGCCGCGCTGCGGGCCGGGTTTCCCGGCGGCACGATCACCGGCTGCCCAAAGGTCCGCTGCATGCAGATCATTGCCGAGCTCGAGGGCAGCGGCCGCGGCGCCTACACCGGCAGCATGGGCTACGTCAGCCGTGATGGCCGTATGGACAGCAACATTCTCATCCGCAGCCTCGTGCAGAACGGCCGCGGCCTGTCGCTGCGCGCAGGGGCCGGCATTGTGGCCGACTCCGACCCGCAGGCCGAGCTGGATGAAACCCGCGCCAAGGCCCGCGGCGTGCTGCTGGCGCTGGACGGGACCGGCGCGGCATGAGCGGCGTGGCGGCACGGGTCAACGGGCAGCCCGCAGACAGCCTTTCGATCCTCGACCGCGGCCTGCACTACGGCGACGGTGTGTTCAGAACGCTACCGGTGCGCGGCGGTCGCCCGCTGGCCTGGCAGGCCTATCAGGCCGCGCTGGCGGACGATTGCCGCCGGCTTGATCTGCCGTCGCCCTCGGCCGAGCAGTGGCGGGCTGATTGTTCCGCGCTGTTCGCCGATGGCGGCGACGGTGTCCTCAAGTGCCTGGTTACCCGCGGCGTCGGCGGGCGCGGCTACCGGCCGGCCGCGACGCCCGAGATCACCCGAATCTGCCTGCGCTATCCCGAGCCGCCGACCCGGCCCGCGGCGCTGGCGATTGGGTGGTCGCGCCAGCTGCTGGGCCGCAATCGTCAGCTGGCCGGCATCAAGCATCTCAACCGCCTCGAGCAGGTGCTCGCCGCACGCGAACTCGAAGGCACCGACGAGGACGAGTTGCTGCTGTGTGACGAGAACGGCGGCGTGATTTCTGGCAGCATGAGCAATCTGTTTCTGCAGCGCGGCGGGCAACTGATGACGCCGTCGCTCGAATTCGCCGGTATCGCCGGCGTGACGCGCGGGTTGATCCTCGAGCAGGCGTCCCGGGCCGGATTGGATGTACACGTGACCGACCTCAGTCGATCGGATGTGGAGCAGGCGGACGGCCTGTTCCTCTGCAACAGCCTGTTGGGCATCCGGCCCGTGAAACAGCTCGATGGAACGCCCCGGACGGTGTCGGACCTCACCGGGACACTGCAGCAACTACTGGAGCAGGCGCGACAGCCGTGAAAAGGATTCTGACCCTGCTGTTATTGCTGGGGATGGCCGCCGTCATCGCCGTGATTCTTGACGCCCGCCACGCGCTGGGCACGCCCGTCGGCGGCGAGGCCCGCACCGTGTTCATCCAGTCCGGCAGCAGTTTCCGGACAGTGGTCGGGCAGCTTGAATCACTGGGCGTCATCCGCACGCCTCGCCACGCGCTGTACGTGCGGGCCTGGGCACGGGTGCGGGGCCAGGCGAGCCGGGTGCGCAGCGGCGAATACGAAATCGAACCGGGCATGACGCTGCCGCAGGTGCTCAACCTCATGGTGTCGGGCCGGCACAAGCAGTATCGGCTGACCATTGTGGAGGGCTCGACCTTCAGCCAGCTGCGCGCCCAGCTGGCCGCCCATGACGCCATCGACAACCGCCTGGCCGACCAGGACGCGCCGGCGGTCATGACCGCCATCGGCGCCGAGGGCGAGCATCCCGAAGGCCGCTTCATGCCCGACACCTACTATTTTCCGCGCGGTTTCACCGACCAGGCCTTTCTCAAGCGCGCCTACAACGCCATGGCCACGCATCTGGAGCAGGCCTGGGCGGGTCGCGCCGACGACCTGCCGCTGGAAAACGCCTATGACGCGCTCAAGCTTGCGTCGATCATCGAAAAGGAAACCGGCGTGCCGGCCGAGCGTGACCGGATTGCCGGTGTGTTCGTGCGCCGCCTGCAGCGGGGCATGCTGCTGCAGACCGACCCGGTGGTGATCTACGGCATCGAGGATTTCGACGGCAATCTGCGCCGCGTGCACTTGCGCAGCGATGGACCCTACAACAGCTATCGCCGCCCCGGGCTGCCGCCCACGCCCATCGCGCTGCCCGGCCGGGAATCGATTCACGCCGCGCTGCATCCGGCCGATGGCGATTCGCTGTATTTCGTGTCGCGCGGCGACGGCAGCCACAAGTTTTCGGCCACCCTGGCCGAGCACAACCGCGCGGTCCGCAAGTACCAGCTGAACAAGCCATGACCCCGGACGACACGCAACGCGGCTGCCTGATCACTCTGGAGGGCGGCGAAGGGGCCGGCAAGAGCAGCGCCCTGCCGGTGATTGAAGCCTGGATTCGCGATCGCGGCCTCGAGGTGGACACAACGCGGGAGCCGGGCGGCACCGAGTCGGCCGAGCGCCTGCGTGGCCTGCTGATGGACGTGCCCGACTGGCCGCCGGTAAGCGAACTGCTGCTGATGTTCGCGGCGCGCGCGGAGCATCTGCGCCACCGCATCGAGCCGGCGCTGGCGGCTGGTCGCTGGGTGGTCTGCGACCGCTTCACCGATTCAAGCTACGCCTATCAGGGCGCGGCCCGCGGGCTGGGTGAAGCCGCCGTGGCCCAGCTCGAGACGCTGGTCCAGGGGGATTTCCGGCCCGACCTGACGCTGATTTTCGACCTGCCGCCGGAACAGGGCATAGCCCGTACGCGAGAGCGCGGCGTGAATAATCGATTTGACACCGAGGCGTTGACCTTCCATGAAACGGTGCGCCAGGCGTTTTTGCACCGGGCGCGCCAGGCGCCTGCCCGCTACGCCGTGCTGGACGCCGCGCAGCCGCTTGAGCAGGTCCGTGAAGCGTTGATCAGCGTTCTGGAGGACAAGTGGCCGACACGGACCTAGACGAGGCCGACGAGCGCCGTCCCTACTGTTTTGCCCCGCCACACTGGCAGGCGCAGGCCTGGCAGACGCTGCGCACCGGATTGCTGCGTGGCCGGCTGTCGCACGCGCTGCTGATCAGCGGCGCGCCGGGCGTGGGGAAGGGCAGCTTTGCCGACGCCGCCACGGCAGCGCTGCTGTGCGAGACCCCGAGCGGGGAGGGCGAGGCCTGCGGCGCCTGCCGCAGCTGCGTCCAGCTCGGCGCGCGCAGCCATCCCGATCTGGCGGTGCTGGCGCCGGAACCGGACAAGCGCTGGATTTCCATCGAGCAGATCCGCGCATTTTCCGAGCGGCTGCACCTGAAATCCCAGTACGGGCGAGGCCGGATCGGTCTGATCGATCCGGCGGATGCGCTGCTGCCCCAGGCGGCCAACGCACTGCTCAAGACGCTGGAGGAGCCGGCGCCGGGCAATCATTTATTCCTGCTCTCGCATCGCCCATCGCTGTTGCTGCCGACCATTCGCAGCCGCTGCCAGATGCTGAACCTGCCGCTGCCGGACGAAGCGGGCGCCGCGCAGTGGCTGACCGGCGAATGGGAGATCACCGCCTCGGCTCTGGCCCTGGCCGGCGGGGCGCCGTTCGAGGCGCGGCGGCGACACGAAGCAGGGATAAGCGCGCGCTATTCGGCCTGGTTCTCGGATTTTTTGAAGTTCCTCCGAGGACGTGTCGATCCGGTCAGCCTGGCCAACCGCTGGCGGGACGAACCGCCGCAGGAACTGGTCGGTTTTCTGGGCCTGATCTGCTGCGATCTGCTGCGGCTGCGCTTCGGAGCCGATCCCAAGCGGGCCCGCACGGCCACCCAGGCCACCGCGCTCGGCGGCGTGCTGGCGGCTGTGGAAGCCGGCAAATTGGCCGACAACCTGTCTACACTGGTAAGCGCACAGCGTTTGCTCAACAGCAACGCAGACAAATTACTGATTCTGGAAGACTTGCTGATCCGCCTGGCGGATTGCCGCAAACCGGGAGCTAGCTGATGGCTGCTGACAAATCGAAAGGCGGGGCCCAGCCCGGCATCGTCACGCTCAACATTACAGACAAGAGCGCGCTTTATCTGGCCTACATGCCCTACGTCACCAACGGCGGCCTGTTCATTCCCGACCAGCGTCGCGAGGGGACCAATTACGCACTGGGCGACGAGGTCTTCCTGCTGCTGAATCTGGTGGAGCAGGGCGATCGGCTGCCCGTGGCGGGCAAGGTCATCTGGGTGACGCCGCCGGGTGCGCAGGGTCAGCGGCCGCCGGGCATCGGCATCCAGTTTTCCGCCCAGGACGGCGGCGCGACGCAGCAGAAGATCGAGACCGTGCTGGCCGGGTCGGTCAACGCGGACCGGCCGACCCACACCATGTAGGGCTCAGGCCGGCGTGCCGCGTCCCCGGGGCGCTGCGGCGCGGTCGGATTCGGCCGGCGCCGCCATGGCCCGCCAGAGCATCTCGAACACCGTGGCGGAATTGGTGGTCAGCGAGGTCTGCTGCCCCCGGACCAGCCACATCGACACCCGCCGCGTGGCCACACCCAGAAAGATGTCCAGCAGTTCGGTTTCGTCCACTTCCTGGCTCAGCACGCCCTGATTGCGGCCGTCGCGCAGGACCTTGAGGAACAGCGTCATCAGTTCCGGCTGGCGGAAGGTGTCGTCATCGCGCCAGGTGTCCAGATAAACCGACGACATGATGATGCGGGCGACCTGCGGATTGGTCTGGAAGTAATCCAGCAGCAGCCGGAACACCTTGCGCAGTCGATCCTTGTGATTCTCGATGGCCTGCAGATGGTCGATTATTCGCTGGGCCAGATCCCCCAGCCAAACGTCCATGCACGACAGCAGCAGCGTTTCCTTGCTGCCGTAGTACTTGTAGACCGTTTGCAGGCTGATGCGCGCTTCGGTGGCGATATCAATCAGCTTGACCTTGTGCAGTTCCTGACTCGAAAACAGGCCCAGCGCGGCCGCCTCGACCCGCCGGCGCGTGTCGGCGTCCATGCCGGCCAGCGAGCGCTGTCTGGATTCGCTAATTCTCATGTCGTCCGTCGAGTCTCAACTGTCGCCGCGTCGTCTTCGGGAAATACGGCTTTCCCCATTGATCGCGGCATGATACACCTTGTATCCGGTGGCCGGCATCAGGTCCGGCCTCCCGCTGCCCGATCCGGTCGAGAGCGCTTGAAGCGGCCCGACCGGCAGGTAAGCGCGCTTACTGTCAGAATACGGTAAGTTATCCAGACGGCCACACAGGCCATGCGCCGCGCCGGTATCGCCCGCTCCGTCCGGGCTGGATCCTCGCGTCGCTCCAAGTGATCAGCGTATTGACGCAAGGAGTTCCGATGTTCGCCAAATTGCTGAAATTCATCAAGAATGCCCAGATTCTGCCGCGCATTTCCGACACCGAGCGCGCCGCCCTGGAAGCCGGCACGGTCTGGGTCGAGGGCGAGTTCTTCTCGGGCAATCCCGATTTCTCCAGCATGCTCGGGCAGGCCTATCCCAAGCTGAGCAAGAAAGAGCAGGATTTCCTCGATGGTCCGGTGGAAGAGCTCTGCCGAACCGTCAACATGTGGGACCTGATGCAAACGCGCGTCACGCCCGAGGAGGTCAATAAGTACCTGGCCGAGAAAGGCTTCCTCGGACTTATTATTCCCGAGGAATACGGCGGCCTGGGCATGTCCACGCTGGGGCGCAGCAGCGTGATGATGAAAACCAGCGGCCTGGGGCCGGTGGGCACCAAGATCGTGATACCCAACACCCTCGGCGCGGCCGAACTGCTGATTGCCTACGGCACGCAGGAGCAGAAGGATCATTATCTGCCGCGCCTGGCCACGGGGGAGTACATTCCCTGCTTTGGCCTGACCGAGCCGACCGCGGGCTCCGATGCGGCCGCCATGAAGGCCACCGCCGACGTGTTCAAGGATGATGACGGCGAGCTGAAGCTGAAGATGAACTTCAGCAAGCGCTACATCACCCAGGCCCCGGTGGCGAACCTGATTTCCATTGCCGCCACGCTGCGCGATCCCGATGACCTGCTGGGCAAGGGCAAAGAGCCGGGCATTACGGTCGTCATCGTGCACCAGGGTACCCCCGGCCTGCGCAACGGTGATCATCATCTGCCGATTTCGGCGTTCGACAACGGCCCGATTTACGGCGAGGACGTGGTCGTGCCCGTGGGCAACATCATGGGCGGCGTCGACATGGCCGGGCAGGGCTGGCGCATGCTCATGGAGCAGCTTGCCGGTGGTCGCGCGGTGTCGCTGCCGGCCGGCGGCGTGGCCAGCTGCAAGCTGGCGGCCGCGGCGGCCGGGCCCTACAGCATGGTGCGACAGCAGTTCAATTTCCCCATCGGCATGATGGAGGGTCCGGAAAAGAAACTGGCCCACATTGCCGCCATGACCTATGCCCAGGAAGCGGCGCGCATTTATACCTGCGCCGCCGTGGACAACGGCGAGCACCCGCCGGTCGCGTCCGCCATTCTCAAGCAGCACAGCACCGAAATGGGTCAGAAGCTGGTCATCGACGGCATGGACGTCATGGCCGGCGCCGGCGTGATGCAGGGCCCCAACAACGTGTTGGGCGGCGCCTACATCGGCGCGCCGGTCGGCGTGACCGTCGAGGGCGCGAATATTCTCACCCGCACCCTGATCATCTTCGGCCAGGGCGCCGTACGCTGCCATCCGTATGCGGTGGACACGCTTAACGCCGTCGAAAGCGACGACACAACGGCCTTCCGCACGGCGCTGCTGGGCTGGATGAAGCATAGCGTCATGAACGGCCTGCGGACCGTGGTCCGCGGCATCACGCGCGGCTGGAGCTATCGCAGCCCGGTAAGCGGCCCGACCGCCGGCTACTACCGCAAGCTGGCCTGGGCCTCGGCGCGATTTGCGTTCATGACCGATCTCGCGCTGTTCCTGGTGGGCGGCAAGCTCAAGCAGCGCGGCAAGCTGTCCGGACGCTTCGCGGATGTGCTCTCCTGGCAGCTGTACGCCTTCTCGACGCTGCGGCGCTACGAGGCGGAAGGCCGGCTCCGTGAGGACCTGCCGGTCGTCAAATGGGCCGTGGAGCACGCCCTGCAGCAGATTCAGGAAGGCTTCGAGGGCATTTACGCCAACTTCAACGTGCCGGTCATCGGCTGGCTGCTGAAGTACCCGGGTCGCGCCTGGCTGCGCATCAACCCGCTGTCCACCGGACCGTCGGACAGCCTGGACCGTCCGGTGGCCGCGGCCATACAGACGCCCGGCGCCCAGTTCGACCGGATCATTGCCGGGCTGGCCAGGCCCGCGGATGAAAATCTGGGTCTTGGACGCCTGTGGAAGGCCTGGCATCTCGTGACCGAAGCGCAGGGCCCCATGACCCGCCTGAGCAAGGCCGCGCACAAGGGCCAGATCAGCGGCGCCTCGAACGAGGAAAAGCTGGCTGATGCGGTGGACAAGGGCGTCGTCACGGCGGCCGAGGCAGACCTGATCAAGCGCGCCGAAGCGGCTCGTTTCGAGGCCATTCAGGTGGATGTCTTCACCAAGGAAGAATACCAGCGCATGGAGCTGGCTTCCGGTGAAGCAGACGAGCCGGCGCGCAAGGTCGCAAACGGCTAGCCGCGACAACACGCCGCCATCACAGGCCCCGCAGTTTAAGGTATTGCCTGAACCTGCGGGGCCAACTTATTGATTTCATATTGACTACCCGCCGGTGTAGTGGCGTAGTCCTGCGTCTGACGATAGGGTTTCTGGTCACGCGTACGGGCGGGAATCCGTCGAAAAAATGATACGCTGGCGCACTATCGGCAGGATGCCGATGCGTTTATCCAATTGTTTCAAGCCGGGGAACGTGCATGGCCGAAGTCGAACGCGACGTCATGGAATACGATGTGGTGATTGTGGGGGGCGGCCCCGCGGGCCTGTCGACCGCCTGCCGCATCAAGCAGGTTGCAAACGAGGCCGGCAAGGACCTCGAAGTCTGCCTGCTGGAAAAGGGCTCTGAAATCGGGGCGCATATTGTCTCCGGCGCAGTGTTCGAGCCACGCGCACTCAACGAGCTCTTTCCCGACTGGAAAGACAACGGCGCGCCGCTGAACACGGCCGTGAAGCGCGACGAATTCCATTTCTTCACCAGCGAAAGCAAATCGGTGAAGATGCCGAACTTCTTCGTGCCGCACACCATGCACAACGACGGCAACTACGTGATCTCGCTGGGCAAGCTGTGCCGCTGGCTGGGCGAGCAGGCCGAAGCGCTTGGCGTGGAAATCTTTCCCGGCTTCGCGGCGCAGAATGCGATCGTCGAGGACGGCGTCGTCAAGGGCGTCATTACCAACGATCTGGGCGTGGCCCGCGACGGTTCGCACAAGGAAGACTACTACCCGGGCATGGAGCTGCGGGCCAAGTACACCGTCTTCTCCGAAGGTTGTCGGGGCCACATCGGCAAGCGGCTGATCAACGAGTTCAACCTCGACGAGGGTGTTGATCCGCAGCATTACGGCATCGGGCTCAAGGAAGTCTGGGAAATCGAGCCCGAAAAGTTCGAAGAGGGTCTGGTGGTGCACGGCGCCGGCTGGCCGCTCAACAAGGATAATCCCGGCGGCTGGTTCCTCTACCACATGGAGGACAACAAGGTGTCGGTGGGGCAGATCATCGATCTGTCGTACAAGAACCCGCATCTTTCGCCGTTTCACGAGTTTCAGCGTATCAAGCACCATCCGGTCATCAAGCAGTATCTGGAGGGCGGCAAGCGGCTGTCCTATGGGGCCCGGGCGCTGACCAAGGGCGGCCTGAACTGTTTGCCGAAGATGACCATGCCCGGCGCGCTCATCGTGGGCTGCGACGCCGGCACGCTGAACTTCTCCAAGATCAAGGGCAATCACACGGCCATGAAGTCCGGCATGCTGGCGGCGGAAACCATCGCAGAGGCGCTGGGCAACGGCAGCGAAGGCGGCGAGGAACTGACTGCGTACACGGAGAAATTCAAGCAGTCCTGGGTCTACGAGGAGCTGGAGCGCGACTCCAACTTCGGACCGATCCTGCACAAGTTCGGACCGATCGTGGGCGGCGGCATCAACTACATGGAGCAGAACTGGTTCCGCGGCAAGGCGCCGTGGAGCGTGCACGACACTGTTCCCGATTACGCCACGCTGAAGAAGGCCGATGAGGCGCCGCGCATCGATTACCCCAAGCCGGACGGCAAGCTGAGCTTCGACAAGCTCTCGTCGGTGTACCTTTCGAGCACGAACCACGAGGAAGATCAGCCGGTGCACCTGACCCTCAAGGACCCGGCCGTGCCCATCGAGGAGAACCTGCCGAAATACGACGAGCCCGCCCAGCGCTATTGTCCGGCGGCCGTGTACGAAGTGGTCGAGGAAGACGGCGAGCAGCGCTTCCAGATCAACGCGCAGAACTGCGTGCATTGCAAGACCTGCGATATCAAGGATCCTGCCCAGAACATCGTCTGGGTGGCGCCGCAGGGCGGCGGGGGGCCGAACTACTCCGCCATGTAGAACGCGAGCGTCGGCGGCTGGCACGGCGTCGCTGACGGCTGAAAACCCGAAAACAACGCAACACAGGAAAGAGAACCAGCATGAAAGTAATGGTGAGTGTGAAACGGGTGGTGGACTACAACGTCCGCATCCAAGTCAAGGGGGATGGCTCCGGCGTCAATCTTGACGGCGTGAAGATGAGCATGAACCCCTTCGACGAAATCGCCATGGAGCAGGCGGTCCAGATGAAGGATGCCGGCACGGCCGAGGAAGTCATCGCCGTGACCATCGGCCCGGCCAAGGCCGAGGAGCAGCTGCGCAGCGCTCTGGCGTTTGGCGCCGACCGTGCCATCCACGTCAAGACCGATGAGGAAATTCAGCCGCTCACCGCCGCGCGCATCCTGGCCAAGCTGTTCGAGAAGGAACAGCCCAAGGTGCTGCTGACCGGCAAGCAGGCCATTGATGACGACGCCAACCAGACCGGCCAGATGACTGCCGCGCTGCTGGACCTGCCGCAGGCGACTTTTGCCTCTGCCATCGAGTTCGACGGCGACAAGGCCAAAGTGACCCGCGAGGTGGACTCCGGCCTGGAAACCATCGAGGTCGACCTGCCGGCCGTGATCACCACCGATCTGCGCCTGAACGAGCCGCGCTACCTCAAGCTGCCCGACATCATGAAGGCAAAGAAGAAGCCGATTGACGCCATGTCGGTCGAGGATCTGGGTATCGAGGAAGCCGTGAAACTCAACGTGACCAAGACGGCGCCGCCGCCCGAGCGCGAGCCCGGCGTGATGGTTGAAGACGTCAATGAACTGGTCAGCAAGATGAAGGACAAGGGGCTGGTATGAGCAAGGTATTGATTGTTGCCGACGTATTCGAAGGCGAACTGCAGGGCAGTACCGCGCGCGCGGTCACCTGTGCGCAGGACCTGTCGCCGGATTCGGTCGACGTGCTGGTGCTCAGCGCATCCGGTTCGGCGGCCGAAGCCGCGGCCAAGATCGAGGGCGTGACCAAGGTACTGAGCGTCGAGCGGGCCGAAAACGAGCATCCGCTGGCCGCCACCTTTGCACCGCAGGTCGTGGCCGCAGCCAAGCAGAACGACTACACCCACGTTCTGGGGCCCAACACCACGTTCGGCAAGGACTTGATGCCGCGCGTGGCCGCACTGCTGGGTGTGGGCATGATCACAGACATCATGGCGGTGAACGGCCCGCACGAATTCGAGCGCCCCATCTACGCCGGCAATGCCGTGGTCACGGTTGAAGCACCCGGCGATCAGGTGCTGGTGGCGTCGGTGCGTTGCGCCTCGTTTGATGCCGCCGCTGATGGCGGCTCGGCCGAGGTCGAGGCGCTGTCGCTGGATGCCGAACTGCCGTCCCATACGCGCTTCGTCAGTGCCGATACCGGCGGCAGCAGCGATCGCCCTGACCTGGCCAGCGCCGGCAAGGTGATTTCGGGCGGCCGCGGCGTCGGCAGCAAGGAAAACTTCGACATTATCTTCAGCCTGGCGGACAAAATGGGCGCGGCTGTGGGCGCCTCGCGTGCCGCGGTGGACTCCGGTTTCGTGCCCAACGACATGCAGGTGGGTCAGACCGGCAAGATCATCGCGCCCGAGCTGTACATGTGCTTCGGCATTTCCGGCGCCATTCAGCATCTGGCGGGTATCAAGGATGCCGGCACGATCATCGCCATCAACAAGGACGAGGAAGCGCCCATTTTCGAGGTCGCCGACTACGGCCTGGTGGGAGACCTGTTCAAGGTGATCCCGGAGCTGGAAGAAGCGCTGGGCTGATCCACCTGAGTTGTGGACGGCTTTCGCGAAAGCGGGGCGGCTGCGGCCAGCCCCGCTTTTTGATTGTGACTTGAGGAGAAGGCCCTGATGAAACTGCCCGAGTGCGACACCCTGAGACTGGAACGGGAAGGCCCGGTTCTGCATCTGACGCTGGATAGGCCCGCGGCGCGCAACGCCATGAGCGAGCATATGGTCGACGAGCTGGTCGAGGTTTTCGAGGCGCTCGAGGCCGATGATAACGAAGCTATTCGCGTGGTGGTCATGCGCGGCGCCGAGGGCAATTTCTGCGCGGGTGGCGACATCAAGGACATGGCCACGCTGCGCCAGTCGCCCGGCAGTCTGGACGGCAGCGATGACGCGGCCACCTATATCCGCCGCATCGGCCGTTTTCTCGAACTGGCCAACAGCTGCCGGCCCGCGCTGGTCGCCGTACTGGAAGGCGCGGTGCTCGGCGGCGGGTTTGGCGTGGCCTGTGTATCCGACGTGGCCATTGCCCGCGCCGACGCGAAGTTCGGTTTGCCGGAAACCGGGCTTGGCCTGGTGCCGGCCCAGATTTCGCCCTTTGTCGTCGCCCGCATCGGCCTGACGCAGGCCCGCCGCCTGGGCGTGTGCGGCGTGCGGTTCGACGGTGCGGAAGCCCTGCGTCTGGGCCTGGTTCATTTCAGCGAGCCCGATGACGCGGCGGTGAACAACCGGCTGCAGGAGACGATCAAGCTGATTCAGCGCTGCGCGCCGGACGCCAACGCCGCCACCAAGAAGATCATGCTGCGCGCCGAGGGCGGCGAGCCGCTGGGGTCGCTGCTTGATCACGCGGCGGTCGTCTTCTCCACCGCGCTGCACTCGGAAGAGGGGCGCGAAGGCAACGAGGCGTTCATCGAAAAACGGCGTCCGCACTGGGCACAGTAGACGCCCGGGAGTCCGGTACCGTGGCGGCGGACGAAGCAGGCGCTGCGCCCTCCGCGCAGTCGGTGCTGTCGAGCGTTTTCGGCTTCGACAGTTTCCGGGGCCGGCAACGCGATATCGTCGATTGCGTGGTACAGGGCGGCGATGCGCTGGTCCTCATGCCCACGGGCGGCGGCAAATCGATCTGCTACCAGCTTCCGGCACTGCTGCGGCCGGGACTGGCGATTGTCGTCTCCCCCCTTATCGCGCTGATGGATGACCAGGTGGCCTCGCTTCGCCAGCTGGGCGTGCGCGCCGCCGTGCTCAATTCCAGCCTGACGCCGCAGGCGCAGCGCGATATTGAAACCCGCGCGCGCCAGGGCGAACTGGACCTGCTCTACATGGCGCCCGAGCGGCTCCTGCAGGACCGCACGCTGGCCTGGCTGGCCGACTATTCGCTGGCCCTGATTGCCATTGACGAAGCCCACTGCGTGTCGCAGTGGGGCCATGATTTCCGGCCGGAATACATGCAGCTTGCGCGCCTGCCGGGGCTATTCGAGCAGGTCCCGCGAATTGCGCTGACGGCCACCGCCGACCTGCCCACGCGCGAGGAGATTGCCGACCGGCTTCAGCTGCGTCAGGCGCAGTGGTTCGTTCACAGCTTCGACCGGCCCAACATCTGTTACCGGGTGGCCGAGCAGGGCGCCGCCAAACCCCAGCTGCTGGCGCTGATCGAGCGCGAACATGCCGGTCAGTCGGGCATTGTCTACTGTCTGTCGCGCAAGAAAACGGAAGCCATTGCCGCGTGGCTGGCCGACAGCGGCCACCAGGCGCTGGCCTACCACGCCGGGCTGAGCCATGACGAGCGGCAGGCGAATCAGACGCGGTTTCTGCGCGAGGAAGGCGTCATCATGGTGGCTACCGTGGCGTTCGGCATGGGCATCGACAAGCCGGATGTGCGTTTCGTCGCCCACCTGGATATTCCGGGCACGCTGGAAGGCTACTATCAGGAAACCGGCCGCGCCGGACGTGACGGAGAGCCGGCCACGGCCTGGATGCATTACGGCCTGGGCGACGTGGTCCAGCGGCGACGCATGATCGACGACGGCCAGGCGCCGGACGCGCGCAAACGGATCGAGCGCCGCAAGCTGGACGCCATGCTGGCCTACTGCGAGCTGGCCAGCTGCCGCCGGCAGACGCTGCTGGAATACTTCGGCGAAACGCTGCCCGAACCCTGCGGCAACTGCGATGTCTGCCTCGATCCGCCCGAAACATGGGACGCCACGCGGGCCACCCAGATGGCGCTGTCGGCGGTCTACCGGACCGGCCAGCGCTTTGGCAGCCAGTATCTGGTCCAGCACCTGACCGGCAGCGAGACCGAGCGTGCGGTTCAGTGGGGCCACGACCGCCTCTCGACCTACGGGGTGGGCGAGTCGATCGACGCCAAGACCTGGCGATCGGTCCTCCGGCAGCTCACCGCGCTGGGCTATCTCGAAGCCGATAGCGAAGGCTACGGCGGCCTGCGGCTGGGCCCTCGCGCGCGGGAGGTGCTCAAGGACGGGCAGGGCGTACAACTGCGCAAGGATCGCCGCAGTCAGGCCCGCAAGCGCAGCGGCAGCTCGGCCGGCCCGGCCTTTGCGGGGGCAGACGAAGCGCTCTGGAACCGGCTCAAGACGCTGCGGACCACCCTGGCAGGCGAGCAGAATGTACCGCCCTACGTCGTGTTTTCAGACAAGACACTGAGTGAACTCGTGAATGAGCAGCCGCGCACGGACGAGGCCTTTCTGGCGATCCACGGCGTGGGGCGCAAGAAGCTCGAAGCCTATGGCGAGCAGTTCTTGGCCGTCATCCGGGCGCACATGCAGGGCGACGACGCCTGAAACAGCGCCGCCTGCTCCACGCTGGTGCAGCTTCGTATAAAATCGCGTTCACCACTCCAGGCACCCGCGGTCGCTATGACGCTTTCCCTTGTTCGCGCCCAGGCGCTTGTGCTTTCGAGCCTGCTGCTCGCCGGTTGCGCGGTGGGCCAGGGTGGCAAGTTCACCATTCAGGGCCACCGCTCTCATATCGGTGATCGCCCTTTCATCCTGTCCGAGCACAATCATCTGACGGCCAAGCCTTATTCGGTGAAGCTCAGCAAGACGGCCGTCGGCCTGTTCGCCAACCCGGCCATGGTGGGAAACAACTGGTATCTGCTGCTCGAAAACGTCATTGCGCAAAACGATCCGCAGATTACGAAGAAGCGCATCAATCCCTATGTCGAACTTCAGGTCGTGGCAGACGACAACCAGTTCACGATCAGGCCCAGCGAGCATGACCTGGCGGAATCCCGCATTCTCGCCAAGGCGCATCGCGAAACCGCGACATTTCAGCTGACGGAAACCCAGCTTGTATACATGATCAACGCACAGGCGTTGGCCGTTACGGTGGTGGGCAACACCAACAGCATTGCGGTGGCGGGAAACGACCTGGCGCCGTCATTCCAGTTTCATCTCTATCAGTTCTACAAGGTTGCCAAGGCGCGGCAGACCGCCTCCACCGGCGGCTGAGTTCGGCCGCTAGCGACGCTCGGCGTTCACGGCGGGCAAGACCAGCGTGACGGCCAGACCGCCGGCGGGCGCGTCGCCCAGACGCAGTTCGCCGCGGTAGAGTTCAGCGAGTTCCTTGACGATGGACAGCCCCAGGCCGTCGCCGGGCGATTTTTCATCCAGACGCTTGCCGCGCTGCAGGGCGTGCACCTTCAGCTCGTCGCTCAGTCCCGGCCCGTCGTCTTCCACGCAGATCAGAATACCGCTTGCGTTGTCAGCCACGCGGAGATCGACCTGCCGGGTGGCCCACTTGCAGGCGTTGTCGAGCAGATTGCCCAGCATCTGCTCCAGATCCTGCAGCTCGCCTGCGAATTTCAGTCCGGTCGTGCCGTGCCGGTCAATCCGGTTTTCCGGATAAAGCTTGGTGAGGGTGCGAACCAGGCGGTCGGCCACGAAATCCACAGAGGTGCTCATGCCGGGACGGCGGGCGGCGGCCACGCGGGCGTGCGCCAGATGCCAGTCCAGCTGGGTTCGCATGTTGCGAATTTCAACGTCCAGCCGGTCACCGACCGGGTCGCCTGCACGCTGGCGTTCGCGCGCTTCGTTGGCCAGTACCGACAGGGGGGTCTTGAGCGCATGCGCCAGGTTGCCGGCCCGACTTCGGGCGCGCTCGATGAGGGCGGCATTGTCGCTCAGCACACCGTTCAGATCCTCAACCAGTGGCTGAACTTCCACCGGATAGCGACCGGTGAGCCCGGTCGCTTCCCCCTGGCGAATTTCCGCCAGCCCGCGGCGCATGCGCCTGAGCGGGCGCAAGCCCAGGCGGACCTGCAGAAAACTGGCAACGATCAAACCCAGCGCGAGAATGCCCAGTCCGGAAGCCAGCACTAGGTTGAACTGACGCATTGCCGAATCGATTTCCGCCAGGTCGCGCGTGATCTGCACCGAAAGGCGGCCGGGCACGCGGGGCAGGGTGACCTGACGCTGCAGGCTGAGCAGCTTCTGTGACTGCGGGCCACCGAGATAGGCAAAGCCGGATTCGTCCGAGGGTTGCGCGGCCTGCGGCGGCAGGTCCTGATCCCAAAGTGACCGTGAGCGCAGCACGACCACGCCGTCGCGGCTGAGCTGCCAGTAGCTGCCGGAATAGATTTTCTGATAGAGCGGATCGCTCAGGTCGCGCTGGATGGTCAGACGCTCGTCGGCCGACATTTCGACCTTGCCGAGCAGCTGGGTCATGTCTGCAGCCAGCCGCTGCTGCACCTGGGATTCGAGCTGCTCGCGCATCAGATAGGCCAGCAGCAGGCCGGTAATGATCAGCGCCAGAACCGACCAGGCGCCCGCGCCCAGCAACAGCCGTGACTGGAGCGAGTTGGAAAGCGTCAGCCGCACGCGGGACCGAGGCGGTAGCCCAGTCCTCTTTCGGTGTGAATCACGTCCTGGCCGAGTTTGCTGCGAAGCCGCCGCACGAAGACTTCAATGGTATTCGAGTCGCGATCGAAATCCTGCGCGTAGATGTGTTCGACCAACTCGCTGCGCGAGACCACGACGCCGGCGTGATGCATGAGGTACAGCAGCACACGGTATTCATGCGCCGTCAGCTTGACGGGGTTGCCGTTGATCGATACCCGTGCGGTGCGCGTATCCAGCGTAACGCCCGCGTGCTCGAGTACCGCGCTGGCGTGCCCGGTGGCGCGGCGAATCAACGCACGCAGGCGGGCCAGCAGCTCCTCCATGTTGAACGGTTTGGCCAGATAATCATCGGCGCCCGCATCGATACCCTCGACCTTTTCGTGCCAGGCGTCGCGTGCGGTCAGTATGAGTACGGGCGTCCGGCTGCCGCTGGCGCGCAGCTTGCGCAGCAGCGACAGCCCGTCGAGCTGCGGCAGCCCGAGATCCAGGATGATGGCGTCCACCGTCTCGGTTTCGCCGAGGAAGTGTCCGGTTTCGCCGTCCTGCGCCGCATCCACGGCGTAGCCGCCCTGTTCAAGACTGCTAACGAGCTGCTCGCGCAACCGCGCGTCGTCCTCGATAACCAGTACGCGCACTAGCGGGGCGTGCCTTCAGGTACACATTCGAGCAGGTCCAGATTGCGTCCCTCGGCTTCAATCAACGCGAAGCTGTGGGCGTGATATTCCAGCTCGTTGATGTCGCTCTCCGGCCCCAGCAGCTTGATTTCGTAATACCAGCCGGCGTCGCCCCGCTCGAGCTCGATTTCGATGAGATCGCCGTTGCAGCGCGTGTCCACGAACGCCAGCAATTCGGTCAGCGGCCGAATTTCGCCGGCCTTGAGCGCCGCTCGGGCGGCCCGCTGATCTACATCGGCGTAGGCGAGGGCGGGCAGGGCCAGCCCCAGACATAAAAGTATGGATTTCATGACGCGCATGTAGCCGTAAACGTGATGAATATTGGATGAACAGACCATTCGCAAGCGGTTCAAACGCGCGCCGGCACCATGCAGGCTCATTTCGAAGCAAGGACGACACGAATGATAAAGATTTTCTCAGCCGCAGGTCTGGCCGCAACCACCCTGTTCGCCACCAGCGCCATGGCGCAGCCGGCGGGTACGGCGAAGCTCATGACCATGGTCGAAGTGCTGCAGCAGCTGGAAAAGCAGGGCTATTCGGCATTTCAGGAAATTGACCGCGATGGCGGCGTTTACGAAGTGACGGCGACCAGCCCGGACGGGCAGTTCGTCGAATTCAACGTGGACGGGGCAACCGGTCAGATCAGCCAGGTGGAGCGCGACGACTAGGGCGGATCTGCATTTGCCAGGCTGGCGCGGCTCCACGGCGGGCCGCGCCGGCTCAGCCGCAAAAGCCCGATCGTTCCGCTACCTGACAGGCTTTTAAGACATGCTTTTCCTGGCTCGTCACAGCCCGAAAAAGGCCGTTGTTGTCGACGTTGCGGTGCTGCCGCTGGCAGCCATTGCCGCCGGCATCATGCTGGCCTACGCACTCAAGGCCGGCATCGTCCCGACCGGACTCCATCCGGGGGCGTTCGCGCTGCTGCTGGCCCTGCTGGGCTTTATTACCTTCGGCTTCAGAATCAACGTGATCACGGCCGCCCGGCCACGGGGCTTGCTGTGTTTGTCGGGTCTGAGACTGTATCGGCTGGCGAACGAAGATAGCTTCGACTTCAGCGAAATCGAGCAGATCAACGTTCAGCCGGGCCACCGGCAGCGATGGCTGCGGGCACCGAGCATTCTGCTTCACACGGCATCCGGCACCTGCGTGCTGTCGGTCGCGCCGAGTCCTGTCTATAACCGTTTATGGCAGGCCCGTATTGTGGGTGCTCTGGAAAGCTTCGTGCACGACAGCCGTGAGCCCGGGTCAGTTCGCCCATCCCAGGCCCAGCAGCCAGGCAACGAACAACGCCAAACACGCCATTAACGCCAGCCCGTACTGGTCGCGATCCATGGCGTCGGCGCCGCGCAGCAGCAGCGGTCCGCCGATCAAACCGATGATAAAACCATCCAGCGCGTCGCCGGCGGTCACCGCCAGCCAGAGGTGAAGCACCGCGGCCGAGATCAGCAGCAACCACAGACAGTATCGCGCGCGTTTTTTTACAGCGCGTGCCGAGAGCCGTTGCATGGACAACGGGGTCGAGTCATCCGGGCCTCGCCACGACGCTGACCATGCAGGCAATCTGAAAGACACCAACTTCATGGCTGGCTAGAATGCGGCACCACATCTGAAAACAGCCCGAACAGCTTGTTCATCTGCCATTCATTGCAAAAGGCGGCGGCCACGAGTCGAGCTGACTCACATGAATACGCGCGTAGGGTGCGGTTTCGGAAGCTGTTGCGTACCTGAGTGCCTGGTTCAATATATCGCCGCGCGAGGTTATCGGTTCGGACTGTTGCGCCGATAAAGAATGCTGGTTTGTTGCGTCCACATGAGCAGAGTAGCGCGAGGGCTTCGGAGGATTAGCGGTGTGTCGGCTATCGGCCAAAAGCGGACTCGTGCCGAGAAGTCATCAGAAACATCTGAAATAATGTGATTTAAAACGAAAGCGTAGAAATATCGAGTCTGCAATAGGAGTGCGCTATTCGTCCTACTCGCGACCGTGACAGGCTGCTCGTTATCCTTTTCCTGATTTCACTGGAGTCGCTGGTAAAACAAGCACCGAATGGCGTGCCTAGCAGCGACAGCGGAACCGATTGCCAGTGCTCTGGGACCTGTTGGATCGACGTCCGTCATCGCGCCTGTGTGCGCAGTGCCTTCTTGTCGAGTTTGCCGTAAGCTGTTACTGGTAACGTATCAACGAAATACACGGCCTTTGGCCGTTTGTATTTAGAAAGCTCTTGTCGACAATGATCCAGCACGTCGCTCTGCGTGGGATGAGCGCCGACATCGGCCACGATGAATGCCGTCACCGCTTCGCCCCAGTCCGCATCCTCCAGTCCCACGACCGCCACCTGGCCGACGCCGGGACAGGATTGGATGGCATCCTCCACTTCCTTGGTGTACACGTTCATGCCGCCGGTGATGATCATGTCCTTCTTGCGGTCCAGCAGATAGACATAGCCGTCGGCGTCCTGGTAGGCGATATCGCCGGTATGCAACCAACCGTCGATGAGCGTTTCAGCGGACTTGTCCGGCAGGCCATGGTAACCCGCCATGGTATAAGGCGTGCGCGCGGCGAGTTCGCCGACCTCGCCCACCGGCTGCGTCCGGTTGTCGGCGTCGACGATGCGTACCTCGGCCATCGCCACCGGCTGTCCGCAGCTGGCCAGCCGGTGGGCGGTGTCGTCGTCCGGGCGATGATCCTGGCGGCGCAGGCGGGTTATGAAGTTGGGCGCCTCGGTCTGGCCGTAGATTTGCATGAACACGGGGCCGAACAGCGCCAGCCCCTCGCGCAATCGCGGCAAGGTGATCGGCGCGGCGCCGTAGAGGATGCTGCGCAGCGACGACAGGTCGTAGCGCGTATCGCCGATCCAGTCAATCAGCCGATAGATCATCGTCGGCACCATGAAGGTCAGGGTAACGCCGTCGTTTTCGATCCGCCGTACCACGGTTTCTGGAGCGAAGCCGCGCTCGACGAGGTGTGTCGCCCCCTTGAGCAGGCCAGCGAGCATCAGGAAACCGGCGCTGTGGGCTAGCGGCGAACACAGCAGCAGGCGCTCGTCGTCGAGCAGTTCCATTTCGACGACGTGGGACAAGACATCCAGCACCATGCTCTGCTGGGTGAGCAGTACCCCCTTGGGCTGGCCGGTGGTGCCGCCGGTATAGGCTATGACCGCCAGATCGTCGGGCGCGACGGCCACGTCGGGCGGGGTTTCCGGCTGCCCTGCTGAGAATTCATCCCACGGCTCGACGCCCTCCGGGCAATCCGCGGCCGCAGCGATACCGATCACGGTCTCGAGTTCGGGCCAGGCATCGCGATTGCGCGCGACGATCTCGAAGAAGGCCGGGCCCACCACGAGCACCCGCGCGTTTGAGTCCGCCACGATATAGCGGATCTCCTTTTCGCCGAGCATGTCATTGAGCGGAACCTTGACGCCGCCGCTCTGGATGATCGCCTGATCGGCCACCGCGTATTCCAGGCAATTCGACATCAGCAGAGCGACCCGCACGTTCGCCGCCAAGCCGACCGCAGACAGTCCGTGGGCGAATCGACAGCTGGCATCAAGCAGTTGCCGGTAGCTCAGCGTGTTTGCATCGCAGTCGATCGCCGTGCGCTGGGCGTACTTGCGCAAGGCATTCGTATACAGCGGCTTGAGCGTCAGCAGACTGGGCGCGCTGGCCCGCGGGCTTAGCATGGCTTCCATCATCGTTGCTGGGCTCCAGAAACAGCGCTCCGGTTTGACCGAAGGCTCGTGGGTTTGAGTCATGCCACTATGACTGACGCTTTATCGCTGCCGGATGTATCAGCGCAAGCGCGCCGATCGCCGGGCGAGATGCGGACCGACCAGCCGTTCGGCCTGACCGGCCCGCTAACGTTGCAGTGCGTCGTCCAAATATGCCTGCCTGGCGCCGCTGAGCGCGTGCTTGGTGAGATAGAGAGTGCGCCGGCTGGCCTTTGCGATCTCGCGGGCGAAAGCCTCGGCGGCGTTTGCGCTCACAGCGAGCGTCCGATCAGTTCCTTCATGATCTCGTTGGTGCCGCCATAGATCTTTTGCACCCGTGCCGCAGCGTACATCTGCGCGATCGGATACTCCATCAGATAGCCGTAGCCGCCGAAGACTTGCAGGCAGCGGTCGATGATCTCGACCTGTTTATCGGTACCATACAGCTTGGCCATCGAGGCCGTGGCGGCGTCGAGGTTGCCGTCCATGTAGCGCTGGACGCAGTGGTCCATGAAGGTCTTCGCGGCGAGCACCTCAGTCTTGCACTCGGCGAGCACAAAGCGCGTATTCTGGAACTGGATGATCGGCTGGCCGAACGCAGTGCGCAGCTTGGCGTACTTGATTGCCTCCATGACCGCGGCCTCGGTCATCGCAACACCCGCGATCCCAATGATCAGGCGTTCGCGCGGCAGTTGCTCCATCAACTGATAGAAGCCCTGACCCTCCTGGCCACCAAGCAGGTTCTCGGCGGGCACCCGCAGGTCGGTGAAGGTGAGCTCCCGGGTATCCTGGCCGTGCTGCCCGATCTTCTCCAATACCCGCCCGCGCTCATAACCTTCGGCCTGGTCGACCTCGACCACGAACAACGAGATGCCCCGGGCGCCCTCGGCCTTGTCGGTCTTGGCGACGATTATCATTAGGTCGGCGTGGGTCGCGTTGGAAATGAACGTTTTCGACCCATTGATGACGTAGTGGTCGCCGTCACGAGCCGCGGTCGTGCGCACCGCCTGAAGGTCCGAGCCGGTGCCGGGTTCGGTCATCGCGATGCCGATCACCTTCTCGCCGCTGGCCATCGCCGGTATCCAGCGCTGCTTTTGCTCCTCGGTCGCGTACGCGGCCACGTAGTGGGCCACGATGGTCGAGTGCACGCTGAATCCGAACGCGGTGTCCTGGGCCAAGGCGAGTTCCTCCTGGACCACGGCCTCGTGGCCGAAGTTACCGCCGCCGCCGCCATATTCTTCGGGCAGGCCGGGACACAGCAAGCCAGCGTCGCCGCTTTTGTTCCAGAACGCGCGGTCGACCTGGTGCTGCTTGGCCCAGCGCTCCTGGTTCGGGGTGGCTTCGCGGGCGAAGAACTTGGCCGCCTGGGCGCGCAGCAGCGTATGGTCCTCGGCCTCCCAGGGCGCCTGATAGTCGGGAAACAGCTCGCTCATGATGGTTACGTTCCTGTGTAGTGGGGGGGGCGCTTGGCCAGAAAGGCCGCCTGGCCCTCGTGGCTGTCCGCAGAATGGATCGCCAGATGGAAGTTGCGTTTCTCGTGCTCAAGGCCCTGGCTGAGTGACGTCTCGTGGGCTTGCAGCGCAGCGTCCTTGGCCAACGACACCGCCAGCGGCGAATTGGCTGCGATGCGTCCGGCCATGGTGAGCGCCTGTTCTAGGGCCTCTCCATGCGGGACCACGCGGGCGACCATTCCATCGGCGCAGGCCTCGGTCGCGCTGATGAAGTCGCCGGTCAGCAGCATGGCCATCGCCTTGGCCTTGCCGACCGCGCTCACCAGGCGCTGAGTGCCGCCGCCACCGGGGATGACGCCCAGCTTGACCTCCGGCACCCCAAACTGCGCGGTCTCGGCCGCAACGACGATGTCGCAGGCAAGCGCCAGCTCGCAGCCGCCGCCGACGGCCAGCCCCTCGACGGCGGCGATGAGCGGCTTGGGAAACCGCCCCATGACCGTCCAGAGCGTGCCGCCGAGCGCCTTGCGCGGACCGATCAACGCATCCTCACGGATCCGGTCGAAGGCGGTAATATCGGCGCCCGCGCAGAAGTTGCCGGCCGCTCCGCGGAGCACCACGGCGCGCACGCTGTCGTCGTACTGCAGGTCCGCGAGCGCCTGGCCCAGCGCGGTTAGCAGCTCTTCATTGAGCGCGTTGCGAGCGTCGGGCCGGTTGAATTCGAGGACGACAACGGGCCCCTCGCGGCGAATATCGAGGACAGCCATCAGACGTCCTTGTAGAGGTCGCTATAGCTGGCGCGGATCGACTTCTTGTCGAGCTTGCCGACGCTGGTGCGGGGTAGCGCATCGAGGAACAGGACGGTCTCGGGCAGCTGCCACTTGGCGAAATTGGGCGCCAGAATTTCATGGATCTCCGCCAGGGGCACCTCGTTGCCGTCGTCGGTGACCACCAGAGCGACGGGGCGCTCTTGCCACTTGGGATGTTCGATGCCGACAACCGCTGCGTCGCGGATGTGGGGGTGCACGGTCAGCGCGTTCTCCATGTCGATGGAGGAGATCCACTCGCCGCCGCTCTTGATTACGTCCTTGAGGCGGTCGGTCAGTTTGAGATAGCCGTGCTCGTCGATCGTGCCGACGTCGCCGCTGCGCCAGTAGCCATCGAGGAAGCGGTCGCCGTCGTCGTCGAGCTTGTGGTATCGCTCGATGATCCACGGCCCCCGCAACAGCACCTCGCCCTGGGAAACACCATCGAAGGGAACGTCTTCGCCGGCTTCGTCGACCAGTCGGAAGTCGACACCGGGGGCCATCAGGCCCTGGCACCGCTTGCGATTCCACATTTGCTCATCGGTCAACACATCGCGCAGGGACGGTTTGAGGCCCTTGTTGACCGTAACCAGCGGTGTGGTTTCGGTGGCGCCGTAAGCATGGATCACGTCGGCCCCGGTCAGGTCGTAAAAGCCGCGCATCAGGCTCAGCGACGGTTCGGTAGCGCCGCTCAGCAGTCGCGCCCGGCTCAGGTCGGGCTTGGCATCGAGCGTTCTGATGTAATCCAGCATCGGTGCGAAGATCGCAGGAGCCCCGTTGGTTACCGTGACCTCCTCGGCAATCATGGCGTCGACCAGCACCGATGTATCCTGTGCGACGTAGCGGCCGGGCAGGACGATCTTGGTCATCGCCTGAACGGCGGCCTGCGGCAGGCCCCAGCACTGACCGTGAAACATCGGGGTGATCAGCATCGCCGTATCATCGCTACTCATGCCGATCAGCCCCACCATCGTCAGGGTGTGCAGGCACATGCCGCGGTGCGAGTAGTAGATCCCCTTGGGCCGGCCCGTCGTGCCAGTGGTGTAGCAGGCGCTGTACGCCGACGTCTCGTCGACCATCGGCCAGTCGATCTGCGCGTCGGCGGCGGCGAGCAGATCCTCGAAGTGATGCACGTCCGACAATGTCGTGCTGATCTCGGACAGCGGGCGATCGCTCATCACGATCCAGCCCTTGACCTGGGGCGTGAGCGGGGCGAGTTGCTCGGCGATTGGCAGCAGGGTCTCGTCGACGAGAATCCAGGACGCCTTGCTGTGGTCGGTTACATAGCCTAGATCCTCGGGTACCAGGCGCAGATTCATCTGCAGCATCACCGCGGCGAGGCCCGGGATCGCCCAGTAGAGTTCGAAATGGCGCCGGCTGTTCCAGTCCAGAATGCCGACCACATCGCCGGGGCCGACGCCAAGGCCGCGCAGAGCGTTGGCCGCTCGACAAATCCGCGTGTAGGACTCGCCGTAGGTATAGCGATCCCAGCCGCCGTCGGCGGTGCGGTAGACGATCTCCTGTTCCGGATAGGTACGCGCCGCATGGCGGATCATGGTTGTCGTGTTGAGTTGGTAGCTGTCGCCGTGGGTGGACGGCAGACCCTTGGTAATGAGGGTGTCGTTCATGTCTTGCTCCTCAGATGCGTTCTATTATTGTGGTGTTGGCGGTGCCGTGGGCCTCGCAGATAGTCTGCAGGCCCAGTTTCTTGCCGGAACGCTCGAGTTCGCATAGCAGGTCGGTGAGCATGCGGGCCCCGGTGGAACCCAGCGGGTGCCCGATTGCAACCGAACCACCGTTGACGTTGAGCTTGTCGTCCGGGATGTCGAACTCGCGCTGAAACATCAGCGGCACGCCGGCAAACGCTTCGTTGACCTCGAACAGGTCGATGTCCGCCACGCTTAGCCCCGCGACCTTGAGCGCCTTGCGGGTAGCGTCGAGCACGGCGGTGAACTGGATTACGGGGTCGGCCGCTGCGACCGTCATGGCGCGAAAGCGTGCGCGCGGCGTGAGGCCGTGCTGCTGCGCATAGTCGCGGTCGGCGATTAGCAGCGCGGCGGCACCGTCGCTGACCTGGGACGCGTTCGCGGCCGTCGTGCGACCGTCCTCGGCGAAGACCGTCTTCAGACCCGCCATCTTCTCGGGATCGGGATGCTCGCGGATGCCCTCGTCGGCGGTGATGCGCGGACCATCCGGATCATGGGGGTCGGCGCTGATCGGCACCATCTGTTTAGTAAAAGCGCCGGCCTGGGTGGCGGCATACGCCCGCTCGTGGCTGCGGACGCTGTAGGCGTCGAGTGCCTCGCGGGTCAGCTCGAAGCGCTCGTTCATGAGCTCCGAGCTAGGCCCTTGCGCCATCAGCCGTCCGTCGTAGCGTTCCAGTTCCAGAGGGCCGTACTGCGGACCCAGTGGTGCGCCGGGCAGGAACGCGGAAGGCATGGGCACCTGAGACATCGACTCAACACCGCCCGCAATCGCCAGGTCGTAGCCGCCCGCCATTACCCCCTGGGCGGCAAAGCTGACCGCCTGCTGGCCGGAGCCGCACTGGCGATCCACCGTCACCGCGGGCAAGGACTCGGGCAAACCAGCCGAGAGCACGGCGTGCCGGGCGATGTTGGAGGACTGCTGATCGTGCTGGAGCACGCAGCCCGCGATGACGTCGTCGATCGTGGAGGGCTCGATACCGCTGCGCTCGACCAAGTGACGCAGGGTGTGGCCGAGCAGATCGGCGGGATGCCATTGGCTGAGCACGCCCCCGCGTCTGCCGACAGGGGTTCGCACAGCGTCTACGATGACGGTTTCACGAGTGTTCATGTATTCCTCCAACAGTGGGAACCTTGACGGCGGCCAGCGGGATGTCGAGCTCGCGACCGAGCGTTTCCCAGTGAGTTGTCGCGCGGGTGACGAAGATGGACTCGAGTTCCTCGATCGTTCGGCCGAGATGCGCCGCAACCCGAGCCGCGAAGTGCGGTTCAAGAGCGCCGAGCGCCACGTAGCCGTCCGACGTGGGGTAGATGCGGTACGTCGGGAGCACGCCTCCCAGCGGCGCGCCCGGCCCCATCAGACCCTGGCTAACCGCGGCGCCAGCCAACTGAGCAGCATCGTCGAGCACCACCCGGTGGTGGCCTCCGGTGCCGGTACGCGTCCTGCTAAACAGGCCGGCGACTGCGGCGGAGACCGCGCGCTCGGCCCCGAGCAGGTCCGCGACCGGAGCCAGCGGCATGGTCGGCGGACTCAGGGTGCCGTGGGCGGCCTGATAGGTCAGATCATGGCCCGGCACCTCCGCCAGATCTCCGTCGTGGCCGACGATCTCGACGTGGATCACGGCCGGGAGGGTCTCGGCGAGTCGATCCAAGCCAAGACGGCTCAGCGCAGACGGGCGCATCGCCGTGACCAGGACGTCAGCATCCGCGAGCCGATCTTCAAGACAGGCCCGCTGCTCGGGCTGCTTGAGGTCCAGGACAATGATCTCTTGAGAGACCAATAGCTCGTCGTACCAAGCACGGGCTACGGCGGCGAGCGGATCGCCGGACGGTGGCTCGATCTTGGTGACCTGTGCGCCCATGTCAGCCAGTTGTGCAACGGCGATCGGGCCGGGCAGGTTGACGGCGAGCGAGACCACTCGAATCCCGCTCAGTGATTCTGATGCAGGAACGCTCATACGTCGCGCATCCGCAGGTAGGCCGACATCGTCAGAACAAGTACAGGCTCGCGGTTCTGGTTGATCAACTCGCCCGTATAGACAACTCGCACGCGGCAGCGGTCGGGTTGGTTCTGAACTTCTTCGATAACCGTGAATCCGGTGAGGGTGTCGCCTGGTCGCACCGGGCGGAGGAACTTCAAGTCACGAATACCCGCGCCACCTACCACGTCCCAGCTCCGTACCAGACTGTCGACCGTGAGGCGCTGATACACAGCCAGAGTTTGGACGCCGCTGGCGATCAGGCCACCGAAATATCCTTCCCTGGCAGCGCGATTCTCGTCTACGTGAAAGAACTGTGGGTCCCACTGACTTGCAAACGCGACGATCTCGCCCGCGTTGAGCGTATAGCTGCCCAGTTCGGTCCGGTCGCCGGGACGCGGGTCCTTTCTGTACAGGTCAACGGTTGAGACGACCGGTTCCATGAGTTTTACTTGTCAGGTGTATTGCGACTATACAAACGTATACCATAATAGACGAATGTACAATGGGCCGAGTCTGTTAATCTCCGCTGCTCGGGGCAAGAGCCAGCCGAGTGAAGGAGACAATGGGTGAAAATAACGGCGCGGATGTCCGAGCAAGCCGACAACGACCTGACTGCGAAGGCACGCATCCGCAATGCAGCCCTCGCTCTGTACGCGGACTATGGTGAGGACGCGACCTCGATGCGTACCATTGCCGATGCAGCGGGCGTGACGGTCGGCTTGGTGGTGCACCACTTCCGAACCAAAGACGGGCTGCGTGAGGCCGTCGAGCATCACATCGTCGACTTGTTCTCCTATGCGATCGAGCAAGCCCCCGTCGAAGGAACCACGGCAGCGATCGCGGCCTCCCGTGACGATGCTGTCGCGGGCATGCTCGCTGATAACCCAGCGGTAATCGGCTATCTCAGGCGGGCTGTCCTCGATCCCACCGGCCACCGAGGTCGGATTTTGGAGATGCTCACCCGGTTCGCTGCCGAGCAAGTCGCGACTCTGCGCAGCGCCGGCGTTGCGTCGATGGTGCAACGTGACTCCAGCCAAACAATTGGGGTCATGGTTCGCCAGCTCGGGCAGCTGTTCCTTCAGCCCATGGTCGATTCCATGTGGGCGCAATTGGCCGGGCCGGACGCGGACGAAGATGACAAGCCGAATCTGGTCGTCAAGGTTCAGGAGTCCGGCGCGACCGGATCATGATGAACCTTCTGAGGTGAGGCTGTTCGTTCGCTAGTGCCGACATTGAGCAATTCCGTAGGCTCGGCTAAAGCCTGTCAAATAACGACGTGCCGGCTCGTTCAATACCAGAACACGATAGAAAAAGCTGATTTACGGTGAGTTGGCAAAAACTTTAGCCTATCGCTGGTCAGCGTCGCGGTGCAGCATTCCGATTACGCGATCCGGGCTGATTTAGATTGCGATGGGCGCGCTATTCGCCAAAGCCTATGCGAAAGGCTTGCGACGCTAGGTTGCCTACGAGTGCTTCGCGGAAGATCCCAGCGATGAGTTTGGCTGAAAGATTCTATGTCCGCTTTGGGTCGATAGCCGACCTTTGTCACGAAGAAGAATCCACCGTTCAGTAAAAGCTAGCGGTCGCGATTGGCGGTGCATACGCGCAAAAACGCAACAGTTTTGAAACTGCACTCTGTGCGCATAATGTATATTATGTTAAATAATATATTGGGGGTATGAATTCGATGTCTCGATCCCTGCGCCTGCGTCGTCTCACCCTGGGCGCCCTGCTGATCGGCGCGGCGCTGTTGGCGGGCTGCGAACGCACGCCCGCCGGACGCCTGCAGCTGGCGTTGGTGCCGGAGTCCATCATGACCGACATGGGCACACAGGCGTTTGCAGACATGCGTCAGCAGCGCCCGCTTGTTCAGCACGGCACCACGCCGGCGCGTGTGCGCTGCGTTCTGGACCGCATTACCGACCAGGTGGCGGCCGTCTATCCGGAGGCACGTGCGCCCGCCGAATGGCAGATCGCGGTGTTCGATGATGCCTCGCCCAACGCCTTCGCGCTGCCCGGTGGTCACGTGGGTGTGCATAGCGGCCTGCTGAACGTGGCCAGCAACAACGCGCAGCTTGCCGCAGTTCTCGGCCACGAGGTCGCTCACATGCTGGCCGATCACGGCAATGAGCGAATGACGCAGAAACTCGGTGTCAACGCGGTGCTGCTGCTGATCGGCCTGTTCGCGGATATCGACAGCGCCATGGTGTTTCAGGCGCTGGGCATTGGCGCCGAACTGGGGATTACCTTGCCTTTCAGTCGTGCTCATGAGCGCGAGGCGGATTTAATGGGTCTGGAATTGATGGCTGCCGCCGGTTTCGACCCGGCCGAAAGCGTGGCTCTGTGGCGCAACATGGCCCGGGCTGGTGGTGATCAGCCGCCTGAATTTCTTTCAACCCACCCGGCCCATGACAACCGGATTGAGTCGCTTCAGGCGCATCTTCCAGCCGCGAACCGACGTTTCGCCGACGCCGCAATCGCCGACTGTCAATGAAACCATGCAAAATGCGTTTCTGCTGATTATTTTCGTTATTGAGCCGTGCATTAAATAGACAAAATTGTTCGGATCAATAATGCAGGCAATGGATGGCCTGCCCGCGACCGTAAGGGCGCGAGAGCATTGGCCGGACATGCGCCGGCCAATGCGGCACTCAATCGCGAAAGGACTTCGCGTATTGAGTGAACTGTTTAATAAATATTTTCACGATCGCGCCGTTAACTGACCGGGACTTTGCGTTTGCGGGACGATTATTGATGCCGACGGATTCCGTTCTTCCACCGGCCAGCCCGGTCACGTTCAAGCGCCTGGCGCTCGGCTTCACACTGGCTCTAGCGCTTCCGGCCGCTGCAATCGGCACATTCAACGCGCAACATTTCCCGGCCGCCACGACGTTCGATTTGGTTGTCATGGGCGGCATGCTCATGGGCACGCTGCTTTGTGGCGCCTGGGCGCTGCGGCGCGGCGATCAAACGGACCGGGTCGGCCTGTTTTTCATCTGCCTGTTCGGCGTCGGGTTCTTTCTGAGAATCGCGGGGACCTATCTGGGCCCTTTCAACGATCTGCCGCTGAATCAGCTTTCACCGCCCTATCTGGCCTGGTTGCCGCTACTGTTCGTCCTGGCGTTCGTGTTGCTGCAAAGCCGCACCGCGCTATACGCGTCGCTCGCCTTCTATGCGGCGAGTTGCACGGTGATCGGTCTCTATGCCCTGCCCCGCATCCTGGCGCCCGGCCCCGTCGACCCCGCGCTCGTAGGATTGATGCAGCAGTTCGCGTTCGGACATCTCGCGTATATCGTGCTGCTCTGCGCGATTCCCGTGCTAAGCAGTCATGCGCTTCGTTCCGAGCGGGAAATTCGGGCGCTGAAACAACTGCATCGCAGCGAGTCGCGATTTCAGGACGCCTTCCAGCACGCCAGCATCGGCATGGCGCTGGTGGACACGGAGGGGCGCTTTCTGCATATCAATGATTCGCTGTGCCAGCTGCTGGGCCGAAATCGGGAGACGCTGCTTGCCAGCACCTTCCAGACGCTGACTCATCCCGACGATCTGGATTCGGACCTGGAAAACCTTCAGGCCGTGGTGGTCGGCGAGTCCGATCACTACCGCATGGAAAAGCGCTACATCCACAGCAGCGGGCGGATACTCTGGGCAGTTCTGTCGGTGTCCGTGGTGCGTCGGGAAGATGGCTCGCCCGAGTACTATGTTTCGCAGATCGAGGACGTCACCGCCGAACGCGAGTATCGTGCCGAGCTACGCGAGACAAACCATAAATTGAGAAAAATGACTTCCGAATTAACGCGTTCGAACAAGGACCTGGAGTCATTTGCTTATACTGTTTCTCACGATTTGCGCGAGCCCATCCGGGGCGTTCGCGGTTTTGCGCAGCTGCTTTTGCGCCGTCACGCGGACGAGCTCGGCGACGAGGCTCGGGAATACCTCGGCCATATCACCCAGGCGGCCAGCCTGGGTGACGACATGATCCGGGCCCTGCTGGATTACTCCCGCGTGGGGCGCGACCTCAACCGCGAGCCGGTGGATAGCGGCCAGGCCCTGTCGGCCGCTCTGCACGGTCTGCGCGCCGAAATCGCCTCGCACGACGCGGAGCTCGTGGTGCCGGACAGCATGCCGACGGTCATGGCGAGCAGCGTCGAGCTTCGCGCGGTGTTCCAGCACCTCATTGCCAACGCGATCAAGTTCCGCCGGCCCGACTGCCCGCCGCGGATTGTCGTGAAGGTTCGCCGGGCAGACAGCTTCGAGTCATTCTGCGTTCAGGACAACGGCAGCGGCTTCGACCCGCGGTTCAGGGAAGACATTTTCAACGTGTTCCGCAAGCTGGATGGCCGCGATACCGAAGGCATGGGCATCGGGCTGGCCATTTGCCGCAAGGCGATTGAACGCCACGGAGGCAGAATCAGTGCCGACACCCAGCCCGGCGTCGGCACCCGCATCATCTTTACCCTGCCCGGCCACTGCCAGGCCGTGGCGGCCTGACAGCGCGACGGAAACGCCTATTTTCGCGCCGGGTCGGTCAGATGGCTGGGAACGTCCATTTCCATGTGCAACAAACCCAGTCCGTGGACCTTGCCCTGGGCGTCGGTCTTGAGCGTCTCGGTACCGCCGCCGCCCAGCGAATCATGCAGGATGAAATTCAGCGACTGCAGATTGGGAATTTCGTAACGCTCCACGTCGCCCAGACATATCCGGCTGAAATGGTCTTTCACGCGCTCGGCGGTGAGTTCCTTGACGAGAAAGTCGTAGATCTGCGGCGTGTTGGCGCGGATACCCACATTACTGCCGTCTCCCTTGTCGCCGGACCGGGCAATCGCCAGTTCGAAAAGCTTCATTTTTGCCATGGTCTGCTCCGATTGATTAAAGGCTCTCGACGGTGACTCGCGTCTGCACCAGGTGCTTGGATATCAATGCCGGCCAGTAGCCGATGATTTCCGTGGCCCTGGGGCGCCCGCCCGCGAATCCGGTCAGGCCCGGCGGGCCGGCCAGGAGCATGGGCACGATTTCCCGCCCGAAGGTATCCAGGGCCTTCTTGTCGGTCCCCTTGGCGCCGATGCGCAGCAGGATTTCGCCCGGCTGCTCCGGCGGCGGCAGAATGCCCTCGTAGCAGACGTTGTTGCCAAAGAATTCCACGAAACGGTTTTCCTCGGGAATCTTCACGTCCAGCAATTCCGCCCGCCCGAAGATCGTGTCGGCGATGAGCTGCGCCTTTTCCACCGCGTCCGGCCCGGGCACCACGAGCGAGCTGAGAATCTTGTAGCCGTTGTGGTAGGACATCGAGACCTTGTAGGTGTCGGTAGGCTCGCTGCCCTTGACGTTTGACACCCGCACCCGGTTCCGGCCGTCCTGTTCCAGCTGGATACTGGTGAAGTCGGCAATGCAGTCCGGACCCAGATAGCGCTGCGGATCGCCCATTTCGTAGAGCAACTGTGAAGTGACCGTTTCGATATCCACCAGGCCGCCGGTGTTTTCGTGCTTGGTGATCACGAAGCTGCCGTCCGCGCTGGCCTCGGCCACGGGATAGCCGATGTGCACCCAGTCCTCGACTTCCCGCCAGCGAGCATAGTTGCCACCGGTGGCCTGCGTGCCGCACTCCATGATGTGACCCATGACGGTGCCGGCTGCGAGCTTGTCGTAGTCGTCCATGGACCAGCCGAACTCATGGATGAGCGCGCCGATCACGACGGACGGATCCGTGGCCCGGCCCGTCACGACCACGTCGGCGCCTTCATCAAGCGCATCGGCAATCGGCTTGGCGCCAATGTAAACGTTGGCGCTGCTCACGGTGTCCAGCACCGTTTCCACGGACTCACCGTTGTCCAGATTCTTGAAGGTCTCGCCGGCCTTCATCATCTCGGGCAGCTGGTCGAGGATGTCATCACCCTCCACGATGCCGACCTTGATGTTGATATCCAGCTTCTCGACGACTTCACGAATGGCTTCAAGACAGCCGCGCGGGTTCACGCCGCCGGCATTGGCGATCACCTTGATGCCCTTTTTCTTGCAGGTCGGGAGAATGCGTTCGAGCATGCCGACGAAGTCGGTCGCGTACCCCGCATCCGGATTCCGCGATTTCTGCTTCTGCATGATGCTCATGGTGATTTCGGCCAGGTAATCGAAGGTCAGATAATCCAGCGGACCTTCCTCTACCAACCGCAGCGGGCCCAGCAGGCTGTCACCCCAGAATCCCTGACCATTGGCAATACGGACTTTCTTGTCGCTCATGAATTCTCCATAGCGAAGCTGACGAACATGACCCCGTCCCGTGCGGTTCCGAAGACCCCGGTCGAGCCGGTATTATGGCGATCCGGTGACGGCCCCGAAGGCTTACCCGATCAGGGCTGCACCATATAGTACGCTTGCATACGAACAAAATAATGAATCGCCGTTCACAAATAGAATACAGGAAAACGCCGTGAATTACCGCCGTTCTCCACTCATGGAACAGCGGTTGAAGGATAATCGCGAACGCATCCTCAAGGCGGCCCGCAAACTCGTGGCCCAGGGCGGTTTTCGCGCCGCCTCGGTGTCGGCCGTATCGAAGGCTGCGGGCCTGTCGACGGGCGCCATCTATCGCTACTTTCCGTCCAAATCGGCCTTGATGGTAGAAATTCTCACGCACGCCGTGAGCCACGAGGTCGATGTTCTGCGCGAGATCACGGCGCGCGCGGATTCCTCCACCGACAAGCTCGCGGCGGCCGTGCGTTCGTTCGGCACCCGCGCCCTGGAAGGTCGTAACCTGGCTTACGCCTTCATTGCCGAGCCGACCGACCCCGAGGTCGAAGCCGCCCGTATCGTGGGCCGCGAGGATTTCGGGGACGTGTTCAAGGATCTGCTGCATGAAGGCATTGACCGCGGCGAGTTTCCCGCACAATCCGTGGACGTCACGGCTGCCTGCATCGTCGGCGCGTTTACCGAAGCGCTGGTGCGTCCGGTTGCGCCGACCACCCTGCCGGAAGCCGCCGAGCCCGACCTGGTGGAGAAGATCGTCGTATTCTGTGTCGCGGCCGTGCGCCGTGCATGACCCTCAGCCCGCCCGATAACGAGTGACTCATGGGTAACTTTTCGCGCTTTGTGCTTGCGGTGTTTGTGAGCGGCATTGTCGCCGGCCTGCTCGTGACCAGCGTGCATCGCTGGCAGATCACGCCCATGCTGGAAACCGCCGCCGCCACCACGCCGGGCGAGGCGCGTGCGAATGAATCCTCGACGCCCGCCGCCACGAAGACGCCTCGCCAGACGCGGCATATCGGCGGCGCGCTGGTGCTCAACACGGTGGCTGGCCTGGCGGCCGCCTGCCTTCTGGTCAGCCTGATCAGCCTGCATGGCGGCGCGAGCTGGCTGACGGGTCTGTTATGGGGGCTGGCGGGTTTCTTGGCGTTTTTTCTCTATCCCTCGCTGGGCATGCCGCCGAAACTGCCGGCAAGCCTGGCCGGCTCCTTCGGTAATCAGTCCGGCTGGTGGTGGCTGGCGGCAAGCTGCGCGTCGGTTTCAATGGCGCTCGTGCTGCTACAACCTCGCTGGCTGTTCCGTATCGTGGGCCTGCTGCTCCTCGCGGTTCCCTTCGTCGCCGGCCTGCCGGATGCAGGCCCGCAGACGGCATGGCCGGTGCCGGACGCGCTGGCGCTGCGCTTCTACTGGTCCCTGGCTCTGGCCAGCCTGCTGTTCTGGCTGTCGCTCGGCGTACTGGCGGCCGGACTGTTCGGACAACGCAATCGCTACGACGATTTTCTCTGAGTCGCTTGTCCGGCGAAAACGCGGCGCTCAGACAAGCAGCGGCATAGCCAGGCAGACCAGCGCACCAATCAGCCCGAAGACGATCAGCGCCACCAGACAATATCCCCAGATGTCCCTCAGCCCCAGGCCGGAAATACCCAGCGCCGGAAGGGCCAGAAACGGCTGAAACATGTTGGTCCACAAATCGCCGATGGTGAACGCGTTAACGGCCACGGCCGGCGGCACACCCAGCTGGCGTGCGGTCTCCACGAGAATCGGCCCCTGAATCACCCACTGACCGCCGGCCGACGGCACGAAGATGTTGATCAGCCCGGCGGAGAACATGGTGAACAGCCCGAACGTGGCCGTGGTGGCGGTGGCGGCCAGGCCCGTGGCGATCATGCTGATCAGGCCCGAGCCCGCCATCATGCCCATGATGCCGGCATAAAACGGATACTGGAGAATGATCTGGCTGGCGGCCCGCGAGCCTTGCGTGAATGCCTCACCGTAGCGCCGCAGGCTGCCGTGCAGGGCAATGCCCAGCATTAAAAAGCTGAAATTCAGGATATCGAGGTTCAGGTCAAAGCCGTTGCGATAAAACCAGATTCCCGCCCAGATCAGACCACTGCCGGCCACCAGCGCAGTCAGCAAGCGGCTGTCGCTTAGCCGCTGCGCGACGCTGGCATCGGCATCCGCGCCCGGCGACACGGTGGCCTCGTCCGCGGCGTCCAGTGTTTCGCGCGAAACAATAATGGCTTCGGACGGCGGCGGCAGCATGCGCCGGAAGATGAAGACCATGGCCGCGACGCCAGCCGAGGCTGCGATCAGCATGGGCGCGGAGAAGATGGTAAGCGTTTGCGGGATCAGGCCGATCTCGGCCTCCAGGAAGTGCCCTGGCGTATTGACCAGGACCGGCGCCGTAATGGTCAGACCGGCCGGCAGTGCACAGATGGCGCCGCAAAAGGCGGCCGCAATGAGAATCGGGTAGTCCACGGCCTGACGCTTGGCCACCTCGCGCGCGAACAACGGCCCGAGCACCAGCCCCACCCCCCAGCTGATGAAGGCCGCGCCGCCGCTGACGAGAATCACCAGGGTCACCGCGGCGGCCGGGGTTCTTGGCCAGGCCGCGATACGCCCCAGACCCGCCTGAACGGCCGGCGCCATGGCCAGGCAATAGCCAGTCAGCAGGACCAGCACCATCTGCATGGTGAAGGTCAGGAACTTCCAGAAGCCGTCGTACCAGTACTCCATCATCTGCACGGGCCCCTGCCCGGCCACCGTCAGGCCAAGCAGGACAGTCACCAGCGTGAGAATGGCGGTAAATACGAAGGCGTCCGGCAAAAATCGGTCGACCGCCCATTTGAAGCGGCCCGCAACAAAACGCAGCATGGCTCCCCCTGTTCAGTTCTTTTCGTGCGCTGTCATTGTCCGTGCGTGTCCGCGCCCCGACCCCCCTTTGGGCAATTTTGCGGATGGTCTTGCGGCAGCGGAGCTCTAGAGTAACGCAGCAGCAGCCCAACGCCTGTTCGGGCATTTCAGCAAGGAGACAGAATGAATATCTTCCAGGCACTACGCGAAGATCACGACAAGCAGCGGCGGCTGATTGAACTGCTGGTCCAGACCCAGGGTGACAGCGAGGGGCGCGACGAGCTGTTCGAACGTCTGCGATCGGAGTTGACCCGCCATGCAGCCGCCGAGGAGCGGCATTTTTACGTGCCGCTCATGCAGCACGACAGCACTCAGGAAAAAGCCCGTCACAGCGTGGCCGAGCACCATGAAATCGACCAGGCCATCGAGGCGCTTCAGACCACCGAATACAGTTCACCCGCCTGGCTGACGAAAGCGCGACAGCTCGGCGAACTGGTCGAGCATCACCTGGAAGAGGAGGAGCAGGAAGTCTTTCAGGTCGCCGGCAAGGTGCTCAGCGACACGGATAAGAGCCGCCTGGCCCGGGACTATCAGCAGGCCATGCAGTCGCCGGCAGCCTGATCATCCGTCAATGCGGCCGGGTCAATCCCAGAGAGCCGTGGCCGCGTCATACAGGTCCAGATCAGGCACGCCGCCGGTGCCATAGGGCGATGCAGCGGCGGGCGGGTTGTCCCCCCAGGCCATCATGTCGAAATGCTGCGTCACCGACTCCGGAAAGAATCGGCTGGTCGCGCCGTATACGTGGCGGTCGCCGTAACGGGTCTGCTGCGGCACGTAATAGCGCAGCGGAGACAGCACGTGGAGGTGATTTTCCGCGCGCGTGAGAGCGACATACAGCAGGCGTCGCTCTTCTTCGGTTTCCTGGTCGGAACGCGTTGCAAACTCGTTGGGAAAGCTGCCGTCCGCCACATGCAGCACATGTACGCTATCCCACTCCTGGCCTTTCGCAGAATGTACGGTAGAGAGAACGAGATAGTCCTCGTCCAGTAGCGGATCGCCCGCCAGATCACCGCTGGCTACCGGCGGGTCGAGAGTGAGCTCGGCCAGGAACCGGTCGCGATCCGGGTAGGTGGCGGCAATAGGCATCAGATCGTCTATATCCCCGGCCCTCGCGGTGACCGGCGACTCATACAGGCGGTCAAGCTGCCGCAGATACCAGTCGCCCAGCGGCCGCAGTTGATCAGGCCAGCTAGACTGCGGATGGCTGATATCGCACAGCAGCGTCACCAGTGCCGACCAACCGTCGCCTCCACCGGCCGGGCGAAAGCCCCGCAATTCCGTCAGCGACCAGTTGCCGGCCTCCAGCTGCTCGAAGCCGCGCTCGGCCGTGGCCGGACCAATACCCTCGAGCAACTGCATGGCGCGAAAGGCCGCCATCTGATGCCGGGGATTGGACGCCCAGCGCAGCAGCGCCAGAAAATCCTTGACGTGAGCTGCCTCGAGAAATTTCAGCCCGCCATACTTGCGAAACGGGATGTCCTGCCGAATGAGCTCGATTTCAAGGTCGTTGGCGTGCGAGGCATTGCGGAACAACGCGGCCTGGCGCTTGAGCGGCACGCCGGTTTCCCGCCGTGCCAGGACCTGCTCACACACATAGCGAGCCTCGGCCGCCGCATCCGGCACGGTCACGTAGCGCGGCCTGACGCCACCCGGCCGCCGCGAATACAGCGTTTTTTCATGTCGGCGTGGCGCCAGGGCAATCACGGCGTTGGCCGCGTCCAGAATATCGGGCGTGGAGCGATAATTCTGCTCCAGCTTGATGATGCGGGCGCCCGGAAAATCATCGGCGAACCCAAGAATGTTCTCGACATTGGCGGCACGAAAACTGTATATCGACTGGGCATCGTCCCCGACCACGCTCAAGCCGCGGCCGTCAGGGCACAGCCCTCGCAGGATGGCGGCCTGGAGCGTGTTGGTGTCCTGGTATTCGTCCACCAGGACATGGTCGAAGCGCGCCGACACGGCTTGTGCGTTGGCGGAGCGGGTCATCATGAGCGACCAGAACAGCAGCAGATCGTCGTAATCCAGCGTGCACAGCTCGCGTTTGCGCATGGTGTAGGCGGCAAACAGCTGTTTGAGCGCGTCCGCATGGGGCAGGCACCAGGGGAAGGCCTCCCCCAGCACCGTCTCCAGATCGGCGCGAGTATTGATGCAGCGCGAGTAGATGGAAAGGCAGGTCTGCTTGCGTGGAAAGCGCCTGCCCTTGCCGGCCAGCTTAAGCTGCTGCCGGGCAATATCCAGCAAATCTTCCGCGTCGCCCCGGTCCATGACCGAAAAGTTGGGCTCCAGCCCGAGCTGCCGGGCCTGTTCTCGCAGCAGCCGGCTCGCCACGGCGTGGAAAGTGCCCGCCCAAGGCAGATCCGGCGGCGGCGTCCTCGCCCTGCGGTCATCGGGCTGCGCGGATTAGGCCAGAATATGCCGGGCGCGGCGACACAACTCGTCTGCCGCGCGGCGCGAGAATGTCATGACGAGAATGCGCCGCGGGTCGACCCCCTGCCCCACCAGATAGGCCAGGCGGTGCGTGAGCGTACGTGTCTTGCCGGTGCCTGCTCCTGCGATCACAAGCAGCGGCGAAGCGGTCATGCCGCGCCGAGGACAGGGCTCGCCAAAGCGCACCGCCGCGAACTGCTCGGTGTTCAGCGTCGTCTCGAATTCGGTATCCAGGCTGGCGCTCATCCGCGCAGCCTGACGCAGCGGGTGGGTCAGACCGCGACCCGGCCGCCGGCAAATGGGCCGGCTGTCCGCCGCTAGCGGAAGTGCTGAGTTTCCAACAGCGTGACGACCCGTTCGTACAGGCGTTCGATATGGCGCTCCTGAATGACCATGGCCTCGCTAAGCGACGCTTCGGGCTCGCCTTCGGCCAGCGCCCGCGTCAGGTAACGCGTCTGGTTCAGCACGCCGGACAGGGTCAGCAGCAGTTCGCGTTCGAAAACGGGGCCGGACAGGCCGATCAGGGGCGCAAACTGCTTGAGCCGCTCGTTGCGGGCCGATGTGCGTCGCCGCTGCTCCATTTCCGGCAGTGGCTCAAGGTTGATCTCCACGGCCGGATAGTCCCGTTCGATGCGCTCCATCTCGCCGCGCAGTTCGGCGCCGTAGGCCGCGATATCGGTCACGACCCGGTCCAGCGCGTCGCTTTCAACCTTGAGATACAGGCCCTTGTCCGCATGGCGGAGCGAGCCGGCGCTGCTGTACAGCAGGCTGTAGCCCTCGCTGAGCTCTTGCCGGGTCATGAAGTCTCGGGTCTCGCCGGCGCTTGCGTCGTCGCCCAGCCGCAGCAGGCTACAGCCGCCCAGCATAAACGCCAGCAGCAGGACGGCAATCAAGCGCAGGCTAGGAGGCATTGGCGTTCACCGTGTAGAACCGCTCGTTAAGCACTTTCTCCATACCGGACTGCAGGTCCTGCAACCGGGTGGCCGCCCGATCCATAAGCTGCTTGCGCTCGCCCGGTGCTTCGGCGCCCTCGAGGACCAGCGCCATGTGGCGCAGCTGATTCAGCCCCGCGGCCAGGGTCAGCAGCAGCGTCCGCTCGAAATCCTCGCCGGCGCGGCCGATCACGGGGGCGAAGCTGAGAATGCGATCGCGAGCGGCCAGGGCCTGGGTGCGTCTTTCGGCTTCCGGCAGCGGGTTCAGGTCGATCCGGATCCCGGCGCCCGCCAGGCCGCGCAATTCGCCTTCCAGCACCTTCAGATAAGACACCATGTCGCCCACCACCGCCTCGGTGGTATCGCTTTCCTGCTTGAGGATCAGCCCGGCGTGCGCTTTCTGCAGCCCGGAAACATCGGCGTACAACAGGCTGTATCCGGCGCTCAGCATCTCGCGCGTGGCCTCGTCCACGGTGTCCGCCCACAGGGGCGCTGGATGCAGCGATACGATCGCCGTTGCCAGCATCCAGACGCCAGCTGCCATCAATCTGCCCATTGATCGTCCACCTCGGCCTTTCATGGTCGCCATCACTCGCGGCCCCTGGGTTTGGTTTGCTCACCGGATGGTGCCACAGCCTCCGCAGCCCCGGAATCCGTAATGGCTGGTCGTTCCATGGCTGGCCCACCCATCGACTGTCGCGCCGCCGCCGCATCAGGATGCGATATGCTTTCGGCGCAATGCTTTTTGCCGGTCCGGCGAGCGTCCGGCTTCTTTGACCACTGAAGGAATATCCATGGCACGTGTAGACATCATTCGCCCGGATAATGTGGACGATCCGATCATCCGCGAAATATTCAGCTGGGTGACCGATATGGAAGGCGAAGTCCCCAATCACTTCCTGGTGGAGATGAATTTTCCGGCTTTTCTGAAAGCCAAGCTGGGCGCCACGTAGGTGCTATGGCAGGAGGGGGAGCTGTCGCTGCCGGAGATTCAGCACGTCGGCATCCTGGTCTCCCGCGCCAACGGCTGCGCCTACTGCACGGCGGCGTTCTGCACCATTCTCAATTACGGTCTGGATACGGCGCAGGACTACGTCGAGCAGCTGGCGTGCGAGGGCATTGACGCCGTCAGCGACAGTCGACTGCGAACGCTTCTGGATTTCGCGCTGAAGGTGAATGCCGACGCCGCGGGCACGACCGACACGGACGTGCAGGCGCTGCTCGAGGCAGGCCTTGGCGATAAGGGTATTGTCCAGCTCGTCCACCTGGTGAGCGATTTCGCGGCCTACAATCGTCTGAATCTGGCGCCGGATACCGATTACGACTACCGCGACCTGTGGCGCAGCGCAGCCTTCGGCTGGAGCCCTGCGTCGGGCGAGCCGGCGGGCGACAACACGCGCGGCATGCGCGCCGGCTGATCTGCAAGACGGTCCGCGCGGCTGCAGTTGGGGCATGTCGCCTCGCGCCTGCGACCCGGCTGTGGCGCCCCTAGCCCGGATATTTCACGAGGGCGATTGACGCTGTCGTGTAAGCGATAGATACGCATGAGGAAATAGCCAGCTTTAGGGGTATTTTGGCCGGTACAGGTTGGATTCCGCGCCAATCTACCGCGGTGCCTTGCGCCGTGTAGATGACGGGGGCGCGGCGTATCGCTTGTCTTTCACGCCAACCCCGCCCGAGGCGAGGCGCAGGGGCCCCAGCTTGCTGGGGATGCAACCGCCGGCGGGCGGGCGAGCCCCGAGTGTCAAAGCTCGGACTCATTTGCTCCTCCGAGGGTCGCACCCCACCTGGCGGTGGGGCCCCGCTCTGCCTCTCGGGGCAATAGCTACGGCTAGGTTTGGCGCTCCAAGACCGTGCGCTACTTGCTGCGCCCTGAGGATTATTCCGGGGGCAATTCACTCGCGATCCCTCATGAAATATCCGGGCTAGAGCTTCAGGTAGTCGGCCACGTAGTCCGCATCCTTGTCACCGCGGCCGGACAGGTTGATCAGAATGGCCTGATCCGCCGACATGTCCGCGGCCTGTTCCATGGCCCAGGCCACAGCGTGCGCGCTTTCCAGCGCCGGGATAATGCCCTCCGTGCGCGAGAGCGTCATGAAGGCCTCTAGACACTGGTTGTCGTCAATCGCGTGGTACTGGACCCGCTCGATATCCTTCAGATAGCAGTGCTGGGGGCCCACGCCGGGATAGTCCAGACCGGAGGCAATCGAGTGGACCGGCAGCGGCTCGCCATTGTCGTCCTGCAGGTTGTAGCACTCGAAGCCGTGAATGGTGCCCTTGCGACCCAGCGTCATGGTTGCGGCGTGCTCTTTCGTGTCCAGCCCCTTGCCGCCTGGTTCCACTCCGACGAGCTGTACGCCCTCGCCCTCGAGAAAGGCCGTGAACATGCCGATGGCGTTCGAGCCGCCGCCCACGCAGGCCGTCACGATATCGGGCAGGCGGCCACCATTGTGCTGCATGAACTGCTCGCGGGCCTCTCGGCCCACCACGCTCTGAAAATCGCGCACCATCCGCGGAAACGGATGTGGGCCCACCACGGAGCCAATGGCGTAGAAGAAATTCTTCGGGTCCTTCAGGTATTCCTCGAAGGCACTGTCCACCGCATCCTTGAGCGTGCGCGTCCCGCGGGAGACGGGGATCAGCCGCGTGCCCAGAATCTTCATCTTGGTGACGTTCGGGTGCTCCTTGGCAATATCCACCTCGCCCATGTGGATCTCGCACTCGATGCCCACGAGCGCACAGGCCGTGGCCAGCGCCACACCGTGCTGACCTGCGCCGGTTTCCGCCAGCACCTTGCTCTTGCCCATGTGCTTGGCCAGCAGCGCCTCGCCCAGGCAGTGATTGATCTTGTGTGCGCCGGTGTGGTTCAGGTCCTCTCGCTTGAGCCAGATTTGCGCGCCGCCCTGTTTGCGCGTCAGCCGTCGGGCATGAAATAGCGGACTGGGCCGTCCGACGTAATGCTGGTGCAGCCAGGTGAGCTCCGACTGGAAAGATTCGGTTCGGCTGACTTCGTCGTAGGCATCGTTGATGTCGTCCATCACGGCCTTGAGTTCGGGCGGCACGATCTGGCCGCCGTATTCGCCGAAATAGCCGCGTTCATCGGGCATGGGCGCGAACTGGTAAGGCATGCTGACTCTCAAAAAAATATTGTAATCTGGCGTTCCGACCGGGAATTGTAGCGACAGCGATACCGTGTTGCAGCCGACATCCGGCGAAGGAGACCACAGGGATGAAGTTCGATATCAGCGAACGCATCAGCGCCGAGCAGAGTCATGGCCGACTGGCCGTATTCAGCGAAGTCACGCCGCCACGGGCCGGGCCGCCGCTCCACCTGCACCGCGAGCAGACAGAGATATTCCACGTCATCAGCGGCCGCTACCGCTTCGTGGTGGACGGGCAATCAATAGAGGCCGGCCCGGGCGACTGCCTGATGGTGGAGCCCGGCGAGGTCCACGGCTTCGTCAACCTGCTCGACACGCCGTCACGGCTGAACTTCGAAATTCAGCCGGCGATGCAGATTGGCCGCTTCTTCGAGAGACTGGTGGCCGGCGATTTCGACGCCAGCGACATGGCAGGATTTTTCTCGGACTACGGCATGGACCTTAGCGGTCCGCCGCTGAGCGTGGAGGCCTAGCCGGGCGGCCGCGCTCGCGTCGTGGCGGCAGCGTTTTTACGATCCTGCGGCCGCGCGGCCTTGCGCCGCGCTTTCTCCCGGCGTTCGCCTTCCAATGCACAACGCGCGCCGGACCGAGCCGGCAAGAGCAACCACGCCGCCGCGACCAGCGCCGCAACCTTGATCCACAGCGGTACGCCCAGAATCAGTTCGAGAATGTCCATATCACCCGCCCCACGTCATCGGATGACGAGCAATCTAGTCCATACGGGCTAGGTCGGCAAGCAGCCGGCCTAGCGCGGAGACTTTCTGTCCCAAGGGTTTTCCCGATTGCGTCGATCGGTTTTCTGGCGGCGCCCGTCCTCGAAACGGACATCCTCCCGACGCTCACTCTGCTGGCGACGGACTCTTGCCCTGCGGTCCGCGGCGGGCACCAGTCCGCAGCGGCATTGAGCGGGGCCACTGCAGCCGGCCAGGGGCAGCGCCGGCGCGCGATGGGCCGGCATCCAGCGGCCGGCCCTTGCGGTGGCAGGCTCGCAGGGCTGGCTGCCGGCAATGAACACAAAACCCGCCTTGCGCCGTGCCGGGTCCTGCCCGGGGTGGGACTGGCCCGGCGGCCGCGGTCGCGGCCGGGGCGACCGGCGCAGCAGCCAGAGCAGCAGCAGACCGGCAACGGCGATCGCAATGGCAATAACCAGCGCCATCAGCCAGGCCGTTGCCGAATCATCGTCTGTCTCAGGCGAACGCGGCCGGCAGGCTCGACATGACCGGCTCTGCGCCGTGGGCCACAATGGCCGCGCAAGCCTGGGAGCGCGGCAGAACCTGAGTGATATAGAACCGTGCGTCGGTCATCTTGGCCTCGTAGAAGGGTGTTTCGTCTGTCCCCTCGTCCAACGCGGCTTTCGCCCGGACAGCCTGCCTGAGCATGTATTCCGCGCCCACAACATAGCCCATTTGCATCATGTAGTGAAAGGAATTGGCCATGGCGGCGCCGGGGTCGTCCTTGCCGGCCGCCAGAATGGCATCGGTGGACGCCTTCAGCTGATCGACAGCTGCTGCCAGCGATCCGGCCAGATCGGCCGGGACACCGCCCGCCTGTTGCGCAGCGTCGCAGGCAGCCGTCAGGTCACTTAGCAGACTCGCCATGGCCGTGCCGCCGTCACGCAGCAGTTTCCGACCCACCAGATCCTGCGCCTGGATGCCGTTGGTGCCCTCGTAGATTGCGGTAATGCGGGCATCGCGGAGGTATTGCGCAGCGCCCGTCTCTTCGACGAATCCCATGCCGCCATGAACCTGCATGCCGGTGGAGGCCACCTCAATGCCGATTTCCGTGGACCAGGCCTTGCTGATCGGAATCAGCAGATCAACCCGCGCCTGCGTATCGGCGCGCACCTGCTCATCGGGATGCAGGCGGGCTACGTCCATCAGCCGCGCCACGTCGTAGTTCAGAAGCCGCATGGCGGTGGTCAGACTGCCCATGGTGAAGAGCATCCGACGCACGTCGGGGTGATAGATGATGCTGGCGCCCTCGCCGGCCGCCGGATCCAGCGGCTTGCCCTGGACGCGGTCCTTGGCGAAATACAGCGCGCGCTGATAAGCCGCCTCACCGATGCCCAGCCCCTGGATGCCGACCTTGTGCCGGGCTTCGTTCATCATGGTGAACATGTAGGACAGGCCCTTGTTCGCCTCGCCCACCAGATAGCCAACGGCGCCCTTGTCGTCGCCATAGGTCATGGTGCAGGTGGGGCTGGCGTGAATACCCATCTTGTGTTCCAGCGACGAACAGCGCATGTCGTTGCGCTCGCCCAGGCTGCCGTCCTCGTTAACCAGGAACCGCGGCACGATGAACAGCGAGATGCCCTTGACGCCCGCGGGCGCATCCGGCAACCGGGCCAGCACGAGATGCACGATATTCTCGGCCATGTCGTGCTCGCCCCAGGAGATATAGATCTTCTGCCCGAAGATGCGGTACTGATCGCCATCCGGCTCGGCCTTGGTGCGAACCGCCGCCAGGTCGGACCCGGCCTGCGGTTCGGTCAGATCCATTGTGCCGGTCCATTCGCCCGACACCATCTTGTGCAGGTAGGTCTGCTTCTGGTCGTCGCTGCCGTGCGTTTCCAGGCACTCCACGGCGCCGGCGCTCAGAATCGGCGCCAGGCCGAACGACATGTTGGCGGCCGCCCACATATCCTGGCAGACGGACCCGATGATCTCCGGCAACCCCATGCCGCCGAATTCCGGATCGGCCACAACGCTGTTCCAGCCGGCCTCGACATACTGCTGGTAAGCGTCGCCAAAGCCCTTGGGGGCCACCACGCCGGCGTCGGTCAGGCGCGCGCCCTCCTCGTCACCGCTTCGATTGAGCGGCTCGATCACGTCCCGGGCGAAACGGCCGATTTCCTCGACGATGGCGTCGCTGGTGTCCTGCTCGAAATCCTCGAAGCCCGGCAGTTCGGCCAGCGATTGGGCCTGCAATACTTCGTTGATGATGAATCGGATATCACGCGTGGGCGCACGAAATTCGGCCATGGTCAATCTCTCTCCGGTCGTATTGATTTTGAGTTTTCGGCACGGCCATCAACAGCGGCGCATGCCCGCCAGACTGAAATTATTCTAGCGTAGATCGCGACAGGGTCACGCTACCCGTTGGTGTATGCCACGGGGGAAGCCTGGCTACCGGCCGTTACGGCACGTGCGGGCGTCGCTGCTCGAAACGGCTGAAGGCAAAGCGGGAATGGTGCGCCGGGGGAGACTCGAACTCCCAAGGGCTATTCGCCCACTAGGCCCTCAACCTAGCGCGTCTACCAGTTCCGCCACCGGCGCAATGACGCTTTGCCGGGTCCGATCAACTGGCGTCGGACCCTGAAGAGCGCGCGATTATACATGAAGGCCAGCAGGAATTTGCAGTAGCATCCGGGCATGAGTGAAAAAAAGATTCTGCTGGTCGATCACGCCCCCTCCCCCAATACGCGGAAGCTGCGCGATGCCGTGCTGGAGGGGGCCCGGGATCCCGAAGTCGAAGAGGTCGCGATCCGCCATGTGCCTCCACTCGACGCCACGCCCGAGGACGTGCTGGGCTGCGACGCGATCATTCTGGGCACCACCGAGAATCTCGCCTACATGGCGGGTGCCATGAAGGATTTCTTCGACCGGGTGTACTACCCGGTGCTGGAGGAAACCCAGGGCCTGCCGTACGGGCTTTACGTGCGCGCCGGCAACGACGGCGCCGGTACCATTCGTGCCATCGAGACCATCGTGACCGGCCTGCGCTGGCGGGCCGTGCAGGACCCGCTGCTCTGTCGCGGTGAGTTCCGTGATGACTTCATTGGTCAGGCGCGGGAACTCGGGCTGTACGTGGCGGCGGCGGTCAGCGCGGGAATTATCTAGACGCCGGTCGCGAGGCCGTCGAGCCTCTCGCCCACGGTGCTCCGCAAGGCTGCGGGACAAGCCTGTCTGATTGCGCCGGCTGGCTGCGGTGGCAGGCCTCTTGATACCCCGGAACCCGCTGCGCCAGGCGTCTGCACGCAGCAGCGCCCCGCGGCACAGTCAGCGGCCGCCGCTGTTCGCCTGTCCGGTGAACGAGCCGGCCGGCTCGAGATGCCGCGCCGCCTTGCGCCTGAGCTCGGTGAGGCAGTCATCGATACCCCGTTCGGACGTGTTCACCACGGCGTCAGCACGGCCATAGTCCGATTCTCGTTCGCTGAGAATGCGTTTGAGGTCGGCCATGGCGGCCTCGCTGGCCTCCATGGGGCGCGTATCGCCCTGCCCCAGCACGCGCTCCATGTGCTCGTGCGGCGCGGCCCGCAGCCAGACGGTATAGAAATTGGCCAGCAGCAGGTTGAATGTAGCCGGTTCGGACACGATGCTCCCGCCGGCTTCGAGCACCACCGGCTCGGGGCGGTTAATAACGGTTTGCAGGGCTTCGCGTTCGGCCCGCCGATAGGTTTTCTGCCCGGCCAGCGAGAACATTTCCCACAACTCCATGCCGCCCACCGATTCCACCACCTCGCCCAGGCGGACGAAATCGACACCGGCATCGGCGGCAAGCTGCCGGCCCAGCGTTGTCTTGCCCGCCCCCCGCAGACCGACCAGCGCCACGCCGTGCCGGGCTGCGTTGTCTCGGCTGCCAAACCGGCGGACCAGAATCTCGTAGGCCCGCAACTGATCCTTGGCGGACAGCGACTGCAGTAGGCGCCACAGCGGCGCATTGGTGCGGGGCACCTGTTCGTCATTGACCAGGAGGTTGATCAGGTCAACGCCCATGGCATCAGCCAGGCGCCAGAGCACACCCAGGGACGCGTTGGCCTGCCCGCTTTCCAGCTGGGCCAAATAACGCTCCGAAATATCGGCGTGCTTCGACAGGTCCTTGCGACTCATGCCCCGCGCAGCGCGCAGGCCGCGCACGCGCTTGCTCATGTCGACCAGCAGGTCGTCCACGGTTTCGGGCTTGGGAGTGTCGTTCATCGTGCCATTGTCGGGAAAACGGGGGCCGCGAACAACGTTGCCGCGGCCCCGCGGTCGGTCAGCCTTCGATCTTCACGTACTCGAAGTCACCCGGCTGCTTGTCGATGGGCACCCGGGCCGGCGCAATCCAGTTGGCGAACTGACCCGGTTCGTAGACCGGCTGCATGAGCGCGGTCACGTACTCGTGGTCTTCATCGCTGGGCAGATAGCTGTCTTCCTGCGCGGCCCAATCGGCGGCCGATAGCAGCTCGCCTTCCGGGGAGACGTGCACGTCCGCAAAATGGCCCACCTGACGGCGGAAGGCCTGGTGCGGCAGCTTCAGCTGGAACTCAATGCCCGATTTTTCGATGACCTTGTTCCAGCGGCGCAGCACGCCCTCGCATTCCGATATGTAGTCGTCCCGCAGCCGTGCGTTGAGCGACTGCAGGGCCGGCTCGTCCACCCACTTGAACTCGCCGTCCACGATTTCAAGCACCGGGTAGGTGTCGTTGTGCAGCTGATGGTCGTCCTTCAGGTCGGCTTCCTTGTAGCGGCCCTTGACGCCCGCGGTAAACGCGTTGGCGGCATTGGTCGACAGCTCGGAGCCGAACAGGTCGGCGCTGACCGAGAAGTGGAAATTGACGAACCGCTGCAGCAGCGGCAGGGCGATCACGCCCAGATTACGCACCTTTTCCACGTCGGTCGGATCGCTGATGCCGGCCTCGTTCATGGCGTCCACGGTGCGCTGGATAATGCGCTTGACGCCATCCTCGCCCACGAACATGTGGTGTGCCTCTTCGGTCAGCATGAAGCGGCAGGTGCGCGCCAGCGGATCGAAGCCCGACTGCGCCAGCGACTCGAGCTGATACTTGCCGTCGCGGTCGGTAAAGGTGGTGAACATGAAGAACGACACCCAGTGGTCGGTCTTTTCGTTGAAGGCACCCAGAATCCGCGGCGTGTCGTCGTTACCGGAGCGCCGTTTGAGCAGCTCGTCAGCTTCCTCGCGGCCATCCCGTCCGAAGTGGGCCTGCAGCAGGTAGACCATGGCCCACAGATGACGGCCTTCTTCCACGTTCACCTGGAAGACGTTGCGAAGGTCGTAGAGCGACGGCGCGGTCTTGCCCAGCAGACGCTGCTGCTCGACGGAAGCCGGCTCGGTGTCGCCCTGGATGGTGATCAGCCGCCGCAGCAGGGCGCGATGCTCACCGGGCACTTCCTGCCAGGCGGGCTCGCCCTTGTGATCGCCGTGGGGAATCACGCGGCCCTCCTCCTTGGGCGCCATGAGAATGCCCCAGCGGTATTCCGGCATCTTCACGAAACCGAACTGGGCCCAGCCCTTGGGGTCGACGCCCACGGCGGTGCGCAGGTAGACCTCGCTGTCCATGAAGCCTTCCGGGCCCATGTCCAGCCACCAGTCGATGAATCCCGGATGCCATTTCTCCAGCGCGCGCTGAAGCTTGCGGTCCTTGGACAGACCCACATTATTCGGAATCTTTGTGTCGTAATCCACTGCGTCAAGTACTGCAGACATGGTTCTACCTCTCTTTCTGATGGGCCTTCCGGCGGTGAGTCAGAGCGCTTTTGATCAGCGTGCTCGAACGGCGTATCCGGAAAGCGTGGTTGTTGGCTGAATGGACGTAATAGTGATTTGCGCTACACGCGTTTCTTGTCGTAATCCGCGCGTTGCCCGGTACCGTAAAGCTGCAGGGCGCCTTTCTCGGCCACTGCGTTGGGCCGCTGGAAAATCCAGTTCTGCCAGGCCGTAAGCCGCCCGAAAATCTTGGTTTCCATGGTTTCGGGGCCGGCGAAGCGCAAGTTGGCCTCCATGCCGGTCAGACCATCCGGCGAAAAGCTGGCGCGTTCCTCGATGAGAATGCGCACCTCGTCTTCCCAGTCGATGTCGTCCAGGGCGTAGGTCAGCAGGCCCGCGTCGTTGGCGGCCTCGGCGTCCAGGCCCTGATGCATGAGGGCCTCCACCTTGCGCATCTGCTCGTCGTCGTCCAGAAAGCGCGTGGCCAGACGGCTGAGGCCGTTGCACATGGGGTAAGCGCCGAAGTTGGACTCGGTGAGGCGGATGGTGGCCGGCACCTGCTCGATGTCGGCTTCCTCGAAGATGCCTTCCAGCATGTAGCTGCGGTCCACCGAGAACAGGATTTCGGCCAGAAAGCCGACGTAGCAGCTGCCCGGCGTGACGAAGGCAAACAGGCTGCGCGACGTCAGGTCGAGCCGCTTCATGGTGCGCTTCCAGTAGTGGCGAATCTCGCGAATCAGCCAGTCATCGGCGTTGTCGTTGAGCAGCTTGTCGTAGGCCGCCACCAGTTCCGGATCACCCTCGGTACGGAAGATCAGCGAGCCCAGTTCGTACTCGTTGCAGCGCAGGTGCAGCAGCAGGTCGTCCAGCTCGCGCGTAATGGCGAGCACCCAGAACGCATCTCCCTGTTTCTTCACCTCGCTTACGGTCGCCGGGGCCTCCTCGGCCACCGCCTTGATGGTGATTTCCACCGTGCGCTGCTTGCGGTTGATCTGCGCCGTGACGTGACGATACTCGATACGATCGCCCGCGATCTCGCGCTGCAGCGGCTGGAATTCGACACCCTGTTCACCATCGGGCCGGTCGGATTGTGCGGCCAGATCCCTGGCGCGAGCCGCCACCGCGTCCTTCATCTTCGATGCGGCAGCGAGCTCATCGACCAGTTTCCAGTCGACCGCGCGCTGACCCTTTACGCCTTCCTCGATGGTGCAGAACACGTCCGCCAGATCACGGCGAACGCGGCGCTTGTCGGTCACGCGGGTAAGACCGCCGGTCCCCGGCAAGACGGCCAGCAGCGGCACTTCGGGCAGGGCCACCGCGGCGTTGCTGTCGTCGGCCATGATGATCCAGTCGGCGGCCAGTGCCAGCTCGTAACCGCCCCCGGCGGCCATGCCCTCGACCACACTCATGCTCTTGATGCCGGAACACTCGGAGGCGTCCTCGATCCCGTTGCGGGTCTCGTTGGTGAACTTGCAGAAATTCACCTTGTGCGCATGCGGCGATTTGCCGAGCATGCGGATATTCGCGCCTGCGCAGAACATACGCTCCTTGCCGGACTCGAGCTGCACCACCTTGACCTCGGGATGCTCGAAGCGCAGCCGCTGCATCGCATCGGCCAACTCGATGTCCACACCCAGATCATAGGAATTCAGCTTCAGCTCGTAGCCCCCGAACAGGCCGCTGTTCTCGTCGGTATCCATGATAAGCCGCGCCACCGGGGCCTCGATTTCAAGCCGCCAGTGCTTGTACGCATCGGGATGCGTGCGGAAATCGATCATTTTTTGCTGTGGCGCCTCTTCGGGCCTTGTTTGCATGGCTGTTGCGTTCATGTCGCACCTTTGGATAGGCGGGTGGGAGTGATCATGCGATCAAGAATAGTGCAATATACTGCAATTCGTCAACTGCATTTTAATGCATTTTAATTTCTCAGGCACGGATCCTCAGACGAGGAAAATCATTGCCGCCAGGCCGCAGGCAGCGATCCAGTGCTTCGGTCCAGGCGATGAAGTCGACAATGTTCGGTGCATCCCCCGGCATTCGGGCGCCGGCTTTCAATATCGCGCTTCGCCCTTGCGCCACGGCGGACCGCCAGCCCATACGGCGCTTGAGCAAGGTATCCGCAGCCAGGCGAAGTATCTCGATGCTGTCGGGCGCGCCCCGCGCGTGGCGCAGCGCCGAGAAATAGCGCCCTGCCTCCCACCAGTATCCGTGGTTGAACAGGTCGATGGCGTAACGCCAGTCGGCCAGCACTTCGCTGAACGCGCGGGCCTGTACGATCGCCGGCGCGTCCAGGCCATGGCCCTCATCGTCGTCGACCGGGTGCGGATCGCGACCGGGCAGATAGCGATAGCGTGGCAGCGGCCGCTCCGAATACCGCGGGCTCTCGGGCGACGGACCGGCTTCGCGGTCCGGGTCGTGATGCGCATGGTCGTGGTAAGGGTCGCCGTCGGACAGGCCCTGCCAGTTTTCAGGCGCCATTACCCGCCTCGGTCAGGCTATTCACGAAGGCCTTGATCGCATCAATGCTCTGCACGGGTGCTTCGCGATGGGGTGCGTGGCCACAATCATCGAGCCAGCAGACGGTGGTCGGCCCGGCCACCTGTCCCGCTATCGCTTCGACCTGGGCGGCCGTGCCGTACTGGTCCTGCCGGCCCTGCATGATCAGCGCCGGCACGCCAATCCCCGGTAGATATTCCTCGAGGTTCCAGTGCCAGAAATCGGGGTGCAGCCAGGCCTGGTTCCAGCCCCGGAAGGCCACGTCCACGTTGTCGCCGTGATATTTGCGCAGCCCTTCGCGCAGGCCGCCCTGCTCATAGGCCACGGCGGCCTGCCGAATGGCGTCCACGCAGATCTGCTCGTTGAACACGTGCGCCGCCAGGAGGACCAGCCCGCGAACGCGCGAATCCTGCTCGCCGCCCGCCATGATGATCGCAATGGAGCCGCCATCGCTGTGGCCCACGAGCACCGCGTCGTCTATGCCGGCGACATCCAGCACCCTTGGCAACACAGCGTGCCCCTCGTGATGCATATAGCGGATAGGCCGCGGCAGGCTCACCGGGTCAGACGCGCCGTACCCCGCGCGGCTGTACACGAACACGCGACAGCCACTGGCCTCGGCCAGCTCATCGGGCCACGCCTTCCAGGCCGCAACACAGCCCAGGCCTTCGTGCAGCAACACCAGCACCGGACAGTCGGGGCGGGGCTGCGCCGGGATCGCCCAGCGGCACTCCAGATGTACGCCGTCGACATTCAGAAAATGATGGTCGTTGGCGGTCATTGCGCCTCGTTGCGCTGACGCAGCTTGAAGCGCTGGATCTTGCCGGTGGCGGTCTTGGGCAATTCGTCAATGAACTCGATGCTGCGGGGATATTTCCACCGGGCCAGGCGGTCCTTGACGAAGTCCTGCAGCATGTTCACATCTGCGGGCTTGCCGGGCTTCATCACCACATAGGCCTTGGTCTTGATGTTCCCGGCTTCGTCGGCGTAGGGGATGACGGCGGCTTCCAGCACCGATTCGTGGGCGATGAGGGCGGACTCCACCTCGAACGGCGAGACCCACTGGCCCGATACCTTCATCATGTCGTCGGTGCGGCCGCAGTAGTGGTAAAGCCCCCGCTCATCCTGGTAATACTTGTCGCCCGTGCGGGTCCAGCGGCCCTCGAACGTGTCCAGGCTCTTGTCGCGACGGTTCCAGTAGCCGGCAGCCGCGGAAGGACCGTTGATCAGCAGCTCGCCCACCTCGCCCTGCGATACGGCCGCGCCCTCCTCGTCAACCAGACGCGCGTGGTAGCCGGGCACGGGCACGCCCGAGCTGCCGTAGCTGACCTGCCCCGGTCGGTTGGACAGAAAGATGTGCAGCATTTCCGTGGAGCCGACGCCGTCCAGGATTTCGGCGCCGAAGCGCTGTTCCCACCGTTCGCCGATCTCCTTGGGCAGCGCCTCGCCAGCCGATACGCAGCGCCGCAGCACCTTCGAGGCCGTCTCCCGGCCGTAGCCGTCCTCCGCCAGAATGGCGGCGTACAGCGTGGGCACCCCGCAGTAAATCGTGGGCTGGTGGGTCCTGAGCGTCTCCATCACCGTGTCCGGCGTCGGCCGGCCCGTCAGATAAACCGCCGTCGCGCCGACTGCAAAGGGAAAGGTCATGCCGTTGCCCAGGCCGTAGGCGAAGAACAGCTTGGCGGCAGAGAAAATCCGGTCATCCTCCTCGATCCCCAGCACCTGCCTGCCGAACAGTTCGGCGGTGGCGCGCAGGTGGCGATGCAGATGCATAACGCCCTTGGGGGCGCCGGTCGATCCGGACGAGTAGAGCCAGAAAGCCACCTCGTCGGCGTGGGTCTCGGCGGTGTGGACGTCCGACTCCATGACCGGCAGCAGGTCCTGCAGACTGGGATGTCCGCCCACCGAAGCGCCGTCTATGATCACGCGAGACAGAAAGGGCTGATTTTTGAGGGCGGGCGAGACGTTCTCATACAGCGGCCGACTGATGAATACCGCCTGCGCCCGGCAGTCCGCCAGAATGCCCTGGTAGTCCGCGCCCGTGAGCAGGATATTCAGCGGAATCGGGACCACGCCCGCCTTGATGGCCCCCCAGAACAGCGCCGGGAATGCCAGGGTGTCGTCCATGATCATGGCAATGCGGGCCTCGCGTCGCAGGCCCATGCTGCGCAGCATGGCCGCCACGCGATTAACCTGGTCGGCGAGCTCGCCGTAGCTGTGCTCGCCGTGGACGTCAATGACGGCCGTCTTGTCCGCCCGGCCGGCGGCCAGGTGGCTGTCGATAAACTCGGTAACCGCGTTGTAGGGCTGCGGAAATTCCATTTCGGTACCGGTCATGATTCTCTCCTCGTTCGCGATAATCTTTTTATGAGAGCGCCACAGAGGCACAGAGGACGCAGAGCACTAGGCAGAAAGTGTTAAGCCACAAAGTGCACAATGTGCACAAAGTGAAAGCATGAATTGCCTCTCTTTTTTGTGACCTTCGTGCCTTTGCGGAGAATCACTTGGTGATTTATTTGCGCCTCTCTAACTACGCCCTCGCAATAGTTCAATCCTTTGAAAAAGCGCCGCTGAGGCACAGAGGACACAGAGAACCAAGCAGAAAGACTTGAACCACATAGCGCTCGAAGTGAAAGCATCAATAACGCCTCTTTCTTTGTGACCTTCGTGCCTTTGTGGTGAACCTCTTTCCTCTTCTCTGTGCCTCCGCGCCTCTGTGGTTAATTCTTGAACTGTCTCGACTCCTCCAGCGGCACCTAGTCTAGAACTTCAATAATCAACGCCGCGCCGGTGTCGCCCGCAGCGCAGCCGGTGAACATGCCCAGGCCACCGCCTGCGTCTTTCAGGGCTTCGATGAGCTCGGCGATGGAGCGCAGACCGGTTGGTCCCTGCGGATGGCCGTAGATGAGGCTGCAGCCGTATCGATTGGTTTTTTCGAGATCGAAACCGGTCTGCTTTTCAAACCAGAGGTCGTTCACGGCGAAAGGATTATGGGTGTTGATTAATTTGAGGTCGTCGTATCCAAGGCCGGCGGCCGCGAGAGCCTTGTCTGCCGCCAGTACCGGCGCCTTGGGCATTTCGGCCTTGGCCGCCCGGCCGAAGCCGGCGGCGATCACGCGGACCACACCATTGCCATTGGAAAGCTCACGGGCCTTTACCTCGCTACACACAATTGCCCCGGCGCTGCCGTCGGCCGGATGCGTCTGCATGCCCATGGTTACGACGCCGCCGGCAGCCGGCTTGAGGCCCGCGAGCCCCTCGGCCGAATAGCCAGACACACCCTCGTCCGCACTGATTTGCATGACCTGACCCTTGCGGCCGGGAATTTTCACCGGCTGCATGTAGCGCTTCTGAAAGACCCGGTCGTCGGCGAGCGACGACTCGTATTGTTGCCAGCGCAGTAGCGTGACGTCATTCAGGGCTTGAGCGCTGAAGCCCGCTTCGGCGGCCACATTGTCGGCTGTCATGATCATGGCCTTGCCGGTGTTCGGGTCGGCGGCAAAGCTGTCGAGCACCCAGTTCTCCACCCTCGGGCTGCCGCCCATGCTGCGCGTCTGCGGATAGATGACGGTGGGCCCGTTGCTGGTGCGGTCCGCCGTAAGCACCAGGATGGTTTGCGCCGCATCGCATTCCAGATTCGTTGCAGCCTCCGCCAGACACACCGGCGAGGTCGCGCAGGCCTGCTGAATGTGCGGGCCGGTAATACCGTCGGCGCCTATACGCGCCGCGATCCAGGGTACGGCGTAAAAGGAATTCTGCTGCGGAATGGTGGTGCCGAGCACCATGCGATCCAGCTGGCCGGGGTCGTAGCCACGCTCATCCAGCGCATCGCGAGTCACCAGGCTGGCCAGATCCATGCTGGATACGTCCGCCAGGCTGCCCTGCCACTTAACGAAGGGCGAGGACCAGGCGAACCCGCAGGGGATATAAGCGTTGGAAAACTTCATGATTTAAAGCTTTATCTCTAGGGAATGAAAAATCACAGGGGCACGGAGGACACAGAGAAGGGCGTGAATAAAGCTGAACCACAAAGGCACGAAGCACACAAAGGCAAGACTCATCGATGACTTTTCCTTCTTTGTGACCTTTGTGCTCTTTGTGGTGAGAATCTTCCCTCTTCTCTGTGCTCTCTGTGCCTCTGTGGCGCTTTTTTCTTGGTATCAGGCTACCCCGCCATTCGCCCGATTTGCTCCCGCAAGTCTGCCAGCTTCACCGCGGGATCAACTTCGGCGGGCGTGAGCACGATCTGGCAGTCACCGGGCAGTTCGTTCCAGGTGTTCCAGTCAGCTGGCAAAAGGCCGGCGGCGCTGTCGCCGCCACCGGACGCGCAGACAATCACGCCGGCGGGGCATTCGTCCGGCTCGTGTTCAGTAAAGCTCACGAAGACGGGCAGCTTGTGGAAGCGGGCCACGTTGACGATGGGGGTGAGGCTGTCTTCCCAGATTTCACGTTCATCGTCGGCGTCGCCGGGCGCCGCGTTTTCCTGAAACCAGATGCCGCTGCAGCCTGCCTCACCCAGCGCCTTGACCAGCGCCAGCAGGCCGGCGCTGGCCTGCTCGTAGTAGTCCTCGATGTCGTCGACGTCCTGTCCCGCCATGAGCCGGGTCGCGAGCGCCGCCGGGCCCGTCAGACCAGCCAATAGCGCCAGGCGGTCGCCCTCGGTATCAGACAACCGTTGGCATACCTCGATGCCGGCGGCCAGACGAGGCTGGGCGGCGGGGTTGTCACTTTTGGCGGCCTCTGCCTCGGCCTCGCTGGGCGCGCAGACATACAGGCAGTCCAGATTCAGCAGCTGGCGGGTACCGTTAAGACACTTGCCCAGCAGCGTGGCGTCTTCAAGCATGTCCCGGGCATCGACCGCCTCGATCTGCGCGGCCCCACTGAATATGACGGGTGCGAACAACGGTTTTGACGCCGGCCTTGCCGAGGCATCCTTGCCCAGCGCGGCGAGATGTTTTCTCCACGGTTCACTCATAGGAAAAGCTCATCCTCTAAGGGCAGAACCACAGAGGCACGGAGCACACAGAGAAAAGGCAGGACGTTCATCCGACAAACGCAACGGTCCCAAATGGCGATAAGCGACCGCTAAGCATTAACTTTGTGCGCTTGGTGTTCTTTGTGGTTTCAAGTCTCCTGTTTTCTTTCCTCTGCGTTCTCTGTGCCTCTGTGGCAGTCTTTCTTATCCGGCAATAAACACTACGCCCGGTAGGGCGCCCCGCTGGACTCGGCGTCCGGCCAGCTGCCGTAGTGCACCAGCACTTCCTCGGGTGGCTTCTTCTGCGACCATTCCTTCTCGAACTGGTCCCATGGCTTGCCGCGCTGCTGGCGCGCGGCCCGCTCGGCATCTCTCATGTCGCGAGTCAGCAACTCGTCGATGCGCCGGTTTTCCGCGTCCCAGGCCACTTTGTAGACAAACTCCGCGGCCTCGACCGAAACGGTGCCTTTCTGCACGTCGGCCTCCACGGCCTTGGGGTCGCGGTCCATCGGGTCGCCGTAACCGCAGCCACCGGTGGAAAAGGCGAAGGTAATGATGTCGCCTTCCTCGTAGCCGCGCACCGAGCGACCCTGGAATTCGACCTCGTAATCACCCTTCACCGTGCGGTTGGAAAGAATGTCGTAGGCGTCCATGGTCAGGGCCTGATCGCCCTCGCCCATCATCTGGCGAATGTTGGCCTTACGCACCCCGATGCCCGGAATGGTGCACGGCGCGTAGCCGCCAAACAGACCCTGTGGGGTCTGCAGCTTGGTGTTGTCGGCAATGGCCATCAGCGCCACCTGCGGCTTGAGATGCGCCACCCACAGCTGCACCGTGCCCACGCCGCCACGGTACTTGCCGTGGCCGCAGGAATCGGCCAGATGGTTGGAGATGGGGATGAGCAGCGGAAACTCGTTCTCCACGAACTCCGTATTCGGCGCCCGACCGAACGGCGCCCAGGGAAAGCCGAAGGAGTCCATGCCGTCCATGCTGGGCAGCGCGCCCTGGCCTTCGCTGTTGATCGAATAGGCCATCATGTCGGCGAAGTCGTATTCCCATTGATTCTCGCCGGCCAGCACCAGCGCGTTACCACCGTTGCCCAGCGATGCACCCGCCTGCTGCCAGTCCGAGGTGCAGAACATCGCCTTGGCAAAGCAGTTGTGGTTGGCGCTCATCACCCCGGAGGAAATCATCACCGAATTCGAGGTGGCCGCACGCGGGTCGGGACTCAGGCAGGTGTTCTTGCCGAACCTGAAGTCGATCGAGGCAAAGGTGCCGTTGTTGATGGGCAGCGCGTGGAACAGGTACTCGTAGATGTAGTTGGAGAAATGCGCAATCGCCGCCTGCGGGTGGGCGTTGTAGGAGCTGGCGGTTTCGGGCCCGGTTTTCGAAAAGTCGACAATGAGCTTGTCGCCCTTTTTCTCCATATCCATGTAGCAGTTGCGGACCAGGCCCTGCTGCAGACCTACTGCGTCGGCAAAGGTCACGCAACGGTAATGGCCGTCCGGCCACAGACTGATCAGGTCGCGGGCGCCGTCCTCGGCCTGCTGCAGCATGTTGCGGAACAGGCCACGCAGGTAGTCGGCTCCCTCCTTCTCGCAAATTTCCACGATTCGTCGGCGCACGCGGTCGGCCGTGGTGGCGCGGGCCTTCATGTCCGTGGTGATCATGGCCGGCGCACGGAGCCCGAAGGCCTCGAAGATGCTCATGATGTCGTCGCGCAGCCTGAAGTTCTCGCCGATTTTCGTGGGCGGCAGATTCATGCCTTCCTCGAAGCGCGAGGTGGCTGACACCGGCATGCCGCCGGGTTCAATGGCGCCGGTTTCGGTGGTGTGCACCAGCGCCACCGTCCAGGCGACGAGTTCGCCCTCGAAGAATACGGGCATGAGCAGCCCCTGATCCGGGTTGTGCACGCCGCCGTAGACGGCGTCGTTGGCGAACCACAGATCACCATCCTTGATGCCGGGGTTCTCGCCATAGGTTTCCATGATGAACTTGCTGATCAGCGGCGGAATAACCGAATGCAGGTACGTGCCGCAGGAGGCGTTCACCATGTCGCCCTCGGCCGTCATGATGCAGACCAGCGAGTCGCCCGCCACGCCCATGGCACAGCGGCAGGTGCGCTGAAACACTTCCATGGCTTCGGAAAGAATATCGTTGGTGCGCTGGAAGCCGATTTCCACCTGCGCCGGATCCATGGCGGCCGCCAGGTCCAACTCCCGCTGGCTGGGCCTGGATGGTTTCAGCCAGGTGAGTTTCTGTTCAAGTGTAGGAATGGGCATATTACTCGCCTCTCTATGAAGAGAAGATTAACCACTTAAGGCACAGAGACACAGAGAGGAAAAAGTAAGAATTTCTTAACCACTAAGGGCACGAAGAGCACAAAGGAAAGGCAAAACAATTCCGGTCTTTTTTTCTTTGTGTCCTTTGTATCTTTGTGGTGAACATCTTCTGCCTGCTTTCTCTGTGTCTCTGTGCCTCTGTGGCGCTTTACGTTCTTAAGCCTCAGCCTCCATCGTCCCGAGCCCGTGCTTATCGATAGAAAAGCGCTGGCCTGGCGGCAACACGATGGTGGTAAATTCGGCCTCGATGATCGCAGGGCCGTGAATCAGATTTCCGGGCTTGAGCTTTTCGAATATGTAGCAACCGGTCTCCGTACTCTCGTTGGTTTCGGGCCAGTAGCATTCGCGTGAACCGTTCGCGGCCGCTGACGGGTCCTCACCGTCAAGGTCGAATTCCGGAAGCTGCGGCTTGTGCGTCGGCACGGTGACGCGCAGCACGAAATTATCGAGAAAACAGCCGCCAGGCCGGTTCACCACCAGCGGGCTGTAGGCGTCGGATATCTCGTCCTCGAAGGCCTGGTAGATGGCCCGTGCGTCGTCCTCGGTTTCGATGAACAGCTTGGGCACGCTGGTGCGTTTCACCTGCACCTGGCCGCCGTAGAGCATGTCCAGCTCGAGCGAGAAAATGGCGTCCTCGTCGGGCAGGCCCTCGGCCAGCAGCTCCATGCGGGCCTTGTCGATCATGGCCTGCACGGTGCGGTTGAAGGCGTCCTTGTCCACGACCATTTTTTCGGTCTTCGGCTCCATGAAGATCATGCGCCGTGACTGCTCGTACATGTGCACGAAGTCCATGATCGATGAACCCAGGGCGCAGAACACCGGCGAGGCCGGGAAAACCACGGCCTTGGGCACGTCTGCCTTGAAGCCGGCGGCGTGCGTGGGGCCGGCACCGCCGAAGGCGAACAGCACGAAGTCGTCCGGCCGGAAACCGCGCATATGCACTTCGCGCTTGATGGCCGAGGCCATGGACTCGTCAATGATTCGACGGATGGCCGCAGCGGCCTCGAGCACCTCGATACCCAGCGGCTCGGCGATCATCTTCTTGATCGCCCGTTCGGCCTTGCGCCGGGACAGCTTCATCTGCCCGCCGTAGTAGGTGTCCGGGTTGATGTAGCCCAGCACCACGTCGGCGTCGGTCACCGTGGGCTCGGTGCCGCCCTGGTTGTAGCAGACCGGGCCGGGCATGGAGCCGGCACTGCGCGGGCCAACGGTCATACGCTTGGTCACCGGGTCCACGCTGGCAATCGAACCGCCACCGGCGCCGATGGACAGCGTCTGCATCATGGTCATGTTGACCATCCAGGTGTCGATGACCGGCCGGAAGTCGTAGTTGCGAACGCCCGATTCCACCACGAGCGCCACGTCGAACGAGGTGCCGCCCACGTCACCGGCAATCACGTTCTTGTAGCCGAGCTGTCTGGCGAAATGCGCCGAGCCGATCAGGCCGGCGACAGGGCCGCCGTTGAAGGTTCGCGAGGCGCTTGTCTTGAAAATTTCGCCGCAGCCGCCGGAGTTGTGAATCATCAGGAAGGCGCCGCGATAGCCGCGATCCCGAATCTTGTCCCAGGTGGCCGAGATCTCGGCCTGCATGTCGCGCTGCAGATAGGCGTCGAGGATGGACGTCATGGTCCGCTCGTATTCACCGATTTTGGGCACCACAGCCGACGACAGCACCACGGGCACGAAGCCGAGCTGATATTCCTTGTATTCCTCGCGGATGATCTGGCGCACGCGCTTTTCGTGCTGCGGATTCTCGAACGACCACATCAGCGCCACCACAATGGCGCGAGCACCCCGGTCCATGAGCTGGCGGAGCTTGATACGCACGTCGTCTTCGTCCAGCGGCCGCACGATAGCGCCGGTGGAGTCCACCCGCTCGCGCACGCCCACCGTCATGTCGCGATGGATCAGGGGTTCCGGCTTGCGCTGCCGCGGTACGTTGCGCACCTCGGCCACGCGCCGGCCGTCCACCCACTGCGCGCCGCGACCGATGAGAATGGTGTCCTCGAAACCCTCCGTGGTAATCAGGCCAATGCGCGGCCCTTTGCGCTCGAGCAGACGGTTGAGCGCCACCGTGGTGGAATAGCGCACCACGTCGATACCGGGCAGCAGCGCCTCGGTCGTCGTGCCCAGCTTTGCGGCCACAGAATCGATGGCATCCTGAAAGCCCACCGAGAGATCATGCGGCGTGGTCGGGCACTTGGTGATGTGGGTTTCACCGTCGCGGGTCAGTACCAGATCGGTAAACGTGCCACCGACATCAATATCGATTGAATTCAGCTGAGTGGACTGTTTCATGCCTCGCGCTCCCGCTGATTCTGCAGGCGATCGGCACGATGCAGCTTGCCTTCAACCACGACCAGTTCGCCCGAATCCAGACGCTGCTTCAGCGAGTCGATATCCGGCTCGATGTCATGCGTTACCGGGTGGCCGGGCGGCAGGTATTCCACTTCGATCTGCCGGCTGCAGCCGGGGCAGTAGAATTCAAGCACGTGGACCCACTCGGCGTCCGGCACGAAGCCGTAATCGCCGGCAATGACGGGCGGATGCACGTCGGCCGGCTCTCGGTCGGCCACCAGGCAGCCCTTCTTGTAGTTCTCGCGAGCGGATATCAGCTTGTGGCCGCAGTCGTGACAGAGCCACATGTCCTCGTTGAGATCGAGATCGAGGTATTCGGTGAATCGGATGGCGTCGTAACTCATTATTCTCCTCCTCCGGCGATCAGGCTTTCGCCAGATGGGCATTGCCGTAACCGTCCACGCCGACCGACCAGCCGGGTGGTACCGGACAGGTCAAAGTGGCGCCGTTGATGACGAGGGGCCCGTCGGCCCGGCTGCCCTCGCCCATCGTTTCCCAGCGCCGCACCGGTAGCGAGGCAGGCTCGGCATCGCCGAACAGCATGCTGCGCGATTCAGACGCGGACTCGTCGGTCTTGCTGCCGGCGAGCGCCAGCCGCCGCTCGCCCAGCGAGTAGGTGACCGTCAGACGCACCAGCAGTACCGGCCACCGGTCGGCATCGATATCGGAACGCTTGGTCGCCTGAATGGCTTTTTCGAGCCAGTCGGACGCGGGCTGGGCTGCGGTGTCGAAGCGCACGGCGCCGGCCACGTCTTCGTGTTCGCCGAATTCCAGCTCGGCCGTGAACACCGCTTTGCCAGGATCCAGGCCTTCGCCTCGCAAGTCGCGGTCGGCCTGGGTATAGAGATCCTTCACGACCGCCATGAAGGCCTCGCGGTTGCCGCCTTGCAGCTTCTCGCCGACGCCCCGCTCGAATTCGTGCTTTACGTCGGATATGGCGGAGCCGAAGGCGCTGAACACCGGGCCGAGATCAAAAGCATAGACATCGGTCATGCCGACCGCCTCGGCCACGAAGCAGCCCAGCGTGGGGCCGTTGCCGCCGAAGGTGAACATGGCCGTGCCTGCCACCCCCAGTCCGGCTTCGGCAAGCGTGTCGCGCACGAGTGCGGCCAGGTCATCGGCGGCGCGCTGGCGAATGGCAATCGCGGCGGCTTCAACGCTCACGCCGAGCGGCTCGGCCACGGTGTGCCGGATGGCCTCGCGGGCCTTGTCCACATCAAGCTCGCGGCGGCCGCCCAGAAATCCCTTCGGATCAAGGTAGCCGAGCACCAGGATGGCGTCGGTCAGCGTGGCGCTCTTCCCGCCCAGGCCATAGCAGGCCGGCCCCGGCGCAGCGCCCATGCTTTCCGGCCCCAGCGTCACCCGGCCATTCTCCACGGCCGCGATGGAGCCACCGCCAATGGCCATGGAACGCAGCATGGCAAACGAGGTCTGCACCGGCACACCCATCAGACGGCCGCCGCGCTGAAAGACAGGCTCGCCGTTGCGGATGATCGACACCTTCGACGTCGTGCCCCCCACATCGAAGCAAACCGCATTGTCGATACCGTACTCGCGGGCCACGAACGCGCCGCCAAATGTGCCGAACACGGGGCCGGACTCGATGGTATCCACCGACTTGGTCTTACCGACCCGAGCCACACCGCCAGACGTGTGGCCGATAAAGAGCGGCCGCTCGTAGCCGAATCGATCGCGCAGTAGATCCTCCGCCTTGAACAGCGAATTCGCCAGCTGCGTATGGGTATAGGCATTCATCACCGAGTAATGGGCCCGGGTCTGATCGTGCCCGATCTGCGCCATCTCGCTGCCCAACAGCACCGGCACCGAGCCCAGATAGTGGTCGGGATACTGGTCCTCGATCAGATGCTTGATCCTGAGCTCGACCGAGTTGTCCGGAAAGGCATCCTGTCGCGACACGCAGACCCGACGCACGCTGTTTTCCAGCAGCTTCTTGACGCTGTCGAGAATCTCCTTCGCGTCGGGGTCGGCCGACATGCCGATGACGTTGTCCGGCTCGATCAGGTCGCCGACGATCTCGGAGCGGCCTTTACCGTAAAGCGCTTCCTCCTGCCCCGCCGTGACCAGCAGCCCGACGCGCGATCCGCGCCGCTCGCCCAGCACGTTGGTCGTGATGGTCGAGGACCAGCGGATGATCGAGACGTCCTTGAGAAACGCATCGGTCGAGTCGTATTCCAACCCCTGTGCCGCCGCATCGAGGCAGTTGACGAACGACACCGTGAAATCGTGCGGCGTGGTATCCGTCTTGAAGGAGAACTGGCGCTCACCGTCGGTGACCAGGGCGTCGGTCATGGTGCCGCCGGTGTCTATATCCACCGTGTACATGGTCGTCGTCTCCTCCATTGACCCCGGATTGTCTACGCCGATTGCTTAACCAATAGTGCATTATTGTGCTGTTTTCTGATTTGACAGCATTATAGTCCACCTCGATATTGCTCCCTGTTTTCCCACCGTTGCAACTGAGGCCCGCGACCCTAGCGGCGTAGCTTCAGCCGATTCAGTAAATTTTTCAGTGAATTACCGGGCCCGAGAATCAAACGAGGCACCCGTCTGTCGTGCCTGCAAAAATCGGATGGCTTGCGCGCTGCACTGCAACAAGCGAGGCTCGCGGCAAATCCGTCTGTGCGATCGCCAGCAAGACCCGCATCCGGTGCCAGCCTGGGCAGGGGTGCCCGGGCATCGACCACTTGAGGCGGATGACAAACATTTCCGTAGGCGCATAGAGGTTGTTTCCGGCGCAGCGCCATCATTGCCAACCATGACAGCGCCCGACCACGCAGGCTTGGCCACGCGAATCGTTCAGCGTGTAGCGCGGCGGACGATGGGTGGCTGGGGAGTCGGCCGTTGGAGCGCAGCGCCGGAGACGGAATCGAACTCGCCGAGAGAGAGCCGCGATGGATCCGCGCTTTGCTCGCGTATATCAGGGTTGGCGAAGAATCCGCCGATGCGGAGGAATATCCGGACGGGTTCCTGGAGTGCTGAATTCGCTTCGATCGGACGTTCTGCCTGCGAGTATTAGATACGCTGCAGGAGGAATTTCCCGCCTGATTATTGGGGTCCTGAATCCGCTTCGATCGGGCGTTTTGCGTGCGAGTATTAGATATGCTGGAGGAGGGATTTCCCGCTTGGTTCTCGGAGTCCTGAATCTACTCCATGGGCGGGAAATGGTACCGCCGGAGGGACTTGAACCCCCATGGCCTTTCGGCCACCAGGACCTAAACCTGGCGTGTCTACCAATTCCACCACGGCGGCATACTGACTTGGCCCGATCGTTTCGCACGCTTGGCGCTCTGTCGACGGCTGGCGCCGACACGGGACGACGGCGATGATACCCTCTTGAACTCATCAGGCCCAAGGCTTTCACGGAACTTTTGACAGACCCTCGACTCATAGCCGCAGAGGCGCGTTCGGGGCGGATGCCGGGCTCAATTTCCGACTTTATTTGAACAGGACATGGCGGACCCGTGGTCTGCCTCTCAGATATGCGAATTGCTGCGGTGCTTTCCCTGCCTCGATACTGCCTTCGGCTACTGCCGATCCTCATCTGTCTGACCTGTGCGCCCATGCCGGCTTTAGCCGATGAGGGCGATCTGGATGAGCCGGTGCAGGTGCCCGAAGCTTCGCCGCCGCCGGCCGATCCGGTCGAGCCGGATCCGGACGAAGCCAGCGCCGACCCGCCGGCCGCCATGGAAGCCGACCCGCCGGCGCCCGTCGAGGCCGCGGCCGAGTCAAGCGAGCCCCCCGCAGAAGCCGTGGCGGCGGAACCTGAATTACCCTCTCCATTCATCATGCTGGACGGCGAAGTCCCGCCTGGGGAGGTCAGGCAACTTTCCTGGATTGCCAGTGAATCGTTTGCCGGCATCTCGGTACCCACGCCCGTGCTGGTAGCGCACGGTCTGCAGACAGGACCGATTGTCTGCCTGACGGCCGCAGTACACGGGGACGAACTCAACGGTATAGAAATGGTGCGCCGCATCTTCTACGGCGTTGATCCGAAAGAGCTGTCCGGGACCATTGTCGGCATTCCCATCGTCAACATGTTCGGTTTTCGCCGGAATTCGCGCTATCTGCCCGATCGGCGCGACCTGAATCGTTATTTCCCGGGCTCGCCAACGGGCAGTTCGGCGTCACGCATCGCCTATTCGCTATTCGAGAACGTCATCAAGCATTGCGATGCGCTCGTGGACCTGCATACCGGATCGTTTCACCGCACCAATCTCACGCAGATCCGGGCGGACCTGAGTAATCCCAAGGTGCTGGAGCTCACGCAGAATCTGGGCGCCCTGCCCGTTCTGAATTCCAGGGCCCAGGGCGGGACGCTTCGCGGCGCAGCCAACCGGGCCGGTGTACCCACCATCACGCTGGAAGCCGGCGAGCCCGGCCGCTTCCAGCCGAAGGAAGTGGCCGCCGGCGTGAAAGGCGTGCGCACGCTGCTCAACAAGATGGGCATGGTCAAAAAGACCAGCCTGTGGGCCGACCCGCAGCCGGTGTTTTATCAATCGAACTGGCTCCGGGCAGATACGGGCGGCATCCTGTTCAGCAAGGTCGAGCTGGGCGACGAAGTCAGCCGCGGTCAGGTCCTGGGCACCGTGACAGACCCCATTACCAACAATCGCTCGGAAATCCGCGCCGACAACGACGGGCGTATTCTGGGCATGGCCCTGAACCAGGTGGTCATCCCCGGCTTCGCGGCCTACCGGGTCGGTATTCCCAAGACCAGCGAAGAAGTTGCCGAGGAGCAGCCGGAGCCCGATCCGCCCGAAACCGAGCCGCCTTCCGAGGACAACGCGCAAATCCTGCTTGACGAGTCCGGTAGCGACGTCCCCGAAACGACAACGGCAGGTACCGAGCCGCCCGACAGCGGCGCCGTGGTAGCAGACGATGAAGCCGGTGAGCCGGCGACCGCGGAGCCGGCACCGCCGCCACCTGCCCCTATCGATGAGCTGGAGGCAGAAGAGCGTCCCGACTGATCCGCGCCGGGTCCGCGAGGCGTGATTTACCGCCGGTCGCGAACAATGGTCGTCAGCCGAGCGATGCAGATATCCCGGCCCCGATCATCGACCAGGCGGGTTTCGGTCGTCTGCACCGAGCCGCCCAGCTTCACCGGCCGCGTGGTGGCGATCACGAATCCGTCCCCGGCAGCCGAATTCAGGTGCGTGGCGTTGATCTCCAGGCCCACCGCGAACTGGCGCTCGCGATCCAGCACGTAATTGCCCATGACGCTACCCATGGTTTCGGCGACCACGCAGGACACTCCGCCGTGAAGCAAGCCGAATGATTGGCGCGTGCGCGGGCCCAGCGGCAATTTCGCCGCCAGGTGCGCCGGCCCCACTTCGATAAACGCCATGTCCATGTACCCCACGGCGTCGTTCTGCAACAGCTGATTGAGGGATTCCGGCGTCGGCGGCTCGCCAAACCAGATGCTTTGTTCGTCAGTCATGGCTTTTTGTGACCTTTATCGTGTTCGTGTGGGGATGGAGTCCATGCACGGAAGCTGTCGCGGGCCGCGCTTCAGGGCACGGCCAACGTGATTGAACATCACGAATTCGGTGACTCACCCGTCGGCCGTGATAGCGCGCCGGGCACCGTTGTCCCTAGCCAACAATCAGAGAAAGATGACCAGAGACCCGCGAGCCCAAGGGCCAGGGATAGCCTGAGCCAACCCAGAACCATGAGACGATATTCCGGGTTCAGGTTCGAAAGATCATTCCTTCGATCAGACATCTATCGTTGGTGCATCAAAAATGATCACGGAGGAATTTCGCGCCTCATTGAAGGCGGGAGATCAGCCGTGCGGGGCGCGAAATGGTGGGCGGCCTGGGACTCGAACCCAGAACCAATGGCTTAAAAGGCCACTGCTCTACCATTGAGCTAACCGCCCGTATTGATTGACAGCCCGCGCTCATGTTGCAAGAAGCAACAGCCGCCGTCCGGGCGGATTGCGAAAGTCGGCCTACGGGAGAAGATCCGTGGCGACGCGGGTGGCGCCAGCCGGATATTGATAATGACCCCGCCGGCGGCTTGCGCGGCGCGAATGATACCGAATCAGGCCGGCGTTTGGTAGCGCGTGGGGTCCGGCCTGCCGGCGTCCTCGAATCCCGCTCGACGAAAGCGGCAGGCATCGCAACGTCCGCAAGCGCGACCCTGCCTGTCAGCCCGGTAACAGGACACCGTTTCGGCGTAATCCACGCCCAGCGCCAGGCCGCGCTCGATAATCTGGGCTTTGCTGAGCCGGACCAGGGGCGCCTGAATGGTGATGCGCCGGCCCTGCTGTACCGCGGCGCGCGTGGCCAGGTTCGCCATGGCCTGGAAGGACTCGATATATTCGGGCCGGCAATCCGGGTAGCCGGAATAATCCACCGCGTTCACACCGATGAATATCTGGTCGGCGTCGAGTATTTCTGCCCAGCCCAGTGCCACAGAGAGCATGAGCGTGTTCCGCGCCGGCACATAGGTCACGGGTATACCCTCGCCCGGCTCGTCGGGCACCTCGATGGAGGCATCGGTCAGCGCCGAGCCGCCCATGCCATCAAGATCGATATTGACCTGCTTGTGCTCAACCGCGCCAAGCACGCCCGACAAACGCCGGGCCGCACGCAACTCGGCGTCGTGACGCTGGCCATACGACAGCGCCAGGGTGTGGCAGGCGAAACCATGGGCCCGCGCCAGCGCCAGGCAGGTGGCCGAATCCAGTCCGCCCGATAGCAACACGACGGCGCGGCCGGAGGATTCAGCGGCCTGGCTCATTGCCCCATAACTGTTTGTGAAGCTGTAGCTGCAGCCGTACCGGCAGGCGGCTGTCGATAAGCCACTCTGCAAGCTGTGCCGCTTCCAGCTGCCCGTGGCTGGGCGATAGCCACACCGGACACCGATCCGTGAGGCCATGCTCACGAATCTGCATACAGGCCCAGTCGAAATCGGCCCGATCACAGACGACGAACTTGACCTGGTCGTGACCGGTCAGTCGTTCGATATTGCCGTAGTCGTTACGCTTGAGTTCGCCCGATGCCGGCGTCTTGAGATCCATGATGCGCGAGGCGCGACGGTCGGCACGATCAATATTCAGGACCCCACTGGTTTCGACAGCAACACTGAATCCCGCATCACACAGTGACCGGATCAGCAGGCTGGCGCCCGGCTGCGCCAGCGGCTCGCCGCCGGTAACGCAGACATCCGCCACGCCATGGTCGCGAATCCGTTGCAGCAGCGAATCAACGCTCTGGCGCTCTCCACCGTGAAAGGCATAGGCGGTATCACAGTAATGGCAGCGCAGAGGACAGCCGGTCAGCCGGACAAATACGGTCGGCAGGCCTGCCGCACGCGCTTCACCCTGCAGCGACAGAAAGACCTCCGTTACGCGCACGCTGCTGCTGGCGGCAGCACGGCGTTTCAGGCCAACACGGGCCTCGCTCGACGTCACGGCCACCGAACGCGCCTAGCCGCCGATGTCGTTCAGACGCTTACGGGCCTCCTGGGCCGCGCGGGTATCGGGATACTGATCCACCACACCCTGCAGCGCGCTGCGGGCATCACCCGCCTGGCCCTGCTCGTCATAGACCACACCCAGGCGATACATGGCGTCAGCGCGCTTGTCGCTGTCCGGATACTCCGTGATGACCGTGGTCAGGGCCTTTTCGGCCTCCTTGTAGCGGCGATCAACGTAGTGCGCCTCTCCCATCCAGTAATAGGCGGCGGGCGAGTACTGGCTGCCCGGGAAGTTCGAGACCATGGACTGGAAGGCGGACGCGGCCTCCTTGTAGTTGCCTGCCGAGAGCGCTTCACGCGCCTTCAGATACGCCTGCTCCGCCGCCTGCTCATCTACCTCGGGTCCGCGCCCGGGCGCGGCTCCGCCACCGCTTTCCAGCGATTGCAGCCTGGCGTCCAGCTCCTGGTACATCTGCTTTTCGCGCTCACGCGACTGTTTCAGATCGAACTGAAGCTGATCCACCTCACCCCGCAGCCGGCGCACTTCGTCCTGCAGCGACTGGATATCCTGCAGCAGACCGAACATGTTGCTCGGCTGTCCGCCCGAAGAGGACGCGCCGCTGCCATCCCCGGACAACTGCGCGACCTGCTGTTCCAGACGTTCCAGCCGGCTGACATCCGGCAGCCGCGCCTCGATGGAGTCGAGCCGGAGCTTGGTGGCGGTGTCGACCTTGGCATGGCCGGTGGCCGCTGCAAGCAGCAGACCACCGGCAATGAGGACATTTCTTGCTGAAAAACGCATCAACCTAACGCTTGACGTAGATCAGCTCGACTCGGCGGTTCTTGTCGTAAGCCGAATCATCGGAACCGAACGCGGCGGGACGCTCTTCACCGAAACTCAGGGTGGTGATCTGCTCCGCACCGGCGCCGGACAGCGTCAGACCCCGCTCCACCGCCTGGGCGCGACGCTCCCCGAGACCCACGTTGTATTCACGCGTGCCACGTTCGTCGGTATGACCCTCCAGCCGCAGGGTGATATTCCGGTGATTGGCCAGATAATTGGCGTGGGCCGTGATGGCCTGCTCGAATCGGGCCGGAATCTGGCTGCTGTCGAAATCGAAGTAGATGATGCGGGTCGACAGCGGATTATTCGGGTCCAGGAACATGGCCCGATCTTCCATCGGAATGCCTTGCAGGCCCCGCTCGTTCAGGCGGGAGGCATCGATCTGCGGGCCGCTGGCGGTACCACCGCTGGAAGCCGGACGCTGTTCAGCCTGCTGCGGCACGGGCGCATCCACCGGCTCGTCGGGCAACGGCTCGTTACCCGCGCAGCCCGCCAACGCAATGACGAGACTGGCGAATACCAGTCGCAATGCGTATTTGCGTTGCGATGTGGCGAATTGAGTTTTCATCTAAAAGCTCCTTGATAGCTCTGACTGGCACGACCCCCGATCCCCGGACGGTAGGTCATGAAAAAACACACGGGATTAACCACGGACGCCTGACCACCTGCGCGGGCGACGGTTTCGCGCTGTTTCCCGCTCGCGACAGCTTCCACGCTGCCGCGAACCTTTGTGACGGCGTCAGGCTGGCATCCGGGGGGATGCCGCATGACGGCGCAGACCGGCCTGCCGGCCGACCCGCGCGTGATATTCGACAGATTGTCCATCATCTTCAGTAGCCGGCCGGCGACCAGGCGGGTTCCCGCACATCGCCAGACTGCGCCAGCTCGGAGCGGACCTCCCCGTCGCTCGACACGACAGCAAGATTGGCGCCACCCCGACCCGATTTCGCATAGATGATCGCCTGCCCGTTCGGGGCGAAGCTCGGGCTCTCATCCAGCGGGCCACGACTCACAATGCGCGTATTATTGGTATTGAGGTCCAAAACCGCAATACGGAAACCCCCGTCGCCGCCCTGTACCAGGGTCATTTTGTCGCCATCGGGGCCGAAACTCGCCCGCTGATTGCTCTCGCCCGAAAAGGTCATGCGTTCGACCTGCCCGCCCGTGGCGCGCATGCGATAGACCTGCGGCTTGCCGCCACGGTCAGACGTGAAGACGATGTACTGCCCATCCGGCGACCAGGCGGGTTCGGTATCGATGGCGCCGTGGAAGGTGACCTGCGACAGCTTCTTGCTACCCAGATCGTAGGTGTAGATTTCGGGATTGCCGCGGAAGCTCAGCGTCATGGCCAGCTTGCTGCCGTCCGGCGACCAGGCCGGCGCGCCGTTGATGCCCTGACGCGCGGACACCTCGCGGATATCGCCCGTATTCAGATCATGCGTACGCAGCACCGTGCGGCCGCGGTCCACATCGAAGGCGACATAGGCGAGCTGACTGCCGTTGGGCGCCCAAGCCGGCGACAGGATCGGATCCCGCGAGGACTGGATCACGCGTGGATTCTGCCCGTCGTAATCCGACACCATGAGCCGGTACCTTGGCGTGCCGCCTTCGTTGCGTGCCGTCACGTAGGCCAGGCGGGACAGGAAATAGCCCTTCTTGCCGATGAACTGCTCGTAAACCAGATTGGCGACCATGTGGGCGGCGCTGCGCAGGTCGTTCGACTTGGCGAACACCTGATAGCTGCCCACGGTGGATTCCTTGTAGACATCCACGATCTTGAACGTGATCCGGTAGTTGCCGTTGCCATCCGGCGCGACCGAGCCCACAACGATGTTGTCGACTTCGGTGGTGCGCCAGTTCGCATAGTTGATCTGCTCGACGCGGCTGGGCTGCCCCAGCATCCGGTCGCGTGCCAGCGGCTTGAACAGGCCCGTGGTCGCAAGATCCTGCGAGGCAATCTCGGTCAGACTTACGTCAAACTGGTCGGTGCCGCCGAACGGCACGAGCGCAATGGGCAGCGCCGCGCGTACGCCTTCCCGCACATTGACCTCCAGCGCCGCCTGCGCCGGCAGGGCCAACAGCCCCAGCAGCAGACCCATCAGCCTGATTCGCCTCATGCTCATCATCGCGACAATGCTCCGTCGTGCCTGGACCGGGCGTTATTCCGGTCCGAAGTTAACAATCACTTCCTTCTCGAAAACCGAACGCGATGGCGGCCGGGGCAGCGGATCGGATTTCTCGATCGCTTTTTCCACCGAGATGTCGATGGCCTCGCTGCCGCAGGAGCCGATCAGGCGATAGCCCGTGATCAGCCCGCCCGGTGTCTGCGTAATTTTCACCTGACAGTTCTTCAGATTTTCAGTTCGCAGCGGAATGGTCCAGTTGGATTTCACGTGGTTCTCGATGGACTTGAGATACTGGGCTCGCTCGCGGCTCATCTGGCTGGCCTGCTGGTCCGCCGCCAGCGCGTCGCGCAGACGCTGTTCGCGCGCCTCGCGTTCGGCTTCGGCCTGGCGGCGGGCCTGTTCCTCGGCGCGGCGCTTGAGTTCCTCGCGGCGGCGCTTTTCCGCTTCTGCCTTGCGTTGCGCCTCGGCTTCCGCCTTGCGCTTGGCTTCGGCCTCGGCTTTCCGTCGCGCTTCCGCCTCGGCCTTGCGGCGGGCTTCTTCTTCGGCCTTGCGCCTGGCTTCCGCTTCCGCCTGTCGTCTGGCCTCTTCCTCGGCCTTGCGATTGGCTTCGGCCTGGCGTCTGGCTTGTTCTTCGGCTTTGCGTTTCGCTTCGGCCTCAGCCTGCCGGCGCGCTTCTGCCTCGGCCTGCCGACGGGCTTCCGCCTCGGCGCGGGCCTTTTCCTCGGCCTCGGCCTTGCGGCGGGCTTCTTCTTCGGCCTGTTGCTGGCGCGCACGCGCTTCTGCCGCCTGACGAGCCTCTTCGCGAGCCTGACGTTCGGCTTCGGCGCGGGCTTGCGCCTGCTCGATCATCGCCTGGGCCGCCTCTTCCTGACGCTGTCTCTCGGCTTCGCGATCGGGCTGGGGCTCCGGGTCCGGCTCGGCCGCCGGCGCGGGTGGAGGCGGTGCGGGCGGGACGAAGCCGGGGTCCACCACCACGGCTTCCACCACGTCAGGCGGACTGCTGCCGCCGCTCGGCACGATGTGGCTGAAATCGACGCTGAACACCAGAAAGCCGAACAGCAGCGCGTGCAGCAGCACGGCCGGGACCACGGCTCGCCAGTTCTTCAGGAAACTCTGCCACATGATGCGGTCAGCTCAGCGTCAGCGGCCGGCGCGCTGGCTGTCGTCCTCGTTGTCCGTTAGAAGACCCACCTTGGCCGCGCCCGCCTGCTGCAGGAAAACCATGCCGCGCACCACGTCACCGTATGCGCCTGCGGTATCGCCGCGCACGGCCACGGGCCGGTCAGGCCGTTCCTCCAGCGCAATGCGCGCATATTCCACGATTTCCGCCTGGCTCACGGCGGCCTTCGGATCCGGGCCGATATTCAGGTACATGCTGCCGTCGGATTTCACCGTGAGCACGAGCGGCTCGTTTTCGCTGTCGTAGTCCACCGGCTTGGCGGGCGCATCCGGCAAATCCACTTCCACGCCGCTGGTCAGCAGCGGCGCCGTGACCATGAAGATGATCAGCAGCACAAGCATCACATCGATATACGGCACCACGTTGATTTCGTGGGCCAGCCGCCGGCGCCCGCTCATTGTTTCTCCCGCATGGCCGAAGCCTTCACGCCACGCTCCACAATCGCCGCCAGCTCCTCCATGAACGTCTGATACCGGGACTCCAGGCCGTCCACCTTGTTGGTGAAGATGTTGTAGGCAATCACGGCCGGAATGGCCGCGAACAGACCCATGGCGGTGGCGATCAGCGCCTCGGCGATGCCCGGCGCCACCTGCGATAGCGTGGCCTGCTTGACGTTCCCCAGCGCGATGAACGCCGACATGATGCCCCACACCGTCCCGAACAGGCCGACGTAGGGACTGGTCGAGCCGATGGTGGCCAGCATGGCCAGACCCTTCTCCAGGCGTTCGACCTCGCGCGCCATGGCAACGCGCATGGCCCGCTGTACGGAGGGCACGACCTCTTCGGGCCGCGCATTGCCGTCCTCGCGCTGGCGCTTGAGCTCCTCGAAGCCGGCGCGGAACAGGGCGGGCAGCCCGCTGTGCTCATCAGAGCGGGCCATGACGTCCTGATACACGTCGTTGAGGTTGCCGCCCGACCAGAAGCGGTCCTCGAACCATTCAACTTCCTTGTGGGTGTGCTTGAGCAGGCGCCGCTTGCTGAAAATCACCACCCAGGAAATCACCGAGGCCAGCAGCAGGCCCAGCATGACCAGCTGGACCAGAATACTGGCCTGCATGACCAGCCCCCAGATGGAGAGGTCGGTTTCGACGTTCATGCAAACTCCTTGCGCATAAATTCGGGAAGGGCGCGGGGCTTGAACTGCTCCGCATCGATACAGGCACAGCGAAAACGGCCGGTGACCAGCAGCCGACTCTCGCAGCCCAGTTGCTGGTCGAAGTCGAAGCTGACCGCCTTGAGTTTTTCCAGCCGCGATTCCACCAGCAGTTCATCGTCGAGCCGCGCCGGCAGACGAAAACGAAGCTCTGCCGAAACGACCGTAAAAGCCAGGTTGAGTTCCTTGCGCAGCCGCTCCTGGTCAAAACCGCGATCGCGCAGCCATTCGGTACGGGCGCGCTCGAAATAGCGGAGATAGTTGGCATGGTAGACCACGCCGGATACGTCCGTGTCTTCGTAGTACACGCGCACGGAAAATCGGGAAACGGGTTGCGAAACAGACATTCAGCAGGCCTGGACGGCCGATCCTTGCCATTGATTTTTCGATTAATTCTGCAGTTTACCGCGCTGCAACATCCTGTAAAACATGCGCGTTAGTCGTTGAACATATCCTGAACAGGATCTCCTCCGCCCGGCCGCGGTGCTTTCAGGCCGTAATGGCGATAGGCCTGCGCCGTGGCGACGCGCCCGCGCGGCGTGCGCATCATGAACCCCTGCTGGATCAGATAGGGCTCGAGCACATCCTCGATGGTCTCGCGGGCCTCGCCGATCGCCGCTGCCAGACTTTCCACGCCGGTCGGCCCGCCCTCGAATTTCTCGATCAGGGACAGCAGCAGCTTGCGATCCATCACGTCGAAACCCTGCTTGTCGACGTCGAGCATGTCCATCGCCGCGGCCGCGACTTCGCCCGAAATATGCCCGTCAGCCTTGACCTCGGCATAGTCGCGAACCCGGCGCAGCAGCCGGTTGGCGACCCGCGGCGTGCCGCGCGCCCGTCGGGCGATTTCGGCCGCGCCGGCGGCGTCCAGCCCCACCCCGAGAATGGCGGCCGAGCGTTTGACGATTGCACCCAGGTCGTCGAGATCATAGAACTCCAGCCGATGGACAATGCCGAAGCGGTCGCGCAGGGGCGAGGTCAGCGCGCCGGCGCGGGTGGTGGCCCCCACCAGCGTGAACGGCGGCAGGTCGAGCTTGATCGAGCGGGCTGCGGGCCCTTCGCCAATGACGATATCGATCTGGTAATCCTCGAGCGCCGGGTACAGGACCTCCTCGACCACCGGTGACAGGCGATGGATCTCGTCAACGAACAGCACGTCATTCGGCTCGAGGTTGGTCAGCAGCGCGGCCAGATCGCCCGGCCGCTCCAGGACCGGGCCAGAGGTCTGGCGCAGGCCCACGTCCATTTCCTGCGCGATCACGTGCGCCAGCGTGGTCTTTCCCAGCCCGGGCGGGCCGTAGATAAGCACGTGATCCAGCGCTTCGCTGCGCTTGCGAGCGGCCTGGATAAAGATGCCGAGCTGCTCGCGGACCGCGCTCTGGCCGATATACTCCGCCAGCCGCCGCGGCCGCAGGGCCCGGTCAATGGTGTCCTCTTCGCGCCCTTGGGGCGCTGCGGAAATCAGCCGCTCTTCTTCGCTCATCAGCGCACCGCCTTGCGCAGCGCCTGCCGGATGAGCTCTTTACTGGGCAGATCGGTCTCGAGACCCTTGAGCAGCCGGTCCGCTTCGGCCGGCTTGTAGCCCAGCGCCGTCAGCGCGTTGTGCGCCTCGCCCAACGCATCGTTCGTCGGGGCACTGGCGGCGTCCGGCCCAGCCAGGCCTGAAAATTCCGCGGGCTGCTTGCCCAGGCGATCGCGCATCTCGACGATAAGCCGCTCTGCCGTCTTCTTGCCGATACCGGGCAGCCCCGACAGCCGCGCCGCATCACCCGCCGCCACGGTGCTGGCAAACTCGCTGACGCTGCAGCCCGACAGGATGGTCAGCGCCATCTTGGGGCCGAAGCGGCTGACCTTGAGCAGTTCGCGAAACAGCTTCTTCTCGGCCAGGGTGGCGAAACCGTATAGCAGCATGGCGTCTTCGCGCACAACCATGTGGATATGCAGGTTGACCGAGTCGGACTGGCCATCCATTGCAAAGAAGGTGGATAGCGGCGCCTCGACCTCGTAACCGACGCCCTGGACATCGATGACCAGAAACGGCGGCTGACGCTCCACGATCCGACCCTGCAGGCGACCAATCATCGGGCACGCCCGGCAGTTGCGGCCAGGGGGTTCTGACTGTGATGCAGATGGCACAGTGCTGCCGCCGCCGCGTCGGCCGCATCGGCCTGCGGCGCCGTTTTCAGATTGAGGAGCATGCGCACCATGTGCTGAACCTGCTGTTTGTCCGCCGCGCCCCGGCCGACAATGGATTTCTTGATCATCGTCGGCGTGTATTCCGCCACCGGGAGCCGCTGCGCCGCGCCGGCACAGATCGCCGCGCCGCGCGCCTGCCCCAGCTTGAGCGCACTCGCGGGATTGCGGCTGACAAACACGTCCTCGACCACCATTTCGCCGGGCTGGTATTCCGTAATGACGCGCGTGATTTCGTCAAAAATGATGGCCAATCGTTCCACGAAACTGACGGCCGGCAGGCGAAGACAGTCGATGACCACGCAGCCGGCCTGCCCGCCGGGACGCGCCGGCGCATCGATTACGGCAAAGCCGGTGACCACCGAGCCCGGATCTATACCCAGTATGCGTCGTCTGCCCGAGGAAACCACCCGCACTAGCCGGCCGCGAGCAGGGCCTCGGGGAATTCCGCGTTGGAGTAGACGTTCTGGACATCATCCAGGTCTTCCAGCGCGTCCAGCAGTTTCAGGCAGCTTTCAGCGTCCTCTTCCGAAAGCTCCACCGTGGTGGCGGGCCGCATGGTCACATCGGATTCGGCGGCCTCGAATTCCCCTGCGGCCAGCGCCTGCTTGACCGCGGCGTAATCGTCGGGCGCGCAGAGCACATCAAAGCTGCCGTCGTCGTACTCGGCCACGTCCTCGGCGCCCGCCTCCAGCGCCAGTTCAAGCACGGCTTCGTCATCCACATCCGGGCCGAAGCTGAATACGCCCTTCCGGTCGAACAAATAACCCACCGAACCGTCGGCACCCAGGTTGCCGCCGTGCTTGGAAAAGGCGTGGCGTACTTCGCCGACCGTACGGTTACGGTTGTCGGTCATGGTGTCGACCATGATTGCCACGCCGTTGGGGCCGTAGCCCTCGTAACGGATTTCCTCGAAATTTTCGCCGTCGGTTTCACCGCTGCCCCGTTTGACCGCGCGCTCGATGTTGTCCTTGGGCATGTTGTTCGACAGCGCCTTGTCGATCGCCAGGCGCAGGCGCGGATTGGCGTCCTGATCACCTCCGCCCATGCGCGCGGCCACGGTGATCTCACGAATCAGCCGGGTAAATATTTTGGCGCGCTTCTTGTCCTGCGCCCCTTTTCGATACTGGATATTGGCCCACTTGCTGTGTCCCGCCACGTCGCATTCGTCCTGTATTGAAGTCGTTTCTCGCGTGGATGATAACGTCGAAACCGACTGCTTACATCGCGGGCCGGCGGGAAATTGCGCAAAACGGCCAGGAAAAGGCACTCTATGAGCGGCCCCACCGCGCTGCAGCCGCCCCGGAGCCTTGACGGAGACAGGGATAATGAGAACAAAACGCTCCGACCGGATCAGCCCCACCGCGCACTACACCGGCGCCGTCTGGGTTCGCAACAACCTCTCCGACCCCCGACTTGAGACGCGGATGGGGCGCAGCCTTTACCACGCGCTCAAGCCGCTGAACGCCGCCGCCCGGCTGGCTCGCCAGCCCAACCTCGAGGGGTTGCTGCTGGCCCGTCACGGCATTCTTGACCGCATGCTCGAAGACGCCATCAAACAGGGCGACATCCAGCAGGTGGTGGAAATCGGCGCCGGGCTGTCCGGCCGTGGGTGGCGCCTGTCGCGACGCTATCGGCGCAAGCTCACCTACGTCGAAACCGATTTGCCGGGCATGACGCATCGCAAACGCAAGCTGCTGGTGGCGCAGGGTGCGCTTCCCAAGCGCCACCGGGTGGAGCCGCTCGATGCGCTGGCCGAAGACGGCCCCGCGAGCCTGCGACATGTGGTCTCCCAGCTCGACCGGGACAAGGGGCTGTGCATCATCACCGAAGGCCTGCTGAACTACTTCGACCAGGCTTCGGTGGAGACCTTATGGCGCCGCATTGCCGACTGCCTGGCCGGCTTCCCGAAAGGTCTTTACCTGTCGGATCTGCATGTCGGCAGCGAGCAGCCCCTGGCAGCGGGTACGGCTTTTCGCGTCATGCTGGGCACGATGCTCCGAAGCGGCATCCACTTCCACTATCGGCAGGCCTCCGAGGCCGAAAGCGCCCTGACCCATGCCGGCTTTTCGCAGGCCGCCGTCTCGTCGGCGGCCGATCATCTCGCGCCAAAGGACAGTCAGCTGGAACCCAGTGCCCGCATCGTGCGGATTGTCCGGGCGGTCCGCTAGCGCGCTACTTCCGCTTGCGCGGCGGCGCGAAGTGAATGGGTCGCCCGTCCACCGCCAGGGCCGCCTCGTGGACCGTTTCCGACAGCGTCGGGTGACCGTGGATGATGCGGGCGATGTCCTCGCTGCTGGCCCGGTAGGACATCGCAACGACGATTTCCTGCACCAGTTCGGAAACATAGGGGCCGATCATGTGTGCCCCCAGAATTTCGTCGGTCTTGCTGTCGGCCAGGATTTTCACCAGGCCATCCTGCTGACCGAGCGCCTTGGCGCGCCCGTTGGCGGCGAACGGAATGCTGCCGCTGCGGTATTCGCGACCTTCCTTCTTCAGCTGCTGCTCGGTCTTGCCTACCCAGGCGATTTCGGGGGCCGTGTAGACCACTGAAGGAATCGTGGCGTGATCGACCTGCGGCTTCTGGCCGGCGAGAATTTCCGCCACGGCGATGCCCTCTTCCATGCCCTTGTGAGCCAGCATGGGATTGCCGACGACGTCGCCCACCGCGTATACGTCGGGCAGGCTGGTCCGGAATTTTTCATTGACCGAAACAAATCCCTTTTCATCCAGCTCTATACGCGCGTTTCCTGAGAAAAGACTTTCAGTGTACGGACGGCGGCCGACGGCCACGATGAGCCGGTCGAACGTCTCGGTATGCTCCTCGTTTTCGGCGTTGTACTTGACCTCGACCTTCTTGCCCTTGACCTTCGCGGACACCACTCGGGATTGCAGCCGGATATCCAGTCCCTGCTTGCGGAACTGCTTGAGCGCTTCGCGGGCAATCTGCTCATCGGCAATGGGCATGAAGCTGTCCAGCGCCTCGAGCAGCACGACCTCGGAGCCCAGGCGCGACCAGACGCTGCCCAGTTCCACGCCGATATAGCCGGCGCCGATCACGCCCAGCCGCTCGGGCACGCTGTCGAATTCGAGCGCGCCGGAGGAATCCACGATGCGGTCGCCGTCAAACGGTGCGACTTCGATGTTCACGGGCACCGATCCGCTGGCAATGATGATCTTCTCGCAGGTCAGGTTCTTCTTGCGCGACTTGCCGTGCTCCTTGAGGCTGACCTTGCCGGTATCCTCGATACACCCCGTGCCCTGCAGCCAGTCAATGCCGTTGGCCTTGAACAGGCCCTGAATACCGCCCGTCAGCGCGCCCACGACCTCGCGCCGCCGCTTCTGCATCTGGCCGATATCCATCGACACCTTGTCGATCTTCAGGCCGTGCGCCGCAAAATCATGCTGAGCCCGGTGATAGATCTCCGAGGATTCGAGCAGGGCTTTCGACGGAATACAGCCGACGTTCAGACAGGTTCCGCCCAGTGCCGGCTTGTCCTGCGGGTCAATCCACTTTTCGATGCAGGCCGTCTTCATGCCCAGCTGCGCGCAGCGAATGGCGGCGACGTAGCCCGCCGGGCCGCCGCCAATCACGATGACTTCGTAGTCCTTGCTCATAAATATTTCTTCAAAAGTAAGTCGTTAAAGCGCTGGCGCGTGGCGTCAGACGGCAGAATGCTAGACCTGCAGCAGCAGGCGGGCCGGATCCTCGATCAGCTCCTTGATGGTGCGCAGGAACAGCACTGCGTCACGGCCGTCGATGAGCCGGTGATCGTAGGAAAGCGCCAGCTGCATGATGGGCCGTATGACGATTTCGCCATCGACCACCACCGGCCGTTCGTTGATTGCATGCATGCCCAGAATCGCGCTCTGCGGCGGATTGAGAATGGGCGTGGAGAGCATCGAGCCGAATACGCCGCCATTGGTAATGGTGAAGGTGCCGCCCTTGAGCTCTTCCATCGTCAGCTTGCCGTCCCGGGCCTTCTGGCCGAATTCGCCGAGCTTTTCCTCGACTTCGGCGTAGCTCATCTGATCGGCATCCCGCATGACGGGGACCAGCAGACCGCGGGGTGAGGACACGGCCAGACCGATGTCGTAATAGCCGTGATAGACCACATCGCCGTCATCGATGGATGCGTTGACAATGGGGAAGCGCTTGAGCGCCTCGACCGCCGCCTTCACGAAGAAGGACATGAAGCCCAGACGGACCTCGTGATCTTTCTCGAACTTTTCCTTGTAGGTCGACCGGATCTGCATGACCGATTTCATGTCGACCTCGTTGAACGTGGTCAGCATGGCCGTGTTCTGCGAGACGTCCAGCAGCCGCTCGGCAATACGCTGGCGAATACGGCTCATCGGCACACGCTGCTCGAGGCGCTCGTCCTGGGTAGCCGAAATGGCCGCCCGGTCTTCCTTTTCCAGATCTTCCTGCGCTTCGGCAGGCGCCGGCCGCGATTTCTCGGCGGCTTTGTCCGAGGACTGGCTGGCGCCACTCTCCTTGCTCGAGACCGCGTCCTGAACATCCGCCTTGGTGATCCGGCCATCCTTGCCGCTGCCGTCGATATCGCCGGCTTTCAGGCCATGCTCGGCCATGAGCTTCTGCGCGGCCGGGCTGGCGGGCGGCGCCTCGTCGTCGGCATTCGACGACTTCTTTTTCTCGGCCGCCTCGCTCTTGCCGTCGTCGTCGTCGTCGGCGGCGGCGGCGTCATCCGGCTTGTCACTGTCGTCATCGGACCCGCCGCCGGTCGCTTCTCCCGGCTCAAGAATGGCCAGCACGGCGCCGGCTTCAACGGTATCGCCCTCCTTGACCAGCACTTCCTTGAGCACGCCTTCCGACTCGGCGGGCACCTCAAGCACCACCTTGTCGGTTTCAAGGTCCACCAGGTTTTCGTCGCGCTTCACGCCATCGCCGGCCTTCTTGTGCCAGGCGCCTACTGTGGCCTCGGTAATAGACTCCGGCAGCGCCGGAACCTTGATTTCAATGCTCATGTCGAGTTTTCCCGGATTTCGCGAATTTGACTGACCGGACCATGGACCGGTCCGTTTTTACTTGGATTTCTTCTGTTTCTTGCGCCCGCGGGTGCGGATGCTGCCTTTCTCGATCAGCTCGTTGCCGCCGGTCAATCCGGCTTCGACAACGGCTTCCTGCTGCTTGACGTGCAGTTTGTGGTAACCCGCCGCGGTGGTGGACGAGCCGGCCCGCGTGGCGTAGAGCAGCGTGTGTTCGTTGCTCAGCGGCACCTGCAGGCGATGCTTGATCTGGTACCAGGCCCCCTGATTTTCGGGTTCTTCCTGGCACCAGACAATTTCGTCCGCCTGATCGTATTTCTCGATGATCGCCGCGTAGTCCTCGGCCGGGAAGGGATACAGCTGTTCCAGCCTCACGATTGCCACGTCCTTGAGATCACGCTCCGCGCGGGCCTGATAAAGGTCGTAATACACCTTGCCGCTGCAGAAAACGATCCGCCGAATATCCTTGGCCGGCATGTCGTCGTACTCGTCCAGAATCATGTGGAAGCGGCCCTGGGCCAGATCCTCCAGCGACGAGACGGCCAGTCGGTGGCGCAACAGGCTCTTGGGTGTGAACACCACCAGCGGCATGCGCAGCGGGCGCACCATCTGCTGGCGCAGCAGATGAAACATCTGCGCCGGCGTCGACGGCATCATCACCAGCATGTGCTGCTCGGCGCACAACTGCAGGAAGCGCTCCACCCGGGCCGACGAATGCTCGGGCCCCTGCCCCTCGTAGCCGTGCGGCAGCAGCAGAACCAGACCGCAGTAGCGGCCCCATTTGGCCTGGCCCGAGGCGATGAACTGATCAATGATGACCTGCGCGCCGTTGGCAAAGTCGCCAAACTGGGCCTCCCAGAGTGTGAGCACTTCCGGGTTGGCCGTGGCATAGCCGTATTCGAAGCCGAGCACGCCGGCCTCCGACAGCAGCGAGTCGTTCGCCTCGAACTTGGTCCGTTCGCGATTGAGCAGCGCCAGCGGCTCGTGCGGCGTGCCGTCGATCTGATTGTGTATGACGGCATGGCGATGGAAGAACGTGCCACGACCGCAGTCCTGGCCGGTAATCCGGATGCTGTAGCCATCGTCCATCAGGGTGGCGTAGGCCATGGTTTCGCCAAAGCCCCAGTCCAGCGGCGCAGCACCGGCCGCCATCTTGCGTCGATCGGCGAAAATGCGGCTGACCCGCGCGTGCGGCTCGAAGCCCTCGGGCATCTCGAGAATGGTGTTGCACAGCCGGCGCAGCGTCTCGATGGGCACCGAGGTATCAACGACCTCGCTCCAGTGCCCTTTCGTATAGCTGCTCCAGTTGACGGTGTATTCATTGCCCACCATGCCCAGCGTGGTGTGCGCGGTGTTCTTGCCTTCGGCCAGGCCGTCGCGGTAGGCATCGAACATCTTCTGCGGCTCGTCCTCGCCGATGACGCCTTCCTTGATCAGCCGCTCGGCGTATTTCTTGCGCGTGGTGGGCTCGGACCGTATGCGCTCGTACATGAGCGGCTGGGTGACGGCCGGCTCGTCCGCCTCGTTGTGTCCATGCCGCCGGTAGCAGATCAGGTCGATGATGACGTCCTTGCCGAAGGTGGCACGGTAATCCATGGCCAGCTGGGTGATGAACACCACGGCTTCGGGGTCATCCGCGTTCACGTGGAACACCGGCGCTTCGAGAATCTTGGCAATGTCGGTGTTGTACAGCGAGGTCCGCGAGAATTCGCGCTGGCGGGCGATGATGGGGCTCTGCATGGTAAAGCCCAGCTGATTGTTCACGATGACGTGCACCGTACCGCCGGTGGCAAAGCCACGCGCCTGCGACAGCTGCAGCGTTTCCATGACGATGCCCTGCCCGGCAAAGGACGCATCGCCGTGGATCAGCAGCGGCAGGACCCGCTCGCCGTTGACGTCGCCGCGGCGTTCCTGGCGTGCCTTGACCGACCCCTGCACCACCGGATTGACGGCTTCCAGATGCGAAGGGTTGAACGCCAGCACCAGATGCACGCGATTGCCGCCGGCCTCGATGTCCGTGGAAAAGCCCATGTGATACTTCACATCGCCCGACATGGACAGGTCATCCACGTCGTACTTGCCCTCGAACTCGTCGAACAGTTCCTGCGGTGACTTGCCCAGGAAATTCACCAGAACGTTCAGACGGCCGCGGTGGGCCATACCGATCACGATTTCCTCGATGCCGTTGCGGGCACCGGCAGCGGCCACTTCCTGCAGCAGCGGAATCATGCTGTCGCCGCCCTCCAGCGAGAACCGCTTCTGGCCGACGTATTTGGTGTGCAGGTAGCGCTCGATGCCTTCGGCAGCCGTGAGCTGTGTCAGCACTCGACGCTTGTCTTCCCGGTCCAGCCGATCCTGACCGACCGCGGCTTCGAGCCGGCGCTGTATCCAGCGCTTCTGCCGCGTGTCGGTGATGTACATGTACTCGGCACCGATGGTGTCTGTGTAGACGGACTGGCAGATTTCGATAATGCGCCGCAGCGGCAGCTCGTCGTCCGCGAACAGCGAACCGGTATTGAAGACCGTATCCAGGTCCGCAATGCCCAGGCCGTGGAAGGCGGGGTCGAGATCGGGCACGGGAGGTGCGTCGAACAGCCGCAGGGGGTCGAGATTCGCGACCTGATGGCCGCGCACGCGGTAATAGTTGATCAGCCGCAGCACGCCAGCCTGCTTCTGCGCGGCTTCGGCCGCCATGCGGGGTCGGGGCTGGGCGCCCTGTCCGGCGCTGGCGGACACGTCGATGAACGACTCGCGAATGGGGGTGTGGGCAATGTCCGGGCGATCGCCGCCGTTCAGACTGTCGAAGTATTCCCGCCAGCCGGCTTCAACCGAGTCGGGATCCTTCAGATATTGTTCATAGTACGCTTCGATGTACGCGCTATTGCCTGCGAAGAGCGGAGAATTTCCGACAAACTTCTCGTTGAGCTGGCTTTTCATTGGCGTCTAGGAATCCACCTATTTTTCGGGCCGGACGTCTTGGCGCTGCATGATAACAAAACTATTCCGCCCTGCCCTTTGATTTTGTATCGCTTTCGCTATTTTTTACCGCCTCTCCATGAAACGGTCGGCCGGAACAAAAAGGCCGACAGTTGAAGGAACTGTCGGCCTTGTGTTTTCGCCGTAATCAACCGTTGGCGGACTGCTTCGGCGAGTCGTCCTCGTCGTCGCCCCAGGAATCGGTTAGATCCCTGAGATAGTTCTTGAAGCGGTCGCCGATTTCCGGATGCTGCAGACCGATTTCCACGTTCGCCTTGAGGTAGCCCAGCTTGCTGCCGCAGTCATACCGCGTACCCTGGAATTCATAGGCCAGCACGGTCTGCTCGCCCATCAGGCGCTCAATGGCATCGGTCAACTGGATTTCGCCGCCGGCGCCCGGCTTGGTCTGGTCAAGAATCTTGAAAATGCGCGGCGTCAGAATGTAGCGGCCGACCACGGCCAGATTCGAGGGCGCCTTGTCGGGATCCGGCTTTTCCACGATGCCGCGGATTTCGCTGAGGCCCGGCCCGATCGGCTCCACTTCGACAATACCGTATTTGTAGGTCTCTTCCTGCGGCACGCGCTGCACGGCCAGCACGCTGGTTCCGTACTCCTGGTAAACGCGCTGCATCTGCGCCAGGCAGGGCTGGAAACTGCCGGCAATCAAGTCGTCGGCGAGGATAACGGCAAAATCCTGATCGCCCACCGCCGGCAAGGCACAACTGATGGCGTGGCCAAGCCCCATTGCTTCCGGCTGACGGATGTAGACGCAGGTGATGCCGGGCGGCAGCACTTCGCGTACCGCCTTGAGCAGCTCGGTCTTGCCCTTGGCCTCAAGCGTGGCCTCCAGCTCGTAGTCCCGATCGAAGTGATCCATGATCGAGTTCTTGGTGTGGCTGGTAATGAACACCATTTCCTCGGCGCCGGCCGCAATGGCCTCCTTCACCGCGTACTGCACCAATGGCTTGTCGACCACCGGCAGAATTTCCTTGGCGCTGGCCTTGGTGGCCGGCAGGAATCGCGTGCCCAGACCCGCTACGGGAAAGACCGCCTTTCTGATTCTCATTGAATACCCCTTGATTCGGAAGCTGCGACTATCGGGCCGCAACGCTCGTTGATGACTTGATCGATGTACCGGCTATTCAGTCAGTATCGGCAGGATTCACGCGTCCCTGCATATGCTTGACGCTGCCGTCGGGACTGGCCAATGCAAAATCGATACCGCCCGCCGACTCGGCCTTAGAAAAAACCACCTCGGACGGCAGGAAAACCGGGCGCTTGAATTCGACCGACAGCGTGCAGGGCCGTTCGCCCATGTCGTCAGCCAGATCGGCCGCGCAGCGCGCCTTGAGCCACATCCCGTGGGCAATCGCGCGGGGAAAACCGAACAGTTTGGCGCTGATGCCCGACAGATGAATGGGGTTCATGTCACCGGCGGCCATGCCGTAGCGTCGGCCAATATCCGCCGGCGCACGCCAGCGACCGGCCTCCGGCATGACCTCGGGCGTCTGTTTCTTTTCCTTGCGTCCGCCGGAGCGCTTACCCTTGCCGCTCACGCGGGCGAGCATGACCGCGCTGGATTCCCACACGCATTCGCCCTGACTGTTGGCATAGCGCGTCAGCATCTCGAATTCGATGCCCTTGTTCGCTTCCTGATGGCCGCCCACGCTCACGGTGGCATCGAACCGCTCCTGCGCCGGCATGGGCTGATGCTGGGTGATGCTGTTTCGCACATGCACCAGCCCGAGAAGCTTGAGCGGAAATTCACGATGGGATAGCACGGCAAGCTGAAGCGGAAACGCCAGCACATGCGGGTAGGTCATCGGCAGGGTGCCGGTCTGCTCGAATCCGCAGACCTGGCTGTAGCTCTGCAGCCGCCCGTCAGTGCCGCAGACACCCGACACCCTGGCCTGTATGTCCGGGATGGTCTGCCCGTCTTCCAATCCGCCGCCGAGCGTGGTGGCCGCTTTGATAAAGGACGGGAGTACCGACGGCAGACCTTCGTACTCGAGCAAGATTTTACCGCTCATGCTGATGGGGGCTCCTGCAAAGTGTTCGGACGGTAAACAGTTTGTGCCTGGCTTACAACTGCGAAAATCACGCAGGAACAAGGCGTCACTGCACCGGCGGTCGGGGGCTCTCGACCGCCGTCAGGATTGCGTCATGTTGGCCGGCATGCAGGTTTCGCCGTTGTCCTGCGCCAGCGCATCCGCCACTTCCGGCGGCATGTAGTTCTCGTCGTGCTTGGCCAGCACCTCGTCCGCAACGAACAGGCCGGCACCATCCAGCGTGCCGTAAGCCACTATACCCTGCCCCTCGCGAAACAGGTCCGGCAGGATCCCGCGGTAACTCACGGGTACGCTGGCCGCGCAATCGGCCAGCCTGAAGGTCACCGTGAGCGCCTCGTTGTCCCGCTCCACGCTGCCCTGCTCCACCAGCCCTCCGATGCGAAAGCGGGTGCCGGGGCCCACGTCACCGGCCACCACTGCGCTGGGCTCGTAGAAATACAGCAGATTCTCGCGAAAAGCGGTCAAACCCAGTGCCGCCGCCACGCCCAGGCCCGCGACCAGCGACAGTACCAGTAACAACCTGCGTTTACGTTTGGGTGTCATTTGGGATCATCTAGTTCGGTTTCTCGCCGCCGGAGCTGCCTTTTGAGCCACGCCAGTCGAATGTACGTGGTCGCCACGCACAGACCGAGCACGCCCGCCGACACGCCGTAGCTGCTCCACACGTAGGCAGCATATCCGCCCATGTTCCAAAACTCACTCACTGCCCAGCTCCCGGGCCACCCAGCGGCTTCGGGCCTCACGCTGCAGCAGCTCGTAGCGCATCCGCGGCAATTGCAGCCAGAAAAAGAGGAAGTTGAATCCCAGGGCACACCACAGCAGCGGCCAGAGCATCTCGGGCGCCATCGCGGGCCGGTCGAACCGCGTGATGGTCGGGCCCTGGTGCAACGTATTCCACCATTCCACCGAATAGTGGACGATCGGCACGTTGATAACCCCCACCAGCGCGAGCAGCGCGCAGGCACGCGCAGCGCTGCGCCTGTCCTCGATGGCGGCATTCAGGGCGATCACGCCGAGATAGAGAAACAGCAATATCAATTCCGAGGTCAGGCGGGCATCCCAGACCCACCAGGTGCCCCACATCGGCTTGCCCCAGATTGATCCGGTGACCAGCGCCAGAAACGTGAACGCGGCCCCCAGCGGCGCCGCGGCGGTCACGAATACCTCTGCCAGCTTCATGCGCCACACTAAAGCCACCGCGCCGGCAACCGCCATGGCCGTGTAAACGAACAGCGACAGCCAGGCGCTGGGTACGTGCACGTAGATGATTCGGAAGGCCTCCCCCTGCTGATAATCGGGCGGGGCCTTCACCAGACCGCCGTAAACGCCCCAGGCGATCAGCAGCAGCGCTGCAATGGCCAGCCGGGGTTCCAGCCGTCTGGCCAGCCGATAGAAATACGGCGGAGAACCGAGTTGATGAAACCAGCGATACATAAATCGGCCAATCGAAGCGCTATTCCAGACTGATTCGCAGGGCGGCTGCCGTTGCGAGCGGTGCCAGCGTCACCGACAGCACGAGCATGGCCGCCAGCATGAGCAGCGGCCCGCGAAATTCCAGGCCGGTAATGGCGGCGTTCATGGCACCTGCACCAAATATGAGCACCGGCACGAACAGCGGGAATATCAGCAGGCTCAGTAACAGTCCGGCGCGCGGCAATCCCAGTGTCAGGGCCACGCCAATCGCGCCGACCAGACCCAGCGTGGGTGTCCCCAGCGCCAGTGCCACCATGATAACCGGAATGGCCGGACCCGGCACGCCCAGCAGCAGCGCAATCAGGGGGCTGGCCAGTATGTAGATCAGGCCGCTGGCCAACCAGTGCGCCGTTACCTTGCTCAGCACGACCAGCGGCAGCGGGACCGGCGACAGCAGACACTGCTCCAGACTGCCGTCTTCAAGCTCCGGGCGAAACAGCCGCTGCAGCGAGAGCATTGCCGACAGCAGGACAGCCATCCAGATCAGCGCCGGCCCAACCGCCAGCAGCATGGCGGGTTCGGGGCGCGTACCCAGCGGAAACAGCACGATGACAAGCAGGAAGAAGAACAGGTGCTGCAGAATTTCGCCGCGCTGGCGCAGACCCAGCAGCAGATCACGCCGTACGATAGCCCACATGCTGCTCATGTCAGCTCGACCACGCGACAGCCGGCCTCGGCCAATGGCTCATGCGCACTGAACAGCACCGCGCCACCGGCTTCACCGTGAGCCAGCATCATTGCCTCCAGCCATGCCCGGCCCGCCGCATCCAGCGCCGCGGCAGGCTCGTCCAGAATCCACAGCGGATGCCGGCTCGATAGCAGCCGGCTCAGCGCGGCCCGCCGCCGCTGTCCGGCCGACAGTTTCCGGCAAGGAAGATGCATGCGCCCTTTCAGGCCGGCGTCCTGCAGCGCGCGCTCGACGCCTTCGGTCTCACAGCCCAGGATCGCCTGCAGCGAATGCAGGTTCTCCACGGCGGATAAATCGGGATTCAGCGCGTTTTCATGACCGATATACAGCAGCGATCGCTCGTAGCTGTCCGGATCGTGCCGGATATCGGTCCCGTGCCAGCAGACCCGACCCTCTTCGGCCCGCCGCAGACCACAAAGCACCTTGATCAGGGTCGATTTGCCGACACCGTTGGGACCTTTCAGGTGCACCCGTTCACCCGGGTCCACGCTGAGGTCGAACCCCCGCAGAAGCACGCGATCACCTCGCGTAATGACCAGCCCTTCGGCGGTCAGCATGACCGGACTCGACATAAGGACGTCGCGATGGACTGCCCGGCCGAATGACGGACCGGCCAGACAGGCAGGCCGGCGAAGCCGTTGACCGTGCCGCCGGGATGAGCATTGCCAAGCCATGCCGCCGCGAACAAATCGACGCGAGCGCAGCGAGTCCGGAGGACCGGGCCCAGGACGGGCCCGGCAACCTGCGACGGCGGCATTCCGGCTGACTGCATAGGCTTGAG
>NYTH01000053.1 GCA_002683405.1 Salinisphaeraceae bacterium | reverse complement strand
GGGGCCCCGCTCCTCGCTTCGCGTGCCAATGTCTCGTCTATCCACAACCACTCGGCCTACGCGAAGATCGAGCGCGATAAGACAACCGAAGCCTGAGCGATTCAATGCTCGAAATTGGCCCGCTGGGCGGTCGCACCCCACTAACGCGGGGCCCCGCTCCTCGCTTCGCGTGCCAACGTCTCGTCTGTCCACAATCACTCGGCCTACGCCAAAATCGAGCGCGATAAAGCGCTGGATCGCACGTTGCGACGCGCTCGAAAGGCATGTCTCCTACCTGGCCTGGCATCGAGCGGGCCGGCAACGCCTGCACCACGAACAACGCCCCCGTGTCGGGGGCGCACAACAGGCGGGACAGCGTGTAGAAAGGCCAGTGGCCCGCAGGCGCCCGCCTGCCGGATATTGAAACCTGCGCAGCCGCGGCGGGGTATCGGACAATGCCGCGTCGTGAAGTAGGATTCTTCCGACTTCAAAATCTGTATATTGAGTGCATACCGGTCCGCCAGCGACGATGACAGCATGCAAATCAAGATCGATATAGACATCACGCCCGCCGAACTTCGGCAGTTCCTGGGCTTGCCGGACGTGGCCGGGCTGCAGGAAGACATGATCGATTACGTGCGGAACCGGGTGTCTCGCGGCACCGAAAATTTCGATCCGGCTGAACTGCTGCGCGAAACGACGACCTGGGGCAACAAGACGCTGCAGCGGTTTTTTGCGATGGCCGCAAGCCGCGCCGCGGGCGAGGAGCCGCATGACGAAGAGGAAAGTCCGGCCCGGCAGCGCCGGAGGCGCAAGCGCAATGCGCGCAGGGATGACGCCGACGAGGGCTGATAGCCTTCTCGCGGAGGACTGAGCCCCTCAGACCGCCGTTCTGTCGATCATCGGCCAGGCGAGCAATTGCGTGATCAGAACGCCGCGATTCACGATATTTCGCCGCACGCGCCGCCAGCTTTCCGGCATCAGGTCGTACTGTTCACGCAGCAAAGCCGCGGGTGATCGCGACTCCATGGCGGCCGTCATGCGGGTTTCGATGTCGGCCAGGTGGCCGCGCGCCACGTCCAGCTCGAAGGAATAGATTTCGGCCAACGTCCGAATCGGCAGCACCACCGTCCAGGGAGGCCGCCGGTCCGTCTGCTCGGAATGCCTCTGCTTGTTGATGTCCTGCCTCCGTCATTAAAAAAGCCCGGCAGAAGAAAGCGCTTCTGCCGGGCTGATTCCGAATTACGGGGTCGTCGAATCGGGCGGTAGGGGCCAGCGTTTGATCACTGCCCCATCGCCACGACTCCGCATGACCCCGTCACGCCTGGAGCACTGACCGGAATCAGCTGCTCGCGGCGCTGGCAGTCTTGGCGCTGGTCTTGCCCGCCGTGCTGCGCTTGGCCGTGGTCTTGCGGGCCGGCGCCTTGCGCGTAGCCGCACGCTGCTTGGCGGCAGGCTTGGCCTTCTTGCCGGTGACATCATCCAGAATGGACTTGTAGCCCTTGCTGTAGATGTCGGTCAGTTCGGTACCGGTCTTCACGAGCAGATCAATGGTCTGCTTGTAGGCGGACACGACCTGGTCGCGGCCGTTCGGCACATACTGGGTCGGCTTGCTGGCCACCTGACGCAGGCCGTCCTTGCGGGCCTGATCGAAGCTGGCGCGCGCGGCAGCGTAAATGTTCTTGGCCGCGCCAATTTCGGTGTTGGCCAGCGTCTGAGCCTTGGTGGTGACCACATTGAAGGCCTTGCGGTTCACGTCGACATAGGTATTGAAGATACCCTGGTAACGCTTGCTGGCGGCTTCGACACGCGCCTTCACATCATTCAATACGTTCTGAATAGCCATTGCTTCTCTACTCCTCTGGTGGAACTTGTTTTGAACTTCCTTTACAACTGCTGCACTGCAGCATTTGTTGCAGTGCATCATAATGGCGGTCATCCGAACTGTCAAACCTGTTCGACCCGACGCGCAGGGGGCTATACAGATGCCCCCGTGGTGTATATATTTCCACCCCATGGACAGACTAACCACCAAACAGCTTCGGGTGCTCAACTACCTGCGGCAGTACCAGCGGGATAACGGCATGCCGCCCACCCGGGCAGAGATAGCCCGGGATCTGGGTTTTGCGTCGCCGAATGCCGCGCAGCAGCATCTGGCTACGCTGGCCCGAAAAGGCGCCATCGAGCTGACCGGCGGACGCAGCCGGGGTATCCGGGTGCCGGAGCCTGCCGAGCCGGCGATCACGCCCATCGAGCCGCTGCGCGCGGATGACCTGCTCGACCTGCCGGTGGTGGGTCGGGTCGCGGCCGGCGCACCGCTGCTCGCGGTGGAGAATCTCGAGTCAACGCACACGCTGTCTCCCCGGCTGTTCAGCCGGCGGCCGGATTATCTACTGCGGGTGGTGGGCGAAAGCATGCGCGATGCGGGCATCTGGGATGGCGACCTGCTCGCCGTCGCCAAGACCGCCGAGGCCCGCGACGGCCAGATCATCGTGGCGCGGGTGGACGACGAAGTCACCGTGAAGCGCTTCGTCAGGCGCGGTCAAACCGTGGTTCTGGAGCCGGCCAACCCCGATTTCGATCCCATTGAGGTCGACCTTGCCACGGAGGCGCTGGCTGTTGAGGGTATTGCCTGCGGCGTGATTCGCGGCATCGGCTGAAGCACGCCGATCAACGTCGGAGGGGCGCCAGCCTCCGGTATTCCTTGTAGATGCAGCGATCCATGACCACCGTCATACCCGCGGCGCGCGCCCGCGCCGCGCTCGCTTGATCCACCACGGACTCCTGAAGCCACAACGCCGGCAACTCGAGCGCCAGGCACTGCTCCACCAGCGCTGGCACGTGCACCGGGTCGCGGAACACATTCACCAGATCCACGGGCGCCTGAAGATCAGCCAGGGCCGGCACGGCCGGCTCGCCCAGCACCTGATCGACCACGGGATTGACCGGCGTGATCCGGTAGCCGAACGACTGCATGGCCCGCGCGACACCGTAGCTGGGTCGACCGGCGTTGCTGGACAGCCCCACTACGGCGATGTGCCGCGTTTTGGCAAGCAGCCGCCTCAGACCCTCGTCATCGGGATTGGCAAATACGCCCTGGCCGCTCACCCGTCGCTGTTCCGCTTTTCAAAAGCCGGGCCGATTTCCGAGGCTGTCTGCGCCAGCGCCGCCGAGATTGCCTGGGGCACCTGACTGTTCACCCAGCGCATATCCTCGTCGCCGTGCAGCGTCTGATACTGGCCAAGCGCTTCGTCATCCACATCGCGATAGGCATAGAACAGCAGCAGCGGCACCTGCGAGGCGAGGCGCTCGTTCAACCCGTCACGGGTTTGTGTCGCCATGCGCTCCAGCGACTCCTGTGACGCTTCATAATTCGGCGACGCGGCCGCATTCCGGGCGTGAATCATGGCGCGCATCATGCCCACGGAGAACTCGGTCTGCAGTTCGACCAGATGCAGCGAAGCCGCGAGGGATTCCAGCCGGTCCAGCCGCGGCTCGTTGGCCGGATCTACGGGCTGATCCAGAAATGCGGCAAACCCTTCCGCAAACTCATCCGTCGCCGCCGAATCCTCCAGCGCGATCATGCGCTGGGGCAGTTCCGCGCTGAGTTTGTCGTGTACCCGGGGCAATACGTCCTCGCGATCGGATTCCTCGACACGCTGCTGCAGATAGTCGGCCGCCAGCCCGACCAGCCGGTCCTGGGCAAAGACGTCGCTCACGACCGACTTCAGCGCGTCCGCCTGTTTGACCGTGGCGCCACCGGGCAGATTCGTATCGAGTGAATCGTTGATGATGTCCGCCACCTGCCCCATCATGCCGGGCACCCGGTAGTCCACCAGCACCTGACGCGCATCGGCCTCTGGGGTGGTCTGCGGTGAGCCCGTATTGCCGGGGCCATCGCTGCAGCCCAGCAGGGCCAGGGCGGTGATGAGGGCGAGTTTCAAACGCATGCGATATACCTGAATCGGATGAATACTACAGCTCGAAACGTACGTCGGCTGCGCGATATGGATGCAGCGACGCTACAGCATCTGCTGGATCGCTGGCACATCGAACTCGTGATGATGCCGGAAAATACTGGCATACCCGGGAGCTTCTGGGGAGATGATGAGGCCGGGCTGATCGGTTCACGCCTGTACGCGCGCCCCGACACCCCGCTGCACTCGGTGCTGCACGAGGCCGGTCATTTCGTGTGCATGAACAGGCGCCGCCGGGCCCAGCTGCATACAAATGCCGGCGGGACTGTTCTGGAAGAGAGTGCCGTGTGTTTCCTGCAGGTACTGGCCGCCGGGCACCTGCCGGGCTATGACCGCGACCAGCTCTTTGCGGACATGGATGCCTGGGGCTACAGCTTCCGCCTGGGCAGCACGCGTGCGTGGTTCGAACAGGATGCCGAAGATGCTCGCGACTGGCTCATCCAGCACGGCATCACCAGCAAGGACGGGCGGATTACCTGGGCGCTGCGGGAGGGTTGACCCAACCGCAGCGCCGCCGGGCTCGTTACTGACTGGTCTGATTGGCCACCGCATCAGCGGCAGCAGCGGCCTTGTCGGCATCTCCCAGATAGCCCGACGAGACAACCTCAAGTTCGTCGTTCAGCTCGAACAGCTGCGGTATGCCCGTGGGGATATTCAGCCCGGTAATCTCGTCATCCGGAATCGACTGCAAATACTTGACCAGCGCGCGCAGGCTGTTGCCGTGCGCCGTGACCAGCACGTTCCGGCCGGCCTTCAGGTCCGGGGCGATCGCGTCGTGCCAGTACGGCAGCACCCGGTCGAGGGTGAGCGACAGCGACTCGGTATCCGGCAGCACCCGGCGGTCCAGCCCGGCATAGCGCGGATCGCGCGAGGGATGGTCCGGATCGTCGGCGGCCATGGGTGGCGGCGGCGTGTCGTAGCTCCGGCGCCAGATCTTGACCTGATCCTCACCGTGCTTGGCCGCCGTCTCGGCCTTGTTCAGCCCCTGCAGCGCGCCGTAGTGACGCTCGTTCAGGCGCCAGTCGCGGCGCACCGGCAGCCACATCTGATCCAGCTCCTCCAGACTGATCCAGAGCGTGCGAATGGCCCGCTTGAGCAGCGAGGTGTGCGCCCGATCAAAAACAATGCCGGTATCCCGTATCAAGCGCCCGGCTTCGCGCGCTTCATCGCGCCCCTGCTCGGTGAGGTCCACGTCCACCCAGCCGGTGAAGCGATTGTCCAGATTCCACTGGCTTTGCCCGTGGCGCACCAGCACCAGTTTGCCTGCCATGTTCAAAAGTCCCGAGTATCGCGTAATGGTTGAGGGCCGGGATTCTAACGCGAACCCGCGATCCGGCGCTGCAGGGCGCCCGCCCTTGTGCCACGATGAGCAGAGGCCAACCCGAACGAGTCACAGTCCATGCATCAGTCTGCCGCCCGTCTTGCGTTGTTTTTCGTAGCCCTATGCCTGCCCGGCGCCGGCCTCGCCCTGGAGTCGGGCGACCAGTTCAAGCAGTGGGCGGCCCAGTGCGAAACCGGTTCAAACGGCGAAGAGAACTGCCACATTTTCCAGAACCTGGTTCTGGCGGAAAATGCAGACCAGAAACAGGTGCTTCGCATGAGCCTGGGCTATCCGTCGGGCAGCGGCCAGCCGGTGGCACAATTCCTTATGCCGCTGGGCATCTGGCTGCCGCGCGGCATGACGCTGGCGGTGGATGACGGCGAACCGCAGAACTTTCCCATACTGGTCTGCGGCTCAAACGGCTGTCAGACCACGCTGCGCGTACAGCCGGATCTGATCGAGGCGCTGAAACAGGGCAAACAGCTGACCGTGACGCTGTTCAACGCGAATCAGCAGCCGGTGCGCATACCGATCGACCTGAGCGGTATCACGGCGGGACTGGCCGCGCTGCAATAACGCCTTAGCCCGGATATTTCATGAGGGATCGCGAGTGAGTTGCGAATTCGCAGCAAGTAGCGCGCGGTCTTGGAGCGCAAATCCTAGCCGTAGCTAGGGTTTGCGTGAAAGACAAGCGATACGCCGCGAG
>NYTH01000052.1 GCA_002683405.1 Salinisphaeraceae bacterium | reverse complement strand
GCATTAAATAGACAAATTTTTCGGATCAATAATGCAGGCCCGAGCAACGCGAGCCCGCGTAGCGGATGGCCTGCCCGCGACCGTAAGGGCGCGAGAGCACTGGCCGGACATGCGCCGGCCAATGCGGCACTCAATCGCGAGAGGGCCTCGCGTATTGAGTGAACTGTTTAATAATCATTCGCCTGCATGCCGTCCACCACAATGCCAACCCACTGATCGGGCTTCAGAAACCCGTCGCCCCATGTCTCGTCCAGATCGGCGGTTGGTTTGGCCGCGATGATCTGCGCCCGCGTCTTGCCGGCCTCGAGCATCTTGCGCAGGCGCTCATGCACCGTGGCCAGCATGTCGCGGTAGGCCTGCAGGTCCGCGCGCTTGCCCAGCGGACCATGGCCCGGAATGATGCGCGTGTCATCGGTGGCCAGCGCCAGCAGCCGATCGGCCGCGGCAATCATGCCCGCAATGTGGCCGCCGCTGCCCGAATCAATAAACGGGTAGAAACCGTTGAAGAAGATGTCGCCGGTGTGCAGCACATCGACTTCCTTGAAGTAGACAAAGGCGTCCCCGTCGGTATGTGCCGGCGGCAGGTGCTTGACCTGAATCGTGTGGCCGTTGAGATGCAGGGTCACGCCCTCGGTGAAGGTCACCACCGGCAGCCCTACGGCGTCGGTCGCGGGGATGGTCTTGTCAAAGGCCTTCATGAACTGGTCGCTGCTCAGGCGCTTGCGAACGTTCTCGTGCGCCACGATGGTCGCACCATCGGCGCCCAAGGCCTCGTTTCCGCCCGTGTGATCGAAGTGCCAATGCGTGTTGACGACAAAGCGCAGCGGGGTCGATGTCAGCTCGTCCAGCGTGGCCTGCAGCTCACCGGACAGTTCCCGGTAGTCGTCGTCAATCAGGAAAGCGCCATCATCTCCCGTGCTCAGCGCCAGGTTTCCGCCCTTGCCCTGCAGCAGGTAGAGCCCCTGGTCGAGCGGCGTGGACGTGATGGCGCCGCCCTGCTCGTCGTGACTGAAAACCGCCGTCGATGCCAGGAGTACCGCGGCGCCCAGCCACGAAACAACACTGGCGGGGAAGGGGCTGGAAGGAGTATGGTGCTTCACGTCATGTGCCTCGTAGACGAATGCATTGACGGCAAACCCTAGCAGAACCGCCTGGAATCCGGCAGCCGGCCATCGGCCTTTCCAGCTCACCGCGGCGCAAGCCGGCCTGACGGCTTCGAACGGCTGGGGCGCGGGCGCGGAAACGAACGTGCCGCCTCTTCCCGGGCACGACCCCGGGATGGTCCCGACTGTCGAATCACTGGCCGCCGGCCGTGTCCTGCAGCAGCGGCGGACGCGGGGGGCCTACAAGGGCAAGTGGCTGGGCGTGATGGGCGCGGCGCTGGCAGTGGTCACCGGCATGGCTTGGGCCATGATATTGCTGCTCTGGATGGGAGGCGGGCTCTGATCACCCGTTCTTCTTTACGCCGTCGCGGCCGACTGGTCGAACGGCCACCGTCTTGGTCTTGATTCGGCCGTTACTGATCCAACCGTGAGAGTCATGCGAACTGCCCCTCTTGTTGTCGCCGCCAGCCTGCTGATCACCACCGGCTGCGGCCAGGCGAACAGTCCCCCGAACAGTCAACCGCCGAATGCGCAGGGCCAGTCGCCGGCTTTCGAACAGCAGACGCGCGCGCCGGCGATCAACAGCAGCGTCAAGCTCGAGCAGCACGTCATCCTCGACGGGCTGAAACATCCCTGGGCGCTGGCCTTCCTGCCGGACGGGCAGCTGCTCGTGACGGAACGCCCCGGCCGGCTGATGCGCGTCAGTCCTTCGGGCCAGGCCACCGAGGTGTCGGGCGTACCCGAGGTCATGGCGCAGCGGCAGGGCGGTCTGCTGGACGTGACGCTTCACCCGGCGTTCAGCGACAACCGCATTATTTATCTGAGTTACGCCGAACCCCGAGGCCGCGGCCGCAACGGTACCAGCGTCATGCGGGCACGGCTGGCAGACGACGGCGGCTCGCTAACCGACCAGCGTGTGGTCTTCCGGCAACGGCCGGCGTGGGAGTCGGGTCTGCATTTCGGCTCGCGCCTGGTCTGGGACAACGACAATCGCCTGTTCGTCACGCTGGGTGAGCGCGGTCATGAGAAGCCCCGCCAGCTGGCGCAGTCACTCCAGACCCACCTGGGCAAGGTGGTGCGCATCAATGACGACGGCAGCGTGCCGACCGACAACCCCTTCACCGACCGCGACGGCGCCAGGCCGGAAATCTGGTCCTACGGCCACCGCAACCTGCAGGGCGCAGCCATCCATCCGCAGACCCGACAGCTGTGGACCATGGAGCACGGACCGCGCGGCGGCGATGAGCTCAATACGCCGCAGCCGGGACTGAACTACGGCTGGCCGGTCATCACCTACGGCGAGGATTATTCCGGAGAACCCATCGGACAGGGCATCACGGCCCGCGAAGGCATGCAGCAGCCGAGATACTACTGGGACCCGGTCATCGCGCCCGGCGGGATGGCGTTCTGCGCCGACAACTGCCCGTCCGCCTGGCGCGGCAATCTGCTGATCTCCTCACTGAACCCCGGTGGTGTTGTGCGTCTTGCGCTGGAGGGCGACCGCGTGACGGGTGAAGAACGCCTGCTCACCGGACTGGGCCGCGTGCGCGATCTGGATTTCGGTCCGGACGGCAACCTCTGGCTGGTCACGGACTCGGGCAACGGCAAACTCCTCCGGTTCAGCCCCGCGCAGTAGCACGGCGTGCTCAACGTCGACCTGCACACCCACAGCGACTGCTCGGATGGCGACCTGTCGCCCGAGTCGCTGGTCTTGGACGCGGCCCGGGCGGGGGTGGAGTGCCTCGCGCTCACGGATCACGACACCGTGGCCGGGCTGGCGCGCGCCCGAAAGGCGGCGCAGGCGCACGGTATCGACTTCATCAACGGAATCGAGCTGTCGGTGAGCTGGCGCGGCCGGACGCTGCATATCGTCGGACTGGCCATCAACCCGGACACCCCGGCGCTGTCGACTCTGATCGACGAATTGCAGAAAGCGCGAGACGAACGCGCCACCCGACTGGCCGGCAAACTGGAAAAACTGGGCGTCGCCGATTGTCTTGCGCGTGCCCGTGCGCTGTCCGCGCCGGCCCCGCCCGGCCGGCCGCATTTCGCAAGACTGCTGGCGGAGGACGGGCTGTGCAGCAGCCTGTCGGATGCCTTCAAGCGTCATCTGCGGCCGGGCCGCGCGGCGCACGTAAAAGCGCAGTGGGCCGAACTGCAGCAGACCATCGAGGCCATTGCCGCGGCGCAGGGCGTAGCCGTACTGGCGCACCCGTTGTCGTACGGCATGACGGCCGCCTGGCAGGACCGCATGCTGACTGCGTTCAAGGCGGCCGGCGGACAGGCCATGGAGGTGGTCTGCGGCGCCTACAACCCGCAGCAGATCCGACGCTGCGCCGAATTGGCGACGCGCTACCGGCTCATGGGATCGGTCGGGTCGGATTTTCACAGCCCCGCGCAGCGCTGGCTGCGCCTGGGCCGCCCGCTGCGCCTGCCGCCGCAGCTATCGCCCGTCTGGCAGAGACTGCACGGTGGGCCTCCCGCCGGCCTCGAGGGCGTGGCGTGAAATACCTCATCGGGCTGGTGCTCATCCTCGCCGGCTGGCGCCTGTACAAATGGCGGCTGGAGCAGCGTATCCGCGCCGAGCAGCAGACCAGCCAGGCGCCCCGGCAGCCTCAGGGCCCGCGCTTCATCACCATCCTGAGTCTGGCTATTCTTGCGGTATACGGCGGCTATACGCTCTGGGTCGTACTGGCGGGCTAACCGCGCGTGCTGACGCTGGAGAATTTCGTGCTCCTCGTGGGCCTGGCCGGAGGCGGTCTGTTTTGGGCCAACGCCGTAGACTGCCGGTCGCGTGCCCGCCGCGCCGCCATTCGCGCCTGCAGCGAAGCCGACGTGCTGTTCTGCGATGAGCTGTCACTCAAGCGCATCCGCCTGGGACTGGGCGAGCGGGGGCAGCCGTCACTGCGTCGCGAGTACGGCTTCGAGTTCTTCACCAGCGGCAATCTGCGCTATGCGGGGACGGTCCACCTGCGGGGCCGGCAGATCGCATCGGTCGAGATGAGCCCCCGGCCGTTTGACCCGAGCGCCTGATCGCCGCGCTGTATTCGTGGGCGCGGCGCCATTAGAATCGCGCCGCGCCGCGCCGCACCGGTCCAACCCAGGAGACTGATCCATGCCGAGTTTCGATATCGTGTCCGAACTGGACAATCACGAACTGACCAACGCCGTCGACCACGCGAACCGGGAGCTGTCGAACCGCTTCGATTTCAAGGGCGTTGACGCCGCGTTCGAGCTGCAGGGCAGCGAGATGACCGAGCGCGCACCCAGCGAATTCCAGATCGAGCAGATGCACGACATGCTGCGCCAGAAGCTGACGGCCCGCGGCATCGATCTGCGCTGTCTTGAGCTGGGCGACGTGCACAGCAACCTGGCGGAAGCCCGACGCACGGTCACCTTCAAACAGGGCATCGACCAGCCGTCGGCCAAACGCATTGTCGCAGAGATCAAGAAATCCAAGCTCAAGGTCAGCGCCCAGATCAACGGCGATAAGGTTCGTGTAACGGGCAAGAAGCGCGACGACCTGCAGGCAGCCATCGCCCTGCTCAAGCAGTCGGAAAAGGAACTGCCGCTACAGTTCGAGAATTTTCGGGACTAGCCCGACAGCCGCCGCGCCGGGCGGCTGTCGGCTCGGTCGCGCCGGACCGCCGTGATCAGCTTGAAGCGGCCCGCTTGCGGCTGCGCGCCAGCGCGGTTTCGTCCCGCGGTGCCGCGTGCCGCTTCTGAAAGGACTTGATCTTCGGCGCCACCTCGGCGCGATACAGCGACCCCGAGAATATGCCGTAGTGGCCCACGCCCTGCTGGACATAGGCCTCCTTGAGGCGGTTGGGCAGGTTTTCGCACAGATCCACCGCGGCGGCGGTCTGCCCCACATTCACCATGTTGTCGTCGGCGCCCTCCATCGTGAGCAGGGGCACATCGACGATGGGCTCGCAGGTCACCGTCTGACCCTTGTACTGCATAAGGCCCTTGGGCAGATGCTGATCCATGAACACCCGCTGCAGCGTTTCCAGATAGAAGTCGGCCGACGTGTCCATCATGGCGAAATATTCGTTGTAGAACTCGCGATGTTTCTGCGCCTCGTCCTCGCGGCCCTTGTAGACGTTGCGGAAAAACTCCAGATGCTTCTGGGCGTGCAGCTTCACGTTCAGCGACATGAAGCCCATGATCTGCAGCGCCCCCGGATAGACGCGGCGACCCGCGCCGGGAAAGCGGCTGGGCACCCGGTAGATGGCCGCCTGCTTCAGGCGTTTCACGCTCAGGTTCTGGGCGCGGTTGAGCATCTGGTTCGGATTCACCCGGATATCCACCGGCCCCGCCACCAGCGTCAGCGTCTTGGGCCGGGCGGCATCCCCGTCGCGACTCATCACCGAGGTGGCCACCAGCGCGGGCACGGCCGCCTGGCACAGACCGACGACGTGCGTGTCCGGACCCGTGACCTGGAGGAACTCGATGACATAGGTCACGTATTCCTCGAAGCCGAACTTGCCGGCAGAAAGCGGCACCTGCCGCGCGTCCACCCAGTCGGTAACGTACACCTCGTGATCCGGCAGAAACTCCTGGAATGTTTCCTTGGACAGGGTCGCGTAATGCCCGGACATGGCCGCCACGAACAGCACGCGGGGCGCGTCCTTGGGCAGACCTTCACGCCGGAAGCGAATGAGATTGCCGAAGGGCTTGCGGCGGATAATGCTGCGATGCACGGGGCACAGCTCGTCGCCCACCTGCACGTCCGGATAGACCCAGGACTGCTTGGGATAGGTGCGCATCAACCGGCCCAGCGATTCGAACCACGCCGCCTGGAACCGGCCGACCGGCGTGTCGGACAGCGGATACACGGGCGAGCGGGCCCAGTCCTCGGCCACGGCCAGCAGGGCCGTCATGGGACGCATGGCTTCTCGCTGAAGATCGAACAGGGCGTAACGCATGGAGTCTTCCCCGACTGAGACAGTAAGTGGACTTACCACATTGTGCGGCAGAGCGTGCATAAATACACGAGTGTTGCGTTGCAACATACAGCCTGACGCGCCCGATTTCCAGCCGGGTACCCATCCGTTCGACGGGTCGGGCGCGTATAGTGGTAGTGAAAGCCGGCTGGCCCGGGCGGCTCCCGTTCGCGCCAAGCCGCCATATATACTGATGTTTTCGCCTGAACCCTGAGCCAACATAATGGTCTGCAGGGGGTGAATGTGCGAGATGCCGGCCGTACGACGCATGCCGGCTTTCTGTGGAAAGGGATTTATCCGATATGTCGATCCTATCAGCGCGGCTCTGGACCGCGGTTCTGCTCTGTCTTCCGGTCAGCCTGGCCTGGGGCTATTCGTCCCTGAAACCGGAGAAGTCCTTTGCCTCGATCGACCGGGACGTGGTGGAGCAATTTCAGGAGCAGCACTACGCCCGAAGCGAGCTGGACGACGGTTTCTCGCGCAAGGTGCTGGACCTGTTCATTGATCGTCTTGACGGCACCCGCAGCATCTTCCTGGCCAAGGATGTCGACCGGTTCCGCAGCCGCTACGGCAACGAACTGGACAACCAGCTCAAGAAGGGCGACCTGGGCGCGGCCTTCGATATTTACAACACCTTTCGCAAGCGCCGCATCGAAATCGACGAGTGGCTCATGGAGCAGATAGACGCCGGCGTGAATCAGCTCGATCTGACCAACGCCGAGTCGTTTACCGTGGACCGCGCCGAGGAGCCCTGGCCGGACAACGAAGCGGGTCGACGGGCGCTCTGGCTCAAGCAGCTGGAAAGCCAGGTCATCGACATGCGCCTGAGCGACATGGATGACGAGGACATCCAGAAGCGGCTGCGCCAGCGCTACGAAAACGAGATCAACCAGCTCGAGCAGACCAACGCCACCGATGCCTTTGGCGCCTACATGAGCGCCTACGCGCAGACCTACGACCCGCACACCGACTATCTCTCACCGCGCCAGTCGGAAGAGTTCGACATCAACATGAACCTCTCGCTGCACGGCATCGGCGCCGAGCTGCGTTACGAGGACGGCTACGCCGAAATCGTGCGATTGATCCCGGGCGGCCCGGCCTCCAAGAGCGGCCGACTCAGCCCCACCGACCGGATTGTCGCGGTTGGCCAGGGCAAGGGCGGCGAGTTCACCGACGTGGTGGGCATGCGGCTGGACGACACCGTGCGCCTCATCCGCGGCGAGATCGGCAGCACCGTGCGGCTGCAGATTCTGCCCAGCGAAGGGGGCGAAATCGATACGATCGCCCTCGTGCGCGACAAGATCGAGCTCAAGGAGCAGGCCGCCAGCAGCCGCGTGCTGGACGTCGAGCATGACGGCCACACCAGCAAGGTCGGCGTCATCCGGCTGCCGATGTTCTACAACGGCACGGCCGACGACGTGAAGCGCCTGCTCAATGAACTCAAGGAAAAGGACGTCACCGGCGTGGTGATGGACCTGCGCAACAACGGCGGCGGCTCGCTGGGCGAAGTCGTCGATCTGGTCGGCCTGTTCATGGGCGCTGCCCCGGCGGTGCAGATCAAGGATGCCGACGGCGGCGTACAGATAGCCGGCAACCGCAGCGCGCGCGCCGCCTTTTCCGGTCCGCTCGCGGTCCTCGTCAATCGTCTGAGCGCGTCCGCCTCGGAAATCTTCGCGGCCGCCATTCAGGATTACGGCCGCGGCATCATTCTGGGCAGTCAGACCTTCGGCAAGGGTACGGTGCAGTCTGTCATGCCGCTGTCTCGTGACGACCGTCGCGGACGTCTCACGCTGACCCAGGCCAAGTTCTACCGCATTACCGGCGACAGCACCCAGCTGCACGGCGTGCGGCCGGACATCCATTTCCCGTCGTTTGTCGACCCGGAACTCATCGGCGAGGACACGCTCCCCCACGCGCTGCCCTGGGACGAGATCGACGCCATCAACTTCCCGGCCGCGCCCTTTATCGAGCACAGCCTGCCGGTATTGAAAAAGCGCCACGAGCAGCGGGCAGCCGACGACGCGGAGTTCCGCTATATGGTGGACCGGATCGAGCTGGCGCGCGAACGCAACAGCCGCAAGTCCGTCTCGCTCGTGCTGGCCAAGCGGCAGTCCCAGCAGGAACAGCTGCGCGAAAAGCGGCTGGCTCTCGTCAACCAGTTCCGCGAAGCCACCGGGAAGCCGCCCTTCGAAACTTTCCAGGCCTTTCAGGACAGCGAGAAGGAAGACGACCCGCAGGATTCGGTCCGGCCGGACACGTCCGTGGAAGAGGATGACGACCCGGATGCCTACCAGAAGGAAGCCGCCCATATCCTGCTGGACATGGTCGAAATCTTCGGCAAGCAGATGGACGACCAGTCCTCCGGACAGGTCATGCGGGGCGAGATGCGCTAGGGCGTGTTAACCATTACCGCGATGCCGCGTTGCAGTGCAAAATTGTGCCAGGCAAGGCGCGTGGCGCCGACCCTGGCATTCCCAGGGCCAAGCCGCGCAACGCCGCATGGTGCAATTTTGCGCGCAACCCTTCGGGCCGGGATCATTTTTCCCCGACACGGCGTTGTCGCTCGCTTATGTAGCTGTGCTACACCGCGCTCGCGACGCCTTGTCTCGGCAAAAAATGGTCTCCGGCGCGGCGCCGTGCTAATGGTTAACACGCCCTAGCCCGGCTTGAAATGCTTGCTCAGCGCCAGACCCTGGCGCTGATAGTTGGACGCCAGCGTACCCCCGCCGTAGAGCATTTCGGGCGCCTCGGTGAGCGGCTCGAAGATGAGCCGCCCGACCGTCTGCCCGTGCTCGAGCACGAACGGCACCTCGTAGGAGCGTACTTCCAGTACGGCGCGGGCACCGCCGCCGGCGTCACCGTAGCCGAAGCCGGGGTCGAAAAATCCCGCGTAGTGCACCCGAAATTCGCCCACCAGCGTGTCGTAGGCCACCATCTCGGCCGCCGAATCGGGCGGTATGGCCACTGATTCCTTGGACGCCAGAATGTAGAACTCGCCGGGGTCGAGCACCAGCCCCTGGCCGCGGGTGCTGGCGTGCACCGGCTCCCAGAAATCCTCGATGGCGTGCTGCTGGCGCTTGTCGATGTCGATCAGCCCGGCATGCAGCTTGGCGCGGTAGCCGATCAGCCCACCGGACTGCGCGCCCAGCACATCCACGGTGACCGGCTCCACGCGGCCTGTCGGCAGCGGCGGCAGGCCCTGGCTGGCGGCATGCTCCGGCCCGCGCGCCCCCGCCTCGCGGCGGATCCTCAGCTGGCTGAGCGTGGAGCCCGCCCGCACCAGGACGCTGAAGGTCCGCGGCGCGATCTCGGCGTACAGGGGCCCAGTGTAGCCTGGCTTGATGCGGTCGAATTCGGTGCCGTGATCCGTAATGAGCCGCGTGAACACATCCACACGGCCGGTTGAACTCTTGGGGTTGCCCATGGCGCTGTGCGCCGGCGACAGGGCCAGTGACTCCATCAGCGGCACGATGTACACACAGCCCTTCTCCAGTACCGCTCCCTGGGAGATATCCATGCGGTGCATGCCGAACGCATCGAGCTTGTCGGCGACCGTGCAGGACTCGCCCGGCAGAAAGCTCGCCCGGACCCGCCAGGCGTGCAGACCCAGGCGCAGATCCAGGCTGGCCGGCTGCAGCTGATTGTCGGCCAACGGTTGCGACAACCGAATCTCACCCGTCGGGCCGATCAGCCGCCGCAGCGCCTGACTGGGGAGAATCGCCCCCTCGTTCTTGCCAGACGCCGGCGCGGTGGGTTCTACTGCTTCGCTCATGGGATTTCGAGAATTCGAGGTCCGTTCATTCAGCCGGCGAGCCGACCGAATACGGTTCTGGCGCTGCCGGACCGGCACTTTCGCCGCCTGGCGCGCAGTATAGCCGCCCACCTGCCCGACGCCCATGACCATTCTGCATCTGCCGCACAGCAAACCCGACGTCATTCTGATCGACTGGCATGCCACGCTGGTGGACACGCACGACGCCATGTATCACGCCGTGGACGACGTGCTGCCCAAGCTGGAGGCGCTGGACCTCTGGGATCGACTCATGTCCCCCGAGGATTCCAAGACCATCGAGGACGCCAAGCTGCTCAAATACGTGCGCGACAACCGCAGGCTGCATCCGAAGATCAAGCAGGCGCGCAAGATTTCACGCACGGATATTTTCGAAGTGCTGTTCGGGCCCGATACCGACGCCAAGAAGCGCGCCCACGGTGCCTTTGACGACGCCTACCGCAAGTACGTGGGCGAAGTCTCCCCGCTCGAGCCCGATACCGGCGAGCAGCTCATCCATCTCCGCCGGCTGGGCGTGTTCCTGGGCATCATCTCCAACCGCAACCGCGAGTTCATGGAGCATGAGGTCAAGATGGTTGAGCACGGCAGCTGGGTCGACCTGTTCGACACCATGGCCTGCGGCAACGACGTGGCGCACCGCAAGCCGGACCCGGACCTGATCCTCAAGGCGCTGGAGTACCTGAACCTGCCGGCTAACGAGCACTGCTGGTACGTCGGGGACAGCACGACCGACGTGATCGCCGCCAAGCGGGCCCACACCACGGCCATCTTCTACAATGGCGCAGGCTGGGATCAGACCTGGCTGGACAAGATATTTCCGGGCACCGTGAAGCACCCCTACGAACCCGATGCCGTGGTCAACAGCATGGCGGATCTGGTGTCACTTGCGCGGCACATGCTGGCGCAGGACCTGCGGGTAGAACGCGCCCGGGACGACTGACGGCCGGGGACCGGCCGGGCGCACGCTACCCGGCCCGGCTGCGCCCGCTGACGTCGCCGCAACGGCGGGTCAGTGGTCCTCGCCGGCCTCGTGCACGTGGCCGTGCTCGAGTTCCTGTTCGGTGGCGGCGCGCACCTGCTTCACGGTGACGTCGAAGTTCAGATCTTCGCCGGCCAGTACGTGATTGGCGTCCACCGTCACTTCGTCGCCCTCCACCTTGGTGACCTGGATCACGGTGGGGCCGTTCTGCGTCTCGGCCTGGAAACGCATACCCGGCTTGGGAGGATTGTCTTCGGGAAAGGCCGACAGCGGCGCGGTCTGCACCAGTTCGTCATGCCGCGGGCCATAACCCTTCTCCGGCGGCACGGTCACCGACACGTCGGCGCCCTCTTCGTGGCCTTCCAGCGCTTCCTCCAGCCCGGGCACGATGTTCTTGTGCCCGTGCAGATAGCTCAGCGGCTGGGCGCCCTCGGAGGTATCGAGCACCTCTCCGGCGCTGTTCTTGAGGCTGTAGTCGATGCTGACAACAGTGTCCTTGGCGACCTGCATGGCAGGCTCCTTGTTGCAAAATGGCCGGCCACCGTACCGGTTGCCGGACACAACCGCCAATCCGGACGCGCCGCCGCGGCACCGCCAGGACAGCTAGCGCGGCGCGAGGTACGGCACGCTGATGTCGGCCAGACCGGCACGCATGGCCTGCTGTTCGGCGAGCGGCAGATTTGCCAGATCCGCGTTGTCGTACGGGCGGCCGGCACAGCCGCGCGCGTAGCGCTGTTTCACCTCGTTGAGCTCCACCACGGCATGCCTGAAGCGCGCCATGTGGTCATTGAACGCGGCCGCCGCGGCGTTGTAGCGCAGCCAGCGATCGGCGTCGCCGTCCGTGCCAGAATCGATGGCCGCATGCTGGCGCGACAGGGCCTGACGCTGACGGTTGTTGTTGACGGCCTGACGCTGCAGTTCAGGCGATTCGCTGCGCAGCCGCAGGGCCATGCCGGCGCACTGCGACAGCGCCTTCGCATCGAGCGGCGCCTGCGCCCCGGCCGGCTGCGCCAGGGTCAGCGCCAGCCCGAGCGCCACGCCTTTGAACCTGTTATTCATCGCGTCGGCTCCATCAGCTGGACATGTCGAAAGCAGCCGGTGAGGTGATCCATGACCATCCCCGTAGCCTGCATGAAGGCATAGCAGATGGTCGGGCCGACAAACCGGAAGCCGCGCTTTTTCAGGGCGATCGACATCTGGCGCGACAGCTCTGTCTGCGTGGGAATGTCGGCCAGCGTGGCAGGATGATTGATCAGCGGCCGGCCGGAAACAAAGCGCCACAGATAGGCGCTCAGGCTGCCGAACTCGGTCTGTATATCCAGCGCAGCCCGCGCATTGCCGCGCGCCGACTCGATCTTGCCTTTGTGGCGGACAATGCCGTCGAATGTCCTGAGCTTGTCGAGCCGGGCATCGCTGAACCCCGCAACGCGCTCGATATCAAACCCGTCGAACGCTTCGCGGTAGCCGGCCCGCTTGTGGAGGATGGTGCGCCAGCTCAACCCGGCCTGAGCGCCCTCCAGAATCAGGAATTCGAACAGGGTCCGGTCATCCCGGACCGGCACGCCCCACTCGGTATCGTGGTAGGCGGTGTCCAGGGCATCCCCCTCGCACCAGCCGCATCGTGTGGGCTCGCTCATGCCGTCGCGCTGGGCCGCTGCCCGATACGCTCGTGCCAGGCCTTCAGGCGGGTGTGCTCCTCGCCCAGCGGCAGCTTGAATTTCTGCCAGAAATCCACCGCGCAAAAAGCGGTGATATCCGCCGCGCTGAACTGCTCTCCCGCCAGATACGCGTGCCGCTCAAGCTGCGCTTCGGCCCGCGACAGGAATTCGTAGTAGCGCATCTTCCCCCGCTCGGCGAGCTGCGCGATCTGCGGCGTGGGCTCGCTGTAGCCGGGCAGCGCGCGGTCCTTGAAGGCCGGGTGGCTGTTGCGGACGTGCTCGCCGCCCGCCTGCAGGCAGTTGATCTCCGACTCCCGCTCCCACATTTCGATCAGGGCCACGGCGAGCGGTTCACGGCCGAACAGGTTCGGCTCGGGCTGCTGTGCATCGAAGTAGCGGCAGATCGCCATGGCCTCGCCCACATGGGTGCCGTCGTCCAGCACGAGCAGCGGTACCCGGCGCCGCGGGTCCAGCTCCAGAAACCAGGTCGCCAGGTCCATGTCGCGGGGGCCCGCGGCCTGTTCCATCTCCACCTCGATACCCTTTTCGGCCAGAAACATCCGGACCCGCCGCGGGTTGGGCGCGATCAACCAGTCATACAATTTCACGGCATTTATCCCCGGGCGCTGCTGAACGCTTCACGCATGAGCAGAAAGAACGCCACCATCAGGACCACGGCGAAAATGAAGGCCGGCGCCAGACCGATGACGGCGAAAATGCTCGTCTCTCCGTGCCGATTATCCGCAAAACTGATGGCGCGATTCTCGGAGACCAGCGCCATCCAGTAGAAGATCGTGTTGGCATAGCCTGCACCCGCCACCATCCAGAACATCTGGCGGCTGAGTTTTTCGCCGGCCTGCATCCCCGCCAGCACGCCGGCCACTGCGAGCACCATGATGCCGTTGAGCAGCCCGCCGGCGTGCGTGCGCGCCCAGGCCTCGGGCGATCCGGGAATCTCGAACTGGGTAATGATGCCGGGAATGAATTCCAGCCCGCCGAGCAGGCTGGCCGTCAGACCAAATCCGGCCGCCAGCGCGATCAGCATGATGATCGATCCGTGCCCGACCATCCGTCGTTGTACTGCAGTCATCTGTCTCCCCCTGTTCGCAATCAAGGTTGGCTTTTTTGTTTGCTGCCGTGGCAACACGCGCAATCTAACCCGCCGCGCCGCGCACGAAAAGTCGCGCGCTCACCAGCCGAGCGTGCCGGATTCGCCCTTGAACGGCCCGACCACATCGCGGGTAACCCAGCCCCCGTAGAAACCGCCGGGTTGAGGCCGGACCCGCTCGCCCGCCACGCGGCAATTCAGATCGGCAGGATAGAAGGCGAACCAGCCCGCAATGGCCTCGAAAGGTTCACGCGCCCCGGGATAGCTCCAGGCCGCGCCGGGCACGAAGGCGTTGCCGGCCAGGACATCGAAGTAGCGCGCCTGCCCCTTCCACTCGCACAGGCTCTTGCCACCTGCGGGCTGCAGGCAGTCAGGCTGCACGTCACCGGGCGGCAGATAGAAGCAGGGCGCCCCGGCGGTTTCCAGCAATCGCATCGCGCCCGTCGTATCAGCCACGCAGATATCGCCCAGATGAATCGTGACGCGGCGGGTATCCGGCTGAAGAACGGGCGGCCGCGGATAATCCCAGACCGATTCCTGGCCCGGACCGGGCGGCGTGGCAAAGTCGGGCCGGCGCTGCCCGCGATACAGCCAGCTCTCGCGCAGCCGGCTCAGCTCGTCCGGATCATCGTTCATGGTCAGGCTCCTGAAGGCCGCGAGCGCAGTGTGGCATGCCCGCGGATCAGGCCGCCTGCGCGGCCAGCGCCAGTTCGCTGACGAAGCGGTCGTATTCGACCTGCCGACGGCGACGATCCGGCAGCCGCAGCAGATAGGCGGGATGCGCCGTCAGAAGATATTGCCGCGCATCCTGCTCGATCCACTGACCCCGCGAGCGGTTGAGCGTCAGCGGCCGATCAAGCATCGCCAGACCGGCGCTCAGGCCCAGGCAGACGACGATCGCCGGATCGACGGCCCGCAGCTCTGCCTCCACCCACGGCCGGCAGGCCGCAATATCCCGCGCGCTCGGCTTGGCGTGAATACGCCGCTTGCCGCGCGGCTCGAACTTGAAGTGCTTGACGGCGTTGGTCACGTACAGCTGGCCACGATCCAGCCCGGCCGCCGCCAGCGCCCGGTCCAGCAGTTCGCCGGCCGGCCCCACGAAAGGCCGCCCCGCCAGGTCCTCCTGATCCCCCGGCTGTTCGCCCACCAGCATGATGCGCGCCCGGGCCGGGCCTTCTCCGAAGACGGTCTGCGTTGCCGGCTCCCAGAGCGGGCAGCCACGGCAGGCCTGCGCCCGCAGCGCGAGCGCCGACAACGCATCGCCGGCCGATGCGGTGGCCCGCGCGAGTGTTTCGCCAGGCGAATCAGGCCGGGGCCCGCAGTGCAGCCGCTCCTCGCTCGCCGGCCGCGCCTGCATGGTCGACACGCGGCGATCCGCCTCGCGCAGAAGCTGCGGAATCAGGCGCGCCTCGGGCAGATTCTTCCAGTACTTGCGGGGCATTTCCGACTGCATGGCGCGCACCTTGACCCGGGCCGGATTGAAGATACTGCGGTAGTAGACCTGCCAGGCGTCCTCGAGCGCGTCGCCATCGGGCGCGGCGCCGCGATCCACGGGGGCCGAAAACCACAGGCCGCCGGCGTCGGCGCCTTCCCAGTGGGCACAACCCAGCGGCGTCAGGATGGACCAGCGCATGTTCGAAAAGCGGCGGCTAAAAAAACCGGCGGCATACTCGACGATGAAGTGCGCCGGCTCGAACCAGGCCACGTAGCGGGTCTGGCCATCGTTCTCGGTCACCGCCCGAAAGCGCACGAAAGCTTTCATCTTGTGCACATCGCGGCGCACCGCCTTGACATAGGCAGTCAACCGGACGATCTGCGCATCGCCGCCCAGCTGCATCAGATGCCGCTCGCCGTGGGTCAGGCGCCACAGCAACGAGTACAGCAGCGCCCAGCGATCCGGCTGGCTGTGGCAGCTGGCCGCCCGGGCCATATCCAGGAACACGCGCGGCACACGCGGCGCGGGCGGCGCGGGCGCATCGTCATCGACAGGCGCCTGCGAATCCGGCTGCCACCACACGTCCTGCGGCGCGATGCCCTGCGCGAGCAGTCGGCGTGCGGCCGGCTGCCAGGCCTCGAAGCCGGGCCGGAACCGGCAGACCTGCTGCCCCTTGCCCGCCTGGGCCGGACCAAACAGCGACGCCTGCGTCACAGCAGGGAAAGCTGCCGGGCCGGCGGCGCGAATCGTGCTCGCAAGCGGTCGCTGGGCAGTTCGGCCAGGCCGGGATGATGGTTGGCGCAGACCACAAACGGCATGGCCTTGCGCACGCCCGCACGCAGGGCCACCAGGTCTTCAAGGCGGACGGTCTGCCAGCGGCGCATGCGCAGCAGCTTGTTCACCGATTTCACTCCGAGCCCCGGGACGCGCAGTAGCCGCTCCCGCTCGTCACGATTCAGATCCACCGGAAAATAGGCCCGATTGCGCAGGGCCCAGGCCAGTTTGGGGTCGACATCCAGATCGAGCATGCCGTCGCTGGCCACGTCGTCCGGACCGGTGGTGATCTCATCGTGGCGGTAACCGTAAAAGCGCATGAGCCAGTCGGACTGGTAGAGGCGATGCTCACGCATCAGCGGTGCGCGCTGGACCGGCAGCCGGCTGGAGGCATCGGGGATGGGGCTGAACGCCGAGAAGTAGACCCGCTTGAGCCGGTAGGCCGAATACAGGTGGGCCGACGTGTCCAGAATCTGGGCATCGGTGGACGGCTCGGCGCCCACGATCATTTGCGTGGATTGCCCCGCAGGCGCGAACCGGGCCACGGGCGGCTTGCCGCGGCGGACGTTGCTGATGCGCCGGGCCTCGGCCCGTTCCGCCTTGTGCTCATCCTGGCGCTGGCGTATGCGGGCCATGGACAGCTTGATGGTGCGGTGATCCTTCTCGGGCGCCAGGCTATCCAGCGCCACCTGCGTGGGCAGCTCGACATTGATGCTCAGACGATCCGCAAAGCGGCCCGCATCGGCCAGCAGCGTCCCGTCGGCATCGGGAATGGTCTTCAGATGGATGTAACCGCGAAAGTCGTGCGTAAGCCGCAACTCGCGCGCCACCGCCACCAGCTGCTCCATCGTGTAGTCCGGATTGCGGATCACCCCGGAGCTGAGGAACAACCCCTCGATGTAGTTGCGTTTGTAGAAATCCAGCGTCAGCCGGACCACTTCGGCCACGGAAAACCGGGCTCGCCGCACCGGCGAGGAGTTGCGGTTCACGCAATAGCTGCATTCGTAAATGCAGAAATTGGTCAGCAGAATCTTGAGCAGCGAAATGCAGCGGCCATCCGGCGCATAGGCGTGGCAGATGCCCGACCCTTCCGTGGAGCCGATCCCCTTGCCGGACAGCGAATTGCGTCGCTGACTGCCGCTTGACGCGCAGGACGCATCGTATTTGGCGGCGTCCGCCAGTATCTCGAGCTTGCGCAGAATCTCCATGCTGTAATTGTATACAGTCAAAACCGTCCGGTCACCGCCCCACCCTGCCCGAAAGGTTAGTGACCGGAATTCGCGCCGTGTTAGCTTTCGGCGCTCTTTTATTGCGGAGGCGCCCCATGAGTGACGAGCAGGCGGTATTGACCGACATCAGCGATGGCGTAATGACCATCACCATCAATCGGGCGCAAGCCAAGAACGCCGTCAACCTGGCGGTGGCCAAGGGCATAGCCGCCGCAATCGACGAGCTGGACGCCAACGACGATATCCGCGTGGGCATACTCACCGGCGCCGGCGGCACTTTCTGTGCCGGCATGGATCTGAAGGCCTTCGTCACGGGCGAGCTGCCGGTCGTCGAGGGCAAGGGCTTCGGCGGCATCACGGAGGCGCCCCCTACCAAGCCGCTGATCGGCGCCGTGGAAGGTTTCGCGCTGGCCGGTGGGTTTGAGCTGGCGCTGGTCTGCGATCTGCTGGTGGTGGCCAGCGATGCCAGCTTCGGCATTCCCGAGGCCAAGCGCGGCCTGGTCGCGGCCGCCGGCGGGCTGGTCCGCCTGCCCCGCCAGATTCCGCCCCGGCTGGCCATGGAGCTGGCGCTGACCGGCGACTTCATCACGGCGCAGCGCGCCTACGAGATGGGGCTGATCAACCGCATCGTGGACAAGGGCGAAGCGCTCGACGGCGCGATGGCGCTGGCCCGACGCGTGGTGGCCAATGGCCCGCTTGCCATCGCGGCCAGCAAGCGCGTCATCGTCGAGCAGGCCGGCTGGCCGGACAGCGAGATTTTCGAGCGCCAGAGAGCCATAACCGATCCTATTTTTTCCAGTGAGGACGCCGTGGAGGGCTCCCGGGCCTTTGCCGAAAAGCGCGAGCCGAACTGGCAGGGCCGCTAGTGTTGGCCATACACCCCCTGAAAGGAGCAATTGAATGAGCGACGCTTGGATTATTGACGCCTGCCGGACGCCCCGCGGCATTGGCAAGATCGGCAAGGGCGCACTGGCCGAAATGCATCCCCATCATCTGGGCGCTACCGTGCTCAGGGCGCTGCAGGAACGCGTCGGCTTCGACACGAAAGAGGTCGAGGACGTGATCTGGGCAACGTCCAGCCAGCGCGGCCAGCAGAGCGCCGACCTGGGTCGCATGGCCGCCCTGGACGCCGGCTACGACATTACGACCAGCGGCGTCACGCTAGACCGCTTCTGCGGGTCGGGGATCACCAGTGTGAACTTCGGCGCCGCCTCGGTGATGTCCGGCATGGAAGATCTGGTCGTGGCCGGCGGCACCGAAATGATGTCGCAGTTCGGTATCAAGGGCAGCGAGCCCGCCATGTTCCTGGATAACGGCAACCTGCGCCTGCGCCAGTCCCACCCGCAGCCGCATCAGGGGGTGTGCGCCGACGCGATCGCCACGCTCGAGAATATCCCCCGGCAGGCGCTCGACGAGCTGGCCGCCGAGTCGCAGAAACGCGCCGATCACGCCATCCGCAGCGGCTATTTCGACAAGAGCCTGGTGCCCGTCAAGGATGCCGACGGAACCCTGCTGCTTGACCGCGAGGAGTTTCCGCGGCCGGGCACTACAGCCGAGTCGCTGGGCCAGCTCGATCCGTCGTTCGAGAAGCTGGCCAACTATCCGCTGGATGAACAGGGCACGACCTATTTGAGCCTGATCAAGCAGGCCTATCCGGATCTGCAGATCGAGTACAAGCATCACGCCGGCAACTCGTCCGGGGTGGTCGACGGCGCGGCCGCCATGCTGCTGGCCTCACCGGATTACGCGAAGAAGCACGGCATGAAGCCGCGCGGTCGGATCGTCGCCATGGCGAACATGGGCGGCGATCCCACGCTCATGCTCAACGCGCCGGGCCCGGCCGCCCGCAAGGTGCTCGAGCGTGCCGGACTCAAGCAGGACGATATCGATCTGTGGGAGATCAACGAAGCGTTCGCCGTGGTCGCCGAGAAATTCATCCGCGACCTGGATCTGGACCGCGAGCGGGTCAACGTCAACGGCGGCGCAATAGCGCTGGGGCACCCCATCGGCTGCACTGGCACGATACTCATCAACACCGTGCTGGACGAGCTGGAGCGCCGGGATGACCGCTATGGCCTGATCACCATGTGCGCCGCCGGCGGCATGGCGCCGGCGGTGATCATCGAACGCCTGCAATAGAACCGGGCACCGATACGTTCTCTAAAGGGGTGCGGCAGGCAATGCCGCACCCCTTTTTTAATGGCCGCTTCGGCCCGGCTTTCGATTGGCGCTCGATGCGTTCAGTTTCCATTCACCCGCTACCCTTAAATTAAGCCCTGATGGCCCTCGCCTGCACGCGACAACGCGGGCCGGCACGGCACTTGCTTCAGGCAAGTGCGCCCGAAGAATGGACAACAGGTGAACGCTCATGCAGAAACTCATCCAACGCAGCCGCCGGCTTGCCCCGCCGCTTCGCGAAGTGGCCCACCGGTCCGGGCACGCGCTGCGGCGCGCCAACGGCACGGGCGTGATCATTACGGGCCTGGTCATGTTGTGCCTGTACGTCGCGCTGGGCTTCAGGCCCTTTAGCGCCAGCGGCTACGATCGTCAGGGCATGCCGATTGAAGCCAAGACGTTCGGCAGCTCCAGCGAGGCTGCCTTTACGCGGTCTTAGGAGCCTGCGCCCTGGAAGCCAGAACGGACTGCGGGATTCCGTCGCTCCTTTTATTCCCACGACGCAGACTCCCGGCCCGCTGCGGGTTTTGACGGATACCCGCCGCCCATCTGCCCGCTACCATCAGGGCCCTTATTAGACAGTTCACTCAATACGCGAAGTCCTTTCGCGATTGCGTGCCGCATTGGCCGGCGCATGTCCGGCCAATGCTCTCGCGCCCTTACGGTCGCGGGCAGGCCATCCATGGCCTGCATTTTTGATCCGAAAAATTTTGTCTATTTAATGCACGGCTCATAAATTCCAGGGGCAGACATGATTCGAAGCGGCACGCGCGTGCAGTGGGTCTGGGGCAGCGGCCAAGCTACCGGCACGGTCCAGACCGTGTTTCACGAGACCGTCACGCGCCAGATCGACGGCTCGGACATCACCCGCAAGGGCAGCCGGGACACGCCGGCCTATCTCATCGAGCAGGACAACGGGCAGCGGGTGCTCAAGCTCGCTACCGAAGTCGAGCGCGCCGACGCCTGACGGCCGCCCCAGGCTCTCCGCGCTCCACGCTGCATGGCCCGCAAACGCAAACCCCTGCCCGGCTTTGACGACCTGCCGCCGGATGCCCTGATTCACCTGACTGACACCCAGCCGGGTTTTACCCGCAAGGGCGCCGGCAAGGGCTTCTACTATCTCGATGCGGAGGGCCGAAAGGTCGATGATCCGGCGGACCTGGCACGGATCAACGCCCTGGCGCTCCCGCCGGCCTATCGCAACGTCTGGATTGCCCCCGTTGCCCACGGCCATCTGCAGGCCACCGGCCGGGACGCGCGTGACCGCAAGCAGTACCGCTACCACCCCGTCTGGCAGACGCACCGCAATCACGGCAAGTTCGATCGGCTCGAGGCGTTCGGCGACCTGCTGCCGCGGCTGCGTCGCCGGCTGGTGCGCGATATCGATCGCGATGATTTCAGCCGGGAAATGATGCTGGCTACCGTGATCCGGTTGATGGATCTCACCGGCATGCGGGTGGGTAACCGGGGCTACACGCGCGAAAACGAAAGCTACGGCGTCACCACCCTTCAGCAGCGCCATCTGGAACTGCAGGGCAACGCCATACAGTTCGAGTTCGACGCCAAGGGCGGCCGCCACAGCACGGTAGCGCTGGCCAGCCAAAAGCTCGCCCAGGTGCTCGCCCGCTGCGACGAACTGCCCGGCCAGGCGCTGTTCCAGTACCGCGCGGGCGACGAACGCACCGGCTTCACCCGCGTGGATTCGCAGCACGTCAACGACTACCTCAAGCAGATCTGCGACGCCGACTGGGTGTCCGCCAAACTGCTGCGGACCTGGCGCGGCAGCGTGTATGCCTTCGAGCATCTGGCGGACAGCATGCCCGACGACAGCGCCAGCGCCGTCACGCGGCAGATCGTGGCCATGGTGAAGGCGACCGCCCGGCACTTGCGAAACCGGCCCGCCACCTGCCGCAAGTACTATATTCACCCGGCCATCATCGACGCGTTTGAAGCCGGCGCGTGGCCGCCGCCCGAGACGCCGGATGACAAGCCGCGCGAGCTGCTTCAGGCCGAGGCCCGGTTTCTGCATTTCCTGCACCGGCGCCCTTGAAGCCAGCCCGTCGCGCGACCGCGCGGCCTGTGGCATGTTCCTGCTTCAGACTGCCGTCCGGCCCTCGACAGAGCCGCCGGCGCCACCGACCCGAGAGAGAATGTCCGAACACCTGAGGCCGCTGACACCGATCATCCTGAGCTTTCTGGTCCTGATGGGGCTGATGACCTGGGGCTTTTCGCATCTGGTGGAGCGCCGCGCCAATCCGAATCTGGACCTGACCACCGGCGCGGGCGCCTCCAGCACGGTGCGGCTGCAGCGCAACCGCGGCGGCTCATACATCGCGCCGGGGCAGATCAACGGCCAGCCGGTGACCTTTATCGTCGATACCGGCGCCGACCACGTGGCCATCCCGGCGCATCTGGCCGAGACGCTCTCGCTGGAGCGCGGCCAGGCCATCAACGTGATGACCGCCGGCGGTCTGCGCACGGCCTACACCACGTTCATCGACAGCATCAGCCTGGGCGGTCTGCGCCTGACCAATATCCGCGGCTCGATCAACCCCGCCATGCAGGGCGACGCCATCCTGCTGGGCATGACCTTTCTGCGGCACGTGGATTTTCGCCAGCAGGGCGAGTCCCTCATCATCGAACCGCCAGGCTGACAATTCGCGCCAGGCAGCCACTGCCCGATCGGCCGGGGCGCGGCCTGTGCGCTACTGGATCACGCGAACGGCCGCAGCAGATACGGCTGGCCGCGCACCGGCTGTCCGCGGCTGCTGTTCGGCATGAAGATGCATTATGATGCCGGTACGCAAAAAAGAATTCCGTGCTGTGAGGAGAGTCATGAGACACGCAATCACCCTGGCCGCCCTGGCCTTCGCACTGGTCGGCTGTGACGGTGCAACTACCACTGCCAGTCAGGGCGGAAAAGATGCCGCCAAGGCATCGACCGCCGCCACGCAGGCGCCGGCCAAAAAACCCTTTGCCGACGTGGATGGCGCTCGTATCAAGGCGGCCGACAAGACGCCCGGCGACTGGGTCAGCCATGGCCGCACCTACTCGGAGCAGCGCTACAGCCCGCTCGACACCATCGATACCGGCAATGTCGGCAAGCTCGGCCTGGCCTGGCACTACAAGCTGGACTGGGACCGCGCCACCGAAACCACCCCCGTGGTCGCCGATGGCCTGATGATCGTCACCGGCGCCTACTCCATCGTCAGCGCGCTGGACCCCGTGACCGGCAAGGAAGTCTGGAAATACGACCCCGAAGTGCCCAAGGCCTACGCCCGCAACGGCTGCTGCGACGTGGCCAACCGCGGCGTCGCGGTGTGGCAGGGCAAGGTCTATGTCGGCAGCTACGATGGCCGGCTGATAGCGCTGGACGCCCAGTCCGGCGACGAGGTCTGGGAAGTCGACACCGTGGTCGACCGCGACCTGAGCTACACCGTTACCGGCGCGCCGCGCATCATCAACGGCAAGGTGATCATCGGCAACGGCGGCGCCGAGCTGGGTGTGCGCGGCTACGTCACGGCCTATGATGCCGAATCGGGCGATCAGGTCTGGCGTTTCTACACCGTGCCGGGCAACCCGACCGATCCGGTCGAAAGCGAGGCCATGAAAATGGCCATGAAGACCTGGTCAGGCGATCAGTGGTGGAAATTCGGCGGCGGCGGCACTGCCTGGGACGCCATGGCCTACGACCCCGAGCTCAACCTGCTTTACATCGGCGTGGGCAACGGCTCGCCCTGGAATCGGCACGTGCGCTCGCCCGGCGGCGGCGACAATTTGTTCCTGTCGTCGATCGTTGCACTCGATCCGGACACGGGTAAATACAAGTGGCACTACCAGACCACGCCCGCCGACAACTGGGACTACACCGCCACCCAGTCGATCATCCTGGCCGATCTGAGCATCGACGGTAAGCAGCGCAAGGTCCTGATGCAGGCGCCCAAGAACGGCTTCTTCTACGTCATCGACCGCAAGACGGGTGAGTTGCTCTCGGCGGAAAAGTTCGCCCCGGCCAACTGGGCGTCCCATGTGGACATGGAAACCGGCCGGCCGGTGGAAAACCCAGAGGCCGACTGGAAGGACAAGCCCGCCATGGTCTCGCCGGGCGCAATCGGTGCGCACAACTGGCAGCCCATGTCCTACAACCCGCAGACCGGGCTGGTCTATATCCCGCAGCAGGAAGCCGTGGCCTATTACGAGCCCGATCTTGACGAGGATTTCAGCGGCAAGGGCAACTGGCACATGGGCTCGCAGCCCATCGCCCTGCCCGAGAACCAGGAGGAATTGAGCGGCTTCCAGGGCATGTACAAGGGCAACCTGCTGGCCTGGGACCCGGTCAAGCAGGAGGAAGCCTGGCGCCAGCCCTTCGATACGATCTGGAACGGCGGCACGCTCAGCACGGCCGGCGAGCTCGTGTTCCAGGGCACGGCGGACGGGCGCTTCGTGGCCTATAACGCCAAAACCGGCGAGAAGCTCTGGGAGCACCGCGCCAACTCCGGCGTGATGGCCGGCCCCATGACCTACACGATCGACGGAGAACAGTACGTGACCGTGGCCGCCGGCTGGGGCGGCGCCTGGCCGCTGGCCTTGGGCGGTCTGTCCGAACCGGCCAAGGTGGAACCCGAAGCCCGTATCCTGACCTTCAAGCTGGGCGGCAAGGCCGAGTTGCCGCCGCCGCAGAACCGCACCGTGGCGCTGCCCGAGCTGCCCGAGGTCACCGCTGACGAGGCGACCATCGCCGAAGGCCGTCAGATGTACAACGCGGCCTGCGGCACCTGCCATGGCCCCAACGTGCAGTCCGGCAGCGTGGTGCCCGACCTGCGCTACATGACGCCGGAAGAGCATGACCAGTTCGCCGCCATCGTGGCGGGGGCGCGCTCGCAGCAGGGCATGCCGGCCTTCATGGATCGCTTCACGCCGGAACAGGTCACGGCCATTCATCAGTACGTGATCAAGCGGGCGCACGACCTGAAGGCGCAGATCGAATCCGCCCCGTCGCAGCAGGCGGCGAACCGGTCGGACGGATGACGCGTAACGCGCGCAGCCCGAATCAAGCCCCGGCTCGTCCGGGGCTTTTCACTGGCCACACCGCGCCGACCTGATTCCCGTGCCCGCCGAATTTCGCTACTGCCCCGTCTGCGCCAGTCAACTCTCGCGCGAGCCGCGCGATGGACGGCAGCTACAGTGCTGTCCGGCGCCAGGCTGCGGGCATGTCTTCTGGAACAATCCCGTGCCGGTCGTCACCGCCATCGTGGAGCACGAGGGCGAACTGCTGCTGGCCCGCAACGCCCAGTGGCCCGAAGACGTGTTCACCGTAATCGCGGGCTTTCTCGAGCCCGAGGAAGAACCGGCCGACGCCGTGCTGCGTGAGGTCAAGGAAGAGCTCGACCTCGACGGCGAGGTGGTCGAATTCCTCGGCATGCACAGCTTCGCCGTGATGAATCAGCTGATCCTCACCTACCACGTACGCGCCAGTGGCCCCGTTACGCTGAACGAGGAGTTGGCCGAATACATTCGCGTGCCTTTCTCCGAAGGCTTCTACTGGCCGGTGAGCACCGGCCTCGTCCTGCGGGATTTCCTGCGGGCGCGCGGCCACGAGCCGGAGTGCAGACCGCTGCCGGCCGCCATGCGCGCGCACGTGGAAGCACAGGCGGGCCGCTCGCTCGACGATTGACGCTGCGACGCGACGGCGCGGGCCCGGAACCGGCCGCCGCTGTCCACGGTCCAATGATTCTCGTTTCTGCCCGGAGACCTCCCCCGCATGCTCCCCGAACTGTCTGCCGTCGAAGCCCGCGTCATCGGCTGTCTCATGGAGAAATCGGTCGTCACACCCGACCAGTACCCGATGACGCTCAATGCACTGACCAACGCCTGCAACCAGAAGTCGTCGCGCGAGCCGGTCATGAACCTGGGTCAGGGTGAAGTGCAGCGCGCCACGCGCAGCCTGAAGGAAAAGAGCCTGCTGCGCATCGACGAGAATTACCGCAGCGGCACCGAGAAATACCGGCAGGGACTGTGCAACACGACCTTTGGCGACCTGCAGCTCCAGCCGGCCGAATTTGCCGTACTGTGCCTGCTGCTGCTGCGCGGGCCGCAGACCCCCGGCGAACTCAAGGCCCGTAGCGGCCGGCTGCATGAATTCAGTGAGGTTGAAGACGTAATGACCGCGCTGCAGTCGCTGGCCAGCGGCGATGCCGAGGCCCTGGTACGGCGCCTGCCCCGCCGGGCCGGCCGGCGCGACAACGAATACATGCACCAGCTCTGCGGCGCCGTGGCCGGGGGATCCGAATCCCCGGCCGAGATCGCGCCCGCTGCCGAGCCCGCCGATTCGCCCGCATCGCCGCAGCCGGCCACGGCATCTCTGGAAAACCGTGTGGCGCAGCTCGAATCGGAGATGGCGGAACTGCGGCGCAAGCTCGCCGATCTGCTCTAGTTCCTTTCAGGCAAAAAAAAGCGCCGCACGAGGCGGCGCGAAGAGCCCTGATGAAGGCTTTGCGGAGGAGATCAGAGTCCGGGCAGCGTCGGTACGGCCGGCAAGGTGGGCAGCGCAGGCAATCCCGGCGCAGCCGGCAGCCCCGGGGTGGCCGGCAGCTGCGCCAGCGCAGCTTCGATGTCGGCGATCAGGAAGGCGGTGGTGGCTTCGATATCCGCCACCAGGAAATCCGTCGTGGCGCTGATGCCGTCGGTAATGAAGACGCTGCCGCCCTCAAGGTCCGACTGAATGAAATCGGAGGTGCCTTCGATCCCGCCAATCAGATATTCCTCGGGGGTCTTCTCGCCGGCCAGCAGCGCCTCGGCGGCTTCAATATCCGCCGCGATGAAATCACCGGTCGCGGTCACGCCGCCGGCCAGATAGTCCACGGTGCCGGTCAGGTCGGCCGCCAGAAACTCGGCTGTGCCATTCATGGATGCGGCCAGGAATTCGCTGGTGCCGGTCACCGAACTGACCAGGTAGGCGGCCGGATCGGCTGCCTGGGCCGGCAGCGCCACGCTCGCGCCCAGCGTCAGTGCCAGTGCGGAGGCGGTGGTCAGCTTTCTTGTCTGTTTCATCACAACATAACTCCCATGTTTGTTGGAGGTGGTCACAAAGACTTGAGGTATTGGGTGCTGCAAGGACCAGGCCAACTTCCAAACGCCCGATTAATCAGGCATTTCAACGTAGATACGGGGATTTTTGCGGAGAATGGCTGACCTGTTCTGGCCAACCGTGTGCGCGGCTGCCTTGTTGTAGCGCAGTGCACCAAGAGGGCGTGCGAAAATGGGGACATTGAAACTCGACGATGGCGGCATCCACCACCGCCCGCCAATTCATTTCCGCCGGCAAGGAAAAGCATTGCATGAGTCAGAACGACGCTTACACACCGCCCCGGGTATGGACCTGGAACAGGGACAACGGCGGCAAATTCGCCAGCACGAACCGGCCCGTGGCCGGCCCGACCCATGAGGCAGAACTGCCGGTCGGCCGACATCCGCTGCAGCTTTATTCGCTGGGCACACCCAACGGCGTGAAGGTCACCGTGATGCTCGAGGAGTTGCTCGCGCTGGGCCACAGCGGCGCGGAATACGACGCCTGGCTCATCGATATCTCCAAAGGCGACCAGTTCTCCAGCGGCTACGTACAGATCAACCCGAACTCGAAGATCCCGGTCATGGTGGACCACAGCGTCGACTCGCCCCTGCGTGTGTTCGAATCCGGCGCGATCCTGCTCTACCTGGCGGAGAAATTCGGTGATTTCCTGCCCTTCACTCAACCGGCGCGGACCGAAGCGCTCAACTGGCTGTTCTGGCAGATGGGCAGCGCGCCGTATCTGGGCGGCGGCTTCGGCCATTTTTACTCCTACGCGCCGGAAAAGCTGGAGTATCCGATCAACCGATTCGCCATGGAGACCAAGCGGCAGCTTGATGTCCTGGACCGGCATCTCGCCGATCACGAGTACATGGCCGGCGACGAATACAGCATTGCCGACATGGCCATCTGGCCCTGGTACGGCGCGCTTGCCCGCGGACTGCTGTACGACGCCGGCGAATTCCTGCAGGTGGACGAATACGCCAACGTGCAGCGATGGACCGACCAGATCGCCGCCCGCCCCGCCGCCGCCCGCGGACGCAAGGTCAATCGAGCCTGGGGCAAACCGGAGGACCAGCTGCATGAACGTCATGACGCCAGCGATTTCGACCTGAAAACGCAGGACAAGCTGAATCCGGACGGCGGTGAATGACAGCGACTGATCAGCCGACCCTGCCCCTGCGCCGCAGCCTGACGGCGCTGGGACTCTGCCTGGCCGTGACCGGCGTGGCGGCCGCCGCGGCGGCGCTGGCGTCAGCCTCGTCGGGCAGCTTCTACGCCCAGCTGGACCGCCCCGTCTGGTCGCCGCCCGCCTGGCTGTTCGGCCCGGTCTGGAGCGCGCTGTATCTCATGATGGCCGTAGCCGCCTGGCGCGTGTGGCGCATCACTCGCTCTCTGGCGACGCGGCGCCTGGCGCTGGGCCTGTACGGCGGGCAGCTTGTCCTGAACGCTCTGTGGACCTGGCTATTCTTCGAATGGCGGCTGGGCGGGCTCGCCTTCGTGGAAATCATGATCCTGTTCGCGCTGGTGTGCGCCACGACAGGACAATTCTTCCGCTGCAATCGGCTTTCCGGCCTGCTGCTGCTCCCCTACGCGGGCTGGGTCGGCTTCGCCGCCGCCCTCAGCCTGGCCTGCTGGCAGGCCAACCCCGACCTGCTTGGCGGGCCGCTGTACTAATAGGCAGTTCACCAGGTACGCGAAGTCCTTTCGCGATTCAGGAGGCTGCTGAAATGCCAAGCATTTCGGCAGCTTCCGCACGGCACAAGGACGTACCGCCAAAAACAGGCACGCCAAGTGCCTGATTTGGGCGCAAGTGAAAACCGCGTTTTCGCGCAGCGACGCTGAAAAGAGCCAGGGTGGCTGCTTTTCAGCCACCTCTTAATGCCGCATTGGCCGGCGCAGGTCCAGCCCATGCGCTCGCGCCCTGACGGTCGCGGGCAGGCCATCCGCTACGCGGGCTCGCGTTGCTCGGGCCTGCATTATCGATCCGAAAGATTTTGTCTGTTTGATGCACGGATCAGTAAAACCTGATCCGCGTGCGCCGTTAAGCCTGCTGAAGCAGCCCCCACGCTGCACCAGTTGCTCCTGAAGCGGGGCCGGCAGGGACGCCGGTTCTCCGCTTCACCTGAAAGGTGAACCGATGCACCAGGCCGTCATCGAACACGGGTCAAACTCGCCGGCCGCACCCGCACGCGCCGACCAGCAGGACGACTTCAACCTGTCGCTGGCCGATCCCGACACGCTGCACCGCCGCCTGGTGGAGGGCGTGACCGACTACGCCATCTACATGCTCAGCCCGTCCGGCATCGTGCGCAGCTGGAACCGCGGCGCGCAGCGGCTCAAGGGCTATACCGCAGACGAAATCATCGGCCAGCACTTTTCGCGGTTCTATCCAGCCGAGGACCAGGCCATCGACCGGCCGGCTCGAGCGCTGCATATTTCCGCCTCGACCGGCCGCTTCGAGGACAAGGCCTGGCGTGTGCGCAAGGATGGTTCGCGCTTTCGCGCACACGTCATCATCGACGCCATTCGCGGCGAGCAGGACGAGCTGATCGGTTTTGCCAAGATCACGAGCGACATCAGCAAGGCCTACGAACAGGAGCTGGCGTTACGCGAAAGCGAGCAGCGATTCCGTCTGCTCGTATCCGGCGTCACCGACTATGCCATCTACATGCTGGACCTGAACGGCCAGATCAGCAGCTGGAACGCCGGCGCAGAGCGCTTCAAGGGCTATCGCGAAGAGGAAGTCCTGGGCCGGCATTTCTCGCTGTTCCACAGCCCCCAGGACATCGACCGCGGCATGCCCGGCAACGCACTGGCGCGCACCCTGAGCGAAGGTCGTTACGAGGCCACCGGCTGGCGGGTACGCAAGGACGGCAGCCAGTTCTGGGCGCACGTCATCATCGACCTGATTCGCGATGAAAGCGGCCAGCCCATCGGCTACGCCAAAATCACCCGCGATATCAGCGAGCGGCGCGCCGCCGACCTGCGCCTGGCCGAGCTGACCGACAACAATCGCGAACTCGAGCGCTTCATACACATTGCCTCGCACGACCTGCGCGAACCCCTGCGCAAGGTATTGATGTTCAGCGACCTGCTCATCGAGGAGGAGCGCGGTGCGCTGTCCGAGGCAGGCGAGGGCTACGTCAGAAGCATTGCCTCGGCCACGCACAGGATGCAGGCGCTGCTGGCGAGTCTGCTCAATCTCAACCGCGTTACCTCGCAGGGCGGGAGCTTCGATCCCTGCGAGCTGAATCACGCGGTCAGCGATGCCTGCTCGGACCTGCAGGTCAAGATTCAGAACAGCGGCGCTCGGGTACACGCGGGCCCGCTGCCGCAGATCGAGGCGGACATGGCGCAGATGCGCCAGCTGTTCCAGAACCTCATCGAAAACGCGATCAAGTATGCCCGGCGCGACGTGGCGCCGTTCATCGACATCAGCGAAGTCCACAGCACCCAGACGGCGCTCGTCGTCATCCGCGTACAGGACAACGGCATGGGCTTCGATAACTGTTTTGCCGACCGAATATTCGAAGTGTTCCAGCGGCTGCATACGCGCGACCAGATCGAGGGGGCCGGTATGGGGCTGTCCATCTGCAAGCGCATCTGCGAGTGTCACGGCGGCAGCATCACCGCCCGCGGCAGCGACGTCGGCGCCTGCTTCGAGCTGCGCCTGCCTCGCGCCCATCAGCCCGACGCGGGGCAGCCGGTATGACGCCGCCCTCGCTCCTCATTGCCGAGGATGATCCGGACGATCTTTTTCTCATTCGACACACCCTGCGCGCGCTCGCGCCGGACCTGGCCGTGGCTGCCGTGCGTGACGGCGTCGAGATGCTGGAATGGTTCGACGACTGCGCCGATACCGCGCTGCCCTCGCTGGCCATTGTCGACCTGAACATGCCCCGCATGGACGGCCGGGAAGTGCTGCGCCACATGCAGCGCCAGCCGCGGCTTCAGTCCATCCCCACCTGCGTGTTCACCACCTCCGTGGAGCGGGAGGACCGCGCTTGGGTTGCGCATCTGGAGGGCGTGCTGTTTCTCACCAAGCCCGAATCCCTGGCGGACATGAGAGCGGCCATCGAGCTGATGCTTGAATCGGCCGGCCTGACCGGCGGGGCGGCGACCGCATGAGCCTCAATCTCAGGGTCCTGCTGCTGGAAGACGACGCCGAAGACGCGCTGCTCTTCCGGAAATTCTGCCCGGCCGGCTTCGCCGTTACGCGTGCCAGCACGCCGGAGCAGGCGCTGGAACTGGTCGACAGCCAGGCGTTCGATATCTGCTTCTCGGACTATCTGCTCTGCGGCCGTAACGGCCTGGACTTCGTGCGGCAGATGCGGCGTACGGGTCGGCGCATGCCGGTAATCGTCATCACCGGGCAGGACGTGGAAACCCTGGGCGAGAATGCCCTGCTCGCCGGCGCCACCGACTTCATGCGCAAGGACGACATCAGCGCAAGCCAGATCATGCGCGCCGCGCGCTGGGCGCTGATCCGCCGCCATGTGGATGAACGCCAGACCACCCTGGGCCAGGGCAGGGCCCTGCTGGCGCAGCTCGGTGCATTGACGAGCGGCCCCATTGCGCTCAACCCGGGCCGCCAGGCGCTGCGGCGCCTGCTGTATGTCAGTCGCGCCACCACGACGCCGAATCTGGCCGAATGCCTGGATATGTCTACCGACTTCGCCTATCGCAACGCGACGCTCGGCATTACCGGCTACCTGGCGCAGGCGGGCGATTTCTTTCTGCAGATCATCGAGGGGCCGCCCGCTGTGGCGGGCGATCTGCTGGGCCGTATCCGCGCCGACGCGCGGCACGATCAGCTCACGCTGATCATGGACCAGGCCGTCTCGGAAAGGCTGTTCAACGTGTGGCGCACGGGCCGTTTCGATCTGCGCGCGGCCGGGGCAGGCTCGGCGGCCCTCTGGACCGCCTGGATGGAGCGGCTACGCGAGCAAACCGGTTCGCTGGCCCCCAGCGCAAGCGGCATCGGGCAGTTCGCACAGGCCCTGGTACAGAGCATGGAGCCCACCGAAGCAGCCGCCGCGAGCGAGCCCGTGGCGACGCCCGTGCGCAGCGCAACAACCGACTCCAGCCCGGTCTGATTGGCGCGGCGACGCGCTTACGCGACCGAAAAAAGAGCCGCTCGGCAAATATTACATTTTCGCTATAGGTGAAATTACGTAGGACTATCTCGACGGCCGCGAAACCACCCTGTCAGTTTTGACAGGGTGTGTACCGATGCATTGCGGCGCGACGGCCCGGCCGCTCAAATCACTGAATTCACTGGGCAAGCTGCCCCGACCCACGCCACCGGCCCCGGGCTACCACCGACCCGCGCCAGCGGCCGCGGCCTCAACCGGGGCCCGCTCGATTCCGGCAGTCGCCCGGATGTACCAGGGGAGCCCCCCTATACCGCTTGTCCGGAACGCGGCCTTGAATAGCTCATATGGGTTATTCAATAAAGGCGCACCGGTTGTCGGGATTTATGAAATGACTACGTTTGGAGTGATTGCTGAAGTTGCTGTTTTCGTCATGCTGGTCGGCATGGCCCTGTATCTGAGGATGAACCGTACCCTGAAAATTCGCGCGCTTGGCTTCAAGTCCGACGAGGAGCGCGCGCAGGAGCTGGACGAAGTCGTGCAATGGCGCTCGGGGTCCGCCTGCCCCAGGCACGCCATCCTGGCGCTCATGCCCGGGGAGCAGTTCTGCGGCGCCGCCTGCAAGGCGCTGACGCAGCGTTTCGAGCCCGGTGAAGAGCCGGAACTGCCGCTGCCAAAATGCACCGCGCCGCTGGACTGCAGCTGTGAATTCCAGCGGGTGCTCGAGCGGCGCCGCGGTCCGCGCCGGCTGGAGGATCGTCCGTCATCCGAGCTCGGTTTCGAAGATCGCCGTTCCGGCGAGGACCGCCGCGGCTGACGTGACGAGGCGACGCGGGTCCGGCGCTTAGCGCCGGATCAGCCCCGCGAGGTAGCCACGCAGGAAGGCGAGCTGGCTGGGCCAGTAGCCCTCGTGCCGAGGCAGATCGTCTTCCGCGTCGGCCACGCGGCTGTTGTAGAACATGCGCATGGCGGGCGCCGGCAGCGCGGCCGGATCGGGATGATTCGCGCTCGGCACGAAGACGATGTCGGGAAGTAGCGGCAGGCGAAAATACTCGATCGCCGGCTGCCCGCAGGCCCGGCACTTGCCGCGATCCACGGCGGGCGGTCGGCGGTAGGTCTGAAAATCGACCGGGTGATCGTCCGGCAGGCGGACCTGCCCGTTGGTGTACACGCAGATATCGGCCTGGGCGCTGTTGTTGAAGGCCTGGCAGATGGTGCAGTGGCACAGAAAGCGTAGCACCGGACCACCCCGGAGCGTGAAGCGCGTTTCGCCGCAGGGGCACTGGCCTTGCGTGACGGGCTCTGATTGCACGATGTCGTCTCCGGACGGCTGGCTATGGTTCAAGTCTAGCGCGTCGGCCGCTCCAGCGCGGCCGTAGGCCCTTCCATCCGCCGCGAAATTCAGTACAGTGCCGCCTGCCTTCCACGCCGAAAACGGGCCCGCATGGGAAATTTCGCACTGCTGATCTGCGCCCTGGGGCTGGGCGTTCTGTTCGCGCGTCAGCGCTGGATGCCTGACCACACCGGCCCCGTGCTGAACGCCTGGGTGCTGCGTATCGCCCTGCCCGCGCTGGTGCTGGTGGAAATACCGCGGATCGATTTCGACCCCTCCCTGGCGTTCGCTGCCGTAGGGCCCTGGATCGTCATGCTCGGCGCCATCGCGCTGATCGTGCCGCTCGGCCGCGCCCTGGGCTGGAGCCGCCGCCGGATCGGCTGCGTGCTGCTGACTGCGGGACTGGGCAACACGTCCTTCATGGGGCTGCCGATGATTCTGGCGCTGCGCGGCGAGACGGCCATGGGCACCGCCGTGATCGCCGATCAGCTCGGCTCCTTTCTGGCCCTGTCGACCCTGGGCATTCTGGTGGCCGCGACCTGCAGCGGCCAGACCATCCGCGCCTCGCAGATCGCCCGCCGCGTGCTGCTGTTTCCGCCCTTTATTGCGCTGTGCGTGGCCTTCGTCGTCGCGCTGTTCAGCCCCGGCTGGCCGGCGGCCGTGGTTACCGTGCTCGACCGGCTGGCCGACACGCTTACGCCGGTGGCGCTGTTCGCAGTGGGATACGCGCTGCGGCTACGGGACGTGCCGCGCTTCCGCACGCCCATCGGCGTTGCGCTCGCCTGGAAGCTTGCGCTGGCGCCGCTGGTCGTGCTGCTGCTGGCGCGCGTGTTTCAGCCCGGCAGCGAGGTGGCCGCCGTGGCGCTGCTGCAATGTGCGATGGCGCCGATGATCACCGCCGGTATTCTCGCCAGCGACTCCGGTCTGGAGCCGCCGCTGTCCACGGCAATTGTCGGCAGCGGCATCGCTCTGTCGCTGCTGACCGTGCCCCTGTGGGCGCTTGCGGTGTAGCTCAGCCGTTGGCGACCTGAAGCCGGGCGGCGGCGGGCATCTGCGGCTCGACACCGGCATCGTCGATGAGCCCCTGCTCGATATCGACCAGTATTCCGTCTAGCGTGCGGCCGATCATCGACTGCAGGCGAATCATTTCCAGCTTTGGCCAGGCGGCGCGCTCGCCGGCGCGAATCAGCTCCATGACTTCTTCTTCCGAACGCAGGGCAAGCAGCTTGCGCGGGTCCACCAGCCGGTAGGACGGCATGATGTTGATATCGCCGGTATAGCGCTGGTTGATGACCGAGCGCGAGACGTTGGCCATGCGCTCCAGCGTGGGCACTCGCGCCAGCATGCCGCTCATGCTGTCCAGACCGGCGTTGATGAAGGCGCGCGCCGCCACGCCCGCGGCATACCCGTAGCCGGACAGGAAGTTCCTGGGCCGGCCGTCGTCGTCACGCACGAACGGCAGCACCAGCGGATTGGTCTGGCTGACGATGAAATGGTTGACCCCGTACAGCCGGCCTAGCCGCCGGGCGGGCAGATCGTCACTGACAGCGCCGTCCACCCAGCGTCGCGTGCGCAGATAGGGCTGGCGTTCGCCGTGCACGTTCTTGGCCGTGAGCATGACCGGAGGATACACCCCGGGCACCGCGGTGGTGGCCATGAGCGCATCGCGAATGAACACGTTGGGTGAGGCGATGGCGTTGAGCAGGCGCGAACTCTGGTGGGTTTCCGCCGGCGCCACCGACACGTTGATCTGCAGACCGGTCAGGTTATAGGCCTCCTGAAAGGTCAGGTCCGGCACCAGGCGCTCCAGCACTTCCCGCAGTCGTTCCGGGGCGAGCGGCTGCGGACGCAGGGACGACAGACGGTCCCATAGACTCGATTCACGCTTGACCTCCTCGAGCAGGAACGACGGCTCGAACATGTGCTGCAGTTCGTCTGGCCGATGCGTGCCCGCGATAGCGGCAATCATGGCCCCGCCGCTCGAGCCGGACAGCACCTTGGGCAGCAGGCCGTTTTCCCACAGCGCCTTGACTACACCAACGTGGAAATACAGCAGCGACCCGGACCCGCTGAGCATGAGCGCGCTGCTGCCGTAGCACTGGCTGGCGCGGTGAAAGAAGTCGATCTTCTCGGCCAGGCTGACGTCATCAACTTCGGGGCGCGCCAGATAGAGCAGCGCGTCGTTGATTTCTTTCACGTAGTCGGACACCAGCTTCTTGGTGCCGTACAGGGCGCGGCCGTAAAGCCGGGAGCTGCCCATGCCACCCATGTTGCCGTGAATGCCCTCGTTCAGATTGAACAAGAGCCCGATATTGTCCTGCCGCGCCCGCAACTCGCGCAGACGATCCAGCCGAATGCGGATGGACGTGTAGTCGTAGCGCCGCGACCGGTCCATGAGCTTCCAGCGCTCGGCGCCGGTCTTGCGGTCCAGCGTCAGCGCCGCAGCGCGCCATTCCGCATAGTTGGAGGCGCGCTCCAGTTGCTTTTCGAGTTTTCGTCGTGAAGTAGACATCTTGGTCAGCCTGTCGATTCTGGATCGAACGGAGCAGCGCCCGAGGCGGTCCGCGGGGGTCACCGGTGGCGCGGGGTGCCTGACCCGAGTGTCAGTTAACCGCGTTTACCGGCCCGATGCAATGCCGCAGGCGCCAGCGCGCAGGGCCCCCGCACTGGAAGGTTATCGGCCAAACGGCCGCGATTTTCAGGCCGACGCCGCCGCCGCAGCGACGCGTCAGCGCGGCGCCGGCTGCAGCCCTTCACGACGCATATAGCGCTCGAACCGGTCGCCCACCTGGCCCTCGCAGCCGCTGCCCTTCAGGGTCAGCACGGCGTCGCCGGACCGGTTGTCGATGACGCGCAAATGGTAGGCAAACTGATCCACCGCGGCGCCGCAGCTACCCACGCGGCTGCTGATGTTTTCCAGGCGGTAGCGGGCGCGTTCGGCCAGCGCCGCATCCGCGCCCGTAACCGACTCCGGCGTATAGGGCACCAGCCGCCAGTCCAGCGCTGTCAGCCGGCGATTCAGCTCGTTGGCCAGATCGAAATGGTCTTCGCTGACGGCCATGCTGGCTTCGGCCGGACCCGGGCCGCGGGGCAGTCCGGTACTGCAGGCGGCAACGGCCGCGGCGCAAAGCATGGCCAGTCCGTAGCTCAAGGCTCGCATGAAACGCTCCCGGGAAATTTGGCCAAGGCTAACGCCGCGGGCGCGCCGCTGGCTGTCCGTAATGCTGCCCAACTGCGGCTATTGCGTAACTTTACGGTTCTATCGATGCCCCGCGGTTGCGTACCCTTCGCCGCCTTCCAGCAGTCCGTTTGACTCACGCCCCGTACCGGTGCAGACATGTCGTTCTTCGAGCCCTACAACCTGTATTTGCTGGTGGCTGGCCTGGGCGTGCTGGGTATCGCGACGCTCCTCCACCGCTTCGCCGACCGGCCCGTCTCGTTCCCCATTCTCGCCCTGGGATTCGGCTGGCTGGTGTTCTCGCTGCCCCTGGGTCTGAGCGCCCCGGACCCGTTGATCCAGGGCCGCTGGACGCTGCATCTGACGGAACTGGGCGTGATCGTGTCGTTGATGGGGGTCGGTCTGAAGATCGATCGCTTCCCGAATCTGGGCAGCTGGTCTTCGGTCTGGCTGCTGCTGGGTCTGGCCATGCCGCTGACGATCCTGAGCGGCGCCTGGCTGGGCTGGAGCATGCTGGGCCTGGCGCCAGCCACCGCCCTGCTGCTGGGGGCGGTGCTGGCCCCCACCGATCCGGTGCTGGCCTCCGACGTTCAGGTGGGCGAGCCGGAAGATAGCCAGCAGACGGTTCATCCGGCCGAGAAGGAGGACGAGCTGCGCTTCACGCTGACCTCCGAGGCGGGCCTGAACGACGCGCTGGCCTTCCCCTTCGTTTATCTGGCGCTGGCGCTGCCGGCGTCGGTCTGGGCGTCGACGGCCTGGCTGGAAAGCTGGCTCATCTGGGATGTGGGCTACCGGCTGGGCGTGGGCCTGATCACGGGCGCGCTGCTGGGCGCTCTGCTCGCGCGGTTGCTGCTGCGGCTGCCCGTGCGCCAGGAGCACGAGCGCATGCGCACGGGCCTGGGGGCACTGGCCGGCACGCTGATCCTGTACGCCGTGACCGAAGCCCTGTCCGGCTACGGCTTCCTGGCGGTCTTCGTCGGGGCACTGGTCATCCGGCATTACGAAGCCACGCACCAGTCGCATCGCTCGCTGCATGTCTTTGCCGAGCAGTCCGAACAGCTGCTGATGACCGGCATCCTCATCCTGCTGGGCGGCGCGATTGCCGGCGGGCTACTCGCGCCGCTGACCGTCCCCGCCATCGGGTTCTGCCTGTTGATGATTCTCCTGGTCCGGCCTCTGACTGCCTGGCTGGCCCTGCGCATGAGCCCGCGGCTGACGCCGCTGGACCGCGCCATGGCGAGCTTTTTCGGCATCCGCGGCATCGGCAGCCTGTTCTACCTGGCCTATGCGCTCCAGCAATCGCCGTTCAGCCGGCCCGATCTGCTCTGGGCGATCTGCGGCCTGACCGTGCTGATTTCGGTCTGCCTGCACGGAATCAGTGCATCACCGCTGATGCGGTATCGCGCCCGGCGTATCACGCCGTCGTCATAATCGCCGTCTAGCCTCGGCATCAAATTGCGCAGCCCGCTCACCCGATTGGCGTGCTAATTGCAGCGCAAACCCGCATTGCTCTTACAACCGCTTGCAACATGAAAGCTTCAATGCCCCGACCGCCGACCCTCCATGCGGCCGGCGCCGCGTTGTTCTCGCGATCCGCCAGCCAGATGGTCCTGTGGGTCGGCCTGATGCTGACGGCCAGCGGCTGCGCCACGTTCAGCACGCCGGGCTTCGATATTGTCGGTCAGGGCGCCATTCACAGCGATCGGCCGTTTCTGCTGTCGCGCAACAACCGGCTGTCCAATCACTCGGCCAGCAGCGCGGTGCAACAGGACGTGCGCGGCGTGTTCGCCAATCCGGCCTACGTCGGGCAGAACTGGTTTCTGGTCGTGGAAGTGGTGCTGCACGAGGGTCAGCGCGGTGACCGCGAAGCCCGCCTGAACCGGCTGCTGCGCATGGACGTGGTCGCCGACGGCGCGCCGTTCAGCGTCCAGGCCAGCGATGACGGCTATCTGCGGCACGACCTGCTGCTCTCGTCCACCCCCCGCGAAGACAAGGTCACCCGAACCTATATCCACCACGCCAACCGACAGAACGCCGCGTTCCAGATCAGTCACGCGCAGTTTGCCGCGATGGCGCAGGCCGAACAGCTGGAAATCTCTCTGGTGGGCAGCAGCCTGGCGCTGCATTTCTCGCCCGACAACATTTCCGAGAGCTTCCAGCCAAACCTGGGCAAATTTCTGCTGGCCGCGGGGGACGAGCAGACGCCGGCCGGCTGACGGCCGCGTCTCTGCCCGGCCGCCGGCGCCGCCGCCGGGCCGTATTTCTCCTGATAGGCATTCTGCGGCAGCGCGTTAAGGTCGCTGACGCGGGGCCGGGACACAATCACGGATGAAATACCGAAATAATCGGCAGGAGACACCATGTACAGATCAATTGCGCTCACGCTGGGCTTGAGCATCGCCAGCGGCGCGGCCTTTGCGGGCCAACACAAGGATAACGCCAAGGCGTCCGCCGGGATGGAAATCGGCGTGGACACCGGCATGAGCATCGACCAGCAGTTCAAGAAGCTGGACGCAGACGGCAACGGCATGATCAGCATGCAGGAAGCCAGCGCCAACGAAAGCGCCAAGCGAGCGTTCGAGAGCCTGGACAACGGCGACGGCGAGCTCACCCTCAAGGAATACCGTTCCGGCCTGAAGGCGCGCGCCTCCGGCAAGGGCAACATGAACGCTGGTGAAAGCGCCGAAGACGGCAGCCTTGACGGCGAAATGGCCACCGTGGGCGCCGGGACGGATACCGAAATCGATACCGGCAAGGGCATGAACCCCTCCGGCATGAAAAAGAAAGGCGAAAAGGTCGCCGCCGGTATCGGCGCCGAGGGCTCGGCCTCGGCCGGAAAGGAAGCGGGCAAGTCGCTGTCCAAGCCCATGAAAACCCGGTTTCGCGGCCTGGACAACAACGACGACGGCATGATCACGCGGAGCGAGGCCAAGGCCGACCCCATCATCATCGGCGTATTCGACGCGCACGATGGCAACGATGACGGCAAGCTTGACGCCCAGGAATTCGTGGCAGCCGCGAAGGCCGGCGTAAAGGCGAAGACCTCGGCCGGCGGCAGTTAGTCGGCCAAGCGGTGCACCGCACCGGTAAATGATTTGATTCAGCCCCGCTCTGCGGGGCTTTTTACTGTCCAAAGAACGCCAGAAAGGTACTTTTTCCTCACCGCCGGGCGTCTGGCTCAGCTCAGGGCCTTGCGCGCCTGTTCCTTATCCACGGCAGCCGACGGTTTACCCCGGCAGGCCCGTACCGGATACGCAAAAAAAACGCCCCGGCCGGGGCCGGGGCGCTGTCGTCAGGCAATGAGCCCGTGGACGGGATCAGGCGGTCAGATCGAAACGATCGTTCTCCATGACCTTGGTCCAGGCTGCGCCGAAGTCCTTGACGAGCTTGGCGTCGGCGCCCTGCTCACCGTAAACCTCGGAAATGGCGCGCAGCTGGGAGTTGGAGCCGAACACCAGATCCACGCGGGTGGCGGTCCACCTGGTTTCGCCGGTCTTGCGGTCCTTCACCTCGAATTCCTGCTCGTCATCGGACACGGGCTCCCACTTGTTGCCCATATCCAGCAGATTGACGAAGAAATCGTTGGTGAGCTGGCCCGCCCGGTCGGTGAACACGCCGTGCTTCGAGCCGCCATGGTTGGCGCCCATCGCCCGCATGCCGCCGATCAGCGCGGTCATTTCCGGTGCCGACAGGTTCAGCAGCTGCGCCTTGTCGACCATCAGTTCCTCGGCGGGCGAGGAGAACTGCTGCTCCTGATAGTTGCGGAACGCATCGGCCCGTGGCTCGAGCACTTCGAAGGACTCGGCATCGGTCTGCTCGTCCGTGGCGTCGGTGCGGCCCGGATGGAAGGGCAGCTTGAGCTCGTGCCCGGCATCCTTCGCCGCTTTCTCCACGCCGGCATTGCCGGCCAGCACGATGATGTCGGCCAGCGACACCTTCTTGCCGCCCGAGGCCGCCATGTTGAACTCCTTCTGCACGCCTTCCAGCTTGTCCAGCACGCGGGCGAGTTCGGCCGGCTCGTTGGCCGCCCAGTCCTTCTGCGGCGCCAGACGGATGCGCGCGCCATTGACGCCGCCGCGCATGTCGGAACCGCGGTAGGTCACGGCCGCGCCCCAGGCGGTGCGCACCAGATCGGCTACAGACAGTCCGGTTCCCAGGATCTTGTCCTTGAGGCTGGCGGCATCGCTGTCGCTGATCAGTTCGTGATCCACCGCCGGGACAGGGTCCTGCCAGATCAGGTCTTCGCCGGGCACTTCCTCGCCGATATAGCGCGACTTCGGCCCCATGTCGCGATGCAACAGCTTGAACCAGGCGCGCGCAAACGCGTCGGCCAATTCCTCGGGGTTCTCGTGGAACTGACGCGAAATTTTTGCGTATTCCGGGTCCATCTTCAGCGACAGGTCGGTGGTGAGCATCATCGGCGGATGCTTCTTGTCCGGGTTGTGGGCATCCCGGACCATGTCGGCCTCTTCGGTGTTCTTCGGATGCCACTGGTAGGCGCCGGCCGGGCTCTTGTGCAGTTCCCAGTCGTACTTGAACAGCATGTCGAAGTAGCCGGTGTCCCACTGGGTGGGCTCGGGCGTCCAGGCACCCTCGATACCGCTGGTCATGGCGTTCTCGCCCATGCCGCCGCCGACGGTGTGCGTCCAGCCAAAGCCCTGCTGCCACATGGGGGCAGCTTCCGGGTCGGGACCGACTTCATCGGGGTTGATGGCGCCATGGCACTTGCCGAAGGTGTGGCCACCGGCAATCAGCGCCACGGTCTCGTAGTCGTTCATGGCCATGCGACCGAAGGTTTCGCGGATATCACCGGCCGCCTTCACGGGGTCGGGCTCGCCTTCGGGCCCTTCCGGATTCACGTAGATCAGGCCCATGGTGGTCGCGGCCAGCGGGTTTTCCAGCTCGCGATCGCCGGAGTAGCGCTTGTCGGTGCCGAACCATTCTTCCTCGAAGCCCCAGTTGACGTCTTCTTCCGGGGCCCAGATGTCTTCGCGGCCGCCGCCGAAGCCAAAGGTCTTGAAGCCCATGTCTTCCATGGCGACGTTGCCGGTGAGCACGATCAGGTCGGCCCAGGAGACCGACGGGCCATACTTCTGCTTGACCGGCCACAACAGGCGGCGGGCCTTGTCCAGGTTGCCGTTATCCGGCCAGGCATTGTTGGGCGCGAAGCGCTGGGCGCCGGTGCCTGCACCGCCGCGGCCGTCGCCTTCACGGTAGGTGCCCGCGGCGTGCCAGGTCATGCGCACGAACAGCGGACCATAGTGACCATAGTCGGCGGGCCACCAGTCCTGCGAATCCCGCAGCACTTCGCGGATGTCCTGCTTCAGCGCCTTGAGATCAACCTGCTTGAAGGCCTTACGGTAGTCGAAATCCTTGTCCATTGGACTTTCGACACCCGAATGCTGGTGCAGAATCGACAGATTCAGTTGGTTGGGCCACCAGTCACGGTTGCCGCGGCCGCCACCCTGCATGCGGGTGCGTGAGCCGTGGATGACGGGGCATCCGCCATTGCCACCCGGTAAATCCTTCGCAGCTGTTGCCATTGCTTGCTCCTATCTCCTGTTAATGCGTTATTTCAGCAGTGGGCTCGAAAGCCTCGTTCAATCTTGTTGCACGGCTTTGACAGACCGGGGCCGTGCCGCCCGGTGTTCGTTCTGCCCTGACCCTTTAGTCGTGTCCGTGATGCGCGGCCGGGCGCTCGCCCGCCGTCTGGCAGTCCGGGCACAGGCCCCAGAACACCACCTCGGCCTCGTCCAGCTCGAAGCCGTGCGACTGGCTCGGCGTCAGGCAGGGCCTGGCATCCACGGCGCAGTCCACGTCTTCGATCCGGCCGCAGCCGCGGCAGGTCACGTGATGGTGATTGTCACCGGCGCGGCGCTCGAAGCGTGCCGGATGGCCGGCCAGCTCGATACGCCGGATCAAACCGGCCGACACGCAGGCGGCCAGCACGTCGTAGACCGCCTGCACGGAAACGCCGCCCAGACGCGCCTTGACGCCGCGAAACACGTCGTCTGCCGTGGCGTGGGGATGCTCGTGCAGCCACTCCAGCACGGTCGAGCGCTGGGAAGTGGCCCGCAGCCCTGCGGCGCGTAGTTCATTAATGGCCGTGCTGTCGCTCGATTGCGTCATTCGCGTTCGTCGGTGGATTGCTTTTCTGGAATCACTCCAGAAAACTAAAGATGGCGGATTTCACCGGCAATGTCAAAACGCGGGGGCGACCCGCCCGAGTCCAAGCCCTGCCCAGTCGCTTCAGCCCGTTTCGCGGCCCCGTGTCATCCGCTGCAGCACGGGCTCACGCCACCAGTAGGTGTGCACAAAGGCCATGGCAATGTGGCCGCCGATCAAGACGAACAGCGTCCAGCCCAGCAGCCCGTGCCACTGTCCGCCCAGGTTCGCCATCCACTCGATCTTTTCCGGCTGGCCGGCGAACAGCTCGATGCCGAACGCCGAGAACGGCCGGGTCGAGCCCCAGGCCCTGATCAGCGCGATGACCGGCACGGCCACCATGAGGGCGTACATGGCCAGTTGACCCAGGGCGGCCAGCCGGTGGATCGGCGTGTCGTGGGGCGGCCGGCGCGAGAGGTTGATCAGCCCCCACAGGCCGCGCAGCAGGGCCAGCGCCAGAATGAGCACGCCATTGGTGAAATGCCAGCCGAAGAAGAAATCGGTGATCGGCGTGTCGTCGTAGAAGTAGTGCAGCAGGGCCGAGATGAACTGCCACAGCAGCAGCAGCGCCATGCCCCAGTGCAGCAGGCGGGACACCCGGCCGTAGCCGCGTGAATGGTCAAACAGTTCGATACTCAAGGCCAGGCTCTCCAGGTGAACGAAAACGCTGCCGGCGGGCTCAGCGGGCCGCCAGATAATCCAGCAGGTTCAGGCTATCGAACAATTGCAGCTGCACCAGCCAGGCATCGCTGGTGAAGCCGCCCACGCCGTTCCAGCCGCCCGGGCCGGGGCTGGCATCGAGATAATTGATCTGAACGCGCAGATTACGCCGCTCGGCATCGGGTCCCAGATACAGGTTCACGCCGTAGACGGTGTTTTCCAGTTCGCTGCTGCCCAGGGGCGTGCGTGACTCGCCCTCGTAGTGCCGCGACACCAGCTCCAGCCGCTCGGCTACCTGCCAGCCGGCGTGGGCGTACCAGGCGTCCTGATCGCGCCCCTCGGTGCCCCGCAGCTGCTGGCCATCGATATATTCGGCCCGCAGCGTCAGCGGCCCCTGCTGGAACTTTGCGCCCAGATCGAACACTTCGTAATCCGAGCTGGCGTCCGCGCCACCGGCATCCTCGGCCCGGCCGGCCGACGCTTCCAGCTCCAGCGGCGCAACCGGCTGCCAGTGCAGGCGGGCCACGTAGGTGAAGTCTTCGCCCTCCTGGTCGAACGGATCGCCGTCCACGCCGAATACGGCCGCCGACCGCCCGGCGGGCCCGAATACGCCAACGTCATAGCCCAGGCCGAAAGGCAGATCGCGCTGGCCGGCCATCACCCCGACGGCGCGGTTGAGCACGAGCGCGGCGTCCAGGCCTCGCTTGGTAATGTCCAGGTCGGCGCCCGGCCGGTTGAAGTCCATGCCCAGCGGCGTCTTCATCTGGCCGGCGGTGAGCTTCGGCCCGTCACGCAGCTGCCAGCTGGCGTACACCTGCTGCACGGCCCGCAGCAGCGTACCGGTCTGGCGCCGCCGCGTGGGTTCGGCATTGAAATCGAGCTGCAGATGCGAGTCGAAGGCCCCCTGGCTGTAGCGGCCGCCCAGCCGCATGCGATCGAAGCCCAGGCCGTTGTCGCCGCCCCGGCCGAATTCTTCCGCCGTGACCTGCGCATGCCCGTACAGGGTGGCCTGCTGCGCCGTGGCCGGCGTGACCGCGGCCGCCAAAGCGCAGGACAGCGCCATCGACAGAATGGATTTGATGATGCGGCGCGGCGATCTTCTGAAACTCATAGACTCCCTTGATGATGGCGGGTGGCGGGCTGGGCGACCGGTCAGAGGGACGCCAGCGTCTTGCGCATGCGCTTGCGCAAGTCGGCGTCCGGCAGCGCGCCGTAGCCGGCCTGCATGTTGTCGCGCAGGTGCTTGGGCTTGCTGGTGGCCGGAATCACGCCCGTCACGGCCGGATGCCCCAGCACGTACTTGAGCGCGAACTGGGCCCAGGAGTGGCAATCGATCTCGGCGGCGTAATCAGGCAGCGGCTGGTCCTTGACCTGGCTGAAGAATTGGCCGTCGTTGAAGTTGCGGTTGGCCAGGACCGCGATGCCCTGGTCCTGGGCGAGCAGCAGCAGGCGTTTTTCGGCCTCGGGCGTCATGATCGAATAGTTGAGCTGCACGAAATCCGGCGCCTTCTCCTGCATGTGCCGGGCCAAATGATCAAAAGCGTCGGTCTGGTAGTGCGTAAAACCGATGTAGCGCACGGCGCCGTCGGCCTGCATGGCCTTGAGCGTCGGCCACTGCGCTTCCAGTTCGACCAGATTGTGCACCTGCATCAGGTCGATCGGATCCAGCAGTTCCCGCGAGCGCGCCATCTGCTGCTTGCCGGCCTGCGCGCCTGGCGCATTGACCTTGGTGGCCATGAAAAGCTGATCGCGCAGCCCGAGCGCCTTCGCCATCTCGGCGATATTGGTCTCGGCGTTGCCGTAGGTCGGCGAAGTATCCAGCAATTCGCCGCCCAGCCGCACGAACTCGCGCATGACCTCCTTCAGCGCCTCGGCGCTGGACGAGCGCACCGATTCGAACGAACCCGACGAGCCCATGCCGACCACGGGCAGCTGCTCATCCGTGCCCGGAATCACGCGGCGGCGCATGGCCTGCCTCGGGTTCTCGGGCATCCGGGCCGCGGCGGCCCGCAACAGGGTGGGCGTGAGTGCCCAGCCCGCACCGACCAGGCCGGCCGTCAAAACATTCCGTCGCGTGAAATCCGTTTTCCTGCCGATACTCATGTTCAGACTCCTGTCTGCGCGTGGGGCGACTGGCGCCCGTTTGTAATGCTTTCCTCTGCCCGACGCTGACGGGCGCGCCCCAGGGCAATACCCAGCAGGGCCCACATCAGCGCCAGCGGCACGGCCGCAAAGGCAATGGCGGACAAACCCAGGCCGGCCGCGGCGAGCCCAGTGTAAACCCAGCCGCTGGCGGCATCGCCGCCGCGATACACCACCGTATCGATAAAATTCTTGGACTTGTACTTGTCTTCGGGCGAGAGCACCGAAAAAAGCATCTCGCGGGCAGGCTTGGTCAGGGCGTAATTCCCGGCCCGACGCACGACCTGGAAGCCCACGAGCACGATCAGCGTGGGTACCAGGCCCAGCGCGCCGAACCCGGCCGCAACCGCGAGGGGAATCATGGCCAGCACCGCCGGCAGACCCAGCCAGGCCACCAGCCGCGCCGTTGCAAAGAACTGCAGCCCGAGCGTCAGCACGTTCGTGGCCAGATCCATCAGCGCGAACACCCGGGTGCGGCTGGCGCTGTCCGAAAATGCGGACTCCACAATGCGCGCCTGCTGGAAATACAGAAAGGTCGACAGCCCCGAATAGAACAGGATGAACACGCAGATTCCTAGCAGGTAGGGCGACCGCAATACCCGCGTAGCGCCGGCCCACAGACCGGCCCGCAGCGCTGCGGACGACGCCGGCGCGGCCATGTTCTGCGGCCTGTAGCGCAGCACGCCGTGCGCGCAGAGCAGCGCCAGCGCCAGCAGAAGCGCCGACAGCGGCAGCAGGTTCACCGGCCCCAGGCGGCTGGCGAGCAGCGCCGTCAGACCCGGCCCGGCGATGGCGCCCAGGCTGCCGCCCGCCGCAATGAGCCCGAACAGCCGCAGCGCCTGATCCTGCGAAAACACGTCGTTCATGACCGACCAGAACAGCGACACCACGAACAGGTTGAACACGCTTACCCACACGAAGAACGCGCGCGCCGTCCATTCCGGCGCCAGCCCGGCCTGCATGATCCCGAAGAAAACGAGCATCTGGGCAATGAATACCCCGTAGCTCACGGTCACGAGTACCGGGCGGGAAAACCGGCCGACCGCCCAGCCGAAGAGCGGCACGATCAGCAGCATGAGCACGAAGGTGGCGGTGAACACCCAGGCCAGCGCGTCCACGCCGCCCTGGATACCCATTTCGTCGCGCAGCGGCCGCACGATGTAGTAGCCGCACAGCAGGCAGAAGAAATAGCTGAAGGCCCAGAGCACCGGCGCGAGTTCACTGCGTTCGAGCTTGAGCAATCGGGGCAGCAGGTCGGTCTTCATGAGACTCCGGGAAACTTCAGATGGCCCAGCCGCGCCGCTGCGCTACGCGCCGAGCAGTCACGCTGCGGTCCGCCTGGCGAGGCTCGGGACGGTCGGCGAGTGTATCGGTCATTGCCGGCGGCCCGAAATGGCCGGGGTCGGCCCCTCTTAGCAGTACTATGGCAGGGTGGCGCCCACGGGTAGCCGGGTTTGTACGGAGGCCGCCGACTACCTCTGATACCTTGCGCAGCGTCATTTCACACCCGCCACCCGCATGCAAGACTCGCGCATCGTCCTGAGCCGTTTCGCCCGGCAACGACTTTTTCCCGGCCCAGACCGGCTCGACAAGCTCCAGGGCACCGACCCGGAGGCCTTCGAGCAGTGGATCAACCAGCACGAGCCGCTGGACGTGCTCGACGGTTACGCCCCCTTTTGCAAACTGCTGGTCTTCGAAAACTGGACCGACACGCGCCTGATGGCGGTGCCCATCACGCGGGGCAACCGGCATCTGCTGCGCTCGGCCTACCAGGCCCGCGTGCCCGCCGAGCTGCCGGTGCTCACCCGCTGGTTCGAGGGGCTCGAGGGCGAACACGCGCCGCCCATAGCGCGCTATCTGCTGGTGATCGTTTACGACCGCGAGCAGATGCACAAGGAAGGCGACCCCATCGACGCCGACTGGGGCGTGGTAGGCTGTCTGGGTACGGCCGAGCCGCAGGAGACACCGCTAGCGCCGATCACCATGCTGCGCAATGCGCTGGGCGTGGAAGAAGGCGGCTCGGGTGTGCCGCTGGATCGCGAGGCCTATCAGGCCAGCGTGGCCTTCTGGGACAACCACGCCACCTGGCGCAGCAACCGGTGAGCAGGCACCGCGCACCGACGGGTCAATAGCCCTCGTCCGGATCAACCACCGACAGCATTTTTCCGCCGTTGACGTAGCGGCGCAGATTCTCGCGCACCACCTGCCAGCGGGCCTCGCGATCCAGGTCGGTACTCCAGGCCACGTGCGGCGTGATGATCAGATTGGGGGCCTGCCACAACGGGTGATCCGCCGGCAGGGGTTCCGGGTCGGTCACGTCCAGCCCCGCCCCGCCCAGCCGGCCGCTTTCGAGCGCGGCGCGCAGGTCCTCGGTAACGACCGTGCCGCCACGGCCCACGTTCACGAACAGCGCGCCCCGCTTCATCTGCCCGAACGCGGCGGCGTCGAAAAGGTCTTTCGTGTCGGGCGTGAGGGGCAGCGAATTCAGCACGATATCCGCCTCACCCAGCAGCCGCGGCAGATCGTCGGGCAGGCCCACTTCACTGACGAATGCCGGCCCCTCGCGACTGTTGTCCCGCGTGGCGGTCACGCGCATGCCCAGCGCGTGGGCGCGGCGGGCCGTCTGGGTGCCGATGCCGCCCAGACCCACCACCAGCAGCGTCTTGCCGTGCACCACCCGCATTTTCGCAACGGGCGGCGTGCTGCGGGACCAGTTCCGATCGCGCTGCTGATCCAGAAAGGCCGGAAGCTGGCGCGACAGCGCCAGCATGAGGCTGACGGCGTGCTCGGCAATGACGGGCGCAGAGATACGCTGCATGTTGGTCAGCAGCGGCCGGCGTTCATCGAAGGCCGGCAACCGCAGGCACTTCTCCGCGCCGGCGGTGTATATCTGTATCCAGCGCAGCTGGGCCAGATCGAGCACCGGCGCGCTGCAGACGCCCAGAACGGCATCGACCTGGTCCCCGTCAGCGGCAAGATCGAACCCCTCGTAGGCGCGCAGCTGCACACCGGGGGCCACCGACTGCAGCCAGGCCAGCCGCGCCGGGCTGGCGTCCGCTACCAGAACCAGGTTCGGCTTGCCCCAGTCGGCCTGCTCGCGCACCGGCTGATCGGCTTCGGAGAGACCGAAATCCCGCACCAACTGGTCGGGGTCATAGTCGGGGAAGGACGGCTGGGCGTGACCGGGCAGCGCAGCCAGGGTCAGGGCCATGAGTGCGCCGGCAGTCAGCGCGAGGGGCTTCGTGTTCATGCTGGCAGCCTCGCCCGGATGTTGCGTGGGGATCGCGAGCGATTTGCGATTTCGCAGCAAGTGGCGCGCCGGCTTGGAGCGTAAACCCTAGCCGTAGCTAGGGTTTTAGCGAAAGCCAAGCGATACGCCGCGAGAAACGCAAGGCGCCGCGATAGATTGGCGCGATAACCACCCTGTACCGAAGAAAATGGCTTGAAAATCAGCTTATCACCCATTCGTTTCAGCTCCTTACGAGCGAGCGACGATCGTCCTCATGCAATATGCGGGCTCGGCCAGTCCCGACGCAACCACAATCGGCCGGCGTACGGGGTCGGGCCGGCCGGCTGCGCTTTGCCCCGTTCGGGAATTGCGACTAAGGTTCGTCTGCCCGATCAAACACACAGGACTTCTCCCGCATGGCTAAAGCATCCGCCCGGCATATTCTTGTTGAAGACGAACAGAACTGTCTCAACCTCAAGCAGGACATCGAGAACGGCGCCGACTTCGGCGAACTCGCCCGAAACCATTCCCCCTGCCCCTCCGGCCGCAACGGCGGCGAACTGGGCGAGTTCGGCCCTGGCCAGATGGTTCCGGAATTCGACCAGGTCGTGTTCTCGGCCGATGTTGGCACCGTCCAGGGGCCGGTCAAGACCCAGTTCGGCTACCACCTGCTCGAAGTGACCAGCCGCAGCGACTGATCGACCCGCCCGCCGCCGGTTCCCGGGCAGACAGCCCGCCCGGCGGCTCTGTCCCGGCGCAAGCTGGAAAATGCCGGACGAACGCGTTTAGATACGCCGGCAGGAATCCGGATCAACGGCACACGCCTGTTTCATGGACAACGCGCTTACGCAACTGGCCGACTCGACCAGCAAGGCCGATAGCCTGGAAAGCCTGACGCGGCCGCTGCTTTCCCTGCTCAACAACCTCACCGGCCTGGAGTCGACCTATCTGACCATGGTCGACGAGGTGAACGGGCTGCAGCACATCCTGTTCTCGAACAACGACAGCGATATGCAGATTCCCGAAGGCCTCGCCGTGCCGTGGCACGACACGCTGTGCAAGCGCGCCATGGACGAAAACCGGCCCTATACCGATGACGTATCCACCTGCTGGGGCGACTCCGCAGCCGCCCGCGAACTGGGCATCAAGACCTATGTAAGCCAGCCCGTGCGTCGGCTCAACGGCGCGCTTTACGGCACGCTCTGCGGCGCCAGCACCGACAGCCGACCGCTGCCGCCGGGCGCGCTGAGCGTGCTCAACATGTTCGCCCAGCTCATCGCGCACCAGATCGAACGCGAGCAGCTGCTGGCCAACCTGCGCCAGTCCAATTCCGAACTGATGAGCCGCGCCATGACCGACGCGCTGACGGGCGTGGCCAACCGGCACGCGCTGGAGGACGAACTGGCCCGCACGCTGCAGCAGGCCGATCGGAACAGCCAGACCGTGCAGATTGCCTTCATCGATCTGGACGGTTTCAAGCAGGTCAACGACGAGTTCGGCCATGATGCTGGCGACCGGCTGCTGATCCACGTCAGCGAGCAGCTGCTGCGCGCCGTGCGCCGCAGCGACCTGGTGGCCCGCTTCGGCGGCGACGAATTCGTGGTGCTCTCGCCCGGCGGCGAAGGCGATCAGCTCGAGCAGCGGCTGAGCAACAAGGTAAGCCCCGAGTTCGAGTACGAGGGTCGAACCCTCCGCTTTGGCGGGGCCAGCGTCGGCGTGGTCACCTGGACACCGGGTGACCCGGTTGATGCAGACGACCTGCTCGGCCGCGCCGACCAGCAGATGTACGAGGCCAAGAAACGCCGCAAGGGTTGAGCGGGCCGGTCGAACGTCCAGACCCATGGCGCTTGCCGCGCTCCGAATGACGCCGCAGGTCCACAGTCCGACCAGCGGCAAATCACTGCCAGTCCATTGACTTGGGCGCCAGATCAGGGCGCGATTTCGGCGGGGCCGTTTGAACTGCCCCCACGGAATTGGGCGTAATGCAGGGGCGACTTGAGAGACCCGGACCATGCCATGCACCACAATGACCCGGCGCGGTGGGTATTTCGCCGTGCTCCTGCTCCCACGCGAGCCCGCCAATTACGCCTCTGCGCCAGCCTCGCGCTGATGCTGTGGGCGCTGGCCACCGCCGCGCCGGCCGAGGTGTACGAGTGCCAAACCGACACCGGCGAACGCCGGTTCCAGGACGCCCCCTGCCCCGGCCAGGGCAAAGCCACCGACATTCAGACCCACCAGCCCCGACCGGCGACGAAGGGTGCCGGACTGGCGCCCGGCACCTACGGCCTGTCGGAGCGGCACGCCGCGCGCGTGAATGCCGGCGTCAAGGCGCGCACCCGCGCGGGTCGCCACCTCAAGGCCCGAGTCGAGCGACGGCGGGCCATCGAGCGTGCCATTCGCGGGCAGCGGGTCATCCCGGGCATGACCCGCGGCGAAGCCCGCCAGGCCTGGGGGCCGCCCAGCACGATCCGGAAAAGCCGCGCGGGGGAACGCTGGCTGTATCGCCGCAACCAACGCAGCCAGGGGCATATTCGTTTCGACCGCCAGGGGCGCGTCTCCGGCGCCCACCGTCCGTCCCGCTGACGGCATTCAAGGCGCGCCCAGCCCCGGGCAGAACAGGCGCGACAGCCCGCGGCCGCGGGTTTAATGATCGAGCGGTTCGGCCGTTAACCCGGGTGTGCACCGGGACCGATCATGCCGACAGCGAATTCCCAATTGAACAGCAACGGGCCAGCCGCGCCGCGCCGCATGAACCTGCTGGTCTGGCTGGCGGCGCTGACGCTCGCCTATGCCCTCGTGGGGCGTGCGTCGCTGCTGCTGGCCATACCGCCCGGCTATGCCACGCCCGTCTGGCCGGCCGCCGGCATTGCGCTGGCGGCGCTGCTGCTGGGCGGCCTGCGCCTGTGGCCGGCGGTATTCACCGGCTCACTACTCGTCAATTTCGATCTTCATGCCGACTGGTCCAGCCAGGCGTCGATGCTCGACAGCGCCGTGGCGCCGGGCGGTATCGCGCTGGGTGCCACGCTCCAGGCGCTCATCGGCGCGGTGTTGATTCGTCGCTGCATCGGCTCGCTCGACGTGCTGAAGATGGAATGGCGGGTGGCTCAGCTTCTGCTGATCGGCGGGCCGCTGGCCTGTCTGATCAGCGCGGGCTGTGCGGCCGCCTGGCTGGGCCTGACCGGCACTGTCCAGCTCGATGGTCTGCCCTACAGCGCGCTGACCTGGTGGGTCGGCGATTCCATCGGCGTGCTCATTGCCACGCCGCTGACGCTGCTCTGGCTGCAGCGGCCGGCGCGCGACCAGTGGCCACGCAAGCTGCTCATCTCCATACCGCTGATGGCCCTGCTCATGCTGTCCGTGTGCGTCTTTCTGGTCGTCAGCCGGCTGGACCAGGCGCGCGTGGCGCATCTGTTCGACTCGCGCGCCACGGAACTGCAGGAGCGGGTGGAAATGGCGCTGGAATCGGCCACCAACGTGCTGGTACCGGTCGAGGCCTATTTCGAGTCCTCGCGCGAGGTTACGCGCCAGGAATTCCGCGATTTCACGCTGCCGCTGCTGGAGAAAAACCGGGCCGTGTCGGCGCTGGCGTTCAACGAGCTGCTGGCTGTCGCCGACCTGCCGGCCTTCGAAGCGCACATCCGCGCCGGCGAAGATACGTCCTTCAAGGTCTGGACAATTGACGATCGCGTGGACGAGCGCGCCGTCGTGGTGCGCTACATACAGCCGCAGGCGCTGCACCAGCAGGCGACCGGTCTGGACGTGAACAGCGAGCGCCGGCGACGCGAAGCGCTTCGCAATGCGCTGGCCAGCGACCGGGTCGTGGCCACTCGCGGCCTGCAGCTGGTGCAGCCGGTCCGGCCCGCCACGAGCGTGCTGCTGTTCCAGCGCATCGACAGCGGCCTGCAGGGGCGTCCCTATCTGTCGGCCACGGATCCTCGGCAGCCGCTGGGCTTCGCGGTGGCCATCTTCGAAATCGAGCAGGCGCTGGACGCGGCCCTGTCCTCCGCGGCGCGCTGGGATGTCCGATTCCAGATCCTCGACGTGACCGACCCCGCCAGTCCCATGGTCTACGCCGGCAGCCGCGACGACGCGGATGAGCCGGTGGGCTTCGAGGCGCTGCATCGCTTCGACTGGGCCGGCCGAAACCTGCAGTTGCGGCTGTACGTGTCCGAGAATCACCTGCTCGCCAACCGGTCCTGGCAGGCTTGGGGCCTGCTGGTGGGCGCCCTGCTGTTCACGGCGCTGCTGGGGGTTTTCCTCATCATGCTCATGGGGCGGCAGAGCACCATCGAGGACATCGTGCTCGATCGCACCGATGAGCTACGCGGCGCCACCGGCGAGCTGGAGCGCAGCAACCAGCGGCTGCAGGAATTCGCTTACGTGGTGTCGCATGACCTGAAGGCCCCGCTGCGCACCATCAACGGCTTCATCGGCATCATCCGCCGCCGTCACGAGGCCGAGCTACCCGAGGGCGCCCGCGATTTCTTCGGCCTCATCGCCCGGGCTGCCGGCGACATGCACGAAATGATTGACGGCATCCTCACGCTCTCCCGCGTGGGCCGCAACGGCGAGCGGGAACTGTTTGCCGCAAAAGACAGCCTGGCGCGGGTGCGCCAGAACCTGCATGCCGAAATTGCCGAGAAGCAGGCCGATATCCAGGCCGGCCCGCTGCCGCGGCTCTACGGCGTGCGGCTGGAATTCGATCTGCTGCTGCAGAACCTCGTGGGCAACGCCATAAAGTTCAGCGGCGACGAGCACTGCCGCGTGCGCCTCGACGCCGACCGACAGGGTTCGTTCTGGCGTGTTGCGGTGACCGACAACGGCATCGGTATTCCGGCCGAATTGCACTCGCAGCTGTTCAAGCTGTTCCACCGCATCAATACCGATGACGGCCGCGACGGTCAGGGCATCGGCCTGGCGATCTGCGAGCGGATCGTGGAATCGCACGGCGGCCGGATCGAGGTGGACAGCGAACCCGGCCGCGGCACGACCTTCTCCTTCACCTGGCCCGCACCGCCGTCCGACGCCGTCAGCTGACCTCGGGATTCTCCAGCAGCATCGCTGCGCCCAGCCCGCCGCCAGCGCAGGTGGCGATCACGCCGTAGCGCGCCTGCGATTGCCGCATGCGCCGGGCCGCGGTGGCCAGCAGGCGCCCGCCCGTGGCCGCGAACGGGTTACCCAGCGCCAGCGACCCGCCCCAGATATTCAGCTTGCCCAGCGGTATGGCCCCCGCGGGCGCCTGAACCCCGGCCTCGCGCCGCGCGTATGTCGGGTCGGCCAGACCCGCCTGATTCGCGAGAATTTGCGCCGCAAAAGCCTCGTGGACTTCGTAAACGTCCACGTCGTCGTGGCTCAGTCCGTTGCGGGCCAGCAGACGCGGGATGGCCACGGCCGGCCCCATGAGCATTTCGGTGTGCATGTCGGCCACGCCGGTAAAGACGTGATCGCGCACGCGCGCCAGCGGCATCAGGCCCCGCTGCCGGGCGGTATCGGCGCTCATGAGCAACAGCGCCGCCGCCCCGTCCGTCAGGCCGGATGCATTGCCGGCAGTGATGATGCCGGCCTGGCGATCGAACGCCGGCTTCAGCCGCGCCAGCGCCGGCTCGCTGCTGTCCGCGCGCACGCCCTCGTCGCGGCTGACGGTGGACCCGTCCGGCGCCTGCACGGGGATCACGTCATCCCCGAACTGCTCGTTCTGCCAGGCCCCGGCGGCCCGCTGATGGCTGCGCACGGCGTAGGCGTCAGCGGCTTCGCGCGTCACGCCAAAGCGGCGCGCCATGGCCTCGCAGGCCTGCCCCATGTTCAGGCCGGTGGTCAGATCGGTCGCGCTGGGCAACTCGGGCAGCAGATCCCGCGGGCGCAGACCGGACAGAATTCGCAGTCGCTGTCCCAGTGTGCGCGCCGTCATCAGCTTCACCGCCCGCTTGCGCACGTTGCGGGCGGCGCGGATGGGCAGATCGGAGAAGTTCTCCGTGCCGCCGCCCACGGCAATGTCTATCTGCCCCAGCGCGATCTGATCGCAGAGCGTGGTTACGCAGGCTTCGGGCGACACCCCCGCCATGGATATGGTGTAGGCCGGAATCGAGCTGGGGCAGCCGGCCGCCAGCATGGCCTCGCGCGTGACGTTGGTCGTGGCTGCATCCTGGACCACGCAGCCCAGCGCCACCGACTGCAGTTCGTGCGGCTCCACACCGGCCCGCGCCATGACGGCGCGCAGCGGCAGCGCGCCAAGCTCGTGATTGGGCAGGTCGGCATAGGCCCCGCCGGCGTTGCGAAACGGCGTGCGGGCCGCCGCCACGATCACCGGCTGACGGGATGCCTTGACGTGCTGGTAGGCGGTCATTCGATATGTGCTCCGGGAACAATGCCAGGGGCGCCTGCCGCAATTGCGACCTGCATACGGGCCGCCCGGCGCGAGTGAAACAGGCGCGCACGGTGGCCGGCCTGATGCGCTAGTGTAGTGCGTCACATTTGATGGCACATTAGACGGAGTTCCATTTTTCGTCAGGCAAGGCGCGCCGACGAGTCATAGCCGTCGCTATGGCGAGGAGGTGCAACGCCGCATGGCGGAAAATGGGGCCGGTATAAGTGCCAGACAGAGTGGCGCACTACACTAGGTCAAGACGCCGCTACCGCGCCAGTTATCCGGTCGAAATAGTCGTGTACTTCCGGCCCGGCGTAGCGCTATAAATAGCGCTTCTCCACCACTCATCAGGCTCCTGCCGGTGACCCTCAAGCCACCCGCGCCCGCTTTTGGCAGCGTTATCGGAACCGCCCCCGGCGGCGTGCAGGCTTACGCCAGCGATTATGCCGGCGCGGAGGCCGCCGGCATGACCGAGCGTGATGATTTCCGCCACTACGTGGGCGCCCACTACATGGGCTACAAGTGGCAGTGCGTGGAGTTCGCGCGCCGCTGGCTGTACGTGAACCGCGGCTGGCTGTTCGAAGATGTGCCCATGGCCTTCGACATCTTCCAGCTGCGCCATATCAAGCGGCTGTCGGACAGCGCCCTGCTGCCGCTGCGCGCGTTTCGAAACGGCGCCGCCCGCCATCCGGAACCCGGCTGCCTGCTCATCTGGGAGGAAGGCGGCGAGTTCGAGCACACCGGCCACGTGGCCATTGCCACCGAAGTCACGCCGGAGTACATCCGCTTTGCCGAGCAGAACTACGATCACCAGCCCTGGCCGGACGGACAGGATTACGCCCGCGAGCTGACGGCCCGGGTGAGCGAGGACGGCGGCTACTGGGTGGAGTGTTCCTTCGGCGACGCCAACTTCCTGGGCTGGATGCTGCAGACCGACGATGACGCGCAGGCCGAAACCTTCGAGCCACCGCCACCCTCGCTACTGGACCTGCAGCTGCACGAATGCCCGGACAACGGCCGCGGCGGTCGCGCCTGGCTCAACCCCGCCAACCCCGACGAAGCCGCCTACATCAGCACGATGGGCGGCCATCGCATGTCGTCCGAGCCGACCAACGCGCGGCGCTATTTCGCGATGACCGAATCCTGCCGCGACGAAATCAAGCGCGCTGGCAACGCCCTGCACGCCCAGTTCATGCACGCCACGCATCACGTGCTGCACAACGAACATCTGCTGGAGAATTTCAACATCCCCCGCGCGCTCTGGCCCAACATCCACCGTTCCTGGAACAGCCGCCGCAACCAGATGATTACCGGGCGCTTCGACTTTTCGGTGTCGGCGCGCGGCATCAAGGTCTACGAATACAACTGCGATTCGGCCTCCTGCTACATGGAAACCGGCAAGGTGCAGGGCAAGTGGGCCCGGCATTTCGACTGCGATCATGGCGATGACGCCGGCGAAGATCTGCACGAGGCCCTGGTGGCCGCCTGGCGCAACAGCGCCGTGGACGGCCTGCTGCACATCATGCAGGACGACGACCCCGAAGAGACCTACCACGCCCTGTTCATGCAGGAAGCCATGGAGCGCGCCGGCATACGCAGCACGGTGATCCAGGGCGTCGACGGCCTGGCCTGGGACGCGGCGGGCAATATTGTCGACGCCGCGGGCGAGACCATCCGCTGGGTCTGGAAGACCTGGGCCTGGGAGTCCGCGCTGGACCAGATACGCGCCGAGTGCAACGACGATGAAGCGCTGCTGACCACCTACCAGCCCGGCGCCGTGCACGACGGGCCGCCGCGGCTGGTGGATGTGCTGCTGCGCAAGGACGTCATGGTGTACGAGCCACTGTGGACGCTCATCCCCAGCAACAAGGCCATTCTGCCGGTGCTGTGGTCGCTGTTCCCCGAAAGCCCCTATCTGCTCGAAACCGGCAGCAGTCTGACGCCCGCGCTCGAGGCCGGCGGTTACGTGGCCAAACCCATCGCCGGGCGCTGCGGTGCGAATATCAGCATCGTCGATCCGCAGGCCGGCGTGGTGAAAGCCACCAGCGGCCGCTTCGACTGGCAGGACACGGTCTATCAGGCGCTCTGGCCGCTGCCGCGACTGGGCGGCTACCACGCCCAGCTATGCAGCTTTTCGGTCAACGCCGCCTATGCCGGTAGCTGCGTGCGCATCGACGCCACGCCGGTCATCGACAAGGACAGCGACCTGCTCCCGCTGCGCGTGGTGCCGGACCGCGACGCCGCGGGCTGAACAACCCGCAGCACGACGCGCACGGCAACAGGACTTCCGCCCGGCCGGACAGACTGGCAATGTTGCGACTTCACACAACAACAGGACCCTCCGGCGCCGCAGGCATTCGTCCGCGCCCCGGCATCGGTTGCGAGGAGGAGATCATGAGCCGAAAGAAAGTCATCGTGGCCGGCGCGTCCGGATTGGTCGGGCACGCCGTGATGCGTGAATACGCCGAGGCGGGCGCCGAGGTGATCGCGCTGTCGCGCCGACCGCCGTTCAAGACCTACGGCGCCGAGCACGTAGCGCTGGACCTTCAGGACGAGGCCGCCTGCGCCGAATATCTGGGCAGCCTGTCCGGAGTGACCCACGTGGTGTACGCCGCCCTGTTCGAAAAACCCGGCCTCATGCCGGCCTGGGTGGAGGCCGACCACATCGAGACCAACGGCCGCATGCTGCGCAATTTTCTCGAACCGCTGGAGGCTTCCTGCGGCGCCACGCTGGAGCATGTCGCCATCCTGCAGGGGACCAAGGCCTACGGCGTGCATGTGGAGCCCATCGAAATACCGGCCCGCGAGAACCGCGCCGAGCGCCACGACATCGACAATTTCTACTGGCTCCACGAGCGCTATCTGAAGGAGAAACAGCAGGGCAAGGACTGGCACTGGACCATCTACCGCCCGCAGATCATCTTCGGTCTGTCGCTGGGCAGCGCCATGAACCTCATCCCGGCCATCGGTGCCTACGGCGCCATTCTGCGCGAACAGGGCAAGCCGCTGATCTACCCGGGCGGCCCCTCCAACCTGTTCGAGGCCGTGGATGCCGATTTGCTGGCCCGCGCCATCGTGTGGGGCGGCGAGGCCGACGCGGCGCGCAACGAGATATTCAACGTGACCAACGGCGACGTGTTCACCTGGCAGTACCTGTGGCCGCGCATCGCCGACATGCTGAACATGGAGGCCGGCCCGGCCGAGCCGCGCTCGCTGGGCGAAACCATGCCGGCCGAAGCAAACGTATGGGACGGCATTCGCCAGGCGCAGGGGCTGGTGGCGCCGGGGCTGGTGGAGTACATCGGCGAATCATTCCACTACGCCGACTTCTGCATGGCCTACGGCGCCGAGCCCAACACCGTGCCGCCGGCGCTGGTATCCACCATCAAGCTGCGTCAGGCCGGCTTTACCGAGGTCATGGATACCGAAGCCATGTTCGACAAGTGGTTTCGCGTGTTCGAGGCCGAGAAGCTGCTGCCCACCCCCTGACCGCACCCGCGACCGGCGCGGCCTGCCCGGCCGCGTCGGTGCCGGGGAGGCTGCCCGCGCCTATCCCAGCCGGATGATGACCTTGCCTTCCTGGGTATTGCCGGCCAGGTATTCATAGGCCGCCACGGTCTCGTTCAGGCTGAAAACCCGGTCGATGCGCGGCTTGAACTGGCCGCTGGCCACGCGCGCCATCACGTACTCCATGGCGGTTTCGCGGCGGTCGGGGTAGTCGAACAGGTTGTACACCACGTGGAAGCCGATGATGCTCAGGCCCTTGGCGATAACCGGGTAGGGCCCGAAGCTGCCGGGCGTCATGGATAGCGCACCGAACTCGATGATGCGCGCCTCGTGGGCCGCGGCCTCCACGAGCTTTTCGACAAACGGCCCGGAGAGCGAGTCCAACGCAAGATCGAACCCCTGTCCGCCGGTCAATTCGCGCACGCGTTCCACGAAGTCTTCCTCGTCCGTGGCTATCACATGGTCGGCGCCGGCCGCCTTGATGGCGTCGGCCTTGTCCAGCGTGCGCGAGGTGCCGATCACCGTGGCGCCGTGCGCCTTGGCAAACTCTACCGCCGCCAGCCCCAGACCCGAGCTGGCCGCCACGATCACCACCACATCCGACGACTGCATGCGGCCGCACTGAACCAGCCCGCCGTACACGCTGGGATAGGCCATGCCCACGGCCGCCGCTTCCTCGAAGGACAGGTTGGCCGGCTTGGGCACCACGGCGTCTGCGGGCAGGATGATCTGCTCTGCAATCACGCCATATTCGGTCAGGTCAAAACCGGGGAAGATGCAGACGGCGTCGCCCACCTGCAGACCGTCCACACCCGGCCCCACCGCCGAGATCACGCCGGCACCTTCCACGCCGATGCGCGCGGGCGGCACCGGGGCCACGATGTACCGGCCGTGCATGAACATCAGCTCGGAGCGATTCAGCCCCGCCGCCCGCATGTCGATACGCAGCTGCCCGGCGCCGGGCTCGCCCACCGTCTCGTCGCGAATTTCCAGACCTGAGGGCCCGTCCGTGTTCGTCAGTCGCACGACCTGCGTCATGGCTCGTTCCTTGTTATGAAATAGGCGTGGCGCGAGGCGGCCGATTGTACCGGGCCCTGCGCCGGCCGGTGGCGTCACGGGCCGATTGCGAGGAATCCTTATTGTTGCAGCCGCTCGCTGCGTCTAGGCTACTCACTCGCCTCGCGCCGGACGCGAGGGACAGGGTTCAAGACTATCCGAGGAGAAACATCATGCAGGGAATGCAAAAACTGTTGACTGCCGCCGTCATGAGTCTGTCGCTGCTGCTGGCCGCCTGCGGCTCGAGCATCGACCTGGTGGACGCCGGCACCTACACCGGCACTGTGGACAAGGCCGTGCCTGACGAGCAGGAAATCTACGTGACGCTGGACAACGGCAAGCGGCTGGAGCTGTACTTCACCGAGCAGACCCAGCTCATGCGTGACGACAAGCCGGCTCAATTCGCGGAGCTGTCCGAAGGCACGCCCGTCAGCGTGACCGTGAGCCGAGAGGGCAACGCGAACAAGCCGCAGAAGGTCGAAATCCGCACGCGCTGAGTCCGGCATGACGGATGCGGACGCGGTGCTGGTCACGCTGTGGCGTATCGAGCTGCTGCATCCCGCCCTGGTGCATTTTCCGGTGGCGCTCACGCTCGTGGGCGCCGCCTTCTGGTTCTGCGCCCTCGCGGCGCGCGGACGCCCGGCGCTGGCATGGCTGGCGCCGGCGGCCGCTGCGTTGATCACGCTGGCGGCCCTGTCTGCCTGGGCTGCCGTCATCAGCGGCGGCTGGGCCGACGCCGTGGTGGGCCGGCATCTGTATGACCCGCGCGTGGTCGAAACCCACGAAAATCGCGCCACGCTGCTGGCCTGGCTACTCAGCGTCACCGCGGCGCTGAACCTGCTGCTGCGCCGCGTGAGCGCCGGCGCCACGCTGCGGCGCGCCGGCCTGACGGCGGTCGCCGCGTTGCTGCTGGTCTGCTGCGGGCTGCTGGCGCACGTCGGCCATCTGGGCGCTTCGCTGGTCTATCAGCAGGGTGCGGCCGTCACGCCGCCAGAGATTCACTGACCCGCGTCCACGCCCTGTCGCGATAACTGCGGATTGCTGAATTCACCAAGCGACCGCAAGTATGGTGGCGGTGTTCACTTCCGACACACCGCTTCTGCGAGTCCCCTTTTATGCAAGTGTTCGACAATCCGGCCGGGCCCGGTGCCCTGTGGTTCGACAATCTCTCCACCGCGAACGGCACGGCCGTGGGCTACGACCCTCAGGCCCGCGCGTTTCTCCCCATGGGCGCCTTCTGCATCAATCGGGAGCGCATCGGCTGCAACTGGATTGCGCCGCAGGCCGGGCACTTCTGCCGCGCCTGCGCCATGACCGAACTCGCCCCCGACCCCACGGTGGAAGACTCGATCCCCCAGTGGGCCGCCACCGAAGCCGCCAAGCGCTGGGTGCTGGACAACCTGGGCCAGTGGCACTGGTTCCGGCCCGAAGACATCGGCCCGCCGCCGGTCTTTCACATGCTGGCCGAATACGACGGCCCCGCGCCCATGGGGCACGCCAACGGCGTAGTCACCATCAGCGTGGCCGAGGCCGACCCGGTGGTCCGCACCAGCCGGCGCGAGAGCCTGGGCGAGCGCTACCGCACCATGATCGGCCACATGCGCCACGAGATTGCCCACATGCTCTGGTGGCGCCTGAGCGCGCGCGAGGATTTCCTGGCGGCATTCCGCAACCTGTTCGGCGACGAGCGGGCGGACTACGGCCAGGCGCTGGAGCGGCACTATCAGAACGGCCCGCCGGCCGACTGGCAGCAGCACTATCTGACCCGTTACGCCTCGGCGCATCCGCACGAGGACTGGGCCGAAACCACCGCCCACCTGCTGCACCTGACCGATATTACCGACAGCTTCATTGCCGCCGGTCTGGACTGCGACAAACTGCCCTCACCCGGCTGGAACCCCTACAGCGAAACCGACTCGGCGAAGCTGCTGCACGTGGCGGCCTCCATTGCCGTGGGCATCAACCACGTCAATCGGGCGATGGGCCTGGCCGATCTTTACCCCTTTCTCATGGCCCCCGCCACCCACGGCAAGCTGGCCTTCGTGCACGACTGGCTGCGGCGCGGCGCGCAGGGGCGGTAACCTCGGCGCGAAGGCCAATTGCAGCCGTGGCGATAGCCCGAGGCCTGCTGTATGCGGCCCGTTGACCGCCGGATTTTCGCCGGCGAACGGGAATCCGAAAATTTTTCATCGCCACGCCGCATTTGCTGCTACGCTATCGCCCTCTTCGAAGCTTTGCTGGTAACGCCGTCCGGCGTCACCGAGCCATCCCACAAGCGAGAACCCAATCTGGCAGCCAGGCCACCGGCCCGGCTGCCGGCCCGCGTCGCGCGTCCGGCGCTGGCAAGTAAACCCTGGACGCGATCTTCTTGCCTGCCGTTTCAAGGCAGGCGTCTCAACTTTTGGAAATTGAATGTCTCAGAACAAATTGTATGTTGGTAACTTCCCCTACAGCGTGACCGAAGATCAGCTTCGCGATCTTTTCGAGCCGTACGGCGAAATCACCGACCTGGCCATGATCATGGACCGCGAAACCGGCCGCCCCAAGGGCTTCGGCTTCATCACCTTTGCCCAGCAGCAGTCCGCCGAAAAGGCGCTGGAGCTGAACGGCAACGACCTGGGCGGTCGCCCGCTGAAGGTGAACGTGGCCACCGAAAAGGGCCGTGACGACCGTCGCGGCGGCCGCAGCCGCTGGTAGACAGCGCCGCTGCCCCTCCCTGCCCGCCGGCCAGACCGGCGGGCAGGGTTTCCAGATCACACCGGCTCCCGCCCCCCGCGGTAGGAGCATAGGCAAGCCCGCTTCCACAGAGCGCCGTTTGCGCCTGTCGCAGCCCTATGGCCTGCCCTGCCCAAAGCGAATAATCTAGTAGACCCCGGCGAGTAACGGCGAGAGCTTGCTTATGTGGGTTATTGCAATCAGCGCAGCCTGTCTGGCGTGCCTGCCCATCGGCCTGCTTTTGCTGGCCTGGCGCGAAGCCCGGGCCTACGCCTTGGAAATCGAGGCGGCCCAGGTGCAGCGCGACTACGGCCTCATCCCGGAAACCTCCCGGCGGCTGTCCATCCAAGAGTTGATCAAGGGCGCCCGCGGCCAGCGCGGCGAGCCCATCTTCGTGGTGCCCTTTGCCGAACTGCGTCGTACCAATGTGGAAGGCGCCAAGACGCTGGATGTACGCATAGACGACAAACAGTTCGTTACCCTCACCCCCGTCACCTGGACGCTGGACCTGGCCTACGATCTTATTCACGGCGACGCACCCGACCCATACTCCGGCCAGCTCGGCCCCGGCGTGCTGACCGACTTCGCCTCCATTCCCGGCATTGCCCGCGGCCTGGTGGGCGAGCCCACCGGCAAGATCGTGCGCGCCGCCATCGCCCACGACTGGGGCTATCGCTGCGACCCCGACCGCAGCGCCAAACAGAAAAAGGCCTGGGACCAGACCCTGCTCAAGCTCTGCCGCCGCGACGGCATGGCCCCGCTGCAGCGCGTGCTCGTGTACTGGGCCGTGCGCGCCTTCGGCGGTGGTGCCTGGAAAAGTGGCGGCAAGCTATTGGCCGACAAAGCGTTTCAGCAGTCCGTGCTCGACACGAAAGTCATCGCCAAACGCGTCATCGCCGAATTCCCCACCCTGTTCGACGACGACTGGGAACCCGTTCCCGCCCCAGCCCGCACCGGCGACAAGCCGTCACGGTATGCGAACGTGCTGGCGGCGATGAATGAAATTTCGAGGGGCAAGCGCGAGAAAAACTAGCTCAGGCTTGGCCGAAGGTCGCCCGGCCGCGATAGGTCAGGGTGGGCACCCCAGTCGCCTTCAAATACTCAAAAGTCTCGTCGTAGTACACCGTCTGGCGGGTCGGGTCAGAGTCGTCGCCCGGCGGCACAAAAATCACCATGCCCTGCCGCGCGCGCGTCAAGAGCACGCGGTAGGCATTGAGAAGATAGCGCTGCCGCTCTGGCTTCTTGATGTTCTGCCACTTCGCGCCGCGAAAGCTGCGGTAGCGCCAGCTATTGTTGTGCCGCCTGAAATCCGCGTCCCAGGTCATGCATACCCAATCGAGTTCCAGGCCCTGTATCTGAAACTCGGTGGCGGCGTCTTCCAGGTAGTAACTGGACCGAGTATCGCTGGCGTCATTCAAAAACCAGTGCACCGGATTGATATCCACGCGGATATCTACCGCGTGCGGCTTCATGCGATGGGCTTCTGACGACGCCACAAGACCAAAGCGTTCGTTGCCGCGAGCCTGCCGCCGAATCCAGCGTTTTGCCTCATCGAGATCACGGGTAACGGCCAACGGATACCGCTCGATGAGCTCCGAGGCGATATCACGGGCTGCCGCTACTTCCGAATCCAGCACCGCTTTAACGAAAGCCGAGAGTTTTTCGGCCCTGAAGGAACGCATCGAGACGGCCAGATGGAGGTCCGGCTCACCCGAGACGTCCTGCTTGCTGCTTAACAACTCCAGCGCTTCGCCCGCGGAATATTCCGAATCGGTCAGCCGAGGTGAAATGAAAACCTGCCAATCGGAAAAGCGTTCGTGCACGGCATTAAGCCAACCGGCGATGCCATCTTCTCCCGTGTTGATCTCCTGACCGCCACCCACCAGACAAACAATGACCGCCCAGTCCTTATGCCGGTCCATGTAGGAAACAAGGAACTCGGGCTCCGACTGGTCGAAGTCCGCTACATTTTTGCGGCGGCGCATGAAATTGGACGTCTGCTCGCGGCTCCAGGCGCGCTGCGCTTCGTCGAATATCACCACGTGATCGTGTGGCGGCGAAACAGTGTCCCGCACCCCGTCATCCCGGAAGTGATGCACGTTCTGAATGAACGGCTTTACCCGTTGCGCTACATCGCCCTTGCGCACGGACTTATCGGTCTGCTTGCAGCGCGCCAGTTCATCCCGCGTAAGCGCCTCGCGCAGCACGGCGACCAGTGGCCCGTTGCCGGAAAGAAATACAGCATGCGTGGGGTTGTCGGTTTCCCGTCGGCGGGTGGCGATATCCAAGCCCACCAGCGTCTTGCCGGCTCCGGGCACACCCGTGACGAAGACGATTGATTTGCGCCCTTCATCGCGTGCCTGCAAAACAATTTCGTCGACACGCCTGGACGTCACTGCGAGATTTTTTGCGCCGGCATCGCTGCGTGATATTGCGTCCACCGAATGCCGTGCAAACATCGCCTGCGCGGCTTCAATAATCGTGGGCGTGGGTTGATAGGCTGCCGCCGCCCACGACTCGGCGATTCTCGGGCCGGCTCCACAGGCAGCAAGGGCCGATTCGATCAAATAGCGTAGCCCGCTGGCACCGCAACAGGCTGGCGGACGAACCCCGTCTGCATGGGCCTCTTTCCAATAGCTTTCAGATCGCTCGGCCGCGGTGGCCACGAGGATGGGAAAGATGTCCGCCTGATGGCTCCCCGCATGAAAGTTCTTAAGGTCCAGCCCGTAATCCCAGGCCTGATTGATATCGGCGCGATTGAACTGATCGGAACCACACTTAAACTCGATAACGAATAACGCCGTACCCATTGTGACCACTGCATCAATGCGGCTGGCCAGTCGCGGCACCTCAAACTCCATGTAGATACGGCCATCCAGGTCCTGGAGCGCATCATGCAGAATGCCTATCTCCTCTATGAAGGCATTCTTTTGTGCCTGCGCCAGGTCTACGCCGGCGCGCGCTAGTTGGCCCAGGATTTCGTTCTCCGTACTCCTTAGAAATTCGGAGATGCTCGCGCCGTAGTAGGCGGACAATCCGGTTGGCTGAGTCCATTCAGTCATAAGAAAAAGCAGGCCTCGCTAACGAACGACCTGATAGCTGTTGTAAGCCTCGCACCAGGCCGCCTCTAGCTCACGCACGCGCTGCCTATCCGAGCCGGTCGACACGTAAAGTTCGCGCCTGTAGTGGCTACAAGTGTTCGCCAATTTGTCCTTGGCTATAGCGCGACAACGCCGATAATCGATGCTGCCTTCTCGGTATCGGGTGCATTCATCGGCACGGGCTATTCCTTTTCCAGACCGGCTGGAGGGTCTTTGTACGGATGGCGCCTTACGAATCACCACGTGCGTCGATTCACCCATTGAGGCGGCCAGTCTCTGCATATCCGAACACGCTGACCGCTGCAGAGCCTCGTACTGCCCCTGTGTGTTCTTGCGGGTCCAGTGATCACAAGTCTGCTTCAAGGACGCCAGACGACGACGTTGTTCGTTGATTCGAGCGGCTTGCTCTTCGCGGTGACGGGGTATCTGGATACGCTCAACCGGCCGAACCTCCCTATGGCCATCGAGTGAGCGAATAGCATGAGGCGGCGATGCTGACGGCGCAGGAGCTTTGGCTGTTTCTAGCGGTCGTTCTATCGATCTCGGCCCAAACACCAGGACGGCGGCAACGACACCACCAACGACCAGCAGCGCCAACAACACGCTGGCCCAGTCATTGTCATCGAACGGTGAGTTGCGGCGCCGCATCACTGAACTTCAATTGATGCCGGAGATGGCTCGGGCGTCGGGCTCATCGGCTGCACCCATCGACAGGCAGGGTAGGTACTACAACCCAGGAATTGCTGGCCCGCCATTGCGCCCTTCCTGCCACGACGTAGCACCACGGGTGCCCCGCACTGCCCGCAGCTACCCTCAGCCGGGCCTCCTGCAGCACCTATCGGAGCTTTTTCCTGCTCAGCGGAATCCAGTCCCAAATGCGGGCCCAACAACTCAAGAAGTTGCAGTATGGAATAGCCACGCTTGGCCGGAACGCGGACCAAGGGTAGACCGGCGGATGCCATGGCTGCGTCCAGAAACCCATCTCGCGCCTGTCTCACCTTCTGCTGATGTGATCGATCATCAAGCTCGATCGCCAGAAGCACCCGGCCGCCATCCGGTGAGCACAGCACAAAATCAAAATGCTTGGCCGATACGCGATTGAATTCCGATTGCCACCGACTGCGGTTTGCAGACCGCTTCTGCGCCGGTGTCAGAACATCGCCAACACGCACCATCGCGAACACTGCAACGCGATCACCCACGGCCTGCTTCAGTACACCGTAGAACGACCGCTCTGCCGGCGATAAAAAATGGCTTCGCGCTCGGTAGTTCGAAGCCGATGCCCGATCCCCCCGGGTTCTGGAAGGCTTTAGAAATAGGAGATTGCCCAGGACAACAAAGACGACGATCAGAGCCAGGGTGAACAGCAAAACGGTCATTGTGGTGCCTTGAATTCGAAAGAATGTGCCAATCCGCGTGCACCAGGTTATCGGCATGAAGCTGCGGACCTGGACCTTGCTGGGATCTAGACTTGTCGTTCCACGTTAACCGTTATTTTTTTGCCAAAAGATTCCGAGCTTCCGCTGCCGTAGAATCGGGGCATTGTTCGAACAAAGTCGATCCGGCGCTTTCAACAGCATCATGCAGGTGGCTACTCGGAAGCTTGTCCAACTCGACAGCGGAGAGGAATTCGAGATCTCGCATCTTTTCCCGGGAATCGCCTGGCAGTACTCCAGGGTAAGCGACGAGGGCAGCACAGTAACCGGATCAACGATCAATTCAGGGTCTGCTTTGTTTGGACGCCGCAGGGCCCCGAGCAAGTGGAGATAGTCGACTACCATTAGCAGGACCGAACATGGCAACGAACGGCATGCGACCGATCCACCCCGGCGAAATACTCCGCGAAGAATATCTGGCCCCGCTTGGCATGAGCGCCAATGCGTTATCCAGGGCCCTGAACGTGCCCGCTCCACGCATCAACGACATTGTTCGCGAGCGACGAGGCGTCTCTGCCGATACCGCACTGCGCCTGGCACGATACTTCAACACGACGCCACGCTTCTGGCTGAACTTGCAGATGGCCTTTGAGTTGCGCACCGCTGAAGCCGATGTAGGCGGCAAGATCGCCGAGGAAGTATCCGAGTACTGCCCATGAGTACCAGGGCCTGCTGCTAAAGGGCTCTGACCCGAATGGCACTTACTTAACCTGTAACTTGCTGTTTTGGCTGGCGTTGCTGGCTTTTTCTGCCATTGATGTAAAGCTTTCGCCCGTTTTCCTGTTGAGATGACCGTGGCGTCTGATTATTGCTCTGGCCTGTTCTCGGGGTATCGACAATAAACCGTAGGGTTTGGGCCTTCGTTTCACCTGCCTGGGCTCGACCCGGCCGGGGCGATTACCCACCCGCCGTTGCGCCACGAGTTTCAGCAGCGGCTCTACATCTGGCTTTCGCTGGGCTGCGCCGGCGGCGTGCCATCCCTGCCAGAGCGTCACCGCGTGTTTGAAAGAGAGTTGGCGAGGCAGCACCTCGGCATGAGAAGCCGAGTCGGCCATCAGCCATCGGATCAGGTTATAGGCCAGCAGGTAGACCCAGAATTCCTTTTCAAGCATCGCCGGCGTGCGGCATCGCAGGTTATGCATGCCGAGTGTTGTTTTGATGTGGCGCAAGTTGATCTCGGCCTCCCAGCGCCGGGCATAGCCGCGACGAATCAGCGTCTTGGCCCAGGCCTTGGGATCGGTCAGGGTAGTCACTAATATTTTGCCGCCCGCTGATAGCTCTCGGACAGTCAGTTGCTTGGGCGCCTGATCGTACTCGGAGCGGGTCATCCAGTCCGGCTTGATCGATAAATAATCAGGGACAGACCACGATTCAGGCCGCAAACCGCATAATCTCGACTTCAGCACCCTGATTAACAGCGGTATCCGCAAGCGCATAAGTACGAGCCGCCACGTCCTGCGCCAGGTAGTACTCGCCACAGTTATCACAGACGTCAGCCGGGACGCCTTTCAAAACGATTGTCGCGCCCGCCCTCTGCAATACCACGTCCGCCTTGCCCGGCGCAGTAGCACCCGTTTTACAAATTGAGCATTTCATCGATCCACCCGGTTTCTATAGGTTTCGTCCCAGACTGAAGGGTCCGGTTCGTAGGCAGTTACGATAACGCAGTCGCCGTTATCCCGCCCCACTACCACGTGTATCGGCCTGCCACCCACAAAACCAAGAATGAGCGAGCTGGGGAACGGCTGGTCGTCGGGGGAATCGACAATGACTTCCCCCGTACTGACAGCCTCTTCCAACTCACTCGGCGCGATCGCACGGTCAAATATTCTCGTCAACGCGTGACGTGAATAAATGAAGCGATTCGTAGCGCGTCATAATTAATGCAAACGCACTCTCTTCAAAATCAGCAAGTTACTCATATTTTCGCCATCATCTTGAGAATTGGCTAGACACCATTCGTGAGATTGAGAATAAAACGCGACATAAAAATTGAGATTAGCGAAAATCACCTGGCTATAAACGTCAATGCTGCCGCATGGACGGGATGCAGCGTGGCAATTTTACATGGCGCTATGGTATCAGGTGCCTAGGGTCAGGAGATGACCCTCTAAAGCCCATACAACGAAAGATGGCTCATAAGGTTGCGAAACCTTCCACCGCAAGCCAGCGCTATTGAGCAACAATAATACCCGTCGACCGAGAAAATAGGCGTCGAGCGTCGCCTAACGATGAATAGTTTCTGTTGAAACTATTTGCAGCCTGAGGGCTGTATCCTTAACGGTGATGCAAGATACAAGCTCACGAAAGGATATTAGTACGGCAACTCTCATTTCCAAAGGGCAAATCACGATTCCGGCGGCCGTTCGCAGCGCTTTGGGGGGGGTGTCCTGAATTCTGTGTGTGAGCCGGTTTAGGATTAGTGGTTCAGGACGAAACGTTCCCCGAATTGTATCGTCAGTTGCGACTTGGCTGCATGCCACT
>NYTH01000051.1 GCA_002683405.1 Salinisphaeraceae bacterium | reverse complement strand
GCATGAGTTTTGGGGCGTAGCCCTCACCGCAGGGATGCGGTGAGGTGCCCTACCGGCCAGGGATGGCCGGACCTTGAAGAAGCCGTGGTAAGGCATCGGCCCGAGGCGCAGGAAGCGCCGAGCTGCGCATCCGGCCAGGAAGGGCCGGAGACGACAAGTTGAATCGATCCCGTGCCCCGCAGGGGCAGGATCAAGACCTGCGTGCGGAGCGAAGGCTTTGCGCATGAGTTTTGGGGCGTAGCCCTCACCGCAGGGATGCGGTGAGGTGCCCTACCGGCCAGGGATGGCCGGAACTTGAAGAAGCCGTGGTAAGGCATCGGCCCGAGGCGCAGGATGCGCCGAGCTGCGCATCCGGCCAGGGAGGGCCGGAGACGACAATATGAATCGATCCCGTGCCCCGCAGGGGCGGGATCAAAACCTTCGTGCAGAGCGAAGGCTTTGAGCATGAGTTTTGGGGCGTAGCCAAGTGGTAAGGCATCGGGTTTTGATCCCGTGTACCGCAGGTTCGAATCCTGCCGCCCCAGCCAACAATCGGCCGTGCTGGCGGCCACGGGAGACGCGGGGGCGACAGGATAAGAACGGTTCGAGCGATCTGCCGGGAGCAAATCGGAAGTGCGACGCGCAGCGGCGCAGGCTCCGAGGGTGGATCGATGGACGCGACGACTAATCCTGCCGCCCCAGCCAGTATGCGGACGTAAACGTCACCCTCATCCGATGGGGCGGCCAGCCGAGGCCGAACGCAGCGGCCTGCACAGGGGTCTCCCGGCAGGGGGTCGGGACAACAGGCCAGTCAATAACAACCGGGAACAGCAATGCCGGAATCCAGAATGATGATTTTTACCGGCAACGCCAATCCGGCGTTGGCGCGGGATGTGGCGGGCTACCTGAAACTGCCGGTTGGCAAGGCCAGCGTGGGCCGGTTCTCCGATGGTGAAGTGGCCGTGGAGATCGAGGAAAACGTGCGCGGCCGCGACGTGTTCGTGGTGCAGTCCACCTGTTCGCCCACCAACGACAACGTCATGGAAATGCTCATGATGATCGACGCGCTGCATCGCGCGTCCGCCGGGCGCATCACGGCTGTTATCCCGTACTTCGGTTACGCCCGCCAGGACCGGCGGCCGCGCTCCGCGCGCGTGCCGATTTCCGCGAAAGTGGTGGCGGGCATGCTCAGCGCGGTCGGCACTGACAGGGTGCTGACGGTGGATCTGCACGCTGATCAGATTCAGGGTTTTTTCGACATCCCCGTGGATAACGTCTACGCGTCCCCGATCCTGCTCGGCGATATCTGGCGGCACAAGAGCGATCAGCTGATTGTCGTGTCGCCCGACGTCGGCGGCGTGGTGCGAGCCCGCGCCATTGCCAAGCGCCTGGATGACGCGGACCTGGCCATCATCGACAAGCGCCGCCCCAAGGCGAACGAGTCGCAGGTGATGAACATCATCGGTGACGTGAACGGCAAGGACTGCATTATCGTCGACGATCTGGTCGACACGGCCGGCACCCTGGCCAAGGCGGCCAACGCAATCAAGGATCAGGGGGCTTCCAGCGTGCGGGCCTACGTGACTCATGCGGTTCTGTCGGGCAACGCCGTGGAGAATATTTCCGGATCGCTGCTGGATGAACTCGTGGTCACCGACACGATACCGCTAAGCGAGGCCGCGGCGGCCTGTCCGAAAATTCGCCAGCTGCACATCGCGGCGCTACTCGCGGAAACCATCCGCCGGGTCAGCAACGAGGAGTCGGTGAGTACGCTCTATGTCGATTAGGGCGGCGGCCGGCTGACGCCCGGCACAAAAAATTCCGGAAAAATCTGCGCAAGTCGGTATAATGCGCGGTCTTTTTCGCAGGCCGGAAAATGAAAAGTCTCCATAAGGAGGGTTTTCCAGCGGTCTTGTTCAGCAAAATCAATCGCTTACGAATTGGAGCAGGTTATGAAACCCTTCGAGCTTAACGCCGAGCCGCGGCAGGACAAGGGGCGTGCAGCAAGCCGCAGAATGCGGCGCGAAGGCAAGGTGCCCACCGTGATGTATGGCGGCAATGGTGATCCGGTCATGCTGACCGTCGACCGCGATGACCTGGAGCACCACCTCGAGAACGAGGCGTTCTATTCCCACATCATCAAGATCAACGTGAAGGGCAGCAGCGCCGAAGACGCAGTGCTGCGTGATCTGCAGCGGCATCCCGCCAAGGGTCTTGTCCAGCACATGGACCTGCTGCGCATCGTCGCCGGCGAAGCGATCCGGATGAACGTGCCGCTGCACTTCATCAACGAGGAAACCTGCCCGGGCGTCAAGGATGAGGGCGGCATCATTCAGCACAACATGAACGACATCGAAATCGAGTGTCTGCCGCGCAACCTGCCGGAGTACATCGAAGTGGATTGCGCCGGCATGCATTTGCATGACGCCATCCACATGTCGGAGATTACGGTGCCCGAAGGCGTCGAGCTGGTGGAGCTGCTGCATCAGGATATTGACCGCACCGTCGTGTCGGTCCAGGTGCCGCGCGCGGCGCTGGAACTCGAAGCCGAGGAAGAAGCGGAAGCCGAAGCCGAGGCGGCGGAAGCGCTCGAGGATCCGGATGCTGGCGACGCGGACGAGGCCGACGGCGAGGCTGGCGAGGACGCCGAGGGCGACGACGACAGCAAGGAATAACGGCCAGGCCGGCGCGAAAATCGCAGCCGTGTCGGAAACCGTTCGCGTGTTTGCGGGCCTGGGTAATCCGGGCCCGGGCTACGCCGGCCACCGTCACAATGTCGGTTTCTGGCTCGCCGATGCGTTGGCTGACCGGTTCGGTGGCCACTTCGCCGAGCAGAAGAAATTCAAGGCACAACTGGCCCAGGTCAGTGTGGCCGGACATAGCCTGCTGCTGGTCAAGCCGCTGACGTTCATGAATCGCAGCGGCGAAGCGATTCAGCCCCTGCTGCATTTCTACCGCATACCCTCCGCCGCGCTACTCGTGTCACACGACGAACTTGACCTGCCGCCCGGCACGCTTCGGTTCAAGCGGGGTGGCGGGCACGGGGGGCACAACGGTCTGCGCGATATCTCGCGCGTTCTGGGTCCGGACTACGGGCGCATGCGCATCGGCATCGGCCACCCGGGCAGCAAGGAAAAAGTGCACGGGCACGTGCTGTCCAATCCGGCGCCGGAGGAAGCCCGCGTGCTCGGTGAGAGCGTGGATCGGGCGGTGGATTCAATTGCCTCGCTGTTCGGCGAGGGCTGGGACAAGGCCATGCAGAAACTGCACACGGACAACGCATCATGAGTCTGCAAGCGGGTATTGTGGGCCTGCCCAACGTGGGCAAGTCCACGCTTTTCAATGCGCTGACGGCCGCCGAAATACCGGCCGAGAATTATCCGTTCTGCACGATCGAGCCCAACGTGGGCGTGGTGCCCGTACCGGACCCGCGGCTGGACCGGCTGGCCGGGATCGTCAATCCGCAGAAGATCATTCCGACCACGGTCGAGTTCGTGGATATCGCCGGCCTGGTCGCCGGTGCCTCCCAGGGCGAAGGTCTGGGCAACAAGTTCCTGTCGCACATCCGCGAAACCGACGCCATCGTCCACGTGGTGCGCTGCTTCGAGGACGAAGACGTCACCCACGTGGCCGGCAGGGTCAGCCCCGTGGACGATGTTGAAGTGATCGACACCGAACTGGCGCTGGCCGATCTGGATAGCGTGACGCGCGCGCTCGACAAGGCGCAGCGTGCGGCCAAGGCGGGCGGCAAGGATGCCAAGCTGCTGGTGGACGCGCTGACCAAGGTCTCCGCCGTGCTCGACGATGGCCGACCGGCGCGCACTGCCGAGCTCAGCGAGGGCGAGCGCCAGCAGCTCCGCGATTTCCACCTGATCACCGCCAAGCCGGTGCTTTTCATCGCCAACGTGGACGAAGGCGGCTTCGAGGATAATGCCTTTCTGGACCAGATCACCGCCCATGCCGAGCGCACCGGTGCGCAGGTGGTTGCCGTGTGCGCCGCGCTGGAAGGCGAGATGGCGCAGCTGGACGACGCCGACAAGGCGGAATTCCTGGCCGACCTGGGCCTTGAAGAGCCCGGCCTGAACCGGGTAATCCGCGCGGTGTATGAACTGCTCGGGCTGCAGACCTATTTCACCGCCGGACCGAAAGAAGTGCGCGCCTGGACCGTGCGAAAAGGCGCCACGGCGCCCCAGGCTGCCAGCGTGATACACACCGATTTCGAGCGGGGTTTCATCCGAGCCGAAGTGATTGGCTACGACGATTATGTCGAGCACGCCGGTGAGCAGGGCGCCAAGGAAAACGGCCGATTACGCTCGGAAGGCAAGGGATACCTCGTCGCCGAAGGCGACGTCATACACTTTCGCTTCAACGTGTAGCGGCGATTGCGGTTGATGGCTCGACGCTGACCGCATGATTGCGTAAAATCCGCGCCTCGCCGGTGCAACGCCGGCCGGGCGATCAGTTCGAATGGCCACGTAGCTCAGCGGTTAGAGCACGGCATTCATAATGCCGGAGTCGCTGGTTCAAATCCAGCCGTGGCTACCATTTAACACTCTTATGGCGTACAGGAACGTATATTAAGTCATTGATATACGTTCTTTTTTTTGCTTTAGATGTCTGTATTGCTCCGAGATAATCTGACCCAATCCAGATCTTGCGCGGGGTAAATCGTGGGGTATATTACTCGGACGATTGTTTTACCCCACACGCAGCTATGGCTCTCTCCGTTCGACAGATCGAGACCGCGAAACCACGCGAGCGCAAATACAGGTTGACCGACGGGCATGGTCTGTCCCTGGTCGTCCATCCTGGTGGCGGTCGATATTGGATACAGCGATACAGACGACCCTCTGGTCAATCGGCTGAATTGAACATCGGGGTGTACCCGGTCATCACTCTGGAACGAGCCAGGGAGGCAAGCCTGGAGGCCCGGAGGCTGCTCGCGGAGGGAATAGATCCCGGCGCGGCGAAAAAAGCGCGTAAGGCGTCGAAAACGGGGGATCGCTCTTTCGAAACTTTGGCCCGCGAGGCAATCGATCATATTGCGCGCGATTGGTCGTCGCAGGAACACCATGCGCGTCAGGTTAGCCACATGCAGCGCCACGTGTATCCATGGATAGGTCACATTGCCGCGGCCGAACTATCGGCGCCAGATGTGGTGTCTGTTCTGGATAGAATTGATCGTTCCGGCAGGCGCGCCACCGCGATCAAACTCAAATCGCTCATTGGTCAAATTTTGCGTTACGGCGCTGCACGGGGTTGGTGTGAGCGCGATGTTACACAAGAGTTGCGGGGCGAATACTCGAAGCAGGCTCCGCAGCACCGGCCAGCGATCACCGACCCGCATAAGCTCGGCCGGCTGCTGAGGGCAATGGATAGTTACAACGGCGAATACGCCACTCGTGCCGCGCTGATGCTCTCGCCATTGACCTTCCCTAGGCCGGACGCGATTAGGCGACTGGAGTGGTCAGAGATTAACTGGGATCAGGCGCAGTGGGAGGTGCCGGCGTCAAAAATGAAAACCCGAACCTCGCACATTATTCCGCTAGCAACGCAGGCGATTGCAATCCTCGAAGATCTGCGACCGCTAACCCAACACCGCTCGCGTTTTGTGTTTCCCTCAGTACGAGGTGCGGACCGACCCCTGAGCAATAACACCATACGAACGGCAATGCTCCCATTAGGGTTTACGGGCGATGCCATCGATGGCAAGCAACCGGATGACAGGCTGGTCACCGGCGCCGGGTTCAGACCCACTGCACGAACCATGCTGGTGGAGAGATTGGGGTATCCCGAACACCTGGTGAAAATGCAGATAGGGCATGTCGTTCAGGACATTCACGGACGAGCATACGATCGCTCCACATTTCTGCCAGAACGTCGCCAAATGATGCAGGCGTGGGCGGATTTTTGCGATGAAGTGAAGGGGCGGGTCTGAGTCATGATCAATCGGATGGTTCACGATTTGGAACCGGAGCGCGTAATTGACTACGAAAAATGAGGATTCATTGCTGCTCACCGTTTCGCTGGTGATGCTGACAGATGCTGTCGCGTTGGCATGGCTGATGGTCGTGGTATGGCCGGGGATTCACACTGTCGGATTGGCTAGTACGATCACAATCACGATATTGGTATTGTTTGCTGCGCGGATGTACGCGCTAGATGTCGATAATCGTCGTCAGAGGAATGTTTAAAGAGCGGTCGCGCGAGCCTGCAATTACCTCGGCGAAACCTGTTATTTCCAGGTGCTCAGCCAGTCGGGGGTAACAATTGAGATTCGATTTCGAGTTTTGATAACGAGCGAATCACTACGCGACAATTTTCTCAGCTCACGCGAGACCAGATCGGCCACCTGTCCAGCTGGTGCGTAATACAGTAGTTGATTGGCGCGTATGTCCGTATCAGCCAGTAGTGCTGCACCAGCTGATATTTTTTCGCGCAATCTGGCAGGGTTTTTTCTCGAGAGTTCTGCCTCAATCAGTGCGCATGAGTTTCCTCGTGCGATTACCACATCTGGTCGAGCGCTGCGGGCCCACTGGCGTGATTCGATCAGTGTGTCGACCAAATAAAGATCACACTCATGCAGGCCGTATCGGCCAGCGACATGAGCCAACACCGAAAGCTGACATGCGATCGTGTGGCAAATCAGCGTGTGAGCAATGCGGTTGGGGTTCGTGGTGTACGGCCCCTCGTAACCAGTGAGTGAACGCGCCTCTGCCAGACCCTGCGACGTCAGTGTTATCAGGCGTGTGGAAATCGTGGGATATCTGAGTTCGCGGAGAGTGCCAGCGGCGATCAATTTTCGCAGATTGGTATTAGTGCGAGATTTTGATATTCCCCACGCACGGGCTACGACATCCGGGCTGGTGTAGCCGTGGTGCAAAATCAGGTGCGCGAGTTCGCACATTTTCCAGCCATGCCTGCGGCGTTTGCCAGCGTATTCCAGGAATGGTTCCGCATGTAGCTCGAGGTTTTGCGTTGCAACCTCTCCGTGGCGCATTGACCAGAATACCGATCGTTGATCAGGTGTGAGTTCGTCCATTGTCCTGCCCGTGAATGATTTCTCATTACACTGCCGGGCCGCTAGACAACGGATATTGCGACTACGTGTCCGACTCGCTATGCGACTGTGGGCAGTCGTATCATTTCCATTCGTAAGGGGTGGGCCGTAACGGCGAATCGATGGAGTGCGTCAGCCTACTGGCGGCCTGCATAGTCGTGAGCTCAGCGGTCCGGGGCGGCCCGCGCGGACCTGCGGGGAGCGCCCGCAAGTCCTTGGGTCGAAACGGGGAACGCCCGTTTCTCCGAAGAGGGCTGCGCCGCCTGAACGGCGACTCCGCCCGGCGACCGGCCTACGCTGGCGCTCCGGCCTGCCTATTCGGACTGGACGTCCGATTAGGCTCGCTGCCGCCGCCGCGCGAAGCGCGGCAACCCGCTTTCCCGCCTTCGGCGGCTACGGGGTTCACTTGGCTGGGGCCGCACTCACCCGAAACCGGGTTGCCGCGCTTCGCTAGCGGCGGCGCCGGGCCGGCTTCGGCCGGTCTGGGGACCGGCCTGCGCCTGCCGAAATCGTGGGCGATTTCGGCCCCTCTCGGGCAACCAGTCGCCGCGCTGGGGCGCGCCGCCAGGCATCTCCGTCTGGGGCCGGATATGACCCTCACGGCAACACATCCTCACCGGTCTGAACGACCGGCTCATCGTGTTGCCCACGCCGCTGGGGCGGCGACAAAAGCCCTGGGGTATGCCGCTATTTGTGGCGCGCATTAGCATTTGAAGCTCGGGCACGGTTAAGGTGCCCGCACGAATAAAATTAATAGCTGAACCGATGGGCAATTAGCGCTAGGGTATCCATCGGATACCGTGTCCTAATGGCTCGACGATCAACGCCGATAGCCTGTAGTCACGCTGAATCCGGCCGACATGGTGTACGCCGGAAAAGGGCGTACCCAGGCACATAAAAATCCTCCGAGCACCACCTGAATGTCCGAAGAATTCTTCAAACACCCGATCCTGAATTCGCCCTACGAATATCCCGCACGCCATTGGGAACTCGATGATCGCGGGCAGCCAACCCAGAAGGTCTTGGAAAGCCGGCGGCGGGCGGATTTCATAACGCCTATACCCAAGCCCAAGAAGCAGAGCGGAGCGCAGAAGCAGGACTCGCTGCTATTCGACGAGGGGAAAGGCCTTACCTCTAAAGGTCAGCAGTTTGATCACACTGCCATCATTAATGGTGTGCGCCAGATGGTTGATCGCTGGCGTCAAATACCTGATCCATCGCAATGGCAGGTTACCCCGGAAACAGCGCGGCTATTGCAGCATTGGCGGCACCACAAGTTTGCAGATATCCGGCCGTTCTTTTGCCAGGTTGAGGCTGTGGAGACGGCCATTTGGCTAACCGAGGTGGCGCCAAAAGCGGGTAAGGCCGCTCAGGGGTATCTCGAGCACCTGGAGGCAGCGAATGAGGAAGCCAACCCAGATCTATTTCGTATAGCGCTGAAACTCGCAACTGGCGCGGGGAAAACCACAGTGATGGCCATGCTAATTGCCTGGCAGTCCATCAACGCTGCTCGCCGTCCACAAAGCAAAAAATTCACACGCGGATTCCTGATAGTAGCGCCAGGCCTGACGATCAAGGATCGCCTGCGCGTATTGCAGCCGAACGACCCGAACAGTTACTACCAGAGTCGTGAATTGGTCCCGACGGACCTAATGGGCGAGCTAGGAAAAGCCCGCATCGTCATTACCAACTACCACGCCTTCAAGCTGCGTGAACGCCTTGAATTGTCGAAGGGCGGCCGGGCATTGCTCCAGGGTCACGGTCCCTCCTTGAGTACCCAGGAATCCGAAGGTCAGATGCTCCAGCGCGTCGTGCCCGAGTTGATGGGTTTGAAGAACATTCTGGTGATCAACGATGAGGCTCATCACTGCTATCGTGAGAAGCCCGGCGATCAGGAAGATGAGACGCTGAAAGGCGACGACAAGAAAGAGGCTAAGAATAATCTCGAGGCTGCCAGGCTGTGGATTAATGGCCTGGAAGCCGTGAAACGCAAACTCGGTGTATCAACCGTGTTCGACCTGTCTGCTACGCCATTTTTCCTGCGTGGCTCAGGGTATCCCGAAGGGACTTTGTTTCCGTGGACCATGAGCGATTTTTCGCTCATGGATGCCATTGAAAGTGGCATCGTCAAGCTGCCCCGAGTGCCTGTCTCGGATAATCTCATCAAGCGCGATGAAATGCCCATGTTTCGCAATCTGTGGGACCACATAGGCAAGCAGATGCCCAAGAGCGGGCGAAGTACGGCCAAAGGTTTGGATCCGTCCCAGCTCCCGCAACCCCTGCTTACCGCTCTGGATGCTCTTTACGGCCACTATAAGCAGACCTTCGAGCTTTGGGAAAAAGAAGGTATTTCGGTGCCTCCCTGTTTCATAATCGTGTGTAACAACACGGCGACCTCAAAGCTCGTATTCGACTACATATCCGGCTATGAACGGGAAAAAGACGACGGCTCGACCCAGCTTGAGTTCGGTCGGCTGCCCCTGTTCAGAAATCACGACGACAACGGTAACCCGCTGCCACGTTCCCGAACCTTACTCATAGACAGCGAACAACTGGAGTCAGGGGACGCGCTCGATACGAATTTTCGCAAGGCAGCAGCCGATGAGTTGGATCGCTTCAAACGCGAACGGGTAGAGCGTTCCGGCGATGCGCGTGACGCCGAAAACATTACCGATCAGGACCTTTTGCGTGAGGTAATGAACACAGTCGGCAAAGCCGGCCAGCTGGGTGAGTCCATTCGCTGTGTGGTTTCCGTATCCATGCTCACCGAGGGCTGGGATGCAAACACCGTTACCCACGTCCTGGGCGTGCGAGCGTTCGGCACTCAACTATTGTGTGAACAGGTAATCGGCCGAGCATTGCGGCGTCAGTCCTACGCGGTAAACGAAGACGGGAAGTTCAACGTTGAATATGCTGATGTGCTGGGTATACCGTTCGATTTTACTGCCGAACCGGTCATATCCAAACCTCAAAAACCGCAGCAAACCATTCAGGTCAAAGCCCTGCGAGACCGGCAAGACCTGGAGATCAGTTTTCCCCGCGTTGCGGGCTACCGTGTCGAGTTACCGCAGGATCAGTTCACTGCGGAGTTCAATGAAGATTCCGTACTCACGCTCACCCCGGATCTGGTGGGCGCGACCGAAACCCGAAACTCGGGGATCATTGGAGAGCCGGTGGATCTCACCCTGGCACACGAGAAGGACGTTCGCCCCTCGCAAATCGTTTATGAATTGACCTCGCACCTGGTTCTCACGAAATGGCGGGACAGCCACGGCGAGGTCCAGCTCAATCAGTTCCACAATCTTAAACGCATTGCACGAGAGTGGATAAATGGCTATCTGGACTGCAAAGGTACAAGCCCAGCTCAGCTGAAATACAAGACGATCGCCGACATGGCATGCGACCGCATTACTGCGGCTATCGTCCGTTCCCAGGTCAAGCGCGAAAAGGCTGTGACCGTTGTGCTAGATCCATACAACCCTAAAGGCTCAACACGCCACGTTAATTTCAGCACGTCAAAGACATCCCGCTGGGATACCGTAGGCCCGCCTCCGAAATCACACCTGAATTGGCTGATCATGGACAGCAGTTGGGAATCCGAATTCTGTCGTGTTGCCGAGGAACATCCGCGAGTCGTCAGCTACGTAAAAAACCACAACTTGGGGTTCGAAGTTCCATATCGCTACGGCTCAACGCTCCGCACTTACATACCCGATTTCATCGTTCGCGTGGATGATGGCTCTGGTGAGGACGACCTGCTCAACCTCATTGTCGAGATCAAGGGATATCGGGGCGAAGACGCGAAGGAAAAGAAATCCACAATGGAAAACTACTGGGTTCCCGGTGTGAATCACATGGGTGGTTTCGGACGTTGGGCGTTCGCCGAATTCGTCGACGTGTACGAGATGCAGGACAAGTTTGCTCAAGCTGTCCAGAAGCAGTTCGGTGAAATGATTGAATCACTCGAGGCGCAGGCGGAATCCCATGCTTGAAATGTGCAGGGAGGTCGCAATCTTTACCGCCGCCGAAATATCGCCGACAAATATCGGCGCGGTATTCTCGGGGCTGAAAAGCCGCGCCAGAAACTGTCAACAAAAAGTTGACAACACAATGCGTGTTACGCATATTTACTCGCTATCCGCCCCTTGGCAGTACGCCCGCTCAATAATCCCGAGCGTGAGCCGAACCCCTGGGGCTTTCTCTTTTCTGGCTCCAGAACAATGAGGCTGCGCCGAATTGCAGTGCTTATTGATGGTGGTTTTTTCCTCAAACGGCTCCCGAAGCTGGTCGAGCCGCAGTTCAGAACCACGGCGGAACAGGTTGCCGATTCCGCGCGATTCCTGTGCAAGAAACACGTCATGCGCCTTACGGGCATGAATGAGGCAGAGGATGCCGATGGCCGCTGGCTCGATCAGGCCTACCGGTTCTTCTACTATGACGCTGAGCCCTTCGCCGGCAAGGCCCATCATCCCCTCAGTAACCAGTCCATCGATTTCGCGAAAACGGATACTGCGAAGTTTCGTCGCGAACTTTTCACCCACCTGCGGCGCAAGCGAAAGTTCGCGCTCCGGCTGGGTCACGTAAGCAAGGAAGGTGGTTGGCAGATAGCCAGCACGCATACCAAACGGCTTTTGAAGGTGCGGGAATGGGCGGAGCGGATCGAGCACTCGCTCCTACCGGGCCAGGTGCCCGTAGACTTGTCCGAAAACGACCAACGCGAACTCGTAAACCTTCTGGAACACTGGAAGAATCTTTCGCCGGATAGTGTGTACTACGGCCTCCGGCAAAAAGGCGTAGACATGCGTATCGGCCTGGATATCTCCAGCCTGGCGCACAATCGACAGGCCGATACCATCATCCTCGTCACCGGGGACAGTGATTTCGTGCCCGCCGCAAAACTTGCGCGGCGGGAGGGCATGGAATTCATCGTGGACCCGTTGTGGCAGAAAGTCAGCGACGAACTCTATGAACACGTAGACGGCATTATCTCCGTCTACCCACGGCCCGACCGGGTTTAAGCATTCGACCCAGCAAGATACCCACCCATGGCACGGAAGAAAAAAGCACCAAAGTTTGTTGAAACGCTTACGCACGAAGAGGCGAAGCGCAAGAACATCCCCACGGCCGAGCACCAGTCGGTGGTGGACGAAGAAACAAGAACGCCCATTCAGGTGGGCTACGAGCGCCGCAATAAAGATCTAGACCCACAGCTCGTCTGGCGCGGTAAGTATCAACAGGACTTGTCGGATCTGGTGGTCAACGCCCCGCCGCTATACATCCAGGAGAAAGTCCATCCCAAGGCCCTGATCGACGACCTGCAACGCGAATCCAGAGAACGCGAACACGAGGAAGGCCAGCTCACGCCCGACCTGTTCTCGGATTTCAACGGCCTGCCCAAGGGCGCGGACCGTACGGACTTCTACCAGTACGATGCCAACTGGCAGAACCGCATGATCCTGGGCGATTCGCTACAGGTGATGGCCAGCCTCGCGGAACGCGAGGGGCTTCGGGGGCAGGTGCAATGCATTTACCTGGACCCGCCCTATGGCATCAAATTCAACTCCAATTTCCAGTGGTCCACTACCAGCCGTGATGTCAAGGACGGCAAGGCCGACCACATCACCCGCGAACCCGAGCAGGTCAAGGCCTTCCGCGACACCTGGCGCGACGGGATTCATTCCTATCTGACCTACCTGCGCGATCGGCTGACCGTGGCGCGGGATTTATTGCACGAGTCCGGGTCTATTTTCGTGCAGATTGGGGATGAGAATGTGCATCGGGTCCGGGCGCTACTTGATGAAGTGTTTGGAGAGGAAAATTTTGCCGGAGTTATTGGTTTCTACAAAACCAGTTCTCAGTCCACAGACTCCATACAATCTGTAGTTGACTATGTGGTTTGCTACGCAAAAAACTCGGAATCTCAAAAATTTCGATCATTACTTCGCGAGAAAACTCCCGGCGATATAGGCGCTAAACAATATACGCAAATAATAGATGACAACTTTCATACCGTTCGGGGAGCTAGCGCGGCAGAGTTGCAGTTAAAACCGAGCGAACTTGACGGATGGCATTTCTGCGCTTTGGGCCCGACAACATCTCAGGGATTTCAGGAAAATCGCAGTAAACCTTATTACTTTCAAGGTGCCGATTATTCGGTTCCTAGAAACAGGCATTGGAGTCTGAGTCCGCAACCGGGCGAGGAAATGGACAAGTTGGCGCGAATAGGCCGACTTCGATCTGGCGGGAAAGGCCTTCGAAGCGTACTGCTCCTTGATGACAACCCTACTACTCCGCTCGATAACATTTGGTTTGATACCGGCACCGGAAGTTTCGGGGATGATCAAGTCTATGTAGTACAAACAGTCGCCAAAGTCATTCAAAGATGCATGCTGATGGTCACCGACCCTGGCGATCTCGTACTCGACCCAACCTGCGGCTCCGGCACAACCGCCACGGTTGCCGAACAATGGGGCCGCCGTTGGATCACAATCGATACCTCTCGCGTGGCGCTTGCCCTGGCCCGCGCCCGCATCATGGGCGCCCGCTATCCCTACTACCTGCTCGCCGACTCGCCGGAAGGCCAGCAAAAGGAAGCCGAGATCACCCGCAACGCGCCGTCCAGTTCGCCCACCCGCGGCGATATCCGGCAGGGCTTCGTCTACGAGCGCGTGCCACATATCACCCTCAAATCCATCGCCAACAACGCCGAGATCGATGTGATCTGGCAGCGGTTCCAGGAAACGCTGGAGCCGCTGCGTGAAAAGCTCAACAAGGCCCTCGGCGAAAGCTGGGAAGAATGGGAAATCCCCCGTGAAGCGGGCGAGGATTGGCCGGCCGAGGCGAGAGAAGGCCACAAACAATGGTGGGAACAGCGCATCGCACGGCAAAAGGAAATCGATGCCTCCATCTCCGCGAAGGCAGACCAGGAATTCCTCTACGACAAGCCCTACGTAGACAACAAGAGGGTCCGTGTGGCTGGGCCGTTCACGGTGGAATCGATCTCCCCGCACCGCGTGCTGGGAGTGGACGAAAACGATGAACTTATCGACCCGGAGAAGAACCTGGCAGAGCAGGGCGACGGCTACCGCGTCCGCGATTTCACCCAGATGATTCTGGAAAACTTAAAGAGCGCCGGCGTGCAGCAGGCCCACAAGGAAGATGCTATCCACTTCGCCTCGCTCACCCCATGGCCGGGTGAACTGGTCTGTGCGGAAGGCCGCTACCTGGAAGGCGACGAGGATGCCAGCAAAGAAAAACGCGCCGCCATTTTCATTGGCCCCGAATTCGGCACCGTTTCCCGCCCGGACCTGGTGGAAGCCGCCCGCGAAGCCGCGGATGCGGACTTCGACGTACTCATTACCTGCGCCTTCAACTACGAAGCCCATGCCACCGAGTTCGAAAAGCTCGGCAAGATCCCCGTGCTCAAGGCCCGCATGAATGCCGATCTGCACATGGCCGACGACCTCAAGAACACCGGCAAGGGCAATCTGTTCGTCATCTTCGGTGAACCGGATATCGACATTCAGGACGCCAACGACAACCGCATCCAGGTCAAGGTCAACGGCGTGGACGTATTCCACCCCAGCAGCGGCGAAGTCCGCTCCGACGGCCCCGACGGCATCGCCTGCTGGTTCATCGACACCGACTACGACATGGAATCTTTCTTCGTCCGCCACGCCTATTTCCTCGGCGCCGCCGACCCCTACAAATCCCTGCGTACAACACTGAAAGCCGAAATAAACGAAGAAGCCTGGCAAACCCTTCGCAGCGACACTTCCCGCCCCTTCGAAAAACCGAAGTCCGGGAGAATCGCAGTAAAAGTGATTAACCATCTCGGGGATGAGGTTATGAAAGTCTTCCGGGTCTAACCACCAGTGCAGTTTGTCAAAGGCGGCCCGGATGTGCCGGAAGCCCTTATTCAGGCGCACGAGGAAGGGCGGGTTGTTATGTTCTGCGGCGCTGGCGTTTCGTACCCCGCCCGCCTGCCTGGGTTCAAGGATTTAGTTGCTGGCCTTTATTCGAAACTGAATGTCATTCCGACCTCGGTTCAGATGGCAGCCATAAAGTCTGGTCAGTTCGACACGGCTGTCGAGTTGCTGGAACAGCGTATTCAAGGAGGGAGGCAGGTCACTCGCAAAGCTCTGACCGAGATTCTCGTACCAGACTACAAGCCGAAAAATGCCGCCACTACTCACCGAGCCCTTCTTACTCTGGCTAAAAACCGGGAGGGGTCGACCAGGTTGGTTACGACCAATTTTGACCGGGTATTTGAGCACGTCATTGCCAAACAGAATGCTGAGGTGCATCGATTCAAAGCCCCACTTCTTCCTGTGCCGAAAAAACGTTGGAACGGGCTTGTTTACCTGCATGGCCTGATACCCGATAAGCCTTCGCCTGCGGAACTGGATCAACTCGTGGTTTCAAGTGGCGATTTTGGAACCGCATATTTGACGGAGCGCTGGGCAGCTCGCTTTGTGAGTGAATTATTCAGAAATTTCACAGTGTGTTTCGTCGGATACAGCCTAAATGATCCGGTACTTCGCTACATGACTGATGCGCTTGCAGCAGATCGAAATAGGGGTGAGTCGATCTCCGATATGTATGCGTTTGGTAATTATGCAAAAAGCGCAAAATTTGCCCAGCAAGATGAATGGGAGGCTAAAGGCGTAACCCCCATTTTGTACCGAAACCATAATCATCACGCTTACCTTCACAGCACCCTGAGAGAATGGGCCGCGACCTATGAAGATGGTTCTAGAGGAAAGCAAAGAATTGTTTTGGAGGGAGCGCTGGCCAGGCCATTACAAAGTACCGAACAAGACGATTTCGTCGGGCGAGTGTTGTGGGCTCTCAGCGATCGAGATGGCCTTCCTGCGAAACAATTTGCCGACATGGATCCTGTGCCCTCATTGGACTGGTTAGAGCCTTTGGCGGAGAAGCGATTTAACCATGAGGATCTTCCGAGATTTGGCGTTCCACCGAAGGGGAGAGTTGACCATGATCTAGGTTTCAGTTTTGTCAATCGGCCTGCTCCATACAGCTTGGCTGCACCTATGGCACTGATCGGCCATAGCTTCTGGCAAAGTGGGTGGGATGGGGTAATGGTGGAGTTGGCGCGCTGGCTACTCAGACATCTGGGCGATCCATCCCTATTGCTTTGGTTTGCGGGCCAGGGGAGTGAGTTATCGGCAAGGATGGCAAATCTAATTGAAGACCAGCTCAACCAAACCCTGGAAATGGTTGTTACTACGAGTGATGAAGAGCTTGAGCAAATCTTAGCTAATGCACCGTATGCAATTCCGGGTAGCCGTATGCGTACATATTGGCGCATGTTTTTGACAGGATTGGTCAAGGGGCCCTCGCACGATTTCAACTTTTTTGGATGGAATGACCGCTTTAAATCTCATGGGCTGACGCCGAGCATGCGGATGGAGCTTCGGGAGTTGCTGTCACCCAAAGTGGTATTCAGTAAACGAATAATAGGACCTCTGGAAACGCTTCAAAAAGAGCAGGATGGCGAGCCGGTTGATCTCATTGAATGGGAAATACAACTTTGTGCAGACCACGTGCGCTACGGGTTGCCGACCCTCTGCGAGGATCAGAACTGGTCCAATGCAGGTCCCGCGTTATTGCCCGACTTAACCTACCTTTTGAGAGATACCTTCCAACTAAAGGAGGAACTGGGTGGTGCGGACAATAGAAGCGATGGCTCTTATATAGACCAGCCATCGATTGGACAGCACGAGCAGAACAGAGGGTTTCGCGATTGGACTGCCTTGGTTGAATTATTGCGGGACGCCTGGCTTGAGGTTGCGAAAAAATCTGTCGAAATGGCGAGATATTGGGTGGAAACCTGGTGGAACGAGCCGTACCCGATTTTTCGCAGGCTCGTTTTTTTTGCGGCTACCGATCTGGATGTCTTCTCTAGACATCAGGCCGTCGACTGGTTACTCGCTGATGAGAGTTGGTGGTTATGGTCGGTCGAAACACAACGCGAGGTAATCAGATTACTAGTTGCTTCGGCGCCAGCAATGAATCAAGACGAATTGCTACGTATTGAACAAGCGCTTCTCGCAGGACCTCCCCGGAAAATGTTCAAGGAAAATGTGGACGTTCGTCGGTTGGAGCGTATTAAGCACCGGGAAATCTGGCTTCGATTAGCAAAGATAAAAATGACCGGGGTGGGCTTTGGAAATGAGGCTGCTCGCCGGTTCGAAAAGCTAAGTGCTGACTATCCGGATTGGGCATTGTCCGAGGACGAGAGCGATGAGTTCCCCTTCTGGATGGGTGATGGGAATGAATGGCGGGAACATCTCGATGTGCCCACTTCACTTCTCGAAATGGTTGAATGGTTACGCAAGCATCCTGATGTCGATCACTGGCAGGATGATAATTGGCAGGAACGCTGCAAGTCTGATTTTCCTGCTACTTTTGGGGCGTTGAGATTGCTTGCGATTGAGGGCTTCTGGCCTGCCGACCGTTGGCGGGAAGCCTTACATGCGTGGGCTGAGGAAAGACTCGTCACAGAAACGTGGGAGCCGGTAAGCGAAATAGTCGCTGCCGCAGGACCTGAGATGTTGGCTGACCTCGCCAGCCCTTTAAGTTGGTGGCTCCGAGCAGTGGCGTCCAGTGTCGATGTCCACGTGGATCGCTTTCTGATGTTGATTACGCAGGTGTTGGCCCTGGAACATGAGATTCCAGCTGATGACGATCAAGACGTTGGGCGGGCTATAAACCACCCTGTGGGTCATGTTACGGAAGCCTTGCTGCGCTTTTGGTTAAAGCGGCCGCTGGAAGATGAGCAGCTGTTGCCTGAGAACATAAAGGCGATTTTCACTCAAATATGTGATGTTAGTGTGGAAAAATTCCGGCACGGCCGGGTTCTACTCGCCTCCAGAGTTATCGCGCTATTCCGGGTCGACCCGCCTTGGACGACACTGCATGTTATTCCGCTATTTGACTGGATGGAGTCGATTTCAGAGGCTCGCGCCGCCTGGAACGGCTTTCTTTGGTCACCGAGGCTTTACCGCCCGCTATTACAACTGCTAAAGCCAGCGTTTCTGAGTACGGCAAGCCATTATGACCATCTTGGAGACCACGCGACTCAGTTCGCGTCGCTTCTGACTTTTGCTGCGTTGGACCGTTCGGACACCTTTACCTGGCGAGAATTGGCTGAGGCTACCAATAATCTGCCGCAGGCCGGTTTAGAAGTTACTGCTCGTAACTTGGCGCGAGGTCTGGAGTCGGCTGGTGAGCAACGGGAAGCGAATTGGCGAAATAGACTGTACCCCTATCTGCGAAAAGTGTGGCCTATTCGCCGTGAGATAGCGTCGGTATCAATCGCGAATAGCTTCGCGAAACTGTGCCTCGCGTCCGGAGAGGAGTTTCCGAACGCGCTTGATCTGCTGCGTATTTGGTTTCGGGAGGTAGATTATCCCGATCCCCTGGTAATTCGGCTGCGTGACGATGGCCGGTGCGAGCAATTTCCTGGGCCAAGCCTTGAGTTTCTGAACTTGTTGATTTCTGACCAGGCGCGAGTATCACATCAGCTTCTTGAGGAGTGCTTAAACCGAATTCGCGCTACTTCTCCCGGATTAGAGAACACTGCTAGTTTTCGGAGGCTTGATCGAGTGGTGGATCACAGCCGGAGGCTGCGGCATTGATTAGGGCAGGGATGGTTGGCGCCTTCCGGAACGCCTTGGGTCGAATTGCGAAACGTCGTGTGAAGGTCGGCCACCAATACATCGTTACGTGGTGAATTGAACCGTAATCGGCAGGGTCCTGGGAGAAGCGTTGTATCGCTGGATAAATTAATGATCCTGTACTGTGTTTTGTAGGCGGGGATATCTGTCTGTCGAGACTTTAAGGCCCCGTAAAATACCATGTAAACAATAAGTTACTAAGGTATTAGCGCTAAGGTAAAAACTTTTATATTATCGATTCATGTCTGATTCGATACACACAAAACCATGGTCGTTTTATGGTCGCCATCGCGAGTTGAGCCTGATGCGCGATGTGCTCGGCCGCAAACGATGGTTTTTTCTTCAAATCACCGGTCGCAGACGTATAGGTAAAACTGCGTTGATACAGCAGGCGCTACGTCATGCTGGCGTGGAAAAGACGCTCTACGTACAGATTCCGGATTCTGATCCCTCCGGAGTAGTGGCAGCGTGCAATGGTTACCTGGAGACCTTCGGGCTGCCGCACCGGATATCCAGCTTGGCCGAGTTGGCTAAGCTTGTCGGCATGCTGGCGCGCGAAGGGTATGTGCTTGCGCTGGATGAATTTCAATATTTCCATCGGAAAAAGCTTTTCGATTTCTGTTCCTTCTTGCAGGCAGAGGTTGATGAATTGGCCGCCGATGCGGATCGGGTTCCCGGAGGATTGATCGTATCGGGGTCGATCCACGCCGAAATGACGGCGCTGCTGGAAGACCGGGATGCGCCCCTATTTCATAGAACCACCGATGTGCTTGAGCTGGACCATTTGGATATTTCGTCTGTACGCGAAATCCTCTTGAGCCATGCCGATGATTCGCCGGAACGCCTGCTTTTTCTTTGGAACCTGTTCGAGGGCGTACCCAAATTTTACCGTGATGCCTACGAACGAGGCGTACTTGGCGCTGACCGTCGGGCACTTCTTGAGCAGCTTTTCTTTTCGAGCTCTAGTCCGCTGCGGAACGAGGCCGACAACTGGTTTCTACGCGAACTGCGTGGCCGTTATGACATGGTTTTGCAGTACCTGGCCAGCCATCCCGGGTGCACAAATGCGGATATCGAAGCCGCATTAGCAAATGTCTCGCCGGCAGGAGAGGTCAGTCAGGTAGGAGGATACCTTCAAACGCTTTCTCAGCGTTATCGGATGATAGAGCGACGGTTGCCAATTTTTGCGGCTGCACGTGCACGAAGCGGTCGATACTATATCCGCGATAATTTTTTACGGGCATGGTTGTCAGCGCTACAGCGGCCGGTTTCCGCTGTCGCTTTCCGTCCGGTAGAAGCGCTTGTGAAGCAGGCCGATGAGCGCTTAGCGACAGTCGAGGGGTATGGTCTAGAAGACCTGGTCGCCCAAGTGTATGAGGAGCGTAGTAGACGCGGGATTGGAGATTTTTCCCTTACTGAAAGTATCAATGGGTACTGGGATCGAGGGGATGTGGAAATCGATCTGGTTGCTATTGATGAGGATGACAAACGAATACGATTCGGTAGTTGCAAGAGAAATGATACCAATTTGCCAAGTTCTATAGATGCTCTAGAGCGCAGTGTTCATCGGTTTATGACTGCTCACAAGCGGTTTCGCCAATGGCACATCGAATACATATGCATTGCCCCATCCATATGTGACGAGGTTCGCCAAGCGATTACGGCACGTGCGGCGATTCCTCAATCTTTGGGCGATCTTGTCGCAGAACTCTGATACCGATGATGTTTCGTATTGCTGACACCTTCCGGGCAAGTCTTGGGAAGCTGACAAACGACGAGCAAAAGGCAGCCAAAAACACGGCGTTCGACCTGCAAATGGATCCGTCCCAGCCGGGCATGAAATTTCATAAGCTGGATCGGGCCAAAGACAAGAATTTCTGGTCGGTGCGCGTCAATCGAGATGTTCGGATAATCGTGCACCGGACTGATGCGAGCATGCTCCTTTGCTACGTGGACCATCATGACAAGGCATATGACTGGGCGGAACGCAGGAAATTAGAACGCCACCCGAAAACGGGGGCGGCGCAACTCGTCAAGATTCGTGAGCGGGTTGAAACGATCACTGTGCCGGAATACGTGGCACCTGCGGCACCCGCCGAATCCGCTAACCATCCGCTGTTTGCTGATACTGCCGATTCCGAACTGCTCGGCTATGGCGTTCCGGAAGAATGGCTGGGCGATGTCAAGGCCGCTGACGAAGATCAGTTGCTTTCGCTTGTAGACCACCTCCCGGAAGAGGCAGGGGAAGCGCTGCTGGAACTTGCTACCGGCGGTAACCCCGAACCGGTTTCGGTAGCCGCTGAATCTGACGATCCGTTTGACCATCCAGACGCACAGCGTCGGTTCAGCGTGATGGCTAACCATGAAGAGCTTGAGCGCGCGCTCGATTTCCCATGGGACCGCTGGAGTGTATTTCTCCACCCTACGCAACGAGAACTGGTCGCCAAAGAATTCAACGGTCCGGCACGCGTTTCCGGTTCGGCTGGCACGGGCAAAACGGTAGTAGCGCTGCACAGGGCGGTACACCTGACCCGGCAATTCCCTGAGTCACGCGTGCTATTGACGACGTTCTCTAGAACGCTTGCCAACCTACTCAAAGTCAAGCTCAGGCGGCTGGTCGGCAATGAGCCGCATCTTGCGGAGCGTATTGATGTCGAGGCTCTGGACGACGTTGGCGGGCGCCTGGCCGAAAGGAATCTTGACCGAAAGGGCGTTGCGTCAGATGACCAGGTCAAGGCGTTTATTGGCGAAGAGCTGATTAATCTCAAACTGGCCGATGAGTTCTCTGAGCGTTTCGTCTGGACTGAATGGCTGGAGGTTGTTGATGCGTGGCAACTTTCGGATTGGGCGGATTATCGGGACGTGGCCCGCCTAGGTCGAAAGACCCGATTGCCAGAGTCAAAACGGGAATCGCTTTGGACTGTATACGCCGCTGTTATCCGCCGGCTCGAAAGCGCGAATCTAAGAACACAAAATAGCATGTTTGCCCGGCTGGCAGATCATCTGTCGACTCGCGACCAGCAACCATATGATTTTTCTGTCGTGGACGAGGCGCAGGATATAAGCGTGCAGCAGTTGCGTTTTCTCGCGGCATTAGCCGGCGGACAAGCAAACGGACTTTTCTTCGCTGGGGACCTGGGTCAGAGAATTTTTCAGTCGCCTTTTTCCTGGAAGTCGCTCGGGGTAGACATTAGGGGTCGATCCAGGACCTTGCGAATTAATTATCGAACCTCGCATCAAATTCGTCGCTGTGCAGATCACCTGCTCGCTCCGGAGCTCAGCGACGTAGACGGTAATGCAGAAACGCGTAAGGGTGTTGTATCCGTATTCAACAGCCCGCCGCCGATTGTCGAACTATTCGACTCCGACACTGATGAGATTTCCTATGTGACTAGCTACCTCACAGAGCTCGCCAGCGGGGGTACGGAGTTGTCAGAAATCGGAATTTTCGTGAGGTCGGAAGTTTTGTTTGACCGGGTCGAACAAGCTGTTTCACGTGCCGGTTTGAACTACCAGATTCTCGGGGCGGACATGAAGCTTCAAGCGGATCGCGTGGCGGTCTGCACTATGCATCTGGCCAAAGGCTTGGAATTTCGTGCCGCGATCGTGATGGCGTGCGATGAAGAGATGCTGCCATTCAAAGACCGTATAGAACGGGTTGGCGACGAAGCTGACTTGAAAGAGGTCTATGATACCGAGCGACATCTGCTTTACGTGGCGTGCACGCGCGCCAGGGACCAATTGCTGGTTACGGCAGTCGAGCCGGCATCCGAATTTCTCGAAGATCTACTGATGTGAGCCCATCTCTGGGATTATCTCGCGCCCTCATCGTGCTCGGGGCCAGCGCAAAGCAGTATTAAGCGTCGTGCGAGGCAATTAGGTAGCAACCTGATCAAGGCCGCAGAGCAGCCAATTTCTCTACAAAGAAATCGTTAAAGATCGCGATCGCCTATGTGTTCGGCTTTATAGCCGATATCCGGTCGTCGTACGGTCAGCAGCCTCTGTAGCGATGTCGGACGCTTGGTCCCTGGACCTTTTTACGCTTTTACACTTTTACACTTTTACACCTAAGTGTAAAAATTTCGCGTTTCAGGAAATATGTACAATAATCAGCATTATGGGAAATAATTTCAGATCCCGTTTGCTTAGTGGATGTTCACCCGCGACAAAGGCCGGGCTTGCTCACGAAAATCTCAAATAATGAGCGCCGATTAACATTGATGTGAATTAACATCAATGTTAATCAGTAGGCTTTCGCATAAAAATTTGGTCTGCGGTCTGGGGCGGCTTTTCGCCGAGATGCGGTGACTAAATGCCGCTGAATGGGAGTGGAGCAGCCCCTGCTTCGTTTCAATAGAACGGGCGGCGAGGGGCTATGGCAGAGGCAGGGTCGATGATGGTGCGGACGTGGAAGGTGCACCGATGGCCTGAGCAGCCTACTGCGGAACTACCGTTGCCAAAGGTGAAATCGAGCCACGCCCTTTTGGATTCGTTTAACGGCCACGCCGTTGGGCAATATTTACCAAGGCAATAAACCCAGTTCGCTGTCTAGCGTAGCGAACGTACGTAATCATCGACGCCCCACGCTATTTGTTTGCCAGTAAACGCGCGAAATATCTGCGAGCTGCCATCGAACTGCTCAGCGGAATAGAGGATCATTCGTCGAACGCGTTTACGTTATTAAACTGATGTTTAACAAAAAAGCAACTTGTTAAACATAATGTAAAGTTTACATTGAGTTTAATAAAATAATTATAGTTAACCTCAATGTTAATAAGTGGGGGCTAAGGAACAATAGCCCCGCGTTGCTCAGCAACAAGGGGTGCCGCGGCACGTTTCTAAATATGCTGCACCCCTCCGGGGGGATATATACAGCCCCTCAGCGTCACTTTTCAGACGAAAACGGACACCCTCAGACTGTCTCGTTCGAAACGAGAGCGTGTTTTCGCAGGGTTCCGCATCATGACGGTAGAGCTTCGGGCCAGGATGCGTGCGTCAGGCTGGAATGGAGCCGGGCGCTGGACGAGATAGAAGAACCCGCCTATTTCGACTGATTCGTAGGCGTCGGGCCTCTGGCGTGATCCGATCGCAATTTGCACGGCCTGAGTTTCATCCCTGGCCGCCACCGCAATCAGGCTCCGGCCATCAATCAGATCGGTATCCCCGGACCAACTGGACGCCGAAATGGCCTCATGAGGCTTTCGAGTCATGTCGACGATATACCGATTGCGGTCGGAGTCCATTGCGATACGCCTCAAAACGGGAGCCTGGGCATTAAAACTTCCTGCTCGATGGTAACCGGCTCATGCTCAAACTGCCGGGCCAGGTCGTCCCATCCCGTCATTTTCGCGTAGCGGATCATCGCGTTCACCGTGCTTGACGTTGTGCAGGGCTGGGCCGCTTCGGCGACCTCCGTCGGGGACATCAGCCAGGGTTGCAGCGTCCTGCCCTCAGGCAGCAGCGCCGCGATCATCGAGGCGATCCGAAACCCGCCTTCATCAATGTCGCCCCAGTGCCAGAAGCGCACCCGCGCCGGCAGCGAGCCGGCCAGGGCGGCATAGGCCCGTCGCCATGACGGGGCCGGCACGCCGCCGGTGTACAGGATCAGGGCAGGGGTGGCCCCGGTCATCTGCCGGGCGGCTTCGTTGAAGGTGGTCAGATTCTCGATGGTCAGCACGTCCTGGCAGGGCGGGCCGTCAAATCGCATGCCTTCAAAGGCGTCCGGGGCGATGCCCAGATAGGGCTGGGCCAGCGCCACCTTGCGGTTGCCGGTGAGCATGATCGTGCCCTGGCCGGCGATCAGCAGCGGCTGCGGATGCTTGATCAGCCCGATGCGGCGCAGCACGTCTTCGGCCTGACTGACCGGCGGATCGTCCTCGCCGCGGGTCAGCTCGTCGAGCAGGGCATGCAGGTTGTGCTCGACGTATTTCGAATCGGCGAACAGCCAGGCGCTCAGGCGCCGTACCGGGGTTTCATCGCGATCTTTGCATGCTTCGAGCACGCGCAGCGCCGCCACCAGCCTGTCAACATCTTCGGGGCCGGTGTTGCGGACCTTGCCGCCCTGCGACCATACATCCCAGATGCGCCGGACCGTTTCATGCCCCAGAAAAGGGGCCACCTTTGGCTCGGCCGAATGAACCATTGCCCATTTTGGCTCGACGCCAAGGCAGTCCGCGAGTGCATTTTCATCGGCGAGGACAATACGCCGGATTTGCCGCTGGTCGCCGGCCCGAGGGTCCCAGTCGATAGTGATGGCTTCCCGGCGCTGCGCGTGTTGCAGCGTCTCGTGCAAAGCCTCCAGGGCCTCATGGGTAGGCAGCTCGAAATAGTCGGGGAAAGACGCCTGGGTAAAGGCCAGCGACGGCACTCGCCCCACCTTGCCTTTAGCCCACCAGGTCTCGGCGCTTTTGAGCAGTCTGGCCAGCGCCTTGCGGCCGGGGTCAGATCGATTCATGCGGGGTCTGGGCCATACGCTCCAGCTCCTGCGTAATCAGATCCGGGTGCTCGCTGGGCATGTCGCTGGTCATCAACTCGTGTGCGGCGGGCTTGAGATAAATCGGGTCCAGCCAGTAAGCGAACTCATCGCGCCCGATCTCGTAGAGCGTGTCGCAGAACGTGGCGATCTTGGCCTGATCGGACTCGGGTGCGGCCATAACCAGTTGCAGCCCCAGGGCCTTGAGAAAACGTGCCGCTGCGAGCGCGTTCTGGTTATCCATGCTGTAGAAGGCCTCGTCCAGCAGCATCAGGCCGCAACCATCCTTGTGGCGGGTCGGGTCAAGCCGGTAGGCCGCTGCGAGCGACGCCCCGGCAATGACGTAGAAAGGCGTGCGATGCTCGCCGCCCGAGCCCGCCCCACTGCGCTTGCTCAAATGGCCAATCACTTTGTCGCCGGCACGAATTTCCAGGTCGAAGGTGTAAAACTCTCGATAATCAGTCAGCGCGGAGGGCACTTTGCCGTCGGCAAGCTCGGGATCAGTTGCCAGTTCCTCGAGCCGCTGCATAGCCTCGGCAATATCCGGCGCCGCGGCCTCCTGCGACTGGGAAAACAAACCGTCATCGCTATCGGTGGCGACCTGGGTGATGTACTTGCGCAGCCCCGACATGTCCTCGCGGTGCTTGTACATGAATCGGTAGCGTTCGTTTTGGGAAAAGGGCGGGCAGGCGTCCAGCAGTTTGTTCAGGTCCTTGATCGCATGCTGCATCTTCTGCATGTCATCGAACAATTTCAGGGCGATGTCCCGCTTGAACGAATCCTGGGCGGCAATGAGCGCAGCGTCGGCCTGTTCCTCGAAGTCCAGCAGATCAGTTTTTGCCAGCCGGTCGATCTGCTCGCGGGTCCAGGCCAGCGCCATCCGCCAGTCGTCGCGCTGTTCGCGCAGGGTGACGTTGTAATCGTTCAGGTAATGGCCGAGGGATAGAAAACCATTTTGCTTCTTGCGGTCCCAGTCCTTGCCTGATGCCGCCGCGAGCTCCTTTGCACGGCCAGCGCAGGCCATGGGGTCGTCACCGTACTCATCGTCAATGCGCGTGCGGTAATCACCCTGTATAGCCGGGTCGTAATCGGGGTCACTCAGCCGTTGGCGCATCGCATCGGTGGCTCGATCCAGATCACTCTGGGCGAGCTTGATATCTTTTTCGTATTGACCAATTTGTGCCTCATACCGCCCCTTGGCTTCCCGCATGGCCTTGACCGATTCGGTCAGATCCGAATGCTTCTGTTTGAGCTGGGCCTGACTCTCCAGCAGCGATGTATCCGCCTTCCGGGCCGCCTCGCTGGCATCGGCTGTGTAGCGGCGACGCGTTTCCCGCAGCTCACTCAGCTCTTCCAGGGGCGTGTGGAAGCGTTCCTGCACCACGCTGGCATCACCCATGTCGCGAATCCGCGCCAAGGCAGCATCCAGGTTTCGAACCCTGGAGGCGGCGTCGCCGTAGTCCTTCTCGAGCTGCGTCAGCCGCTGCCGAGCCTCGTGCAGCGCCTGGGGATCTACCTTGCGTCCGATACGCAGATTTGCCTGCTCGGGCAGGCGTCGCCGGCCGGAGCCGCCGCCGCCGGACACCATGCCGTCGCGGGTCAGTGCCTTCTTGAATCTCTCCAGGTCGGCCTCGCTTTCGGCAAAGTGCAGGCCGGCCATGGCGTTGCGCACATAGGCGACCGCCGTGCGGCTGGAGCCGCTGATCAGACTGGCGACGAAATCGCTGCCCGGCGTCTGGTCCATGTATTGCGCCACATGGGTCGGCTGGACGACTTTCAGGCCGTAAATGGCCGCATTCCGGGGTAGATTGCGGATCAGGCCCACCGCTTCTTTCTCCCGCCCCGCGTCAACAACCAGATCATCCAGTTGAGCGCCCAGATAGGCCTCAATTGCTGGCTGCCATTCGGGGTCGCTGACTGTGACAAGCTCCGCCAGCGGCCGGGCGCCGATGCCGTGGTGGTCGAACAGGGCAATCGCGCGCTGCGCGTCCCGGCCGGGCAGGGCCCCGCCTTTGGACAGGTTGGTGACCAGGCCCTTCTGCGCCTCACGCTCCAATTTCAGGTGAGCCTCAAGCGATCGTGCAGCGTCAAGCTCGGCCGACAGGTCCTGGTCGGCTGCACCGAGAATGGCCAACGCTTGATCGATGGCCGCGCCCACCGTGCCAGGGGTCATGGATTCAGGGTCTTCGGAGGCTGCGTAAAGCGCCTGGCGAATCTGCGGCAGGGCCGAGTGGCTGGCATTGTCGGCGGGCAGGGCATTGAGGCCTGTGATCAGCTCTCGCACCGGCCGGGCCACCTCACGCGCCAGGCGCTGGATTGACTCGCTCAGATCGCTGACCTTGTTGGCCAGGCGATCGGCATTGTCCAGATCGGGGTCGTCCTTGATCTGGGCGGTCAGCTCGGCAAGCTCATTGCTCCATCGTTTAAGTCGCGCCTCGTCGGCTTCCAGATCCCGACAGTGCGCTTCAAGATTCTCCTGCGTCGCTTCCAGTAGCTCCTCCAGATTGTCATGGGCTTCACTGGCGGCCTCCTGCTCGTAGATCGCGGCCAGGGCGGATTGTGACGCGCGCCGCCGAGCGGCTTTAAGCGCCTGGTCGAAATACCCGTGTACCTCATTCAGCTTCCCAATCTTGAGGCGCGTTTCCTCGATGGTCTGACGCAGATTGCGAAGCTGCGTGATCTGACGGCCAAAATCATTCGCATTTATTTCCGTGGCCGGAACAATGTGCTGACGCACGTAGTCGTCCACGCTTTCGATATCGCGCAGTTGCAGTGACTTCTGGAACGAGCGAAGAAACTTGCGGTCATCCAGCCGCTGGGTCTTCGGGCCGAGCTGATGCAGTAGCTCCTTGACGTACTGCGTTGGCTGGTCTTTGAGTATGAGATCGCGGCCGTCGCTGTTCAGTTGGGCGCGCGTGCTTTCGACAAAACCCCGCCAGGTCAACGGCAGCTCCTGCATGGCGCCGTCCTGCTCGACGCGCTCGACGAAGCTGCTGGCCTCCAGCAATGTATTGGGACAGATGAACAGCCCATTGACCCGGTGCTTGTCCTCCTGGCGCGAAGCCGACAGGCACACACCTGCCGTCATTTTCCAGCCGGTCTGCTCATCTGCAAAGCCGAGTGAAATGTAGGTCGTCGCGGTGTCGCGGGCATAGCCCTGAATCTTGTTCTCGTCGTCTTCCTCGCGCAGCGCGCCCAGGCAGTAGTCCCGCAGTGAGCGGGTGGAGGTCTGCGAGGAGGACTGGGCGTTGAAGCTGCGGTAGCTGCCGTGGGCGCCGTTCATTACGGTCTGGATCGCATCCAGCAGCGTGCTCTTGCCCGATCCGTTCAGCCCCAGAATGGCAGTCGAGCCATCGATGTCGAGCTGCTCTTTGCCGAACAGATAGAACTGGACCAGGCAGATCCTTTTAAGCTGTTTCATCGTCGTCTTCCTCGTTATCCATATCGCCCGCTGCATCCGGGTCGGCACCATTGGCTTGCGCCTGCATGGCGTGACCGTTCAGATCAGCCAGGTAGGTTTCATCAATCAGAAACTCGATGGCCGGCAGAATCTCGATGGCCATTGGCTGGCCGTCGTTCAGGTCCGCCTTCGTGGTCCGGGCAATGCCGAAGCGCCTCATCTGATCGAACAGGGGGTCAAGCTCGTTGCGCTGGAGTGTCAGGTCGCGATGGGTGGCATCGCGGTAGGCCACGGCCAGATCCGGCAGACTCACCAGCACCCGCCCGGCCTGATCCTCTCCCGCCTGCATCTTGTGGTGGTAGATCCGGCGCAGCACCAGCGCCATGAGCGTGGTACCCAACTTGAGCGGGGTGGTGCGCTCCCCCACGGGCCGGGCGCAGCAGTATCCCTGATTGGCTTCCACCCGCAGCTCCATTCCCATCAGGCCGCACAGTTCGGTGTAGGCCGCCTTGTGTTCCTTGACGATGCGATAGGACAGCCGCTGTTTTGGAATGAATTCATACAGCGCCTGCTCAGTAATCAGTCGATAGGCGGCGCGTTTGAAATCCTCAACCTCGTAAGGGTTGCCGGGATTGTGGGCAAGTGTGTCCCAGGTGCGGGGCATATCAGCGGCCTCGTCGGGTTCGTTTGATCGTGACTTCGGGGGCGTTGAGCAGATCGTTATCCACCCGCTCGCCCGCGGTTATGGTGATGCGATAGGCCTGCAAATGACTCAAATAGTCTTCCGCATGGGCCGACTGTGACCGGCTTGCCGCGCCTATACGCGTGAGCGAGAGAAAAGCGCACAAGTCGCTGACGCCAGCCAAAGGCAGATCCTGGTTGGATAGCGATTCGGATTCGCCCAGCGCCTGGTCGAGGTAGCTGGCCAGCATCTGCGGAGAGATTCGTCTGCGTTCTCGCATGGCTTGCAACAGCTTCCGCCTGGCCTTCATCTCCGGAGAGAGTTCCTGCTTTTCGATGGGGCTGCGTCGGCGCGCGGGCCGCGCTGCTTTCGACTCAGCCAGATTCGAGGTATCCAGTGCTGGCCCTGGCGCAAACAGCGTGTCCAGCACATGGTCTTCGGGCAGGGCGCGCAGGCGTGACAGCGACAGGTCGATCTTATCGTCCAGATCCGCTCGGGTGCGGAGCTGGTACTGGATATAGGACAGAGCCTGGTGGTTGGCCTGACTCATGACCCGATCCAGGCGGTCCAGCCGGGCTTCGATGCGATCGAATATCTCAAAGCGTGCGAAGTCGCGGTTCAGCGCGTCCTCCGGTGCGTGCCGGCCGCCCACCGCTTTGCGGTTGTGCTGGTACCAGTTCAGCAGCTTGTTGTAGGCCTGCTCGTCACTGCGCAGGTGATTGACCATCGACAGAATATGAAACCGGTTACGCAGGGGGTGGTTTCGGGTCCGCAGCTCCCGGTAGTCAGCGATGTAGATGTCGGTGATGTATTCGCTGAAAAATGCCTGGATGTATTCCCTGGGGGTCTCCAGCCGCCGCAGTGCGGTCATCAGCTCAGTCACCTGCGTGCTGGTAGCCGCCAGGCTGTTCGATAGGCCGCGGGCGTCCTTGGCCGCCCGGCGAAAGGCCGGGGCCTGCTCCTCTGGATTTTTGACCACCTGGGTCAGATTATTGAATATCGATTGCACCTCGCCGCTGACCAGCTCTGGGCCGCGCTCTGCAAATTCGAGCAACAATTCAATGAACTGGCGGATGATGGGTCGCATTTCCATAACCCGGCGAAGACCGACCTGCGTTTCAATGATCCAGCCCGCATCGGTGAGCTTGGTGAGAATCAGGTTGGCCCGCACGTTGGCCGGGGAGCTGTGGTCTTCGCCGTCGGCGGTTTGCCAATCCCGACTGTCTTCGACATAAGTCTGAATCGGAATAACCAGATCCCGCCGGCTCCACCCGACTTCCGGTGTGGCTCCTTCATCCTCGAAATACTCCTGATAGAGCATCAGCAGGATGTCCCAGTAATGCTGTCGGTTGGCCGAAGCCAGAGGGCCGAACAGCCGGTCGGGCAGGCGCTCGAAAAGGGTCGTGAATGGACTCGCTGACATAGGTGGTGCGTGCGGTTATCTCAGGCTGCTCAAGAGCTTTCCTTGTTGTCGGCGGACTCTGGTTAAACCTTGAAATAACCGAGCCTGCCCAATGGCTGAATTTGGTGAAAATGCGTTGTAATTAACATCGATGTTAATTAACATTAATGATAATAACCTAGCTTGCGAAACAATAAAAGGGAAAATTCTTGAGCGCGAAACGCCCCAGTACACCCGCATCGGAACCCTCGGGGCGACTTGCCGCCCTGGAATGCCTGCTCCTTTGGGAGGGACGCATCACCAATACCCGTATCCGCGAGGTGCTGGAGGTCACGTCTGTGCACGCCAGCCGCCTGCTCAGTGAATACCGTGAGACATATCCGCGGGTCATTGAACGCGTGGTACCCGGCGAGTACGCGGGCACCCGGCGCCTCAAGCCGGAACTGACTCAGGGGCATATCAGCGAGTACCTGGAACTGATCGCCTCGGTTGATACGGAGACCGCCGGTCTGGAGCGTATGCCGCTGCGCCTGAGCAGCCCCGATCCGGCCCTGTTCAGGGAGATCCATCTGGCCCTGCGCGAGGGCCGCGGACTGATCGCCCTTCACCGGACGCTGGCTAATCCGGAGGGGCACCGTCGAATGCTGTTTCCGCACGCCCTGGCCGAAGTGGGCGGGCAGTGGTGGACACGGGCTTACGCCCCGGCCGATGCGTGCTTCGACACATTGTCACTACAGGCGCTTTCAGCGCCGCGCCGAGCACAGGCGCAGAGCCCGAAGACCGCCGACGCCGATGCTGACTGGCAACAGCAGGTGCCCCTACGGCTGACTGCGCACCAGGACCTGAGCTACGAGCAGGCTGTGATGATCGCCCATCAGCATTTCGGCCAGGCGGCCGGTCAGCGGCTTTCAGTTCGCGGGCCCTTGGTGTCCGCGGCAGTCAAGGCTCTTCGGGCGGCCACTGACCCCGGCAGGCAGCAGCCACCTGATTATCTGCTCCAGGTGAACAATGTAGACGAGATCAGGCGATGGCTGGAGAAAGAATCTTCTCCTGCCGGGGTTTACCCCTCCGGGGGGATATATACAGCCCCTTAACGTCACTTTGCAGACCGCATCAGACGCCACTGGACCGGGCTGGCTTGCCCCAGAGCAACCGCACAGCCCGCGAAGGCGCCAACACGGCTAAACTGGCCGAACCCACCCCTTGAAGGTGCCAAAACAAAAATGCCAAGCCCAACCCCCACAAAAACCCTGGCCATCGCCTTGCTGGCGGTCTTCACCACGGCCAGCCACGCCGAATCACCGCTGGTGGACCCGCTGCCGATTGAGGAGATTCAGGCGCGGTATTCGGATGAGCAGTTTAAGAATATTTCTCAACAAGTTTGTTTATTATTTGATATGTATAAAAAAAATCCTAAGGCTATCAAGAAAAGCTACATACCCATGTGCAAGGCCCCATACGAATTTGTATGTAAAGATGAGGGCGAGTATTTGAGTATGCGGGGAATTGTTAGATCAAGTATAAATTTAGTACTAGAAATCAAATCTCCTACCGAATTTGAAAATAGTATCCCTTATGTTGTATCAGAGTTAATGAAACAAAGTTGCTCTAAAACTAGTATTCACTATAGTCTAGACACCCCTTTTCTAAAGCAAAGAAGAAATATCGCGAAAAGGGCAATTTTCCTAGGAAATACAACATCATTTTTTGATAGGTTTATATTTAAAGAGTATAGCTCTGTTGAGAATGGAAAAAGAAAAACTGTTATTGATATTAATGCTGTTGAGTATGTTGATGGTCAGCCGGAAACACTACTTGATTATTTAGATAAAATCTTAGAACCTGGACACGCCTCAAGACTCGGCGGCTCAAGCCGGGGGGATGTCAGCGCATTGCGTCGTACCTTGATTCGTTACGGCGCCAAACGAGTGAGCGAGATGGACTGCCGCAACCAGTCGTTATTTCCCTGCGAAGCGCCTGAACAGGGTGTCGCAAGCCCCTGATAACCGGGGCGACTGGTCATAACACCCGTTATGCACATGAAAGAATATCCCGTGCCGGTCATTACCCCTCCGGGGGGATATATACAGCCCCTTAACGTCACTTTGTAGATCGCATCAGACGCTACTGGATAACAGCAAACCCGCTCAGACGCAGCCACCCGCCGGCCCAGCGACCCATAAAAAACCCCGCTTGAAGCGGGGTTTTGAGTCATCGATCGCGGACGGCTGAATAGACCTCCTCAGTGGTGTCCAGATCCACATTGGTGCTCCAGATGAATGCAAAGGCTTCGTCACCATCGATGGTCGTCAGACGCTCGGGATCAACACCATCGGTATCCCAGTCCAAGACCAGGCAGTCAACAGCGGCTGTGTCGCCATAGATGTTCCTGACGCCGCCGGCAAGCACCTCCACAACGATCTGGGCACTGCCGGGACCGGCATTGAGCCGGTCACAGAGTACGTCGATGCCTTCATCTGAAAGAACGGTGGACTCATCGCTTTTACCGATTGCACGGATCTCATCAGCCGCCTGGTGGCCATGCTGCTGCCAGAAACGCAGTGCCATCAGCACAGTGCTCAGTTCTTCATCTCGAATCGCTCGATTCATAACGAGTGCCTTCCATGTGTCTCGTAGCCAATCGCTACACCGTCACACTGCCAAGCGGGCGGACACCCGGCCGGTCACATGGATATGGACCACCTGACCGGGCAGGCGTATAATAAATACAAGAAAACGTAACGATATACAGATATGGACGCCGCACTACAGCCACAAGCCGCTCAGGCCCGACCGGACCCATTCAGCGCCGACAGTCGCAGCGCGATGGCGAAAATGGTCATGAACCTGTTCGACCACTGGCAGATCGACTCCCGTTCGCAGTGTCGATTGCTGGGCCTGGGCCCGGATTCGCGGGGCAGCCTGGCCCGCTATCGCAGGGGCGAGCCCATCGCGCCCAACGAGGATATGGTCGACCGGGCAGGGCATCTGCTGGCCATCCACAAGAATCTGCGGATTCTGTACCCGGAAAACCGCGAGGTGGCGTATGCCTGGATGACGCACGAGAACCAGCGATTCGCGCCTACACCGCTGTCCTTCATCCTGGATAACGGCTTTGAGGGTCTGGCCTGCGTGCGGCGCTACCTCGACGCCCGCCGGGGGCGTTAATGGCCGACCCGCACTGGGCGCTGACCGATTTTGATGCGCCGCTCTACCGCTCGATCCCGACCATTCGGCCCAGCGAAGACCTCTGGGATGACCTGACCGACGAGGCGGAGGCCGGCGCGGTCATGGATGCCGCGATCGCACGTGGCAAGCCGGCCGTGGGACCGCCCAATCTCATTCATGCCCCGTTTGCCTACTTCGAGCAGGCCCATCGACTGGGCAACCCGCCGCCGGACATGCTCGCCACCCGTTACAGCGACGGCAACCATGCCGTCTGGTACGGCGGCCTGCGGCCGGCCGTGGCCCTGGCGGAGACGCTGTACTGGTTTGTCCGCGGGGCACTCGAGGACGAGCTGGCGGCGCACAGCGGCCCTGTGGTCGGGCACAGGGCCGTAGGCAGCGCTCAGTGCCGGGCCCTGCTGATTGACCTGCAAGGGCAGGAGCAGGACCTGCCCCAGATCATCGACCCTAACGATCATGGCTACTGCCGCCGCCTGGGCGGCCGGATTCACAATGAGGGCCATCCCGGGCTGCTGGCGCCGTCTGCCCGATCACAGGGCGGCATCGGGGCGATCTTCAATGACCGGGTGCTCTCGGACGGCCGCGTGCTGAGCTACGCACGGTTTCAGCTCGAACCGGCAACCGGCCAGGTGAGCGTGACATCAGGCGAGGGTGACCCCGTGGGCTTTGATCTGGAAGATCTGCTGGCGGGGGTGCGGGTCAGTGCCGCCACCATGGGGTTGATGGAAGCGGGGGGATAGCGCCTACTCGACCGGGCTGATCTTGCCTTGCCAGTTTTTTGCGTGCTTGAGCGAAATATTCAAATGTGCAGAATTACTCTGGTATGAGTACCAACGAATCCTGGCAGCAAAGCGACCGGCGAATGGCCGATAAATTCACAGGCGATTTGGATTGGTCGCGGGTGTATGCCCTGTGGCGCATGCGTCTAGAAGATTTCCGGGTTACACCGTGGCCGTTTTTTACCGAGATAGTTCTCTGCGATAACAAGCATTTTACTAACCGTCGTCCTGATGTTGCCTGGTGGGAAAACGATGAGATCGATGCCGAGCACCTGCGCGCTCAGGCATATTTGAATGAGCGACCTGGCGCCCTCGGTGTGATGGCGGATGACGGTCACGGAAAAGGCTGCGCTCGAACCCTCCAAATGCTGCGGGAGTTCGCGGGGGATGCTGAGCAGGTTGCCGCAATATTGATTTTGGCTTCGATACGGTCTAGACGCGGGGGGCGAAACCGAGACGCTGGCAACTGCTGGCCGCCCACGTTTCTGTTCGAGCGGCTGCTGTTATGGTGCGCGGAGGTTTCTGGAGCCTCGGACGGACTGCGCGAGTGGCATTCCTCAATGACTGGTGTATTGCCCACCCTCCGGTCCGACTATGTATTTGAGATTAGGAGCATGCGGGCACTTATCCATTTCGTGGCAGAGGAGCACGCGCAGGTATTGCTGCAATATCGTCCGATTCTGGCTAAATACGGACCTGAACCGGATCCCAGCATTCATCGGCTTCTTAAAAATGCTGAGGAGGCGGATGAAAGGCGCATGCAAGAGGCGAGGCGGGCCGAGGCCGACCGTCGTGAAACATTGCGAGCGGAGCATCCCCGTTGGGGTGAGTGGGATTCCGTTAGCCGGGCGGAGCTCGAACGATTGGTGTGGACGAAACCGGTATCGCAGTTGGCAGCTGAATTCGGGGTCTCCGGTGTTGGAATCGCAAACAGGTGCAAAAAATGGGCGATAGCCCGGCCTCCGAGGGGGTTCTGGTTACGGGTTAAAAGCGGAAAAATTGAACATCCCAATGGCAAGCCCTCCTGAGGAAGGGCTGCCAAAATCACTTAGAAATGCTTTGCAACCAGCCTGAGACTGTGGATCTAGGGTAACCGAGCAGGTCGGCGATTGTGCTGACCGGTACCCCCGATTGTGCTAGTTCGGAAGCCCTGTGCCGACATTCGATAGGGGCATTTTGCCTTAGCGGCTGTTTGCCTTTGCGTTTGCTCAGACGACGACGTTCGGCACGTAATTCATCGCTGATAATAGCTCTCAGCTGAGACTCATCTGAAATCAGCGGGCTGAGCAGATGTCGTAGTGTGCGGCGTTGATAATAATAGCGACTATCCCGCTGTTCACCTCTCCACTCTATCGTCTCCCCCATCGCAGCGCGCTCTGCTCGTTCAACGGTGCTGGTCATGTATCGCTCGGCTGAGGATAGATCGAGGTTGGTGAATTTCCCTGCGAGCCAGAGAGATTCATCGCGAAGTGCCTCTGCCTCCGCGAACCAGGAGGCAGCGACGGTTGCGAGGTGCAACCAAATGTCACGGTATCCGTCGGGAATTTTTGCGTTGGGCTGTGATCGAGCAATTAGCAGGAGGTCCTTATAGACAACCGACCACCACGAAATGATGCCCCGGTGGTGAGGCAATAGCAGACCCTGCCGCCTGACCTTTTCGGCAGAAAAGCTGATCCGCCGCGATTTGCTGTGGCGGGTTGTTCGCTGCCAGCCAGGCTTTCGATAACCTAATACCTCGTTCGCCAGCTCGTGCAGGGTCCAGCGTTCGCCGGTAATTATCTCGCCAGTCACGACGCGGTTTGTCCCAGAATGAATTGACCCGGCTAGCCGCATGATGCGAGCGGCGTCTCTGGCGCAGCGGTCGACGCCGCCACGATTTTTGCCGCGTTGGGCCACGCCTATCTGCTCGGCTAACCCGCTAATGATGGCATTCTGAACACGCTGCCACGTACCCAGTGTTTCTGGTGGCATCGAGTCGAGCAGCCAGTACAGGTGCAGGCCGGTGCCGCTGCGCATGATGAATGACGGCTGGGGCAATTTTGCTGCCATTACACCGTCCAGTGCTCCGTCCAGGTCAGTAAAATTATCGATATCAACCCAGCATGCGCACAGTCGATTGGTCAGCCCAACCCTGCGCCAACCGTAAAACTCGTTTGGAGTAATGAACGCGTTTTTTTTATGGGCCAACGCGGCGAGCCGAAGCTCCGAGGTGTGATGGTCATCGGCCCTCAGTTTGTGCCAGTTTCCGGGCGAGCTACCCCGAGCGTTCGATTGTTCGAGTGCAATTACAACGCCACGCTGCTGCGGGTGCAGCAGACGATAGTGTTCCATCGGGGTCGCAATGGTCTGCCCCCGTTCATAAACTGCAAGAGATTGCATGACCGGCTCCGTTGTCGGAGCCGGGCTCACATCTGGGAGCCGTGCTAGAATTAATTAGTCCGATCTCAGGACATTACGATCTACGCGCACTGCAATGCGCGAGCCGGGCCGCCAGTATGGTGGACCCGGCTTTTTAGTTTCTGTTTTCGGTTATTAGGGGGCGCGTCGACTCCCACGCAACCAGATCGCTGAGCCGCCAGCGGGTGGTTCGTGCCGTCAACTGTACTGGCGATGGAATTTCACCGGATCCAGTTTTTTGCCAAACGGTACTCACGCCCAGGGAATATCGTTCGGCAACATCCCGGACGGTTAAAAACTTTTGAGTTGTCTCTGAATTCATTGTCGTAAACCAGTGGGCAAAACAACCACGAAATTTTTCGTGGACCAGGGCGACATGTGTCGCGATATTCACTGGCGTTTAGCTGGCTGATTTAGACTGAATCAGACGGTTGTAGACCGCACTGGAATTATCTCGCAGTTCTGGACGTGGTCAATACTCAATTTACGGGAAGCTTAGAAACCCAGGGGTAAATATAGGGGTAAAAAAATATCCATTATATATAATGCGTTACAAAACAATAGTTTATGATATTTATGTGGTAGCAGCCGTGGCTACCATTTCCCGTTTATAAACAGCAGCTTTATAGCGCCGCCGGTGGGCAGGAAATATTCCGAACGATCCAGAACCCCAAGAATTACTTCCGCCCGAGTCGCAACGACCGGCTTACAGCATAGAGGCCAATGCCACTGTGCCGAGTCGGGCCGTCGTGGTCGAAATGCTAGAGTAGCGCGCCGCCTGCGGCGCGTCCGGGACGGGCCAGCATCGGCTGCGGCCCGCCTGCAGACCGCCAGTGCGGTTGTCATCAAGTCGAGGCGGAATGCATGTCCCAGGTGAAGCGCTATACCGGCCAGAAGGCTGTTCAACTCGTCGCGGACATCGGCGGTCACGTCGAGGGCGCTGCGGTGATTCTCCTGCACGGTGGCGGCCAGACGCGGCACTCCTGGCGCGGTGCTTTCGACGCGCTGGTGGCGGCCGGTTACCACGTCATCAGCTACGATGCGCGGGGTCACGGCGAGAGCGGCTGGTCGCCGGACGGCGACTACACGCTGCCCGTGCTGGCGGCGGATTTGCAGGCCATCATCGATACGCTGGAGACGCCGCCCACGCTCGTGGGCGCCTCGATGGGCGCGGCCACCGCGTTCTATCTGGCGGGCGCAACGCGGTCGGCCGGCATCGGCGCGCTGGTCATGGTCGATCTGGTGCCCCGCGTGGAGCAGGCCGGCGCGGACAGGATCCTGGCGTTCATGCGGGCCTATCCCGAGGGGTTTGCCACGGTGGAAGAGGCCGCCGATGCGGTCTGCGAGTATTATCCCCACCGCCCGCGACCGCGCGACCCGAGTGGCCTGATGAAGAATCTGCGACGCGGCGAGAACGGCCGACTGTACTGGCACTGGGATCCGAAGATGCTGGAACAGGATGATCGGCCGGAGCCGCCGCCTTCGCTGGCGGACCGCATGTCGAGCGTGAAGGACGGGATCAGTGTGCCGGTGATGCTCATCCGGGGTACACGGAGCGATATCGTCAGCGATGCCGGCGTGGCGGAGTTCCGTCAGATGCTGCCGCAGCTGGAGGTTGTGGATGTCTCCGGCGCCGGGCACATGGTGGTGGGGGATTCCAACGACGCCTTCAACAGCGGGCTGCTGGACTTTCTGGCGCGCAATCGGCTCTGAAGCAGGCCGGTGGCCGGTCCGGACTCAGCGGTTGTTGATGAGCTGAAGGACCTCTGAGCGGCTCTTGTCGCTTTTTCGGAAGACGCCCATCATGCGACTGGTCTTCATGCTGACGCCCGGCGTCTCGACGCCGCGGCAGCTCATGCAGGCGTGCGTGGCTTCCACGATCACGGCCACGCCGTAAGGCTCCAGTGCAGTCTGAATGCAGTCCGCGATTTCCGCCGTCAGCCGCTCCTGGACCTGCAGGCGGTGCGCGAAGGCGTGCACCACCCGGGCCAGCTTGGAAATGCCGACCACCCGGTCGCGCGGCAGATAGGCCACGTGCGCCTTGCCGGCGATGAGCGCCATGTGGTGTTCGCAGTGGGAGTGAAACGGGATGTCGCGGAGCAGGACGATCTCGTCGTATCCGCCCACCTGCTCGAACGTCCGCTGCAGGTAGGCGGTGGGGTCTTCCTCGTACCCCCGAAAATATTCGCGGTAGGCATCGGCCACCCGCGCCGGTGTATCCAGCAGGCCTTCCCGGTCAGGATCCTCGCCAGCCCAGCGCAAGAGCACCTTCACCGCATCCATGGCTTCTTCGCGGGTGGTTGTGCGGGCGGCGTTCATCTCGTCATCAGGCATCGGCAATTGTCTCTGGCTGGAATGGGAACGGGTTGATGCAACAGTCAATTATGCGCGCGCCAAGACAACGCGGTCCAATGACGAGAATGCGGTGTTCGTTTGACAAGACGGGCCGACGCAGCCGTGATCACGGTCGGTGGGCGCCCATGCGAAGCGAACTTGGCCGCGATGGCGCTGTCCCAGCGCCAGGCCCTGACGGGTTCGCCGTAGCCGCCGGGAACGGTGGTTGGAACGGGCGCGCTGTAGCAGCATGGCGGGCGTGCCAGCGCGTTGGCCGGTTGCTCGACCGCTGTCTCTGGGCCGAATGGGCCCTGCGCAGCCCTCCGGCTTGCCTCTGATCGAACAAGCAATTACCATCGCGCACTGACCGGTCGGTCCAAGCTGTCAGGGGGCCCGGATGGAATCCGAATCGAAAGAGCACGGCGGTGCAGAAGACATTCTCGGCGCCGCCAAGGAATTGTTTGCCGAAAAAGGTTTTGACGCTGTGTCGGTATCGGCCATTGCCGAACGCGCCGGCTCGGGGAAAACGAACGTGTTCCACCATTTCGGCAACAAGCAGCGTCTGTATTTTGCCGTCATGCGCGGCGCGGTGGACCGCTCCGAGCTGAACATGCGCGCGGTCACGGAAAGCGACGCCGAAGGCTGCGAGCGCCTGCGAGAGGCGATCCGGCTGCACTACAACCTGCTCGAGGAAGATCCGGAGCGCGCGCGGCTGATCATGCGGGAAGTCATGTTTTCGTCGCCGCGGCAGGGACAGGAGTTGGCGGAGGAAGTTTTCGGAGATCATTTTCAGGCGATGATCGAAATGGTGCGCAGTCTGGGCCTGGGCAGCGGTCAGCGGGCCGCGTTCGTGGCTTTCATGCTCATGGCCGCCAACGTCATGCGCTTTCACTGCCGCAACGTCATGCGTCACTTCCCCGACTCGGAATTTCAGGATGATCTGGACGGCTATGTGGAATATCTGTCCACCATGCTGTTCAGCGTGAAGACCGACAGCCAGGAAACCTCATGAAGGCCATGTCCCTCCCGGCGCTGATGGCGCTGCTTGTCTACGCACCCGCGGGCGTGGCTGACGGCTCGCTCATGGAACTGCTGACCCTGGCCAAGGATCATGACGCGCAGTATCAGGCCGCCCTGGCTGAGCGTGAAGCCGGTGAAGAGGCCTATCCACAGGCCCGGTCTGTGGTGCTGCCCACCCTCAGCGCCGGCGCCGCCTACAACCGGGTAGAGCGGGATGTGCGCGCCACGCCGTTTTCCGACCGACCCACCCAGGGCGGCGGTGGCGGTGCGGGCGGGGCGCCCGGCCCGACCGCGCCCTTTTCCGATCGCTTCGACTCGCAGACCTGGAATGTCGAACTGCGCCAGCCGCTGTTCAACTGGGCCATCCCGGCCACGCTCAGCCAGGGCCGGGCGCAGGCCGATGTGGCGTATCTGACCTATCGCGCCGAGTACAAGCTGCTGATTCATCGCTGCGCCACCTATTACTTGCAGTTTCTGGCAGTCGCCGACCGGCTGCGTTTCTCCCGGGCCGAACGCAAGGCGCTGGCTGAAGACCTCGAAACCGCCCAGGTGCGCTATGAAGTCGGGGAAACGGCGGTCACCGGGCTGCGCGAGGCGCAGGCCGCGTTCGACCTGGCCGAGACCCGCGTCATCGAGGCCGAGCGCGAATTGAACGAGCAGCGCGAGGAACTGGCCCGCCTGACCGGCCACTGGTACATGGATCTGCCGAGTCTGGTGGAGCAGATGCCGCTTGACCTGCCGCGGCCGGATACGGCGGAAGGCTGGATTGACCTGGCCAACGAGAAGAATTCGCGCATTCTCATTGCGCGCGAGCAGGAAGAGATCGCCGAGGACGAAATCTCGCGCCGCAAATCGGCATTCCTGCCCGATCTCGACCTGGTGGCGAGCGTCTCCGACACCGACCAGGAAGACTTCGTGTACGGCAGCGCCAGCCGCGACAAGGCGCTCGGCGTGGAAGCGACGTGGACGCCGTTCGCCGGCGGACGCAGTCTGTCGGAATTGCGCGAGAGCCGCGCGCGCTACCGGGCCTCGCTGGCCAACCGGGATGTCGAGGTACGCGATGTGCATATTCTGGTGCGCAACAGCTTCAACCTGGTGCGCAGCAGCATCCGGCGGGTCAACGCGCTGGACAAGGCGCTCGAGTCTGCCAACACCGCGCTGGAAGCGACCGAAGCCGGCTTCGAGGTGGGCGAGCGCACGCAGGCCGATGTGCTGGCTGCCCGTCGCAATCGCTACCAGGCGCTCACCGATCGCGCCGAGGCGCGCTATCAGTACCTGTCTGCCGTACTGAACCTGAAACTCTATGCCGGCGTGCTTGGAGAGGCCGATCTGGCGCAGCTTGACCGCGCCCTGATCGGCCCGGAACTGCCGTCGACGCCGGAAGAGCCGGCCGCGACCGATCGTGTGCCGGCCGGTGCATCTGCCCCCGTGGACAGCCAGAAGGGATAACAGCGAATGAAAAAGCGCATGGTCATCATGGTGCTCGCCCTGCTCATCGTGTTTGGCGGCATCTTCGGCTGGAAGGCCTTCGTGAACATGAAAACGGCGGAATTTCTGGCGAATCAGAAAGCGCCACCCGTTACCGTGGCAACCATGACCGCCGAAAAGCAGACCTGGCAGCCCAGTCTGAGAAGCACCGGCAGCCTGCGCGCGGTGCAGGGGGTCGATGTGACGGCCGAAGTGCCGGGCAAGGTGGCGCGGTTGGCCTTCGATTCGGGCGAGCAGGTGGAGCATGGTGCCCTGCTGCTGTCGCTGGACACGTCAACCGAAGTCGCCGAGCTGCAGGGTCTGAAAGCCCAGCGTGAGCTCTCGCGTCAGACGCTGGAGCGCAAGCGCCGGCTACGCGAGCGCAACGTCGGCTCGCAGTCCGACCTGGATATGGCCCAGGCCGAATACGACAACGCTGGCGCCGCGGTTCAGGCCAAGCAGGCGGCCATCAACAAGAAGACCATCAATGCGCCGTTCGCCGGTGTGCTGGGTCTGCGCCAGGTGGACCTGGGTGAGTATCTGGACCCGGGTGCCACCATCGTCACGCTGCAGACGCTGGACCCGATCTATCTGGACTTCACGCTGCCGCAACAGCAGTTTGACAAGGCCGCGGTTGGCCAGCAAGTCGAGCTGCTGCTGGAGGGTCTGGACGGCACGTTCAAGGGTGAAGTCGTGGCCATCAGCCCCAAGGTGGCGGCCGGGACCCGGTCATTTGATCTGCGCGCCCAGCTGGACAACCCCGACGGTCGCCTGAAGCCGGGCATGTTCGGACGCGTCGAGCTGCTGCAGAACCAGACCAACGAAGTCATCACGCTGCCGCAGACCGCGATTGCCTATAACCCCTACGGCGACACCGTTTTCAAGGTGGTCGAGCAAACGCCGGAGGGCGGCGGCGAGCCCGAGAAGCGGTCCAAGCGCGTCAACGTGCGCACCGGCGAAACGCGGGGCGACCAGGTGCAGATCGTCAGTGGCGTGGACGCCGGTGATGAAGTGGTCGTGGCCGGGCAGATCAAGCTGCGCGGCGGCGACCGTTTGATCATCGACAACGAAGTGCTGCCCGAGAACAAGGCCGAAGTCGGCCAGGCCCGAAACTACTAGCGCCGCGTCATGAAATTTACAGACATCTTCATCCAGCGGCCGGTGCTCGCCTCCGTGGTGAGCCTGCTGATTCTGCTGATCGGCTTTCGCGCCTACAACTCGCTGAACGTGCGCGAGTTTCCGCGATCAGACAAGGCGGTCATATCGGTTCAGACGACCTACGTCGGCGCCGACGCGGAGCTGATCAAGGGCTTCATCACCACCCCGCTCGAGCAGGAGATTGCGGGGGCGGACGGCATCGACTATCTCACCTCCACCAGTATCCAGGGCGTGTCGTCGATTCAGGCGTTTCTGGAGCTGAACTATCCGCCCAACGAGGCGCTCACGCAGATCACCTCCAAGGTCAACAAGGTGCGGTCCGATCTGCCGGCCGAATCGGAGGATCCGGTCATCGACGTGCAGGTGGGCGATGCCACCGCCTCGATGTACATGAGTTTTACCAGCGAAGAGCTGGAAAACAACGAGATTACCGACTATCTCACGCGAGTGGTCGTTCCCGAGCTGTCGACAGTGGCGGGCGTACAGAAGGCGGAGATCATCGGTGGCCGCCGTTTCGCCATGCGCATCTGGCTGCAGCCCGAGCGGCTGGCGGCCTTTGGCCTGACGCCGTCGGACGTGCGGGCCCGGTTGACGCAGAACAATTTCCTGGCGGCCGTGGGCCAGACCAAGGGCGACATGGTCGCGATCAACCTGACGGCCTCGACCGATCTGCACAGCAAGTCGCAGTTCGAGGATCTGGTGGTCAAGGAAGTCGACGGCAATCAGGTCAGGCTGGGTGATCTGGGCACCGTGGTGCTTGGCGCGGAAGGCTATGAAACCGCCGCCATTCACGACGGCAACGAGGGGCCCTACATCGGCATCTCGGTGCTGCCGACCGCCAACGAGTTGACGGTCATCCAGGCCGTGCGTGAAAAGTGGCCCGATCTGCAGGCGGATTTTCCGGACGCACTCAACGGCGTGATCGTTTACGACGCTACCGAATACATCGAAGACGCCATCGGCGAGGGGATCTTCACGCTGGGCATTACGCTGCTGATCGTTACGGTGGTCATTTTTCTCTTCCTCGGCTCGCTGCGAACCGTGGCCATACCGGTCATCGCCATGCCGCTGGCGCTGGTGGGCGTGGGCATGGTGATGCTGCTGCTGGGGTTTTCGATCAACCTGCTCACCCTGCTCGCGCTGGTGCTCGCCATCGGCCTGGTGGTGGATGACGCCATCGTGATCGTGGAGAACATCCATCGGCACGTGGAAGAGGGCATGAAACCCTTTGACGCCGCCATCCAGGGCGCGCGTGAACTGGCCACGCCCATCGTGGCCATGTCGCTGACGCTTGTTGTGGTGTATCTGCCCATCGGCTTCACCGGCGGGCTGACGGGCAGCCTGTTCTCGGAGTTTGCCTTTACGCTGGCGGGCGCCGTGCTCATTTCCGGCATCGTGGCGCTCACGCTGTCACCCATGCTGTGCTCGAAGCTGCTCAAGCGCGACGAGAGCGAGGGCGGTTTCACCCACTGGCTGGACCGGCGGTTCGATTCGCTGCAGGGCTTCTACCAGCGGCGCCTGCACGGCTCGCTGGACACGCGGCCGGTGACCTACCTGTTCGCCGCCGTGGTGCTCGGTTCCTGCTATTTCCTGTTCGACGGTGCGCAGAAGGAGCTGGCCCCGGTGGAGGACCAGAGCATCCTGTTCACGCTGACCACCACGGCGCCGTACGCCTCGCTGGAGCACTCGCGGCTGTACACCGAAGAGCTGCAGCGGCTGTACTACACCATCCCCGAGACCAACGATTTCTTCATGATCATGGGCGTGGGCGCCGGCGGGGCACCCGGATCGCCCAGCACCACCATCTCCGGCATGAAGCTCAAGCCCTGGAGTGACCGGGAACGCACACAGATGCAGATCAAGCCCGAGCTGCAGGAAAAGGTGAACGGGGTGGCCGGGGCCGAGATCGCGGTATTCGAACGCCCGCCGCTGCCGGGTAGCGGCGGTGGTCTACCGGTGCAGTTCGTGATTGGCACGACGCAGGGCGCCGAGCAGCTTAACCAGGTCTCGCAGGAGATGCAGAAGCGGGCGCAGGAATCCGGGCTGTTCGTCTTCACCCAGCTCGATCTGAACTTCGACCGCCCGCAATATGAAGTGACGGTAGATCGCGCCAAGGCCGCTGCGCTGGGCATTACCATGTCCCAGATCGGCGCCGACCTGGCCACCATGCTGGGCGGCAACTACGTCAACCGCTTTGCGATTCAGGGACGCAGCTACAAGGTCATTCCGCAGGTGGTTCGCGCCGATCGCTACACCCCGGACCAGCTGAACGACTACTACACGCGCAGCGCCTCCGGTGAGCTGGTGCCCATGTCGAGCCTGGTCACCCTGGAGCGCTCGGTAGAGCCGCGTCAGCTCAAGCGCTTCCAGCAGCTCAACGCCGCCACGCTGCAGGGCGTGCCGGCACCCGGCGTGTCCATTGGTCAGGCGCTCGGCTTTCTGCAGAATGCTGCGGACGAGGTGTTCCCGTCGGGCTACAAGGCGGATTACTCGGGCATTTCCCGGCAGTTCGTGGAAGAGGGCAGCAGTCTGGTCTTCACCTTCTTCTTCGCCATCATCATCATCTTTCTGGTGCTGGCGGCGCAGTTCGAGTCGTTCCGCGATCCGCTGATCATCCTGGTGAGCGTGCCCATGTCGGTGGCCGGCGCGCTGGTGTTTCTGACGCTGGGGCTGACCTCCATCAACATCTACACGCAGGTGGGCCTCATCACGCTCATCGGCCTGATCGCCAAGCACGGCATTCTTATCGTGGAATTTGCCAACCAGCTGCAGCGCGAGCAGGGGCGCAGCAAGCGTGAGGCGGTGGAAGAAGCCGCCAGCCTGCGTCTGCGGCCAATTCTCATGACGACAGCCTCGACGGTGTTTGGCGTTGTGCCGCTGATCGTGGCCACCGGCGCCGGCGCCGAGGCCCGCTTCTCGATGGGTCTGGTGATCGCGACGGGTATGGGGTTCGGTACACTGTTCACGCTGTTTGTCGTACCGGCCATGTACATGCTGCTCGGCGAAGATCACGACGCGCTGCCCGACAACAAGGAGGCGCCCGCTCCCGCGCAGGCGTAGCAAGCGTATGGATTTCGCCCTGTCCGACGAACTGGAATCGCTGCAGGCACGTACCCGGCAGTTCATCGCCGACCAGGTGATTCCGCTGGAGAACGATGCGGGCAATACCCCGCACGGCCCCAGCGAGGCGCTGCGCGACGAGCTGGTGGGCCGGGCCCGGGAAGCCGGTTTGCTGACGCCGCACGCGTCGCGCGAGCTCGGCGGCCTGGGTTTGAGTCATGTCGAGAAGGCAATCGTGTTCGAAGAGTCGGGCTATTCGCCGCTCGGGCCCACCGCTATGAATATCCATGCGCCCGACGAGGGCAATATCCACCTGCTGGAGGCAGTGGCCAGCGAAGATCAGGTGGCGCGCTATCTCAAGCCCATGGTGGCCGGTCACGCCCGGTCATGCTTTGCCATGTCCGAACCCGCCCCGGGCGCGGGCTCCGACCCCGGCATGCTCGCCACCGTGGCCGAGCGAGACGGCAGCGACTATCTGATTTCCGGCACCAAGTGGTTCATCACCGGGGCCCAGGGCGCGCGCTTTGTCATCATCATGGCCAAGCTGGAAGACGGCAGCGCCACCATGTTTCTCAGCGACATGGATCGCGACGAGATCACGCTGGAGCGCAACATGGAGTCGCTGGATACCTGCTTTACCGGCGGACACGGGGTGCTGCACTTCGACCGGCTGCGCGTTTCGGAGCAGGACGTGCTGGGCGAGCTGGGCAAGGGTTTTCGCTACGCGCAGATTCGGCTGGCGCCGGCGCGGCTGACGCACTGCATGCGATGGCTCGGCGCGGCCCGCCGCGCACACGACATTGCGCTGGGCTATGCCACCACGCGGCAGGCCTTCGGCAAGCCGCTGATCGAGCACGAGGGCGTGGGCAATCAGCTGGCCGACAACGATATCGACCTGCACCGCAGCCGGCTGGATATTTGGCACACCGCCTGGCTGCTGGATCAGGGTGATCGCGGCAATTACGCGTCCAGTCGGGCCAAGGTCGGCTGCGCGGAGGCGCTGTGGGAGGTGGTCGACCGCAGCGTACAGATTCTTGGCGGCCAGGGCGTAACCGGCGAGACCATCGTGCAGCGCATCTTTCGCGACATTCGCGCTTTTCGCATCTACGACGGGCCGTCCGAAGTGCACCGCTGGAGCATGGCCCGCCGCCTGGCGCGCCAGAGCTGAGCAACGGCCTCAGGCTGCGGCGGTCCAGCCCAGCAGCTCTTCGTTCAGCCGGTTCACGCGGCCGGCCAGCCCGATGGGCGAGCCGTCCAGGTCGGTCAGGCGGCGAATCGTGGCCTCGTCCGACGCGGGCACGCGCGCCATGAGACGCCGGCCGTCCGGCGTGCGGGCAATCACGATACCGAAGGCCGGCTGACCCTCACGGTCGTAACTCACCGTGAAGGTTTCCAGCTCGGCCGCGCCGTCGTAATCATCAATCATTTCAGGTACGTCGCCGCGGCGGGCGTCGGCCCCGTCGGTCAATTGATGATAGGCCGGCTCGGCGCTGTCCGGCGCCTGTCTCGAGAGCACGAGCGCGTGGTGCTTGGTGACATACTCGCCCTGGCCATAGAGCAGGCCGAGCTCGCCCGAGTCGCGCAGCGCCTGAACCATGTTGACTGCGGCGTGCAGCATGTAGCTGTTCAGGGGCGCACCGAAGAAGCTCAATCCCCCGGTGACGGTCATGCGGGCATTGCGCGGCAGGCCAAGCGTGCGGCGCGCCATCTTGGGCACGCAGGGAAAGCAGCTGTAAAGCTCCAGATGGGAGAACACCCCACCATCTGCGCCGCCGGCCACAGCCACGGCGGTTTCCAGCACGACATCCTGGGCATGCGAGGCGTGAAACTGGTCTCGTGCCAGATAGTCCCTGGGCTCGTTGGCCTGGGCGCCGCCCAGAATGAATACCAGCTTCGATTCGTCGATGCCCAGTGCCCGGGCCTTGCCCAGACTGGTGAGAATGACGGCCGCGCCCTGATTGACCAGCGGGTTCGCCACCATGGACTTGGTGTAGGGCCAGGCGATCAGACGGTTGCCGGCGTCCGGCGTGGTGATGGCGTCGGCCGAGGGGGCCGATTTGACCCAGGCGGTGGACCGCTGCGCAGCGACCGCCGCGAAGTCGGCCCAGACCTCACCCGACTCATTCAGCGCTTCACGCTGCGTCTGACCCCAGGCGGCCTGCGCGGCGTTGTCGTAGAAGGGATAGACCTGCGTGGGCCAGACTGCCTGGTGTTTCCAGACCACCGGCGACAGATAGTCGCCGCCCTCCAGCGTCCGGCTGTTGTCGCGCGGGGCCCAGGGCAGCTCGATGCCCGTCTTTTGCGCCGCGGCCGCTGTGTACTGCGCTTCGGCGCCCGCCACGGCCGCGATCTCGCTCTCGCCGCGGGCAATGCGGATGGCGGCCTCATGGATGTAGCGTACGGGGCTTTCCCCGCCGGTCACGCCGTACACGGCCCGGGCCGGTCGGGCGCCGATGCGCTCGCTCAGCAGCGCCGGCGCATCGAAATAGGGCCAGGAAAATTCCTCGATGACGTCGAGCGAGTCGACATCGCCCAGAAGCGAAGCGCCGGCGTCGGCCTCGGCCGCCCGCAGCGCCTCCGCCATGAGCGTCAACGGCTCCTTGCCCTGCGACGGATCGCGAACGCGATCCGCCAGCTCGCCCACGCCGACCAGCACCGGGGTTCGTGTATCCATGCTCACGGTCCGTCGGATCAGGCGGCTTCGTAACCCATGATGGCCTTGATCTCGAAAAACTCGTCGAGGCCATAGGCGCCCCATTCGCGGCCGTTGCCGGACTGCTTGTAGCCGCCAAACGGCGCAGCCGGGTCCAGCGCGGCCCCGTTGATATGCACCATACCGGCCCGCAGCCGGCCGGCCACCTGACGCGCGTGGGCGGCGTCCCCGGACCAGACGTAGGCCGACAGGCCGTAGGGCGTGTCGTTGGCCATGTCGATGGCTTCATCCTCGCTGTCATAGCGGATGATCGTGAGCACCGGGCCGAAGATTTCCTCTTTCACGATGGTCATGTCGCCACGCACATCCGCAAATACGGTGGGTCGTATGTAGTAGCCCGTGTCCAGGCCTTCGGGCGCCTCGGCGCCGCCGGTGACCAGACGCGCGCCCTCGTCGATGCCCTTCCGGATGTACTCCAGCACGCGCTGATGCTGAATGCGGCTGGCCACCGGGCCCATCACGGTCTCTTCATCCGTCGGGTCGCCCACGCGAATCCGTTCGGCCGTGGTCCGGGCGATCTCGACGGCCTCGTCATACTGATCGGCGTGCACGAACATGCGCGACGGGGCGTTGCAGGACTGGCCGGTATTGCCCATCATGCCCATTACGCCGCCCTTGACGGCCTTCTTCAGGTCGGCATCGGGCAGGATGATGTTCGGAGATTTGCCGCCCAGCTCCTGCTGCACACGCTTGACCGTGTCGGCGGCGGACTTGGCCACCTGGACGCCGGCGCGCGTGGAACCCGTGAACGAGATCAGGTCGACATCCGGATGCTCGGCCAGGGCCTGACCCACGGTCGGCCCGTCGCCGTTCACCAGGTTGAACACGCCCGCCGGCACGCCAGCCTCGTCGAGAATGTCGGCCAGCACCAGGGCGTCCAGCGGCGCCATCTCGCTGGGCTTGAGCACGCAGGTGCAGCCGGCGGCGATGGCCGGAGCCACCTTGCAGCTGATCTGATTCATGGGCCAGTTCCAGGGCGTGATGAAGGCGCACACGCCAATGGGCTCGCGCACCACCAGCGATTTGCCCTGGTTTTCCTCGGCCTGAAACTCCGCCAGCGCCTTGCGGGCCGACATGAAGTGACCCAGCCCCGCCGGCGCCTGGGCTTTCTGCGCCAGGGAGGCGGGTGCCCCCATTTCGCTGGAAATAGCCTCCGCAAGCTCGCCCATGCGGGCCTTGTAGCCCTCGATAATCCGGTCGAGCAGCGCCAGTCTTTCGTCGATCGAGGTCGCCGCGAATGCCGGGAAGGCCGCCTTGGCCGCGGCCACGGCATCGTTCACGTCGTCCCGGCTGCCCAGGCTGATCGTGGCGACCACGGCTTCCGTGGCCGGGTTGATCACGTCGTGCGTCTGATCGCCCTTGGGGGCGACCCAGCTACCGTTGATGAAAAAGCGATCTGCGTTATCCATGTCCGTGAGCTCCTCGATAGTTGTTCAGCGCCGGCCAGGCCGGTCGACGGCAGGCGACTCTAACCCATACACCCCGGATTTGCAGAGAAGGGTATAGCGCCTCTGGCGGCCTGCGGCGGGCGCTTGCCAAGGGGGCATTGCTTAGCGGCTGGGGGCGTCACTTAACGGGTTTTCAGCGGGCTGCGCAGTGTGCCCGCGGGAATGGTTGCAGCGGCGGCTGGCGCAGTCGCTCGCGTTCATGTCATGATACAGTCTAGCGTAATCAGGCCATTAAGCCGTAGTATATTTCCTACAAGAACAGGCGTCCGGGACCTACAGACGGGTCGCCGGGGCCATGCTGCAATTGTTGCGACGTTACTGACACCCTGAATGAACACCACTGGAGGAGATTCCATGAAGAAAATGACCCTTGCCACTTTCGCTGTCGCCGCGCTGACGGCCGCCCCGGCATTCGCTCAGAACCCGCTGGCGCCCGTGTCCTCGCTCGTCAGAACTGGCGGCATGCTGCTGGACGGCCCGGCTAGCGTGGTGACCGATCAGCTGCCCCTGCCTGGTTTGGGCGTCGCAAGCGGCCTGGGCGCTGCGGGCCTGGACACCATTGGCAACAACATGCTGGCTGGCCAGTCAATTGTTACCGAAGTGCTGGCCGGGCAGATTCCGCCGCCTTCCGGTGTGGTTTATCTCGATCTGGTGGGCGCGCTGACCGGTATTGATCTGGTCGACGCCGCCAGCTTTGATGGTCTGCCGGGTTTGGGCGCGCTGCCGACCCTTCCGGGTCTTGACACCCTGCCGGCTCTGCCCGGTCTGGGAGCGGCTCCGGGCCTGCCGACATTGCCGGGTCTGGGCGCCTTGCCCGCTCTGCCGGCTCTGCCGACCCTCTAAGACTATCGGTCCTCTCGCGGGACCGTTCATTATCAATGCGCCGGGTATTTGCCCGGCGCATTTTTTTTGCGCCGGAGTTGCTGCTGTAAAAGCTGCGCCACCTGCTCATAGCCTGCGCGGTTCAAGTGAACCGGGTCGGCCTTGAGTAGCGGGTTTAACAGCGCGTCGGACATGGCGTGGCTGATCTCCGCGTTGGCGTGTTCACGGGTCAGCCCTGCGTAGAGCGGGTGGGGCGCCATGGCCCCGGGCGCCGGAACCGACAGGACGATGATTCGAATGCCCGCCGTGTTCGGATCGTCAGAGGCCGCTTGCAGCATGCCTGATAGCTCCGCGCGCATGCGGTCCGGCGGAACGCCTCGGACAAAATCGTTCACGCCCAGACACAGGAGTACCACGTCGGGCCGTGTCTGGTGGAGTGTCGCCATCCAGCGCGGCTGTGCGGATGCAGTCGTGTCGCCCGGTACACCGACGTTGATGACCGTTCGGTGGAGCAGGCCCTCGAGCACGCGCGGGTAACTCGTCCCAGAGCCGCCAATCCCGGCAGTCAGGCTGTCCCCGAATGCGAGAATCGGCGGCGCCTGATGATGCTGGAGTCGCGATACGTCTTTGATTGGCGCCTGGCAGGACAGAATGACCGGGAGCGTCACCGCGACCCAGAGCATCCGAAGATGGTGGGCTAGCCGTGTGCCGCGCCGACCGGCCACAACAGGATTGTTAGCGCGACGCGCTGGTGTCGGTCATATTGGCGTCAGAGGCTGGTTCCAGCAGCGCGAAATTGGCGTCGAACAGGTTCGGATCATCAAAAAAGAAAGGCTCGCCCGGCGCAAGTGAATGCGAGCCGAGTTGGCGCATCGGCGGGTTGCGTTGCCCGGTCCGTTTGGCGCCCTTCAACCGGCCCTTAGCATCGAACAGGCTGGCGCTTCGATTCGGGCCGGTTTCCAGCGTCAGCAGATCATCATAGGGTGCCAGGGTATACCGGCGATAATCCGCAGCCTCATAGGTAGCCTGAGTGGCGACGCGATAGACCTGATGCGTGTCGGAAAGCATTCGCGTTGCGGCAATGCCGGTCCCGGCCACGGATTGAGGCACGGTCGGGTCGACGTCTTCGCGAACTCTCATCGCGGTAGCGGGGAACCACAGATGTTCGGTGCCGTCCAGCCGCATCGACTCGTACACAACCGGCTGACCCTGCTGATTCAAGGTAATACGCCAGACCTGTCCGTTCTCTGGCTGGCCGGCGTCGTCGCCGAAGAACACCACATAATTGATCTGCGGCACCGCTCTGGATTCAACTCGCGTATAGGTAATGTGCCAGTAAACAGTTGGGGTCTCCCGGTTGATGCGCGTGTTGCCGGCCGCATCGATCGTCGGCGCGCCCGGAACGTCGGCCTGGGTCTGCGTATGGATGAGCCAGACCGGCGCGTAGTGATGCGCCAGCGCATTCCAGGCTGTGTGGAACATACCGATACGGCCAAGCGCGTCTCGGGGCAGGTCGCGGTAGAGCGCAAACACTTCGCTGGGCGACATCATCCCCTCCGGCCGGGCTACCCGCCATTCGGTGACCGGGGTCTTTTCGGGCTGCGAATTAAAACGGCGATCAATGTCCTGCGCGATTTTTTTCTGCTGACGGGCGGAAATGGGGGCATGGTCGGCCGCCTTCACGCGGGCGCCCTCCAGCGTGGCATCGATGAATGCTTCCTCGGTATCGGGATTGAAGACGCGATCAATCGATAGCCACACGGCACATACGCGCAGGTTGTCCAGCGTTTCGCGGCGTTCCGCATCACTCAGGCCGGCATTACGCAGTTCGATATTCCGGGCGTAGCCCTCGTTATCCCGCAGCTGAGACAGCCAGGTGGTCAGTTCCAGCTCGTTCTCGAAATGGCCGACGTAGGACGCGAGAAATCGATTGCCGCGGATCCAGGGGTAGTCCGGCACCGAGTAGAAGCTGGCATCCGCGGTATCGGCCTCGTCGACGCGCTTTATGATGCGCGCGTAGCGGGCCGGGCAGGTCTTCAGATGGGCGGCCACCATATCCTGCACATTATCCTTTGCACCATCATCGGGACCCACGCGTTGCGCCTGGGCCAACGCGCCGGCAGCAAGAAAAGCCTGGCAGATGAACGCTAGCGAGAAAAAGACCTTGTGCATGGTGAAACTCCTCTAAATGCTGTTCGAGCGAGCTGACTGCTACTCGCTTACCTTGACCACGAGTTTGCCCATATGCTGCCCGGTCTGGAACATCCCTTGCAGAGCGCGGGGGGCATGCTCCAGCCCGTCCACGACGTGTTCCACGATTTTGATCTGCTTGGTTGTGATCCAGTTCGCCATTTCGGTTTGAAAGTCACGGAAATGACTCTGGAAAAAATCGTTCGAGATAACACCTTCGACCCGCAGCCTCTTGGCCATGACCTGGGTAAGAAACGCCATCCGCGTGTCGTTGGCGTTCGTGCCGCCGGTTGACCATTGTGCGATGAGGCCCATGACGGGAACACGCGCATAGTGGTTAAGCAGCGGCAGTACATGATCCATCGGTTCGCCACCCACTGATTCCAGGTAAACGTGCACGCCCTCGGCGCAGGCGTCTCGCAGCGCCTCGCCGAAATCGGGATCGCGGTGGCACACGCAGGCGTCAAAACCGAGTTCCTTGACCGCGAAGTCGCACTTCTCGGGCGAGCCGGCGTAACCGACCACGCGTGCGCCCTCCATCTTCGCGAGCTGACCGGCGATCTGGCCCACGCCGCCGGTGGCGGCACCGATCACGACGGTTTCACCGGGCTTCGGTTTGGCCACGTGCAACATGGAAATATAGGCACCCAGCCCACTGACCCGGCTCATGGCGCCCAGCGCGTAGGAGGGATGGCTGCGCTCGAGTTCGGTTTGCAGCTTCATGATGCGGCTGCCGTTCGAAACGCAGTAGTCCTGCCAGCCCCAGAAGCCGACAACGAGGTCGTTCTCGCTGAAGTCGGGGTGGTTGGATGTCTGTACCCGACCGACGGTTGCGCCGACCATGACGTCGCCGATGGCAACCGGTTGCGCCTGAGAGTTGATGCGCTTCATCCGGCCATGCAGATACGGATCCAGCGCCAGCCAGAGCGTTCTGATAAGGACTTCGCCATCGCTCGGCGCGGGCACTGGTGCCTGCCGTAATTCAAAGCAATTGTGGGTGGGCATCAGATAGCGCGGCCGCTCGGCCAGGATGATTTGTCTGTTCATTGCCTTCTGTCCTTTCTCGCAGGGTCGTGTGTTTTATAAGGAGCCTCAAAAATGATTATCTGCTTGTGCAGATGTCGGTCAGGGCTCGATTAATTCCATTGACGAATAACTTACATTCGCTATGGTTGTGTGACATCGCCTGGCAGTTTGATACAGTTTTGCTGCGCAATGCAATAAATAAGTACCGTATTGCGAGTTGCAGAATATACTGCAGGCATTGAATAACGATAAAGGGGATGCGCTGACGGCCAGGCTGCCCGCGAGCAGTCAGCCAAGCGTCGGACAGGAGGAGTTTTAATGGATTCGTTTCGTTTTCGTATGTCCAAGTGGCTTATGGACAGGCGCGCCTGGGTGGCGGGCTTCTTCGTGGCCACGACGGTGGCATTTGCGGCCGGTATCCCGGGCGTAGAAATACGGACGATCTTCTCCGATCTGCTTCCGGCCGACGATCCTTTCGTGCAGGTGTTCAAGCAGCATCCGAATTTTGGTAACCCCCTCAACGTCATGGTGATGGTCAAGCGCACCGACGGCGAGGATATCTATAACGAGCAGACGCTTCAGAAGGTCTGGGATCTGACGAAGAATCTCGACCTCATACCCGGCGTTTACCACGAACGCCTGATCTCGATTACCACGGAGAAAGTCACTTATGCCGAAGCCACGCCTTACGGCGTGGAAATGCGGCCGGTGATGGATGACAGCGTCCCCACGGCGGCTGAGCAGCTGCGGGACATCGAGCGCCGCGTCGAGCGATCGCCATCGGCCAGCGGTTATCTGGTGTCGCCCGATCATACCGCCACGCTGATCAACGTGGCATTCCATGAGCATCTGCTCGAGTACGGGCAGGTCTGGCGCGAGGTGCGCAAGCTGACTCAGGCCGCCGAGGACGATGCGCACGAAATCTATCTGGCCGGTCAGCCGATGCTGACGGGGTGGGTGTACAAGCTCCAGGAGCAGACCTACGAAATCTTTGGCGTGACGCTGCTGCTGCTGGTTCTGGCGCTGGCGTTCTACATGCGAAATGTTACGGGCGTGCTGGTGCCGATTATCTGTAGTGCGGTGGCTGCCGTCTGGGGCTTCGGGCTGGTGGGCTGGATTGGGTCGCCGATCGAGCCGCTGCTGATGATTGTGCCTCTGCTGCTGGTGGCGCGAACCTTCTCGCACTCGGTTCAGTTCACGGAGCGCTTCTACGAAATTCTGGGGCACGTCGACAGCAAGCGACAGTCGGCCGAAATCACCATGGGGGTAATGATGGCGCCGAGTGTGCTGGGCATTATTACCGACGCCCTGGGCATCATGTTCATCGGCATCGCGCCGCTGCCGGCCATGCAGCGTTTCGCGCTCTTCTGCGGATGGTGGGCCATCTGCATCATTCCCACCGGCGTCATTCTCATTTCGGTTCTGCTGTCCTATCTGCCGACCCCCAAAAACGTTGACGATATCGTCGGCAAGGGCGAGGAGAAGGGGATTCACCGCTTGCAGCGCGGCCTGCTGACGCAAATCGCCAACCTGGTACAGGGGCGTACCGCGCGGATGACGACCGTCGTGTCGGTGATATTGTCGGCTGCGGCCATCTTCTTTGCCTTCCAGATCAAGATTGGCAATCCGGTCGAGGGAAGCAACCTGCTCTGGCCTGAATCGGACTACAACACCGCGGTTCGCGCTATCAACGGGCATTTCCCGGGCGTGAACTCCCTCGAGATCATTCTCGACTCGAAAGACGATGACGACATGCAGCTGCGCACGGCCAGTACGGCCGACGCCTATCGCGTGTCCAAGAAAATTCAGCACATTGCGGAAAATGCCGAGCCCATCCCGGCACGCACCACGATCTCCTTTTCTGATTATCTCGAGCGGGGTAATCGGCTGTTGTCGGGCGGGCATCCCAAATGGTTGCCGATGGACCCGGAAGACAAGGCAGTTACGGGCGCCCGGGTGGGTGTGACCTTTGGTCAGAATCCGATCAACTTTGCCGGCGTCAGCGATTTCAACTTCCAGGACTCCACTGTTTCCCTGTTTTATCGCGACAACAAGCAGGAAACCATCGACGCGGCGCTGGCCACGGCACGCAAGGCGGTCGAGGCGGTTGGCGAAGACCACCCCGGTTTCAAGGTGCTGCTGGCATCCGGGACGATTGCCCTGCAGGAGGCCAGCAATCAGGTCGTGGTGCGCTATCACTGGTTAATCCTGGCCTGCCTCGCGGCGGCGATCCTGGTCATTGCGACCTTTGCTTATCGATCCATTGTTGCAGCCTTTATCGTCCTGATCCCGGTCACGCTGGCGAACTTTTTCCTCACGGCCGCCATGTACTTCCTGGGGGTGGGGCTGGACATCAACTCCGTAATGGTGGCGGTGCTCGGTGTGGGTGTCGGCATCGATTACGGCATCTATTTGCTGTCCCGTATCGTCGAGGAGTACTCGGCGCAGGACAAGGACCTCGGTAAGACCCTGACGGCGTCTATTACCACAACGGGCAAGGCCATCATGTTCACGGCCTTCGTCATGCTCATCGGCATCCTGCCCTGGTATTTCCTGTCCGATCTGAAGTTCATGGCCGATATGGGGCTGCTGCTTTCGGCGGTCATGCTCATCAACATGTTCCTCGCGCTGATCGTGCTGCCGCTGCTCGTGTGGCTGATCAAGCCGAAGTTCATCGAGCGGGACGACTTGATTGTTGGCGAGAACGTGGATTTGTCCCACTGGACTGGTGCGCGGCGCGTTGATGATGACTCGCCATCGGTGCCGGGCGCGACAGTCACGTCATCCTGATTTTTTGAATTCGCGCCGCCTTGAGGGTCAGGGGCGGTGCGCGGCTCGCCACCGGTGAGCAATAAAAGAAGACCCAGCCACGAGGGACCGGGCTGATGCTCGGCTGAGACTTGACGATCGACCAGGCAATTGCCTGGACAAGTAAGTGCAACCGGAGGGTGATATGCACATTCGCAAATACGATATCGATTACGGCCGTCGCAAGCTGCTGCAGAATACGGCCATGGGTGCCGGTGCCGGCGTTCTCATGCCGTACGGCATGGCCATGGCGCAGGACACCGATGTCCAAAAGGCTTGGCCGGATGAGCTCTGGTCCGTTGAAGCCCAGACCAAGGGCAAATTCAAGCCGGGTGACATGATCACCAAGGACAATGTCGAGGACATCAAGCATCTGCTCGACGACAGCGCCTACCTGCAGATCAAGGAAGAAGGTCGAGAGATCCGCATCAAGGCGCCGGAGCGCGACATCTCCAAGATGTTCAACGCAGGCTACTACGAAGCCACGATGAACAACCTGAAGCCTGGCAATGAGGCCAAGCTGGATAGCGAAACCGGCAACGTGGTGACTCAGTCCGGCAAGCCCTACGGTGGCGGTCTGCCGTTTCCGAACCCGAAAACCGGTCAGGAAACCTGGGCCAACCTCGCCATGAGCTGGGGCCGTGCGGACGCCAACTGCTACGCCATTCAGCAGTGGGATTTCAACGGCGACGGCAAGCTTGAATTCCGCTACGACTTCCAGTGGGTTGAGCTGCAGATGCAGGGCCGTCTGGACGGCAAGGCCTACCCCGGGCACGAAAACGAGATTCGTCGCCAGTCGGTGTACTTCGCCTCGTCGCAGGACGTGCGCGGCACGGCGTTCCTGAGCAACTGGCCGTACGACCAACGCAAGATTCCGGAGCTTTACGGCTACCTGCCGCAGTTCCGTCGCGTGCGTCAGTTCCCGGCCAACCAGCGTTTCGAGCCGCTCATTCCGGGCTCCACCTGGTTCCTGACGGACCCCTGGGGTGCCGGTGACCCCTACCTCACCTGGGGTAACTACAAGATCATCGAGCGCAAGCCGATGCTGGGCGCCTGGAACGGCAACGTGAATATTGATCGCGAAAACTGGGAGCCGGTCGAGCAGGCCAGCAACAACAAGTTCTGGGAAACCGAATACGAGATGACCCCGGAATGTATCGTGGTCGAGTGCGAACCGACTGCCTTCCCGCGTTCACCGATCAGCAAGAAGCGTGTCTACGTCGACACCCGCAACAGCCAGGTCTGTGCGGCCGTGCGTTACGACAAGCAGGGCAAGCTGTGGGCCAACTTCGAGATGGCTTTCGCCCAGTTCAAGAAGGGCGACCAGATGGTGCCCGGCTGGAACGGCAAGGATCCGGCCTGGTCCTGGACTTACGTGATGATCTACGACCATCAGTCCAAGCGTCAGTCGCGGACTCACAACGCCGAACGCGGTACCGGCATCGAAGGTCGCTTCGCCGCGGATCAGGACTGGCTGTACGAGACCTACTGCACGCAGGGTGCCATTCAGGCGCTTGGTACCGTCTAGGTTCGACAGCGAAGGAGTATCTGCAAGTCTGTGGCCGCGGGCGGGATGCCCGCCCGCGGTTTCTGGCTGGAGCCGAGTTGGGGTCAATGAAAAACAACCTGTCATCAAAAATTTTGCGCGCCGCACTGCTTGTTTTTGCGGTTGTTGGCGCGGTCTCTGCACAAGAGGCCAAACAAGAGAATTCCGATTATTCCGTCCTCCAGGACGGTATCGCCCATGACCGCGTTTTCAGTATCGCCATGGAAGACGACTTCGGCGTGGCGGTAGGCGAGTTGGGCGAAGTGCTGATTACCGAGGACGGCGGCGCAAGCTGGACCTCCGAGCAGGCGCCTACGCAATTGGCGCTGTTGGGCGTGGTGGCCGTGGATGGCGTGATTGTCGCCATCGGGCAGCAGGGTCTCATCCTGCGCCGTGAGAGCAATGGGGCGTGGGAGACCGTCTCGAGCGGGACCAAGGAGCGCCTGCTGCAAATCGATATGAATGCGAACGGTCTCGGCTACATCGTGGGCGCGTTCGGCACCGTATTGAGAACCGAAAACGCAGGCAGAAAATGGATTGCTGCCGCGCCGGACTGGGAAGGTCTGATCGACATCGAACAGGGCGGCGGCGGCATGAATCAGGCGCTGCTGGAGCCCAGCCTTTACACCGTGCAGGTGACCGACTCGGGCGCCGTGGTTCTGGGCGGGGAGGTTGGCTACATCGTCTATTCGGTGGATGAGGGCCACAGCTGGTGCGTGGGTCACCGCGGTGAATCAAATATCGAAACCATCAGCCCCAGTGTCTTTGATCTGAAGATCGGCGAAGACGGGGTAGGTATGGCGGTCGGTCAGTCAGGGTTGCTGCTTCGCACCGCAGACTATGGCGCGACCTGGCAAGACATCAGCGCCCCCGATGACGCCAATCTTTTCGCGGTGGCGTTAATGGACGGCAGCAAGATGGCGGTGACCGGCATGCGTGTGGCGTTCTACAGCGAGGATGCCGGCCAGTCGTGGCGCGCCGACAAGGGCAACGACATGGCGACAAGCTGGTATGTCGATCTGGTACAGGCCGGTAACGCGCAGAAGGTCGGCAAGTTGCTGGCGGTCGGTCATTCAGGGCGGATAGTGCAGCTGCCTTACTAGGGAGGAGACGCTGCCGGTCGCACGGACCCGGCGCGTTGCAAAAATCACAGGAGAACCGGGGTTCAATCATGACAAGTAAACTGGGTACATTCGGGCTGGCTGCGGCCCTGGCCGCGACACCTGCGATCAGCAGTGCGGGCATATTCAAGGAGCTCTGGGACAGCACCGTGTTCCAGGGTATTTTGAGGACGGACGTGGCTATCCGTACGTCCAATACGCAGAATTTCTACAACCAGGGTAACCAGCCCTATTCCGATACCGAGATTACCCGCCAGGCCTATTTCCCGCCGGCATTCACCGATCCCGGCACCATTGTGCCCGGTGGCGTGGTGGACCCCGGTGCCCTCGCGGCCCTGACTGGCGCCATTGCAGGCATAACCGGCCAGGACCCCGGTACGCCCAGTCCCGGTTACTGGACCACGCCGATTCCCGGCGTCATGGATCAGTTCCGCCGCAGCGACAGCGTGCCGCGCCCCGATGACGACCTGAACTATCTGCAGTTCCGTCTTGAAGGCACGATGACGACGCGGTTCACCCGCAACTGGAAACTCGATGTGCGCATGCGCGCGCTGTACGACCCGGGCTGGTACGACGAGTTCGAGACCGACAGCGTCAACGACATCGCCGGCGGTTTCACGGGCGGTCAGGCACCCGATTACGATGTGAACTACTTCGAGGCCAAGGGTCGGGACGGCGACAAGAACCTCAATCCGCTCGAGATCGCGGGTGAGCATTACATGATTGACCTGCCCACCTTCCAGGTGGAGTACAAGTCCGGCGATCTGACCCTGCGTATGGGTAACCAGACCATCGCCTGGGGTAGCAGTATCTTCTTCCGCACGCTGGATATTCCCAACGGCCTGGACTTCCGCCGTCACCTCATTCTGGATCGGGCGATTGAAGAATTCTCGGACAAGCGCGTACCCGCACTGTCGGTCCGGGCTACCTATCAGTTGACCAACAATATTCTCGGCGATTTTTTCGTCAAGAAATTTCAGCCGAGCATTCTGCCCAACCCGAACACGCCGTATAACGTTATCCCCACCGGCTTCAACAAGCCCTTCGATAACTACTATGAGGGTGGTTACGATACTGAGCTGGATGCCGGCTTTCGTATAAAGGCTGACTACGGCACATGGGGATGGCAGGCGGTGTACGCGCATCGCTACAATCCGCTGGGCGTGATCCGGTGGACGAAATCCGGCGTGAACAAGGGCCTGTATGGCCCGGTCGGCGAAATCGTGACGGCCGCGTACGAGGCGAAGCTGTCGCCGTCAGAGCCGGGCTACGACGCGCTTTGCGGCGGCGATAACTACTCGCCCACGACCTGCGCCCTTTACGACACGATCGATGAAGCCTTCGCCAACGCGCCGATCGCGGCGGGTCCGACCGGCGCGGCCACCTCGCAGGATTGGTTCGCGGTGGCTGGCGGCGTGCGGGTCAACGGTTTCGAGGCGCTCAACAACGCAATTCTCGATTTTCCGGCCATGCAGGATATCTATGGCGCCGAAGCCTTCAATCTCGAGCAGGCGCGCAACGAGCTAGACACCTTCTTCCAGGGTGGCGGGCCGATGGGCGGTTTGCGTGGTAATATCGAGCGCGACTACGAGCGTGAAGATGTCTTTGGCCTGGGCGGCAGCTATGTCACCAGCAGCGAAAACACCTGGCTCGACTCGATCATTCTGAACCTGGAAGTCCAGTACACCCCCGACCGCGTCTTCACCGACCCGGGCCTGAGCAAGGACTACCTGACCGCCGACGAGACCATCGCGTCCTTCGTGGCCGAGAAGTGGACTCGGTGGTCGGCGGCCTACCCGGCGGCCTACCTGGTATTCCAGTACCAGTACCGCAGCGAAAGCGACCTGGTCGGTCTGCATCTGAGCGGCTATAGCGGCAACGATGAAGATGGCAGTGACCCGACCATTCCGGACGGTATCGGCAGCTCGAACTACTTCGTGTTCGCAGGCTTTCAGCCAACGCCAAACCGCCGCTTCGTTATCGAGTGGGCGGCACTGTACGACATCAAGGGCGGCCTGCTGATTCAGCCGGGCCTGCAGTACAACCCGGGTGGCGGCAAGGTGGTTGAAGTGCTTTACAACTACGTCGATGGCGACCTGCACGGCGAGCCGACCGAAAACGTGGTGCGCCGTATCGATTTCGCGGATGAACTGGTGTTCAGGTTTACGTATCAATTCTAGCCTGACGCAAGTCGACTCTCCTCACCCTCTCCGTTCTAACTCCCTCGGGGAGGCCTTGCAGTGGGCCATCTGGTCCACTGGATTTTTTTATGGTGGAGCCCGTTATGCATATACGACGATATGACAGACGCACGCTGCTGAAGCACGCTTCCGCGGGGACGCTGGCCAGCCTGGGTTTCACGCCCTTGTGGAGCGCCATGGCGTCCGAGGGCAAGATTGATAAAGCGTATCCCGACGAACTCAAGTCATTATCGGACTACTCCGGTGGCGCTGTCGCCGAAGGCGACGAGATAACCGCCGACAATGTGGAGAGCGTCAAGGATTTGCTTGAGCCTGCCAAGTATATGCACGTGGCGGAAATGGGCCGGCGCCTGAGGGTTGTTCCGCAGACTACGGATTACATGCGACTCGGTCCGTGGGAGTACCAGGAAGCGACCCTGCGTAACAAGGGCAAGGCGCGGTTCGACGAACAGATGAACGTGGTCGACGACAGGGGCAAACCCTGGATCGGCGGTAATCCCTTCCCCGAGCCGGAGTCGGCTCTTGAATATTTCGCCGGCCTGACCCTCAGCTGGGGGCGACACGACGCCAGCGTTTACGCGATTCGTGAATACGACGTCGACACGTCGGGAGAGGTTGACTATCAGTATGACCTGGTCTGGGCGGAACTCGCCCCCGTTGCCAGAGTGAGTATGGATCCGAAGCCGTACTGGTCCGAACATCTGGACAAGTTGCGCTTCAATTCCGTTATTTTCACGTCGCCGGTGTCGCATGCCGGCACTTCGTTTCTCAACATCTGGCCGTACGACCAGCACCAGTATCCTTTCCTGTACGGGTATGTTCCGGACTTCCGGCGCATTCGTCAGTTCCCCACCAATCAGCGATTCGAACCGCTGGTTCCGGGTTCCTGCCTGTATCTCTCCGACGCCTGGGCCGCGGGCGACCCGCTGCATACCTGGGGTAACTACAAAATTGTGGGCCGGCAGCCCCTGCTGGCCGGCGTCTCGGGTGGTTGGAAGCCGAAGAACGACAACTGGGCCCATGCGGTGCACGGCGGACCCAAGGGTCAGAGCTTTTTTGAAAGTGTGGTTGAACTGGTGCCCGAGACCATCGTGGTTGAGGCCGAGCCGGTGAAATTTTCCAGAGCGCCGGTAGGCAAGAAACGCGTGTGGTTCGATGCGCGTAATCTGATGCCCGTTGCGATGGTGACCTACGATCGCGCCGGCAAGCCGTTCAAGTCGTTTGACGGCTGCTACGGGCTCTATGACCAGGATGGCGAGCAGTTCATGGACGGCGATCACCCCTACTGGTCCTGGTGCTATCTGCACGCATTCGATTTTCAGACCGGACGGATCAGCCGCCTTGAGCAGGTCAAGGAACTGGATGCGTCGCACTCAACCCGGGTAAACGATTCGTATATTTTCGACGACTATCTGACCCAGAACGCCATACGCGCGTGGGGCACGACCTGAGGGCAGCCGCGCGGTGCGATCAAGAGTTGTTCAGCCGGCAGCAGAGCTCAGAGCGCCCTCGTCATCGTGGGCGGCGAGGCCGCCAAAGCGAGTGTAGAAATAAGCAGATGGCGGCTTCGGACGCTCTTCCTGCTCAGCGTACAGACGGTCAAGGTACTGCTCTGCAGCCTGCCAACTATGGCTGTAAATCTTTTTGCACAAATGATACGCGTCCAGGCCCGGCCAGCCGTTCGGATATAAAGCGGCCGGGAGCCGGGGCGCGTGGAGCGATGCGCGTCGAAACGCATGGATGGCCAGCAGCCTTATCTGGAACAGATCCATGTCGGAAAACTCGCCCGGCGCTTGTCCGAGTTGTCTGGCCACCGGGTCGAAAACGCTCAGGAAGTGCAGGTAGCGGTCGCTTGCTTCGTTGAGATCCCAGAACTGAACCACGCCGTCGCAAAGCCCCAGTGCCGATACGGCTTCAATTGATCGCGCCGAGAACACGAACACGTCGTTCGCGAGGTTCAGCTCTCCCAGGATTTCGTTGAGTGAGTCGGCACTACCCAAGGGGTGTAGAAACACGCCCGAGGCAGCCATCGTATAACCCTCCCATTCCAGGTATTTGCGCAGCTGCGATCGCTCCCAGGCCTGAAGAGAACCCGGGGGGGCGAAGGCCACGGTCCAGGTCCCGTCCCATGCCTCGATCGGCGGGCTGTACATCCGGGGGCTTGCCTGATCAATCCGGGCGCCGCCTTCCCGGGTGAGCGCGTATCGACTCTTGCGTCCGACTCGCTCTGATTGCAGCCAGCCGTCCCGGCTCAGTCGCTGCACGCTGGTGCGAACGGCTCTTTCATTAATGTCGAATGGCTCGCAAGCTGATATGAGGGTGCCCAGCCAGAACGCCCCGCCTCGAGGCTTGATTGAATCACCCAGCAGAGAAACGATCAGTGATTTGGAGCGAGGCGCGGCAGCCTCAAGAATCGATGTTACTACCGGGCCCATAGCGTTTTGTCCGACAACTTGCTTGTCGCAGGCTACCGTATGCCGCGCGTCATGCCAATAATCCGAAGAGCGAGTTGCAAAATAAAAACGATACGAAAAACGGGTTGACAGAGAAAAAAAAGTATCGCAAAATTCAAGCAAGCTACTACAGCCATGCATTTATTTGGCTGTTTCTGCCGAGGAGCAATTATGTACGCACAGAACGTGGACACAGGCGTCACCCGGCTTCGGTCAAAGGACGAATTGTCAGATGCGGAACGCGAATTTCAGGACCGCATCGATAACGACATCCGCATCGAGCCGAAGGACTGGATGCCCGAGGGTTATCGCAAGACGCTGATCCGGCAGATTTCCCAGCACGCGCACTCCGAGATTGTGGGGCAGCTGCCGGAAGGCAACTGGCTGACGCGGGCGCCCTCGCTCAAGCGCAAGCTGATTCTGCTGGCCAAGGTGCAGGACGAGGCTGGGCACGGTCTGTATCTGTACAGCGCCGCGGAAACGCTGGGCGTGTCCCGCGACGAAATGCAGGACGCGCTGCATACCGGCAAGGCGAAATACTCCAGCATCTTCAACTATCCGACGCTGACCTGGGCCGACATCGGCGCCATCGGTTGGCTCGTGGACGGTTCGGCCATCATCAACCAGGTGCCTATCTGTCGCTGCTCCTTCGGACCCTACGCGCGCGCCATGGTGCGGGTGTGCAAGGAAGAGAGTTTCCACCAGCGTCAGGGCTTCGACATCATGATGACGCTGGCGCAGGGCACGCCCGAGCAGAAGCAGATGGCCCAGGATTCGCTGAATCGCTGGTGGTGGCCGTCGATCATGATGCACGGCCCGCGCGACGAGGATTCGGTGAATTCCGCCCAGTCCATGGAGTGGAAGATCAAGCTGTTCACCAACGACGAGCTGCGTCAGAAGTTCATTGATCAGACCGTGCCCCAGGCCGAATATCTCGGGCTGACCATTCCCGACCCCGACCTGAAGTGGAACGAGGAAACGGGCCACTACGATTATGGCGAGCCCAACTGGGATGAGTTCTGGCAGGTGCTCAAGGGGCATGGCCCCTGCAATCGTGAGCGCCTTCAGGCGCGTGTGGATGCGCACGAAAACGGTGCCTGGGTGCGTGAAGCGGCTGTCGCCTATGCCGACAAGCAGGCGGCTAAAAGATCGACGGCCGTGTCTCAGGTCGCCTGACCGGACGAATATTCAATTCAGGATTTGCCGGGCCAGCGCCGGAACAGGCGTACGCCTCGTCGGCAGGAACAGGCTCTGGAGGAGCGCATGAAAGAGTGGCCGCTTTGGGAAATATTCATTCGCAGCCAGCACGGTCTGGCGCACAAGCACGTGGGCAGTCTGCACGCTGTTGACGCCGAAATGGCGATCGAGAATGCACGCGACGTCTATACGCGGCGCAACGAGGGCGTGAGCATCTGGGTGGTTCCTTCCGCCGAAGTGGTGGCCTCGAGCCCCGGCGAGAAGGCGCCGCTTTACGACCCGGCCCGCTCCAAGGTTTACCGGCACCCGACGTTCTTCCCCATGCCCGACGAAATAAAAGGCATGTAACGGCTGCGCCCGCCTCGCGTTGTGGCGAAGCCATCGATGAATCAGCAGGGGACGGCAATCATGAATACGGAAGCTATCAACCGGCTGTACTCGGTCATCAACACCGATGCGCCGCTCGATTACGCGCCTTTCGACTATCCGGCGGCAGACGGCGACGGTACGTCCCGCTTCGGCGAGATCCACCTTATGCGGAGCGAATCCGCATCCGGAAAATTTCATGCGGTGGGTTTCTGGCGTGTCGAGCCGGGTGTTTCACCGCTATATGACATGCCGCTGGGCGACGAAACGGGGTTGGTGCTGGAAGGCAGCGCCACGATCGAGTTTCTCGACCAGAACTACGAAGTCGTGCAGACGCAATCACTGCGCGAGGGCGATGCCTACACCTACGAGCAGGGCACGCTGCAGCGATGGACGGTACACGCGCCGTTTCGCAAATTCGTGATTGTCGTGGGCGATCAACCCGCAGGATAGAAGATAGATGTCTAAGACGAAAATTCAGTTTCTACTGCGTATGGGCGACAGCGCCCTGATCCTGGGCCAGCGGCTGTCCGAATGGTGCGGTCACGGACCGGCCCTGGAAGAGGATATTGCGACCACAAACGTCGCGCTGGACCTGATTGGCCAGGCGCAATACTGGCTGGACTACGCCGGTGAGCTCGAGGGCGAGGGCCGCGACGCCGATCAGCTGGCGTACTTCCGCGCGCCCGAGCAGTTTCGCAACCTGGTGCTGGTCGAGCAGCCGAACGGTGATTTCGGCGACACGATCATCCGGCAGTTCTTCTATGACGTCTGGCACTACCAGGTGCTGGCGGGTTTGTGCGAATCCGGCGACGAGCGCATCCGGGAAATTGCGCAGAAGTCCATCAAGGAGGTCAGCTACCACGTCAAGCGGAGCAGCGACTGGGTATTGCGGCTGGGTGACGGTACCGAGGAAAGTCACCGGCGCGTGCAGAATGCGGCGGACTTTCTCTGGGATTTCGTGGCCGAGATGTTTACCGGCGACGACGCGGAGCGCGCGCTGGCGGCCGAAGGCGATATCGTTGATCTCAGCGCGCTGCGCAAGCACTGGCAGATACACATCGAATCGGTGTTTGCGGACGCCACGCTGGAGCTGCCCTCCGGGCCGGAACAGCGGTTCGGCATGGCGCGAAACCAGCACAGCGAACATCTGAGCTACCTGCTGGCGGAAATGCAGAGTCTGCGCCGGGCGCATCCGGACGCACACTGGTAGACGGAGACTGTTCCGATGAGCGAGAGCGTGAAATCGGCAGCGCCTGATGCGTCACCGACACTGGATGAGGTATGGGCCTGGCTGGACGACGTGCCGGACCCGGAAATACCGGTGATATCGGTCATCGATCTGGGGATTATTCGAGATGTGCGCTGGGAAGGCGATGAGCTGGTAGTCGTCATGACGCCGACCTATTCGGGGTGCCCGGCGCTCCACGTCATCCGGGAGAGCATTGGCGAGGCCATTGCCGCAAAGGGCGTCAAGCGCTACCGGGTGGACACCCAGTTGTCACCCGCCTGGACCACCGACTGGCTCACCGAGCGTGGCCGCGAGCAATTGCGCGGCTACGGCATCGCGCCGCCGGCGCGGAGTGACCGGAACGAGCAGGTCATCGATATCAGCGCCATTCTGGCACGCAAGTCGCAGACGAGCGGTGTGACCTGTCCGCAATGCAATGCCGGCGATACGCGTGTGGTCAGCCAGTTCGGCTCGACGCCATGCAAGGCGCTGTATCGCTGCAACCATTGCGGCGAGCCTTTCGACTATTTCAAGACACATTAGATAAAGCACTCGGGTGCGGCTGGCGGGGAGTCGGCTCCAATGAACCAATTCAGATCCTTGAAAGTGGCGGCCGTGCAGCCGCAGACGCGCGATTCCGTGTCCGTGGTGTTCGACGTTCCTCAGGCGCTGCGGGACGAGTTTGTCTACGAGCAGGGCCAGCACCTTACGCTCAAGGCCGACGTGGCCGGCGAAGAATTACGCCGCAGCTATTCCATCTGTTCCGCCGTGCAGGACAACTGTTTGCGGGTGGCGGTGAAGCGCGTGGCCGGCGGCAAGTTTTCGAACTGGATTAACGACGAACTCAAGGCCGGCATGGATCTGGAGGTCATGGCGCCGTCGGGCCGTTTCCGTTCGGATCTGGCCGAGGACAACGAGAAGAGCTACGTGGCGTTTGCGGCCGGCAGCGGCATCACGCCGATCCTGTCGATCATCAAGACCACGCTGATGGCCGAGCCGAAAAGCCGCTTCACGCTGGTGTACGGCAACCGGTCGGCCAGCAGCGTGCTGTTCAAGGAAGAGCTTGAGGATCTGAAGGACCGCTACCTCGACCGGTTCCGCATCATCTTCATCCTCAGCCGTGAAGAGCTCGACATCGAGCTGTTTCACGGTCGCATTGATCGCGAGCGCATTGAGGCGCTGCTGAAAACCTGGATCGACCCGAAAGATATCGACATGTCCTTCAGCTGTGGCCCGCTGTCGATGATGCAGGACGTCAAGAACGTGCTGATCGAGCACGGCGTGCCCAGGGAATCGATCAAGCAGGAAATGTTTGCCACCAGCGTTGAGGAGGCCAGCGCCCGCGCCGATGCCGGCGCGGCTGAAGAGGCCCGCGCGCTGGAAGGCACCTGCGAAGTCAGCGTGGTGCTGGAGGGACGGCGCCGCAGTTTCGCCTACGACAATCCCAAACTCAGCCTGCTGGACGCGGCTGCCGAGCACGGCATCGAGCTGCCTTTTTCCTGCAAGGCGGGGGTGTGCTCCACCTGCCGCTGCAAGGTGACCGAGGGCGAAATCGACATGAACGCGGCCTATGCGCTGGAAGACTACGAGATCGAGCGCGGATTCGCCCTGTCCTGCCAGAGCTTCCCGCTGAGCGACACGCTCACGCTGGATTTTGATCAGGAAACGTAACTGAAAACGGCACGAAGAAAGCCACAGAGGCACAGAGAAAGAAACTTCCAGCCACAAAAAGCACAAAGAGTACGAAGTAAGAATCAACTCACCCTTTGTGCCCTTCGTGTCTATGTGGTGAATTTTTCGCCTTATCGTGAACGGGGATTTGCGACGAGGCTGAATAGCAACGAATAGAGGAGACAGTATGCGACTGCAGAGTTACGCCCAGGGCGAATGGCAGAACGGCGACAACAACACCACGACGCTCGCCAGCGCCGTGACCGGTGAACCCGTGGCCGAGATTGCCCGCGGCGGTCTCGACTACGCCGGCATGCTTCACTACGCCCGCGAGACGGGCGGCCCGGCGCTGCGGCAGTACACCTTTCATCAGCGTGCGCTGATGCTCAAGGAACTGGCCAAGCACCTGTCGCAATACAAGGAAGAGTTCTACAAGCTGTCCTACGAGACGGGCGCCACCAAAGTCGATTCCATGGTGGATATAGACGGCGGCTTCGGCACCTTCTTCGTGTACAGCGGCAAGGGCCGACGTGAGCTGCCGAACGCCAAGGTAGTCGTCGACGGCCCGCATGAGCCGCTGTCCCGCCACGGCACTTTTATCGGTCAGCACATTCGCGTGCCCCTGGAGGGCGCGGCCGTCCACATCAACGCCTACAATTTTCCCTGCTGGGGCATGATGGAAAAGCTGGCCTGCAACCTGCTGGCCGGTGTGCCGGGTATCGTCAAGCCCGCGAGCCAGACTTCCTATCTGACTGAGGCGGTGGTTCGCCGCATGCTGGAAGCCAATATCCTGCCCGAGGGTGCGCTGCAGCTTATCTGCGGCGGCGTGGGTGACCTGCTTGATCACGTCACCGGGCAGGACATTGTGACCTTCACCGGTTCGGCCAGCACTGGCCAGAAGCTGCGGGCACATCCCAACGTCATCGCCAACAGCACGCGCTTTGCCATGGAGGCGGATTCGCTCAACTGCTCGATTCTCGGCCCCGATGCAGAACCGGGCAGCCCGGAGTTCGATCTGTATGTGAAGGAAGTGGTCAAGGAAATGACCACCAAGGCGGGCCAGAAGTGCACCGCCATTCGCCGCGCGATCGTGCCGAAGAATCTGGTCGAGCCGGTTATAGAGGCCATCCGCAAGCGTATCGAGCAGAAGGTCGTGTTGGGTCATCCGGCGGTCGAGGGCGTAACGCTGGGGGCGCTATCGAGCCTGGATCAGCGCAGCGAAGTGCGGCAGAAGGTCGCTGAGCTCGGCGCCGCCGCCGAACTGGTTTACGGCGATCCGGACCACTGTGATCCGAGGGATGCGGATGGCGAGAAGGGCGCCTTTATGTCGCCGCTGCTGCTGCACTGCGCCGATCCGATCAATCGCAACGAAGTGCATGACATCGAGGCCTTCGGCCCGGTGTCCACGGTCATGCCGTACAGCGATGTGGAAGAAGCCGCTCTGCTGGCGCGCAAGGGGCAGGGCTCGCTGGTGGGTTCGGTCTTCACCTACGACAACAGCTTCGCGCGCGACATGGTGCTGGGCGCCGCCTCGCATCACGGCCGCATGCTTCTGGTCAATCGCGACTGCGCGAAGGAATCAACCGGTCACGGCTCACCCATGCCGCATCTGGTGCATGGTGGCCCCGGTCGCGCCGGCGGTGGCGAAGAGCTCGGCGGCGTGCGTGGCGTGTACCACTTCATGCAGCGCACCGCTTTGCAAGGCTCGCCAGAAACCATCGCGGCTGCTACGGGTCGCTGGATGCCAGGCGCCAAGCGGACCGAAGGCGAACATCCTTTCCGCAAGAACTTCGACGTGCTGGAGATCGGCGATACGGTCAAGGCCGGTCCGCGCCCGGTCACGCTGGAAGATATCGAGCATTTCGCCGAGTTCACCGGCGACACCTTCTATGCCCACATGGACGAGGAGGCCGCCAAGGCCAATCCCTTCTTCGATGGCCGCGTGGCACACGGCTACTACATTGTCTCGATTGCGGCCGGCCTGTTTGTCGAGCCCAACCCTGGCCCCGTGCTCGCCAACTATGGCGTGGACAACCTGCGGTTCATGACGCCGGCCTATCCCGGCGATGACCTCAACGTCACCCTGACCTGCAAGGAAAAGAGCCTGCGCGAAGGCGCCGGCTACGGCGAAGTGCGCTGGGACACGGTGGTGACCAACCAGAACGACGAACTCGTGGCGCAGTATGACGTGCTTACCATGGTCGCCACCAAGGAAGGCCCGCCTCCGGAAGAAAACGCCTGAGCATCATCGCAATCGGAATCACAGGCACGGGAGGAGACCATGGCCTACGAGAATATTCTTTTTGAACGTAGCGGCGGCATTGCCCGCGTCACGTTGAACCGGCCGGACAAGCTGAACAGCTTCAACGTGGCCATGCATGAAGAGCTGGCTGATGCGCTCAAGCAGGTTGCCGAGGACGACTCTGTCCGCGTGCTGCTGCTCACTGGTGCCGGCAAGGGCTTTTGCGCCGGTCAGGATCTGGGCGACCGCCAGGTCAGCGGCGGGGAAGGTCCGCCTGATCTGGGCGAGTCGGTCGAGAAATACTACGCGCCGCTGGTGCGGCGGATCCGCAGTCTCAAGCTGCCGGTGGTATGCGGCGTCAACGGCGTGGCCGCGGGCGCGGGGGCCAATCTGGCGCTGGCCTGCGATCTGGTGCTGGCTACGTCCTCGGCCAAATTCATCGAGCCTTTCTGCAAGCTTGGGCTTCTACCGGACACGGGCGGCAGTTATTTTCTGCCGCGGCTGGTCGGCACGGCGCGGGCCATGGGGCTGGCCATGCTGGGTGACGTGCTCACGGCCGAGCAGGCGCAAGCGTGGGGCCTGATCTGGAAGGCCATACCCGATGAAGATTTCGGCAGCGAAGTGGACAAGCTGCTGGAGCAGCTTGCCGTGGCGCCCACGCGCGGACTGGCGGAAACCAAGCGGCTGATATACGCCAGCGGCGATCACACGCTGGATGAGCACCTGGACGCCGAGCGCGACGCCATGCGCGAGATGGGGCGCACCGCGGACTATGCGGAAGGGGTAGATGCCTTCATGAACAAGCGCAAGCCCGAATTCCGCGGCTGCTGAACGCGGGTCGCTCCAGCATGACTGTCAGATCCGGTGAAGATGGCGAGGGCGGCCTGGCCGCAAGCGTGGTGGCGGCCATGTTTGACCGCGACGCGGCGAGCCAGGCCTTCGGCATGGTGGTGGAAGAGGCCAATGACGATCGTGTGGTGGTCAGCATGACCGTGCGACCGGACATGACGCAGGCCGTGGGCACCTGCCACGGCGGCGTGATTTTCACCCTGGCCGATTCGGCTTTCGCCTTCACCTGCAACCGAGGCAACAAGACCACCGTGGCGGCTGGTTGCAGCATCGAATTTCTGGGGCCCGGGCACGAAGGGGATCGTCTGAAGGCGACCGCCATCGAGGTAGCCACCGCGGGACGTAGTGGCATTTACGACATCCGGGTGACCAATCAGAACAATGACTGTATTGCGGTTTTCAGAGGTAAGTCACGACAAATAGGTGGATCGATTATCGAATAATCGGCCAGGCAAGACACAGGAGGCACGCCGGCATTCAGTCGCGCCGGCCGGTGCTGAAATCAATAAACCAACGCAACGGATTTGCGGGAAGGAGGATGACAACGTGAATGACCATCGCGGCGAGATAGAGGCCATCGAGAAGGCCAGTCGGGACGAACTGTCGGCCCTTCAACTCGAGCGCCTGCAGAAGACGTTGAAACACGCCTATGACAACGTCGACCATTACCGGAAATCATTTGATGCGGCGGGCGTTCATCCGGACGATCTGAAGCAGCTATCCGATCTGTCCAAATTCCCGTTCCTGGTCAAGCAGGATCTGCGCGACAACTATCCCTTCGGCATGTTTGCCGTGCCGCGGGAATCGGTGGTGCGGGTGCATGCCTCCAGCGGCACCACCGGCAAGCCGACCGTGGTGGGCTACACCGCCAACGACATCGACACCTGGTCCAATCTGGTGGCCCGCTCCATCCGCGCAGCCGGCGGCCAGCCCGGCGATATCCTGCACAACGCCTATGGCTATGGCCTGTTTACGGGCGGTTTGGGCGCGCACTATGGCGCCGAGCGGCTGGGCTGCACGGTGGTGCCCATGTCGGGCGGCCAGACCGAGAAACAGGTTCAGCTGATCATGGATTTCAAGCCGCGGATACTGATGGTCACGCCGTCCTACATGCTGAATCTCATCGACGAGTTTCATCGTCAGGGGATCGACCCGAAGGATAGTTCGCTGGAGATCGGCATCTTCGGCGCCGAACCCTGGACCAACGCCATGCGCAACCAGATCGAGTCGGCCGTGGGCATCGACGCGGTGGATATCTACGGGTTGTCCGAAGTGATTGGTCCCGGCGTGGCCAGCGAGTGCGCGGAAACCAAGGACGGCCCGGTTGTCTGGGAAGACCACTTTTATCCGGAAATCATCAACCCCGACACCGGCGAGCCGGTCGCCGATGGCGAGCAGGGCGAACTGGTCTTTACCTCGCTGACCAAGGAAGCCCTGCCGGTCATCCGCTATTGCACGCGTGACCTCACCAGGCTGCTGCCGCCCACGGCGCGCTCCATGCGCCGTATCGACAAGATCACCGGCCGCTCGGACGACATGCTCATCATTCGCGGTGTGAACGTGTTTCCCACACAGATCGAGGAGCTCATCTGCAAGCAGTCAGAGCTGGCGCCGCACTATCTCATTGAGGTCAGCCGCGAGGGCAATATGGATTGCATCACGGTGCAGGTCGAAGTGAGCCAGGGCGTGGACCTGTCTTCGCCCACCGGCGCGGAGGCTGCCGCGCTACTGCGCAACAACATCAAGAGCTACATCGGCACCAGTGCCGAAATCGAATTGAAAAGCTGTGGATCGCTGGAGCGCTCGGTGGGCAAGGCCAAGCGCGTAATCGATAAACGCAATATCGCCTGATACGAGACTAGAGCAATGCAAGACGCCTTTATCTGTGACGCCGTTCGCACGGCATTCGGCCGCTACGGCGGGACGCTGTCGGCCGTCAGGGCCGACGATCTGGCCGCCGTGCCCATCAAGGCGCTCATGGCCCGCAACGCCAGCGTGGACTGGAGCAGAGTAGACGACCTGCTGTATGGCTCGGCCAACCAGGCGGGCGAAGACAATCGGAATGTCGCCCGAATGGCGGGTCTGCTGGCCGGGCTGCCGGTCGATGTGCCGGGCAGTACGGTCAATCGCCTTTGCGGCTCCAGTCTGGATACGCTGTCCATGGCGGCCCGCGCCATCAAATGCGGGGAGATGAACCTCGTGATCGCCGGGGGCGTGGAGAGCATGTCGCGCGCACCATTCGTGATGGGAAAGGCCGACTCGGCCTTTTCGCGCAAGGCGGAAATCTACGACACCACCATTGGCTGGCGCTTCGTCAACCCGAAGATGAAAGCGGAATACGGTATCGATTCCATGCCGGAAACCGCCGAGAACGTGGCCGACGATTTCGAGGTCTCGCGGGAGGATCAGGATGCGCTGGCCGTGCGCAGTCAGGCGCGCTGGGCGGCTGCGGATGAAGCCGGGTTTTTCAAAAGCGAAATCGTGCCCGTGGAAGTGCCGCAGCGAAAGAAAGATCCGATTATCTTCGAGCGTGACGAGCATCCGCGGCCGGGTACCGACGCCGCGGCGCTGGCCAGGCTCAAACCGATCGTGCGGCCCGACGGTACGATTACGGCCGGTAATGCCTCCGGCGTGAACGATGGCGCCGGCGCCGCGCTCGTGGCGAGCCAGGCAGCGGTGGATGCCTACGGGCTCAAGCCGCGCGCGCGAATTCTCGCGTCCGCGGTGGCCGGCGTGGCGCCGCGCATCATGGGCTTTGGTCCGTCACCCGCGTCGAAAAAGGCCCTGGCCCTGGCCGGTCTGTCGATTGATCAGATGGACGTGATTGAACTCAACGAGGCGTTTGCCGCACAGGGGCTGGCCGTGCTGCGCGATCTGGGCGTGGCCGATGACGCGCCGCACGTGAATCCCAACGGCGGCGCCATCGCCATAGGTCATCCGCTGGGCGCATCCGGCATCCGCCTGGCCACCACGGCCCTGAATTATCTGGAACACAACGGCGGGCGCTATGGCCTGTGCACGATGTGCATCGGGGTCGGCCAGGGTATCGCCATGGTTATCGAACGCATCTAAAACCCACCGGCAACACATCGCCTGCCGGCGCAGGAGGAGTTATAACAATGAGTACCCAGCTTCAGCACTATATCAGCGGTCAGTCGATCAACGGCAGCGGCAGCGGCGTCACCGAACTGGTGGATCCGGTGAACGAGGATATCTACGCCACGGCTGTCGAAGGCAGCGTCGAAGATGTCGATGCCGCCGTGAAGGCGGCACACGCCCAGTCCAAGGGTGGCGAATGGTCCAAGATGACCGGCGAGCAGCGCGGTATTCTTATCAATAAGCTGGCTGATCTGGTCGAGCGCGACCAAGAGTTGCTGGCCGACATGGACGCCCGCGCCATTGGTCGCTCGCCCATCGAGCCTCGGCTGCTTGATCTGCCGAATACCATCAGCACACTGCGTCATGCGGCGGGCTGGGCGGACAAGCTGGAAGGCCGAACCATTCCCACGCCAGGCTATATGGGCACGCCGACGCTGTCCTATACGCAGCACGTGCCGGTGGGTGTGGTTGCCGCGATTACGCCGTGGAACACCCCGCTGATGATTCTGTCCTGGAAAGTTGGTCCGGCGCTCGCGGCCGGCTGCACGCTAGTCATCAAGCCGGCTACCGAAACGCCTTTCACGGCGCTCCATCTCGCCAAGCTGTGCACCGAGGCCGGCATTCCCGACGGGGTTGTCAATGTTGTGATCGGACGCGGGTCGGTCCTGGGCAATGCGCTCAGCGAGCATCCGCTGGTCGACAAGGTCAGCTTTACGGGCAGTCCGGAGGTCGGCACGCAAATCCAGCAGCGGGTGGCGCCGCAGTGCAAACGCGTGGCGATGGAGCTCGGCGGCAAGAGCCCGCAGATCGTGTTCGAGGATGCGGATATGGCGGCTGCCGTTCAGGGCTGCGCCATGGGTGTGTTTTTCAACCAGGGTCAGGTCTGTGCGGCCGGTACTCGTATCTTTGTACAGCGGTCCATTGCGGATGAGTTCTCTAAAGCACTCGCCGGCGCGGCCGATTCGATCAAGGTTGGCGATCCCAAGGAAGAAGGCGTGCAGATGGGGCCGGTTGCCAAGCGCGGTCAGTTCGATACCGTGAATCGGTATATCCAGTCCGGCCTGGATGAGGGCGCCCAGCTTATGGCCGGTGGCGTGGCTGAAAAGGGCAAGGGCTTCTTCGTCAAGCCAACCGTGTTTGGCAATGCGAGCAACGACATGACCATTGCGCGCGAGGAAATTTTCGGGCCTGTGGCCACGATCATTCCTTTCGATACGGAAGCCGACGCGATTCGACTGGCCAACGATACGGTATACGGCCTGGCGGGCACGGTCTGGACAAACAACCTGGCTCGCGCGCACCGCGTGGCACAATCGCTGGAAGCCGGCGCGATCGGTGTGAACTGCTGGGCGCCCATCGACGGGCGGCTGCCCTGGGGTGGCTTCAAGACCAGTGGCCTGGGGCGCGAGTGCGGCAAATCGGGCGTGCTGGGCTATACCGAAGAGCGTGTGGTCACCGTACTCATGCCTGGTGCAAGCAGCTGACGTTGGCTGGCGCATCACGGGGAGACATCGAGTCATGAAACAAACGCATTGGGGCATCTGGCTGTCGGGTGCCGGCGTGGTGGGGATGCTGGTCCTGTCGGCGCTTCCGGTAGCTGCCGTTGCCCAGACAACCAGCGCGGTTGAGGCGCCCGCGCCGGAAGCGGAGGAAGCCGATTCGACGCCTGAAAAAGCAGACGCTCCGTGTCAGGGCATTAAGAACACGCGGCCCGCGCCGCCTGATGCCAAGTTCACAACCGAAGAGGGTGCGGCAGGTTTTACGACGACCGCATCGAGCAGCTGCAACGGCATCAATCCGAATGCCAGCAGGCTGAAACTGAGCAGCCGGCGTATAACGCCGGCCAGTGGCGTGAGCATCAGTGGTGAATGCAAGGGGGATCCGGGTACAGTTAGATTCCTGGCGCATCAGGACAATACGCTCGGCTTCAGCGTGGAAACGACCGGCGGCGCGTTCGAAGTCGACCTGCCTTTCGACAAATTGCTGGTTAGTCCGGGGGCGGTCACGCTGGCCGCAGTTTGCCCGGACGGCAGCATGCAGACCGTTGACGCAATTATCGTGGATGAATAGCCGCGAAGCGTTCTTTGCTCGTCACAGGGCCCCGGCGATTTTACTCGGCTAGCGGTGGGGGAAGCAGTCAGATCGCTCCCGGCCGATTATGAAATAAGGCCTTGCGGTTAGCGGGTGGGCCGGGTCATCTTGGCAGCGGCCTAAGGCTAGGGCCTGACCGCGGTGAACTGCGCGACACCCAGCCCGGCTTGAGCCGCGTAAAGACGGTAATCCTCGATCCGGGGCGCCAGGCTCGCCTGGGCTGTCTGGATGATGATGGAGGGCAATTGTCTGCGCACCTGCTCGAGCCGGCTCTGCAGGCGTCCGAGTTCCGGCGCAATGGGCGTGCGGCGCAGTTCCGATTGACGCATCCAGGCGAGCTCCTGCTCAAGACCCACTGTCTGCTCGAGCGCCTCAACAAGACGGACATAGACGTGACTGGATTTCCAGTCCATCAAATCACGTCCGTAAGCCGATTTGAGTTGCTGGATCAACCGCTGCGCGTCGCGGCGGGTCGTGATGCCGGCCATGGCATCGAGCCGTCGGGTCAACGCCTGTAATTGGTTTATCCGAGACTGGGCGTTGTCCGACGCCTGTCTGTAAAGTCTCTGGCTGGCGGCCAGATCGCCCAGTTGCATGTGGCCGTTGGCTGCGGCGAGGGTCGCTTCCAGCGACGCTGCCCCGGCGTCATCGCGCTCGATCAATTCATGCCAGTAGATCAACGCTCGCTTGAGTTGTTCGGTCTCGTCATCCGAGAACTCATCAACCAGGAACTCTTCTCGTTCCGAGCAATCCATTGACCCGGTTACTTTCCGGTACTGGCTGCAGTCGATTTCACCGGTCCTGAGCAGGGCGGGCAGTGAAGTGACGGGCGGGTCCGTAGCCGCCCGGTCGAAACCGGGCGCGCTAACCAGCGGCTGCGCTTCGCCGCGCGGTGCCAGCATGGCCCAGCCCATGCCCAGCAAGGCGCGGTCGGAGTAAAGACCCTCCAGAGGGATTCGATGCAGGACCTTCACCGCAGAGCCGCCATAGCCCTGCGACAGGAAATGCCACCCCAGTTTCGCATTGGCGCGAGCCTTCAGCGATTGCTCCTCGACATTATCGGCCGCCGAGGTGCCGACGCGCTCGAGGACGGACATTGCTTCGTCCTCCCGGCCGCTTCGGTGCAGCGCCACGGCATAATTCATGCGCATGACGTGATGCAGTGCCTGGCCTTCGTAGAGCTCCAGGGAGGTGCCCGCAACGTTGAGGTGGCGCCCACTCGACAACACGTTTGCCGCATGCTCGGGCTGCCCGGCGCTGAGGTAAATGCGCGACTGCAGATCGCGCCACATTGATTCTATGTCCGGCGGCACTTTGCCCGGGTCTGTCTCGATCCACCGCATGGCTTCATTGAGGTCGCCGGCGGAGTAGTAGTATTCGGCAATCCGCCATGCGAGTTCGTACACCACCTGTTCGCGCGCGAGAAGCCCGAACAGTTTCGTGTAGGCGACCTCGGCTTCCTGCACCAGGTTCTGCGACAGGCTGCAGCGGCCATAACCGAGCCAGAAAGCCCCCGGCAGATTTTCGCTATAGGTTGCCCGGTACCGGAACAGACGCGCCATGGCCGCCGACGAGCCTTCGCGGCAGGCGTGGAACTCGTAGCGCAGGTCGGGTGGCAGACTGCCGATCGACCCTGTCAGTTTGCTGCGCGAGTCTTTCGCTCGCGGCCCCACGGCTTCATCCAGCGCCTTGGCCAGGCCTGCTATTGCTTCCCGTAACTCCGCCACGGGCGCCAGCATCGCCTCGCCTTGTTCGTTGGGCGGGTAAATGGTTGCCAAATCGGGCCAGCGCGTCAGGTCGATACGAGGCCCGCGCAGCCAGCGCCTCTGCACGGTGAGTTCGATGCTGTCGTTCGTATCGATGGCGGGTATTTCGCAGGAACGGGTTTCACTGCGTTCGCCTTCATCGGTGACCCAGACGAGCGTGACGCTGCAGGGAGTCGGTTCGGTGAATACCCGCTGTATCGGCGCGCGTGACAATTCGGGTAGAAGCCCGTTGCCGTCCGTCAGCTCAAACCGTACATCCGGCTCGGCGCCTGCCGACCATTTCAGCGATGCGCGACGGATTTTCGCATCGTCATCCAGCGCGAGATACAAATAACTCTGCCTGACCGCAAAAGGCTTGATTCGGTGCTCTACCGCGAGCACTTCCGCGTTCAGGCGGCTGACTTCGCTGATGAGTCCGGCGACATCAACCGCGAACGCACTGCTCCAGGGCTGACATAGCATCGCCGCCACCAGCATGGCCAGCGAAACCGGCGCGCGATACCAGCGGCGCATCAGTCGCAGGCGCGGCATCTTCGAACCGGCCGGTCTGGACGGCTGTTCGGGCTCAACTCTGCTCGTCACGGTGTCTGCCTCCCGCCTGTCTCGATGATGAACCCCGCAACGCCAACTTCGCGCGTGCTCGCCAGGCTGTTATGAAGCTGCTCTAAATGTTTGAATGATACGCAGAAAAATATAACTGCGGCAATACTGTATCGGCCGCAGGAAATCGCAGCAGGAATAAATGTCGGGTGTTGCATGATCCGAAGCGGGTCGGTCAGTTCGCCTTCAGTTTGTCGGTCACGAATTCGAGGAACGACTGCACCCGTTGCGGCAGGTAATGCCGCTGCAGGAAGACGGCATGAATGGACTGCGGCGGCGGGTAGTAGTCTTCCAGCACGCGAATCACGCGTCCGGCCTTCTCGCTTTCATTGATAGCCCAGTCCGGGACCAGCCCAATGCCGACGTCGTCGCAGACCAGTCGGTAGAGCGCTTCGGCGTCATCGGCGGATACCCGGCCCTGCACGTCGACCGCGTGATGGCCAAATTCCGAATCGAAGGTCCAGCGCGCCGTGGTGGCGGCGTGGCCATACACCACGCAATTGTGCTCGCTCAGCTGTCCGGGATCGGCAGGGCGCCCGTGCTGGTCAATATATTTCTGGCTGGCCAGAAGATGCTGGGAGTACGATCCGATTCGCCGGGCGACAAGGCTGCTGGAACTCAAGTCGCCCAGTCGTATGGCCAGTTCGATGCCTTCCGCGACCAAGTCGACCATCCTGTCTGTCAGCGAAATATCGACCGACAGATTGGGATACAGCGCCAGAAACTCCGGCAGAATGGGGATGATTTTCTGGCGGCCGAACGCGCCCGGGAGGCTCAGCTTCAAGGTGCCGCTGGCGGCGCTGGTCTGTCGGTCGCGTGTCCTAATGACTTCGGTCGTGTCGAGCATTTGCTTGACCGACTCGTAGAGCTCGATGGCTTCGTTGGTGGGCGTCAGCTGCCGGGTCGTGCGTGTGAAAAGCCGAACGCCTAGATGCGCCTCCAGCGCGGCCAGCTGTTTGCTGACTGTCGATTGGGAAAGCTCGAGCTCGCGGGCAACCGCAGAGAAGCTGCCTACCTCGAATATCCGCACGAAGATGTGAAAGGGTCGTGTACTATCCATTCATGCATTATAAGAATAAATTATAGTACGCCAACCCTGTTTAACTTCCCGCCACGCTGGGGCATCTTTCGGATGGGCAGATTCACACAAGATTCATTAGATGTGCGCCCGGGAGTATAGGCACATGGGGAAAGACATCGGCATCGTCGGTGCGGGCACCGCCGGTCTGCACCTTGGATTGTTCCTTCGCGGTGAAGGAATCGACTGCACGCTGTACACCTCGCGCACGCCGGATCAGGTTCGGCGGGGAAGGATATTGAATACGGTTGCCCATCACCACGTGACGCTTGAGCGAGAGCGGGCCCTCGGCGTGTACCACTGGCCGGCTGAGGAATACGGGTATTTCGGTCATCATTACTTCGTCAACGGGGAGCGCCCACGCGAGTTTTACGGACGCTACGAAGAGCCCAGCCGCGCAGTGGATTATCGTATTTACCATCCGCGACTGATGGAAGATTTCGAGGCAATGGGCGGAAAAATCGTCTATCAGGATGTGGACAGTGCGCGCTTGCATGCGCTGCACAGGCTGCATGACCTGGTCGTGGTCAGCACCGGTCGCGGCGCGACCCGCAACCTGTTCAAGCGCGACGAACGGGAGTCACATCACGACAAGCCGCTTCGGCTTCTCTGCGCGGGTCTGTTCAGGGGTATTCGGCCGCGCGAGTCGTCGGCGGTGACCATGTACTTCTCGCCGGGTCACGGCGAGATGATAGAGATTCCCACCCTGAGCTTTGATGGCATGTGCACGGCGCTGGTCATCGAAAACGTCCCCGACGGCGAACTGGCCGGTCTCTCTCGGCAGTCCTATGCCGAGAATCCGCGCGCGTTTCTGGACAACCTCATGCGATCGCTGGAGGAGCACTACAGCCCCATCATGGAGCGCCTTGACCCGGCCGAATTCGATCTCGCCGGTGGCGCCTCGGATCTCCTGCAGGGCGGCTTTACGCCGACAGTGCGTGTGAGCCATATCAGGCAGGATGATGATCGCGTCATCCCGACACTCGGCGATGTCCACGCGTTGGTGGATCCGATGACAGGCCAGGGAGCCAATCTTGCGTCCCATGCGGCGTGGGTGATGGGTGAGGCGATTCGCGACAGCGGGGTGTTCGATCGCCGATTCATGGAGCAGGTGGACGGCCTGAGGAACGAGCGCATCTTTTGTGCAAACCGCTGGACGAACTATCTGCTCTCGCATCTGGTGGACATGCCCACGGAGCTGCAGAACGTTTTCGAGGCGCTCGAGAGCAGCCAGAGCATGCGCGACGAATTCACTGACAATTTCAACTATCCGGAGCGTCAGTGGAATTGCTTCGCCAGCCCCGCTCGCATGCATCAATGGGCGGCAATGCACACCGTCGTGCCGGCCTCGGCTACTGCGCCGCGATGCTGCCGGGTCTCCTGATGTCGGGCGGGACAAGCACGTTGCCGGGCGCGGCCCTGTTGCGAGGCCGGACGAGTGCGGCGGCGGGTCCGCTGCGCCTGGATACAAACCACTTTGACAGGGCAATCGCCAAGTTCCGGACCGGTGTCGCGCTGGCCGCCTGTATTGACGAGGAACTGGGGGGCGTTCGCGCCATGGCCGTATCCAGCCTCACCGCCATCGCGGCGGCGCCTCCCACGCTGATGCTCGGTATGACCGCGGGCCGCACGCAGCGCTTGATTACCCGCAGCGGCCATTTCGGGTTGAGCGTGTTGGCGCAGGATCAGAAGGACTACTACGACGATTGCGGCCGCGCGTCGACGTCGGAATTCGCCCCCGGGTTCACCATGCGTGGCCATGTGCCGGTGTTGCCGAAGTGCCTGGCGTGGTTTGAGTGTCGCGTCGTACGGACCGTCTCGCTGGATGAATACAAGCTGTTCATCTCCGAAATAGCGGCTTGTGACCATGACGAGGGCGCACCTCTGGTCGCGCGGTCCAGACGGCTCGGATAATCGAACCTCGGCGCAGCCTGGCATTGGAATACCTGAATATGAGCTGACGCTCGTTATTGACTGTAATCAAAGAAGGCGTGAAAGCCTTGATAAGGAGGAGAAGTTGATGCTTAAGGATACCCAGAAGAAATGGTTCGGCCACGGCGTGCTGATGATGCTTTCCACGCTGGTGTTCGGCGTGGGTTACTGGATGTTCATCGTGGGCGGGTTTGAAATCATTCCGGGCTACATCATCGAATTTCAGCTGCCGGGTTCGGAACGCGGCTGGAAGATCATGCACTCGGCGCCCGTACTGAACGGCTTGATGGTGATTGGCGTGGCGCTTGTTCTGCCGGCCATTGATTTCAAGGAGAAGACCGCGAAGCTGCTGGGCTGGCTGATCGTGGGGGACGGCTGGGCCAACGTGCTGTTCTATATCGGTTCAAACTTCTCCGACAACCGGGCCCTGGCCTATAGCGATACGCATCTCGGTGCAGCTAGCCTCTGGAGCTGGATCGGTCTGGCACCGGCGGCGATTTTTGGCGCCATCGCCATCGTCGTGATGACCATCATCGGCTGGCGCGCAGTTACGCAGCCCGCGTCCAGCCAATAACGCCCGGGCCTCGGGGTCGCCGGCGCCGGACACGGTTGCCGAGCGGCCCTGCTGGCCCCGAGCGGTTTTTCCACGGCGGCGTGAGCGCCGCGATTCAAACCCTTCTTTCGATCATGCAATCAGGTGAGATGAATTCGCTACAGCAGGAACAGACGATCGCCGTCATAGGCGCGGGCACGATGGGTGCCGGCATCGCGCAGGTGGCGGCCCAGGCCGGCCACACGGTCAAGCTCTTTGATGTCCAGGCGGGCGCAGCGGGGAAAGGCCGGGACGGCATCGACAGCCAACTTGCCGGTCGCGTTGCCAAGGGCAAGATTGACGAGGCTGACAAGGCGGCAGTGATCGGCAGGATTGCCGTCGCCACCGATCTATCCGAGCTGTCGGATGCGGCACTGGTCATCGAGGCCATCGTCGAGGACCTGGCCGTCAAGCAGGCGCTGTTTGCCGATCTGGAGGATATCTGCGGGGAAGCCACCATCCTCGCGACGAATACATCGTCGCTGTCGGTGACCCGCATTGCCTCGTCGCTATCGCGTCCGCAGCAGTTCGTGGGGCTGCATTTCTTCAACCCGGCCCCGGTGATGAAACTCGTTGAAGTGGTGCCCGGACTGGCGACCGATCCTGACGTGGCCGAATGCGCGTTCAACACCATGACCGCCTGGGCCAAGAAGCCGGTCATGGCGCGCAATACGCCCGGATTCATCGTGAACCGGGTGGCCCGCCCGTTTTACGCCGAAACACTGAATCTGCTCGAGCAGCAGGCGTGCAACGCCGTCACCGCGGATGCGCTGATGCGTGAGTGCGGGGGGTTCCGAATGGGCGCCTGTCAGCTGACCGACCTGATCGGCCAGGACGTGAACTACAAGGTCACGCGTACCGTGTTCGCCGCCTTTGACAGCGATCCGCGGTTCCGGCCTTCGCTGGTCCAGCAGGAGCTGGTTGATGCCGGTCATCTAGGTCGCAAAAGCGGTCGCGGCTTCTACGAATACGACAGCGACGCTGTCTCGGAGGAGCCCAGCATAATACCGCCAGGGCCCGCGCCGGCCGCGCTCGAGATCGAGACCCGGGGAATGCTGCTGCCGCTGGCTGAGCGACTCGAGAAAGCCGGCATATCGGTGTCCCGCCGCGAAGGATCGGCCGAGACGATTCTTGGCGATGGCGTTCATCTTGCGCTCAGCGATGGCCGGTTGGCGACCGAACGGGCCGCCGAGGAAGCGGCGGATAATCTGGTGCTGTTCGATCTTGCGCTCGACTATGCTAGCTGCTTACGCATCGCGATCGCGCCTGCCGACCCAGTCGGGGATGATGCGATCCAGACGGCTGCGGCCGTCTTTCAGGCAGCCGGCATGCAGGTCAGCCAGCTTGATGACGTGCCGGCTCTTCTGGTGCTGCGTACCGTCGCCATGCTGGCCAATGAAGGGGCCAGCGCCGTGAACGAAGGCATATGTTCGGCCGCCGGGGTCGACGATGCGATGTGTTTCGGCGTCAACTATCCGCGTGGCCCGCTGGCCTGGGCCGATGCGGTCGGCAACGGGTTCGTGCTCCGCGTGCTGCAGAACCTGCAGGCTGTCTACGGAGATGATCGCTATCGCCCGTCCCCGCGCCTGCGCCGCATGGCGACCACCGGCAGTCTGTTTCACGCAGGTGCGACGGCGTGAAAGCTGCGGTGACCCCCATTAGCGATTCCCCGTCATCCAATCCGGATGAGCTGCGTGGTCTGGCGCGGCTGCAGGACGCAAGGGTGACCAAGGGCACGGCGTTCACCGAGGAAGAACGTGATCGCCATGGACTGCGGGGTCTGCTGCCGCCGCGCGTCATGACGATGCAGCATCAGGTGGACCGCATCATGGAGAATCTGCGGGCCAAGCCGTCCCCGCTCGAAAAGTACATTCTTCTCGTGGCCCTGCAGAACCGCAACGAGCGTCTGTTCTTCCGCACGCTGATCGACAACATCGATGAAATCATGCCCCTGGTCTACACCCCGACGGTGGGGGAGGCCTGTCTGCGCTACGCCCATATCTTCCGGGAGCCGCGCGGTCTGTTCGTGAGCCTGGACGACCTCGGCCGTGTAGACCAGTTGTTGCGGAACTGGCCCGAAGACGATGTCGCGGTGATTGTGGTGACTGACGGCCAGCGCATTCTCGGCCTGGGTGACCTGGGCGCCAACGGCATGGGTATTCCGGTGGGCAAACTGGCGTTGTATACCGCCTGTGCGGGCGTGCACCCGCACAAGTGTTTACCTGTAGTAATTGATGCCGGGACCAATAATGAGGCACTACTGGCCGATCCGCTGTATCTGGGGCTACCGCGCAAGCGGGTGACCGGGCCTGGCTACGACGCGCTGGTTGACGAATTCATGCAGGCTGCCGCGCAGCGGTTCCCCGATGCGCTGATCCAGTTCGAGGATTTCGAATCCTCCAATGCCTTCCGCTTTCTGAAGCAGTACCGCGATCGCTACCGTTGCTTCAACGACGATATTCAGGGCACTGCGGCTGTCACGCTGGCTGGCCTGCTGGGCGCGGCCCGGGCGCTTGAAACGCCGCTGGAAGAGATGCGGATTCTGTTTGCGGGGGCCGGGTCGGCCGCGCTCGGCACGGCCGGACTGACGCTCAAGGCGCTGATGGCTCGGGGGTTGCCTGAGCACGAAGCCCGCGCCCGCATTGCCTTGACCGATGTGGATGGCTTGCTCACGACACGCCGAAGCGATCTGGCGCCCGAGCGGAAGGTGTTTGCCAAAGACTTGCCTGACGGCGGGCTGCTCGAGTCCATCCGCCATTTCCGCCCGCATATGCTGATTGGCGCCACCGGCGTGCCCGGCGTGTTTTCGCAAGCGGTCGTTCAGGCCATGGCAGAACACAACGCGCGTCCGGTTATCTTTGCGCTGTCCAATCCCACTTCCCGCTCCGAATGCACCGCCGAACAGGCTTATTCATGGAGCGACGGGAGAGCGTTGTTCGCGAGCGGTAGCCCTTTTGCACCGGTCGAGATCAATGGCGTCATGCGTCGGCCGGCGCAGGGGAACAACGTCTACATCTTCCCCGGCGTGGGCATGGGTGCCCTGGCAGCGTGTGCTTCGCACGTTTCCGAACACATGTTTCTACGGGCCGCCGAGGTGCTGGCAGACCAGGTCTACCCAATCGAGCTGGAGGCGGGGGCGCTTTACCCGCCGTTGCGGCGGATTCGCAGGGTGTGTCGCGACATCGCAATAGCCGTGGCGCAACAGGCCGTCGACGACGCGCTTGCAGAGCCCCGGACGAGGACCGAGCTCGAAGCGAGAATCGACTCGATGACCTACGCGCCGCACTACTGAATGCGAGTCCTCGGACCTGCCGAACTAGTTTCAGCTGTCACGAGACTTCATAAATGATATTCAAATTAAGAGTGCAACGAAAAAATAGTATCAAATGCCTGACGAGTGTTAAGATTTGCGCCGAGGCGCCGGCCTGAGCGCAGTTGAGCGAGAAAGATCGAGCTCCGGCATGACTGGAGCGAGAGGGAATGCAAACCTGTCTGAGAGGTGGAGACTATGCCTGAAGTAATTGAATCGGATTATCTTGTGATTGGTGCCGGCGGTATGGGCATGGCCTTTGCCGACGAGATAATCACCCACACCGACGCAACCATCACTATATTGGATCGTAACCACCGTCCGGGTGGCCACTGGAACGATGCCTACCCGTTTGTGCGTCTGCATCAGACGTCCACCTGTTATGGCGTTAACTCAACCGAGCTGGGCGGTCATCGGCGTGACGAGGTAGGACTCAACAAGGGGTGCTACGAGTTGGCCAGCGGTAGCGAAGTGGTTGCCTACTTCGACAACGTCATGCGGCGCCGCTTTCTGCCGTCCGACCGCGTGCGCTATTTGCCCCTCACCGACTACAAGGGCGATTGCAAGGCGGTATCGCTGACCTGCGGGACGGAATACGAATTTCGCGCCAAGAAAATCGTGGACGCCACTTACCTTAACGTGACCGTGCCGTCGCAGCGCGATCCGGATTTCGAGGTTCGTGACGGCGCCAAGGCTATTGCAGTCAACCAGCTGCCCAAAGTGCTGCCGGACCACGATAATTTCGTGATTGTCGGTTCCGGAAAAACCGGCATGGACGCCATACTCTTTTTGCTCACCAACGGTATCGCACCCGAGCGCATCACCTGGATCATGCCGGCCGATGCCTGGATGTTCGACCGCTTCCACGTTGACCCGGGCCGCAAGTTCAGTGACCCGGTCACCCAGTACGCCATCAATCTGCTCCAGTGTGCGCTGGAAGCGGAAAATTACGAGCACTATTTCGAACTGATTGAACAAGCCGGTCTGGTGGTGCGTCTGGATCCTTCCATCAAGCCGACCCGCTGGCGCTGCGCGACGTTTACACCGCTGGAGCTCGAGCAGCTTCGGCGCGTGAAGAATATCGTGCGTAAGGGCTACATCGAGGCGGCTTCGCCAACCGAAATGACCATGACGAAGGGCACGGTGCCCACGCCCGCCAATGCGGTGTTCGTGGACTGCGCCGCGGACGGTCTGCCCAAAGTGCCCATGACCAAGGTCTTCGAGGGCAACCTGATCACCCTGCAGACCATTCGCATGTGTCAGCAGGTCTACAGCGGCGGCTTCATCGGCAACGTGGAAGCCAACGTCGATGCAGACGAGGATCGCAAGAACGAGCTCACGCAGCCCGTTCCGCTGCCCTACACCGACGACGATTACATTCGCTGCGCCATCCAGAACAGCAAGAACATGGCTGCCTGGCTGACCGAGCCCGCAGTGGTGAAGTGGATCAACGAGTCCCGCATTGACCTGTTCAGCCCGCTCCTGGATTTCGACGATCCCGAAGAGCTCAAGAACATTCAGGCCATGGGCGAGTTGATCGAAGCCGCGGTTCCGAAGCTGGAGGCCCTGTTGGTCGAAGCGCGCGAAGAAAAGTCCGAGACGGCCATGGCTTAGACGTAAAAGGTTGATGCAGGCCGGTGTGGGCCTGCCCCCGAGTACCTGAAGCCGAGAGCATTTTGCTCTCGGTTTTTTATTTGGCCCGGTCTTGCCGGAGCCGATGCCGCATAGCGGCAATGCAGCTCATCGAGGTTGATGCCCGCATTGGTCTCTGGCCGATATTTTCATATTGGGAGCCGAGTTCGATGCGATTTATCCAGTTCGAGCAAGCCGGTGTCAGCTATCGTTCCCTTAGTGGCAGTAAGCCGGAAAAATGGTGGGGAGCATTTCGGTACAAGGCCTTTGAAAGTCGAGGCCGGTGAATTCATGCTGTCCTGATATCAAAAAGGGTTTGGGGATCATGTGACGCGACTGGTCGACAGGGACAGCAGGCTTGTCTCCTGCAGCGCGCTTATCCGCGGGGAGGAAGTCTATTTCCATGGGGCGCGATTGCAAGCGGTAGAGCGACCCTGATCCGCATGCGCCGCTGTACTGATCTAAAGAATGTTCTGGCGCAGGGCCGCGGCGACGGCGGCGCCGCGATTACCCACGCCGAGCTTGCTGTAGATATTGTGCAAATGCCATTTGACGGTAGGCACCGAAAGTATCAGCCCATCGGCGAGTTGGCGGTTGGTTAGCCCTGCCTGCAGATGACGCAATATTTCCAGTTCGCGGCTGGTCAGAATTTCGGGCCGTTCGGTCACGGATTGGGGCGCGCTGGCGCCAGTGGGTGGCGGTCCATGCGTCGATCCGCCCAGATAATCTCTCAGCCAGTTTTGTAGTTCTAGTACGGGGCCTAGTGACTCGGAGGCGGCTGCCGGTCGCTTTTCCGCCAGATAGTCGAGCAGGGGCAGCAACTTCTTGCCGGCGGACAGTATGGGGTAAACATGGAACTCATCCGCGGCGGCCACCAGCGCCCGGTCCAACTGGCGGGCCGCCTCCTTCTCGCTCCCAATGTCCCACAGTGCGATGGCCCGGTGGGTGGTTACCGCTAGCGCGAAACCACCGCGGGTTTCGGCACCTCGCCCCTGTTGCAGGCTGGTCAGCAAGCGCAGGGCAGGTCGGGCATCGCCTTCGGCCAGATGGACCCCCGCGTCCAGCAGCTTGAGCCCATCGCGCTGCGCTCGTGACAGGCTGTTCGATTTGCGATCGGCTGGCAGCAACCCGGTGCGCCGCAACGTATTGCGAGCGCGTTCAACGTCATCTGCGGTGAGCTGGAGCGCGGCCTCCTCCACGGCCAGCGCAACATAAAGGCGCCGATGCTGCTCACGTAGCGCGGCCACCTGACCATCCCGCAATACCTCATAGGCTTTTTCGGTTTGCTGCCTGGATACGTGCAGCCGCGCCTCATTCTGCAGGGCAACCAACTGGGGCTGCACCGGTCCGAAGATATCCTTGAAGGCACGGCCAACGTCGATATGCTCTGCGGTGGTGGCGAAATCCCCCCGCTGGATCGCGATGCTGGCACTGAGCAGCGCCGCCAGGCCTGCCACGTAACTCCGCTGTCCCAGCCCCAGCCCTTCGGAATCTTTCTGCACGCTGCGCGCCAGTTCGCCTGCGGCGTTGAGATTGCCGGATTCAACCAGCGTCAGCCCGTGCAGGAAATCGCCCCACGCCGACAGATAGTGGGCGTCGGCCCGGTGCCCCTGCTCGTGCGACATGAGTGCGTAGTGCCGGCTGTCTTCGAATTCGCGCCTGGCGAAATAGCTGTAGCTCAGACAATTGGCCAGCGTGGCCAGTAAAAAAGGCTCGCTGTCAGGCACCCGAGGCAGCAGCGCAGCGGATCGCCGGATGCAGTCCTCGATGTCGTCGGAACAGGCGTGGGTTGCCGCTTGCACGTTCAACGCCCAGAGCAGCCAGCGCTCGCGCGCTTCCTCCGACAGTGACCAGGTCGATGCCTCTTCCGAGTCAAGCAGGTCGATCGCCTGTTGCGACAGGGCCAGCGCGTGCTGCGTATCGCGCGAGAACGCACAGGACCACGCGTGACTGAGCAGAATCTCCGGCCGATGCAGATGGTAGGCTTCGGGCAGATTACGCATCCAGTCGCGCACCGTGTAGTGATCGCCGTCGAACATCGACACGCGCATGGCGTTGCGGGCGATAAGATCCACCGCCTGCTCGAACTGCTCGGCCTCCAGCGCGTAGCGCACGGCTTCGGACGGATAGCCGCGGGTCTCGCACCAGTTCGCCGCCCGCAGGCAGGTCTGGCGGAACCCGGCATCGTCGCGGCGGCGAAATTCGCTCTGCAAGAACTCGGCGAACAGATGGTGATAGCGAAACCATCGGCCCTCGCGGTCCAGCGAAATAAGGAATAGATTGGCCTGGCCGACCTGCTCCAGCAGTGCCGGTGCGTCGCTGTTTCCCGTGGTGGCAATGCAGAGATCGGCGCTCATGCGGCGCAGGGGCGAGGTTTGCAGCAGGAACTGGCGCACGCGCTCGGGCTGCAGCTTGAGAATCGATTCGACGAGATAGCGGGTGAGGTCGCGGTCACGGCCGGAAAAGCTGTGAATCAGGTCGGCTGCCGGCCCTTTGTGACGGCGCAGCGCCAGGCCAATAAGCTGGACACCCGTGGGCCAGCCTTCGGTACTGTCGTCAAGTGCCTGCAGATCGGATTCGGAAAGTTGAACGGCGTGATAGCGCTCCAGGAAGGTCGACATTTCGGCATGACTGAAATTGAGCGATTCGGGGCCAATTTCCACGACCTGCCCGGCGACCAGCAACCGTGCGTATTCCAGTGGCAATTCATGCCGGCTGGCCAGGACCAGCGACAGTCCGGACGGGCGTTGCGCCAGCAGGCGATTGAGGAAGCGCAAAATCTGCTGGTCGGAGATGTGCTGGAAATCGTCCAGGAAGATGACGGCGTGTCGCACGGACTGACCCAGACGGCTGTGCAGCAGATCGAACAGGGCATCAAAATCGCGCACCGGATTGGCGCGCAGGGCGGTTTGCTCATCCCGCGCAAATCGCGGTTCGATAGCTTGCACCGCACGGATGAAATACAGGGCGAAGGTTGCCGGGTCGTTGTCCTGCGCATCCAGCCCAAGCCAGCTCGCGTCGATCTGCTCCTGGGCCACGGCCTGATGCAGCTCTGTCATCAGACTGGACTTGCCTGAGCCGCCCGGCGCCACGACCGTGACCAGCCCCCCGGCCCGCAGAAGATCGCGGGCGGTCTCCGCCAGCGCAGCGCGCGAAATCGCCCGCGCGTCGCGCACGGGCGGTTCGAGCTTGCTGGCAATCAAGTCTTCCTGTTGCACCATGGTCTGGCTGTATTGCTCGGCGCGATCTTGTCAAAACGGCGACCGCTCACGTCAACAGAATACCCATCCTTGGATCGGGTTTCCTGCAAGGCTTTCTCTGCATGATGATTCTGCGCCCGTAAAGGTTTGAAAAGAATCAGGCGGCCTCGGTGCCGCGACTATCCCCGCGTTGGCGCGACCGTGGGGCCATGGAGGAATCTGCTGTGAGTCATTCGGAAACGGCCGGCGAAGCCCCGGCGAACGCATATCATGACCAAAAGCGCCACTGGTGGTGGCTGCCGCTTTTCGTGGCCATTTCGCCTGTGCTGGGCATCTGGCTGCAGGCGATGACGGGGCAGGGGGTGTGGCTGTGGTTCACGCCCATCCTCTGGTACGTCGCGCTTCCTGTCGCCGATTGGATTGTTGGCCGCGACGAGCGGAATCCGCCGGACGCCGCAGTGCCGACACTGGAAGACGACAACTATTATCGTTTCCTGGTGTATTCAACCATCCCGCTGTTCTTTATTACCTGGATTGTGGCCGCCTGGGCGGTCGCGACGCAGGGTTACGGCTGGGTTGGCTATCTGGGTGTGACTATCGGTGTTGCCCTGACCAACGGCTTGGCGCTGGTGGTGGGTCACGAGATCGGTCACAAGAAAGAGCGCTATCAGAAACGCCTTGCGCAGATCGTGCTGGCAGTGCCCGCCTACGGCCATTTTTCGGCCGAGCACAACCGCGGGCACCACAAGGATGTAGCTACGCCGGGCGATCCGGCCTCTGCGCGCTTCGGCGAATCGCTCTACGCCTTCGTCCTGCGTGAAATACCAGGTGCGTTGGGCCGAGCCTGGGCGGACGAAAAGACGCGCCTGGCCCGCCAGAACAAATCGGTGTGGAGCACTTCGAACGAACTGCTGCAGTCTTTCGCGATCACCGCAGTGCTCTATGGCACGGCACTGCTGCTCTGGGGCTGGGTACTGATTCCCTTCATCATTATCTCCACGTTCTGGGGCTGGCAGTTTCTGTCCACCTCGAATTACATCGAGCATTACGGCCTGTTGCGACAGAAGACCGAAACCGGCCGCTACGAGCGCTGCAAGGCGGAGCACTCCTGGAACGCCGATCATCTGGTTTCCAATCTCATGCTCTTCCACCTGCAGCGTCATTCCGACCATCATGCCCGGCCCACGCGCTGCTACCAGGCACTGCGCAGCGACAAGGCGCCAGAGCTGCCCTCGGGCTATCCGCTGTGCTTCACGCTCGCCTATATCCCGCCCCTGTGGCGCGCCATCATGGACAAGCGTGTGCTGGAGGTTTACGACGGCGATATCACCCGGGTTAATATCCAGCCTAGCAAGCGGCAGGCAATACTCGCTCGCCATGGCGCGGCCTACGGCGCGTAAAAATCGGGATTGGTCGAAAGGGAATAAACATGAGTCGATACCGATGCCCGGGTTGTGACTACGAGTACGACGAGCAACAGGGTGACCCGCACGAGGGATTCGCAGCGGGCACGCTCTGGGCGGATATTCCGGACGACTGGTCCTGTCCTGATTGCGCTGTGCGTGATAAGGAAGACTTCGAGAAGGTGGTTGGCTGAGCCGAGTCAGGCCGCGCGGCGGCCTGACTCTTACATGCCGTCAATTCGACAAGTTATTTAGTGGGCTCGGAACCCGGCTTGGCAGGTTGTGCCTTGGGCGGCACGTCAGCGGGCTCGCCTTTCTTATCGTCTGGCGTCTTGAGCGTGGTATCTCCGGGGGTGTCAGCGCCGTCAAGCTTGCGTTTGCTCATGGCTTCCTGGAACTGTTCCAGCGTCAGCTTGCCGTCACTATCCTTGTCGAAATCACCGAATGCTTCAACCGCCTCGCCGGCTTCCTCCTTATCAATAAAACCGTCCTTGTTCACGTCGAACGATTTCTCCGAGGCCATTTTCTCCTTTTCCGCGTGTGCGGTGGCGGATAGGACCATGGCCACGGCAAACAGTAGTGCTGACTTTCTCATGTTTCTCGCTCCTTATAAGCCGGCCCCCGTCTATCTTGAACAGTAGTCCGACATTGCTGCGTTTGGTATCGGTAGTCACCGCAGTCCGTGAAAGGGGCGATAAGCAGGTCGTCCGCTCAGCGCTCATTCAGGAAAAGCATTCGCTTTCCAGACCTGCGCCTGGAAAGCTGACGAGTATTCACGTTAAGGCAAAGCGGCGGACGTGGTGCTGCTGCTATGGCGTCCAGTAGAAGCCTTCACTGGGCTCGTCAAGACAGGGGGCGAGGCGCGAGAGAAATCCGGCGCCAATCAGGCCGTCGATTCCCCAGGCAGGCGGGAAGCTCTGAGGAATGATAGCCAGGGGAATATTCGGGTATTTGACGTCGTCGCCGAGCGTGACGCGACGCGCAGTACCTTGGTAGCTCTGAGATATCTGACCGTGCCCGGACAAGCTCTTTGTCTGACGCAGACCGGGGTATTTCGTGCCCAGGTCGTGGGCGCGGGCGAACGCGGGAAAGAGCTGGACGCCGCCGTTGCTCCCGGTATCGACCACGACGGTGGCCCGTAGACCGTCAATATCAATGGTGATCGTGGGTTGATCGTGAAGGAATTCGAGCGGCAGCCGGCGTCGTTGGCCAGCGCTGAAGGTGGCGGCCGGCGACCACCGCATGATTCGCTTGTTCTGATAATCCAGGCAGACCACAGCGTCCTTCAATAGCGGTGCGCCCATTACGCCGACGATGTCGGGGCCGTCCGGCCGACGACTCAGTGCGGCTGGCAACGGCATAAGCGCAAACGGCGCGTTGTGCAGCGTGACCGGGCCCACGGACACGGTATCAATCATCGCGACATCCACCGCGCGCGCTTGGCCGCTGCTGTCCGACAACTTGACCTGACGGGTCGGCTTTATATCCAGTGCGCGCGCCAGGTCCGCCGACAGGATATTGCCCTGGGTCAGTCCCGTATCGAAGAGAAATGCGTGAGCCGAGCCGGCGCCTACGCTGACCGGTATCACGGTCTGCCCCTTAAATGATTCGAAAGCGATGATCGAGGGCTGCGAGTGATCGGTATCCGCCCAGCTCGCGCAGAAGACTTGTAGCACGAGCAACCCGCTGAGACAGAAACGCTTGCGGAACGGGGCCGATGTCAAGGCTGGCATGAGGTTTTGTCTGTCCTGGCGAATTGACCTATCAGGCTGCGACAGCATCGTAATACCCGTAAATCAGCAAATTCACGTGGTTTCATCCCGGCGCGATCAGAGCCTGTTCACTACGCGGGCCAGCAGCGCTTATGTGGAATGAATCTGTGTTCAGTTATTCTTAATACGCATATGTCAAATGCGGGAAACTAGGATTACCTGAATTGCTGCACTGCATTATGATACGAAATACGGTCACACGTCGAAAAAAAAGATGTGTGTTTATAAATAGCGTTGTAAACAACGGAATGGAGCGTATATGAAAAACTTCATTGACAGTCTGGGAACGGGCGCCTCTGCTTTGATCGAGCGTGGTGGCGATCTTTTTCAATTGCAGCTGCAGGGTTTCGACGCCCTGGCACGAACGTCCGGCGAAGTGCTCGATGCTCAGGCTGACTGGGCCGTGGCCTGTGCCGATCATTTTGACTCGTTCTTTTCTGACGCGGCCGAGGAGAGCGCGACCGAGCTGTACGACCTGCAGGAAGAGTTGGGCGAGAGGCTGACCGATTCCGGCTTGACTTTCATGACGCGAATCTTCGAGTCCGGCGTAGGGCTGGCGCTCACGCAGGTCAAGCTCTCGGAGTCATTGATGAATGCAGAGGCGGCCACTCGGGACGCCACGGCAGCAGCCTGATTCGACATGGCGGCGAAGTTGCAAACCACTACACGCGAAAGCGGAAACGGCAGGTCTGCCAAGGTTTCGCCCATCTTGAAAGAGGGGAGCGGTACTGCGCAGTCAAGTTTGCCCGGCACGCAACAGACGCCGGCCGCACGAGCGGCCGGTGTTGCGTCTGGGCCCGTCATCAGCGACGAACTTGCCAAGACGCTGGATGATGCCTTCGGTGCTGCGCTGGCAAGAAGTACCGGCGGTTTGCCCCTGGGGAGTCTGGCGCTCGCCTACGCCGATTGGCTCATGCACCTGGGCACCTGCCCTGGCAAGGTCGCGCAGCTGATGGAGCAGCGTGTCGGCCTGCAGGCCAGAGAGCTTCGGAATGTGGCTCGGCTGTTGCGAGGGGCGGAGGTCGAGCGCCTGATTCGGGCTGAGAAGGGAGACCGCCGGTTTGCCGACGACGGCTGGAACAAGGCGCCCTTCGCGTTTCTTGAGCAGTCTTATCTGGCGCGGCGTAACTGGTGGCGCAATGCCACACGTGATGTGCCAGGCGTCAACGACGTGAACTCGACGCTCGTAGCGTTTTTTACAGAGCGCTTGCTGGATACGGTCGCGCCCAGCAACTTCCCGCTCCTCAATCCGGAAGTTCTGCGTGTGACGCGGGAGCAGAAAGGCGGGAATTTGTTGCGGGGCATCCGCAACCTGGCCCGTGACGTGTACGGCTCGGTCACCAAGCGCAAGCCCGCAGCGCTGAAAGCGTTCCGGGTGGGCGAGAATCTGGCGGTAACGGACGGCGAGGTGGTTTTCCGCAACGACCTCATCGAGCTGATTCAGTACAGGCCGACCACGGCGCGGGTTCATCCCGAGCCCGTGCTGATCACGCCGGCCTGGATCATGAAGTACTACGTGCTCGATCTGGCCGAGGATCAATCCATGGTGGCGTACCTGCGCGACCAGGGGCACACCGTATTCATCATCTCCTGGCGCAATCCCGGGCCGGCGGATCGCGACGTTGGCATGGACGACTACCGCCGGCTTGGCCCAATGGCGGCGCTGGATGCCATCGGTGAGATTGTGCCGGACCAGAAGGTTCACCTGATGGGCTACTGCGTGGGGGGCACGCTCACGTCCATCACTGCCGCTACCATGGCCCGAGACGGAGACGATCGACTGGCCTCGCTGACGCTGCTCGCCGCGCAGGCTGACTTCAAGCTGGCGGGCGAACTTCGGCTATTTACCCATGAAGCGCAATTGGCCCTGCTTGACCGCGCCATGGCCAAAGCCGGGGTGCTCAACGAACAGCAGATGGGGGGTGCTTTCCAGATGCTGCGGGCGAACGACCTGTACTGGTCACCGATTATCGATTCGTACTTCCTGGGCAAGTCGATGTCGTCGATTCCGCTGATGGCCTGGAATGCTGACGCAACGCGCATGCCCTTCCGCATGCACAGCGAGTATCTGCGCCGTCTGTATCTCGAAAATCAGCTCTCGGAGGGCCACTACGAGGTGGATGGACGACCCATCGCGCTGCGGGATATCAACGTGCCCATGTTCATTGTGGGCACCGAAACCGATCACATTGCGCCCTGGCGCTCGGTCTACAAGATGGTGTTGCTGGCCCAGCCGCCGGAGCTTACCTATCTGCTGACCAGCGGTGGGCACAACGCCGGCATCGTGACGCCGCCGGGGCCCCCCCGCCGCCGCTTTCGGAAGCTGAAGTGGGCCGGCGACGACAAATACGTGTCGCCGGACGAGTTCATGGAGACCGCGCCGGTCGAGCAGGGTTCCTGGTGGCCGGAATGGCAGAACTGGCTCAAGTCGAAATCGGGCAACAAGGCCGCAACCCCTGAAATGGGCGATTCCATTGTCGCGGCCCCCGGTACCTACGTATTTCACTAGAACACCGATCCGGGCATCGGGAGGAGACACCATGACACGGAAAGCCGTCATTATTGCGGCGGGTCGCACTGCGATTGGCAGTTTCAACGGCAGCCTGGCCTCGGTGCCGGCAGCTGATCTGGGCGCGGAGACCATCAAGGCGCTACTGTCGAAGCACGCCATACCAAGTGAACAGGTCGACGAGGTCATTCTGGGTCAGGTGCTGACCGCCGGCATGGGGCAGAATCCGGCACGGCAGGCGAGCATCAAGGCCGGAATTCCTGATTCGGTGCCCGCCATGACCCTCAACAAGGTCTGTGGCAGCGGCCTGCGTACCGTCATGTTGGCGGCGCAGTCGGTCTGTCTGGGTGATGCGGACCTTATCGTGGCTGGCGGCCAGGAAAACATGAGTATGGCGCCGCATGTGCTGCCCAATTCGCGCAACGGGACGAAGATGGGCGACGCCAGTCTCAAGGACAGCATGATCGTCGATGGCCTTTGGGATGCCTTCAACAATTTCCATATGGGCATGACGGCCGAGAATCTAGCCGACAAATACGGCATTTCTCGCCAGGAGCAGGACGAGTTTGCGGCGACCTCCCAGCAGCGAGCAGAACGGGCCATGGGGGAGGGCCGCTTCAAGAGCGAAATCATTCCCGTGAGCATTCCGCAGCGTAAGGGCGACCCGAAGATTTTCGACACCGACGAATTTCCGCGGGCTGGGGTCACGGCCGAGGGACTCGCCGGACTGCGTCCCGCTTTCAGGAAGGACGGTAGCGTTACCGCCGCCAACGCCTCGGGTATCAACGATGGCGCCGCCATTCTCGTTGTCGCCAGTGAGGCCAAGGCCCAGGCGCTCGGTATTGAACCGCTGGCCACCATCGCCGCCTACGGTAATGCCGGCGTTGACCCGGCTTACATGGGCATTGGGCCGGTTCCCGCCACCCAGCGCTGTCTCGACCGGGCCGGATGGTCAGTGGATGACCTGGAACTGGTCGAAGCCAACGAGGCATTTGCGGCGCAGGCGCTGGCGGTCACCCGTGAACTCAAATGGGATCTGGCGCGGGTGAACGTCAACGGTGGCGCCATTGCACTGGGGCACCCCATTGGCGCATCCGGGGCGCGAATCCTGGTCACGCTGCTGCACGAAATGAAAAAGCGTGAAGTCAGCAGGGGGCTCGCGACCCTCTGTATTGGCGGCGGGCAGGGCGTCGCGCTCGCGGTCGAGCGTTAGCCGACCAGGCGCCTGCTTTACGTCGTAATCCACCCGCAAGAGAAAGGACCAACAGAACATTCATGAAGATTTCATTAAAGGACAAGACTGCCCTGATTACCGGCGCCAACGGCGCAATTGGACGCATGGTTTGTCATTACCTCGGTGGTGCCGGCTGCAAGCTGCTGGCCTGCCACGCCGGTTTCCATCGCGACGTGGCCAAGCAGCTGGTGGCTGAAGAAAAGAGCGAAGGCTGCCAGATCGAATTGCTCGAGTTCGATGTCTCCAACTACGAGGAAGCCAAGGACGCCATTGCGGATGGTGAAAGCAAGCTCGGACCGGTTGATATTGTGGTCAATGTTGCTGGCATTACCCGCGACAAGCCGCTCAAGAAAATGACGCCGGCGGACTGGCAGGCAGTCATTGATATAAACCTGACCGGCATCTATAACGTCACGCAGTGCGTCATTGAAGGTATGAGCTCGCGCGGCTGGGGCCGCGTGGTGAATATCTCATCGATCAACGGTCAGAAGGGCCAGTTCGGCCAGGCCAACTACTCGGCGGCCAAGGCCGGTGTGCATGGTTTTACCATGGCCGTGGCGCAGGAGGTGGCGAAAAAAGGCGTAACGGTGAACACCGTATCGCCGGGCTATATCGATAGCCCCATGATTCGCGCCGTGCCCGAAGAAATCCGCGAGCAGATCCGGGCCGGCATTCCCACCGGCCGTTTCGGCATGCCGGAGGATGTCGCCGCCATGGTGACCTTCCTGGCTTCCGAGCAGGCCAGCTGGGTTACCGGCGCCGATTTCAGTGTCAATGGCGGACACTTCATCCACTAAATCGCACTGTCAAAACAAGAACAAGGCGCGGCTGGACCGCGCCTGTTTGTATACAGGAGGACACGTACTCAATGAATGTTCATGAATACCAGGCGAAGCAGCTGTTCGCCCAGTACGGCGTGCCGGCCGGAGAGGGGCTGGTAGCCGGCAGTGTGGATGAAGCGGTGG